>JBBIRD010000031.1:0-3148 GCA_037441965.1 Candidatus Moraniibacteriota bacterium | reverse complement strand
TCATTATTTACCGGATTCACACCGGATTCATTTTTTGATGTTTCCCCTTCCATAAGAATGTGTATTAAAAATATATTTTCTTTTCTCTACTCTAATTCTTTTTCTTTTTTTGTACAGATTTTTTTTATTTATTTTTCTTTACTGTAATGAAAAAAAGTCCTGAAACAACAACAATCCCTATAGCCATAGCGAGCCAAGGAAGATACGGTCTACTCTCTATGAAACGACTCTCTACACCATCACAAACATCCCCTTTTCCATCAACATCAGTATCTTGCTGATCCTCATTAGGATAACTCGGACAATTATCTAGACTATTTATTATTCCATCTTTATCATAATCATCACAAACATCACCTCTTCCATTCTTATTTTCATCTAATTGATCTTGGTTAGCTATTTTCACACAATTATCAACGGTATCTGGAATACTATCCTTATCCTGATCAGAAGGTGTGTATAAAGGATTTTTATCTATTTCTAATGGAGGAAGTACTTGGACATCTTGATCATCTCTAAGGTTGGAAACTTCATCAAAGGTTTGTGTTATTTGATTTTCGGATTCCATATATAATACATATTTCTCTCCTGGTCTTGCAAGAAAACGGATATATCGTCCTTCAGATTTCACCTCTTCTTCATCTATAAATGAAATCTCTTCTATACGAAGAGGTTGATTGTATTCGAGATCGATACGAAAATGATTGCTCGTTGTTTTTGGAAAACGAATACTATTCTGAAACATTTTCACTTTTCCTAAGATCAGAGAGGTGTTTCCAGAGGCATCTACCGTACTTATAGAAAGAGTGTTTGGCAAAGCAACAAAAGGTGCAACACCAATAACAACGCCTGATGTTACAAGTAATCTTGAAGCAAAAAAGTCAAGAGAAAGATGACGATTTTCATCAGCCAGAGAAAGAGGGAAATCCACGAAAGTCTCTTTATTATCTACAAGCGACGAAAGCATTTCTGATGAATAAGGATCTTTACTAGTAATGACAAAATTTATTGGTATGAGTTTTTTCTTCTCATCATAAAATATCGGCTGAAAAGTCTTTGTTGTTTCTTCATAAAGAGCCAAATGATTTTCACGAAGAAAAATACTCGGCAGAGACACCTCTAATACCGTTGGAATGTGAATGTTTGTTTTGATAGGTGCTTTAAGAATAAAAGAAGATAATGTTATATTTGTTGTGAGAGAATCTTTCGCCATCGCTGGTGCCGATAGAGCAAGAAAGACGACACTAAACAAAAGAAAAAATAATTTCATAGAGTTCTATTGATCTTTTTTATTCCCAATAAATGCTGTACTTATAAGCAAAATACCAATAAAGCAGAAAGTCACAATTCTTCCTACCACATCCATACCCCATATATCTATCAAAAGCAGATGTCCTGTTACAAAAATAAGGAGAAAAGCACCTGCGACTTTCTTATTATGTGATGCATATAATTTCCCAGTAACGTAGAAAAACGCACCAAGCAATGTATACACCAATAACGACAAGAATATCGCTTGATCAGGAGAGAATAAAATATGTGTTGCCATCCAAAGAAGAGAAAGTGCGTACAAAGATCCAAGTACAAAAGAAATTTGCATTCCTTGTTTTGCTTCTACATCATCTTTCTCTGAAAGAAGTATGCCAAAAAGGAAAAACATTAGTGAAAGAAAAAGTAAAGAGAAGAAATCTTTTGTCAGTAATTCTTGAGACTCTGCATATGATAAGAAACTCTGTGCAGAAAGTATCACAGGCAACACTGATACTAACATAGCTTTTCTCGATGCTACAATATTGCCGATACCAAAACGCGCACCTAAAACAAGCGCTACTGTTTCAAAAATATATGCGAGTACAAGGAACGATCCGTGAAGTTCATAGGCTGTGGCCATCGCAATAAATAACCCTGCCACAGCAGAATGAATATACACGGGAGTTTTCAAATCAGACACAGAATACACAATAAACGCACCAATAGAAGCAACAAGAGCAACAAGTATTGACATAAAGCTCTGCCATTCTGGCAAAATAATCATCTGTATCCAAAAAAGAAGAACGAATCCGTTTATAAGACTCACAGCGAGATCTCCTCCTTCTGCTTTCCTTTCATAAAAAATAGATAGGATACTTGCAACAAAGAAAAGTAGTGCAAAAACGATAGCTATCATCATTTTTGTTCCTTGATCACTATCTGTAGGATGTGATGAAAAAAGAATCGGAAGCGCATACACAATATACAAAATAAGTGATGCGATAGTAAGTTTTCTCCACCCTGTAATACGCACTATCCAAAGCGTTCCAAAACATAACACAAAAATATAAGAGAACAATCCAAACACATTTGGTACATGAGAAACGGTAAGGAGCGGTGCTATACCGCCAAGGAAGAGCCCTAATAAAGCAAGAGGAAAATTCTTCTTCACTACACTCAAAAAAGCATTGAAAACAGTTACTAAAAACATAAAGAACAGCACAATTGCCGGCGAAAACATATCGTATTCTGATCGCGAGGCAAAAAGAGTAAAATAAATAACACCGGAACCAAGAGCAACAAGGATACTTCCCTGATTTTCGCTTCTTTCGAATCGTTTTGATCCAAAAAGAAGAATACTTATCCCTATCAATAATCCGAGTGTTACTTGTCCAATTGCTCCAATTACATCCCAAAAAACAAATGTCACTATCCAGCTTATGCCTAAGAAAAGAAGAATGGCTCCCAACTTCATTGGCCAATCAATACGAAACCATTTGAAAAACCCTATTACAAAATATTCTTTCTCTTCTGGAAGAGAAGTTGATTGATTTTCTGAGAGTGGTGGAGTATGAGGTGAAGATAAAGAATCTTTTGTTGAAGCAATGGAAGAATTATCAATGTTTTGTTGTGGTGAAATATCCTGTGGTGAAATAATATTTTGATTTAAAAGTTTTTTGACCTTATCTTCGAGTCTCTGTACTCGTCCGCGCAAACCAAGAGCTACAATAAGAGCAATGATGCTTAAAATCGATGCCATAAATATATTATTAATAATTTCTTTTTTTATTATACTCTTTTTTTCAAAAAAAACACTTCTCGTCAAAAAAAGTCTTTTTCAAGAAGATTGTCTGATTCAAGTTCACGCAAAATCTCAAGTGGAATAGGATTGCGTTTT
>JBBIRD010000030.1:0-4051 GCA_037441965.1 Candidatus Moraniibacteriota bacterium | reverse complement strand
AAAGAAATTCTCTAAAAGAATACAAAAAAATTGGAGAGGAAAGTATTGAACACCAATCTCCAAATTTTGATACCGATGGACCAAAAAGAACATTTGATCGCAATGGTATTGTTGAGTGGGGAGGGAAAATCATCGCTGACATCAAATGGGAGAAAGAAAATGCACTCAAGAAAAGAGATCAGACTATTGTTGATATTACTGAAGAATTTCCTTCTGCAACCGTAGAAAAATACAAACCAGCTTTTGATACACAATTAAATGAAATAGAAGAACAACGAACTACTCTCGTTGAAAGAACAAAAGCTCTCATCGAAAAGATTATGCATAGTAATGTCGTCAAATAAAAGCTTGTACTATAAAAAGGCCTTACACAAAGGTCTTTTTATATCTAAGAGCGAGATACGGGAATCGAACCCGTGCCCCAACCTTGGGAAGGTCGTGTACTACCATTATACTAATCTCGCTTTCTCTTTTTTCAACATATTTATTATACTCAACATATTTCTTTCTTTCAAGATGTCTCCTCTTTTCAAAACACATCAGTACTGATACACTGGAAGAGATGTATTATCCTTATTTTTTGCTTGTATGCCAACATTTTTTACAAAAAAACGTATCACTCTTATCATTATTTTCATTCTTATTATCTCTGGTAGCATCACCCTCTTTTTTTATGCCAAAAATAACAAAACTGAATTTGCTACCTCATCACTTAATCTCTTCCAAAAAGTCTCAAAACTTCTCCCTTTTTCTACTGATACAAAAAAAGAAATCGAAGTGGTAAATAAACTTGTCGAATTCATTACAACAAAAAACGATACAACGCGCACCTTCCTCATACTTCTTCAAAATGCTGATGAACTTCGTCCTGGAGGAGGATTTCTCGGACAATATGCTATTATAAAAATAAAAAATGGCGAAGTAATATCTACTTTTGTCGAAGATGCTAACCTCCTTGATCAACGCATCGTTGCAGATATTCCTACACCCTATCCATTCGCTCGAAAAATTCAACTCAAAAAATGGAAGTTTCGTGATTCGAACTTCTCGCCTGACTTTCCAACAAATGCCGAAAAAGCACAATACTTTTATCGTTTGGCTGGAGGAAAAGAAGTATTTGATGGAGTGATTGCAGTCAATTCACTTTCTTTCAACAATGTCTTAGCACTCACTGGACCAATCCAAATTCCTGGTGATTCAAATGTTTACACAAGTACTGATGGAGCACAAAAACTCGAAGAGCGTGTTGAAAGAGCTTACCTCGGAGAAGATGTACCAGCAGAACTCAAGCAAGCTCGTAAGAACATTATGAAAAAAATTGCTGTCGAAATTATGAATAAACTGGGAACTATTGGAAATATTCCTAAAGTAGCAGAGTTCGTTCAAGAAGAACTACGTAATAAAGATGTGATGATTTTTCTAAAAGATAGTGCCTTACAATCACTCGTCGAAAGTGTGCATTGGGACGGAAGCGTAGCAAAAGACTGGAACGACGATTACTTAATGCTTGTTGATGCAAATATGGGTGCACTCAAAACAGATTTCTATATCAAACGTTCTCTTGAATACACCGCTGATTTTACAGGAGAAAAACCAATTGGTACTCTCGTTTACACATACAAAAACACTGCTCCTTATGGTAACTGGCGTACCAGTGATTATCATACTTACCTTCGTGCTTTTGTACCAAAAGGATCTGTTTTTCTCACTCGATCAATGATCAATGTTGTTACCACCAAAGAAGCATTTAACAAAACCTATTTCGATGGATTTGTTGATGTAGAAATCGGACAGAGTGATGTTCACACCACTCTCACCTACGAACTTCCTTCATTCATCGATCCAAATAATTATCATCTCCTCATTCAAAAACAATCTGGGATTGGCACTCTTCCAGTCACTATTCATCTTAAGACGAAAGATGGAAAGACTTATGATCAAACTACTGAACTCAAAAAAGACCTCCGCTTTTCTATTCAAACTGTAGAAGAAAAACTTTAATACATTTCCTCAGTGTCTCTCAATTTTATCCCTCACTAATATTATCTCTATGGAAGACAAACTCTACAATATCCGTCATTCACTCGCACATCTCCTGGCTATCGCTGTTTTAGAATATGACAAGAATGCCAAACTCTCTGTCGGTCCTGTCATCGACAATGGGTTCTATTATGATATCAATTTTAGTGAAGGAAAAACACCAAAACCTGAAGACTTAAAGATATTTGAACAGACAATGCGTAAGCACATCAATAAAAAGATTCCTTTTATACGAAAAGAAGTAACTTCAGAAGAAGCAAGAGAATACTTCTCACAAAATCCATACAAACTCACTATTATAGATGATATTGAAAGAAATGGTGATATTATCAGTTTCTATTCAACAGGAGATTTCATTGATCTCTGTGAGGGAGGTCATGTAGAGAATACGAGTGAAATCGATGCAAAAAGTTTCGCCCTTACTCATATTGCCGGCGCCTACTTCCGTGGTGATGAAAAAGGTCCTATGCTTACTCGTATCTATGGCATTGCCTTTATGAACGAAAACGATCTGAAAACATATTTTACAAAACAAGAAGAAGCAAAAAAGCGTGATCACAAGAAACTTGGGATTGAAATGGATCTTTTTACTTTCTCTGATCTCGTTGGACAAGGACTTCCTCTCTTTACTCCTCGTGGTACTATGGTTCGCACCCTGCTTGATGATTATGTATGGGAACTTCGTAAGAAATATGGCTATGAAAAAGTAGAAATCCCTCATATTACCAAAAAGGATCTCTACGAAAAAAGTGGCCACTGGGACAAATTCAAAGACGAGCTCTTCCGTATCACTACTCGTGAAGGACACGAATTTGCGATGAAGCCTATGAACTGTCCTCATCATACACAGATCTATGCTCGCAAACTGATGAGCTATCGTGAACTGCCTCAAAGATATGCCAATTCAACGATGTGTTACCGAGACGAACAAACTGGAGAACTTGCAGGACTTTCCAGAGTACGCGCATTTACTCAAGATGATGCGCATGTCTTCTGTCGCTTCGATCAAGTCAAAGAAGAATTCCTCAATGTATGGGATATTATTCATACATTTTATAGAACATTCGGATTTGAAATGCGAGTGCGTATTTCCAAACATGATCCAGCAAAACAAGATCAATACCTTGGAGACAAAGACCATTGGAAAATAGCAGAATCCATTCTTGAAGAAATAGCCAAAGAAAAGAAAGCTGATGCTTTCGAAGGTATTGGTGAAGCTGCTTTCTATGGACCAAAGCTTGATTTTATGGTGAAAGATGCAATTGGTCGTGATTGGCAAGTCGCCACGATACAGCTCGATATGAATATGCCAGAACGATTCGATCTTACTTGTATCAATGAAAAAGGCGAAAAAGAGCGCATTGTTATGATTCATGCTGCCATTATGGGTTCTATCGAAAGATTTCTTAGTGTGCTTATCGAACACTACGCTGGAGCATTCCCACTGTGGCTTTCTCCTATCCAAGTTGTTGTCCTTCCTATTGGAGAAAAACAACAAACATACGCGAAAGAGGTAGCTGATACTCTCAAAGCAAATGATATCCGCGTCGAATACAATATCGACAACGAATCACTCGGAAAACGCGTGAGAAATGCTAAAATAGCCAAAATCCCCTATCTTATTATTATCGGTGACAAAGAAATGGAAGCAGGAAATATCACTCTTGAACATCGAGTGGACGGTTCACTTGGAACAAAGACGCTTGATGAATGTCTTTCTTTTTTGGAAGAGAACATTGCAACAAAAAAATAGTTGTAAAAAATATTCTTTTGTGCTTTACTAAAAAAAGCGAAGAAAACTCTCTCTATCGTCAACAAACACGGTAAGAGATTTTTTCGTTAAAGAGGGTCTTTTCCTTAATAAAGAAAAAGACAAAGAAGAAACTTAGAAGGAGTAAAAAGTGAGTAAAACCAGAGAACCGAGAGCAACAGCTTTTCGGACAATAACAGGAAACAGGCGTATCCCTATAAATACGCCATCAGTGCCAGGAATCGATGAGGAACTCATTGA
>JBBIRD010000029.1:0-4222 GCA_037441965.1 Candidatus Moraniibacteriota bacterium | reverse complement strand
CAATTTTGGCGGAAGCGGTGAGATTCGAACTCACGATACCGTTACCGGTATGCCGCTTTTCGAGAGCGGTGCCTTCAACCACTCGGCCACGCTTCCATATAATTCTCTCTTCTTGTTGTACAGGAAAAAAGTATTCGAAGCAAGATGTGATGTGTATTTTTTTATTTTTCTTTTTGATGTATACTGAAAGTGTTATTAAAATAATTTTTTAACATTGTTTTATGAATACTCCTGCTGGTCTTACATTTGTTGATCCTGTTACTGTCGTGAATCAATTGAAAATTGAACAGGGCGCTATCGTGGCTGATTTTGGTTGTGGTGCAGGGTATTTTTCTTTTGAGTTTGCAAAGCGTGTCGGAGATGCAGGGAAAGTGTATGCTCTTGATGTTTTGCCATCGGCGCTCGAAGTCGTGACGAGTGGTGCAAAAAATTATAATCTTGCAAATGTTATTCCAAAAAGAGTAAACCTTGAAAGAGAAAATGGATCTGGACTTTCTTCTCAAAGTGTTGATTGGGTAGTTATTAAGGACATTCTTTTTCAGAATCAGAAAAAACACATTATATTTTCTGAAGTATATCGAATTCTGAAAACTGGTGGACAAGCTATTATTATGGAATGGGATCCGAGTGAATCTCTCGTTGGTCCAGATGCAGAACTTCGTATCAGCAAAGAGGAATTGAAAAAGCTTGTGAATGACGCTCATCTTTCCATTAAAGAAGAAGTCAATGTCGGAGGATATCATTATGCTTTTCTTATAACGAAATAGTGGACTTTTTGACAGCATAATTTGTTTTATAATCTTGTATGCATTTTTTTTCTCAGAAAAAATGGTTGTCGGTAGGAATAGTAATTATTGGAAGTGTTTTTCTTTCTGGTTGTGGTTTCAAAAGTGCTCCACCGGCACAGCCATATAGTATGAAACTCGAAGTGTGGGGAGTTGTTGATGATAGCGAAGCATACAGTCAGATTTTTGGACAGTACAAGAGTATTAATCCTTATATAAAAGAAATTACATATAGGAAGCTTGATCCGATAACATACAAAGAGGATCTTTTGAATGCACTTGCTTCAGGGACCGGTCCAGATATTTTTATGATTCGTAATGCGTGGCGGAGTTCTTTTGAAGACAAAATTGTTCCAGCTCCGCAAGAAGAGGGATTTGAGAAATTTTTCAGAGACTCTCTTGTGGATGTAGCATCAGACGATATGATAAAGAATGGGACAATTTATGGAGTGCCACTTTCTGTTGATTCTTTAGGTTTGTATTATAACAAAGACATTTTCAATGCATCAGGAATTGTAAATCCGCCAACAACATGGGAAGAACTGTTGACCTATTTAAATAAACTGAATCGTATTGATGGGTTGGGCAATATTACTCAGTCAGCTATTGCTCTCGGAACTACCTATAATGTCAATCGTTCGGCAGATATATTGACAATGCTGATGCTCCAAAATGGTTCTGAAATTGGTAACGCTTCTGATGGTACATTTTCTTTGAATGATAATGGAAATATAAGAGCATTTTCTTTTTATACACAATTCTCTGATATCAGATCTAGAGTATACTCTTGGAATCCTCGTTTGCATTATTCTATTGATGCTTTTTACGAAGGGACTCTTGCTATGATGATTGATTATTCGTGGCGATATGAAGAGATAAAAAAGAAAAATGCAAAACTTAATTTTGCTGTTGCTCCGCTTCCGCAATTTGCAGATACTCATCCAGTCAATTATGCGAATTATTGGAGTTTTGTTGTTGCAAAAAATAAGACTATAGCCGATCAGAAAGAAGCGCAAGCAGGCACATCAGTAGATGTTGTGAAGCGAAACGCTGTGCGCATTCAGGAAGCATGGCAATTCCTTCGATATGTAGCCTTTCCGCATAAAGACAATCTTTTCACATTGCGAAATGCTCTGACTGGTAATACTAAGACAGTAACTCTCACTTTTGATCCGACAGAAAAGTATCTCGAAGTAACAAAAAGACCATCAGCTCGTCGTGATCTTATAGAAAAACAAAAAAAGAGTGTCTCTCTTGCGCCATTTGCAATAGGCAATCTTATTGCAAAAAATGGTTATCAGGGTAATCCAGAAGGTCTGACGAGCATTCTTATCGAGATGATCGATTCAGTAAACAAAGGGGAGAAGACTATTGAGAGCGCGCTTAATGTTCTATCACAGAGAGCGAGAGTCTTAGTACGATAGAGGGTTGACGAGAAGTGAAGAAAAGGTTATAATTTTATAACATACAGCATAAGGCGTTTTAGCGCCTTTTTTCAGTGAAATAATTCTAGATAATAACGTTATGGAAATAAGAAATATCGCGATCATAGCACACGTAGACCATGGGAAAACAACATTAACTGATGCGTTGATGCGTCAAACAGGAATGGTTACGGACGCGAGTGTCTCAATGGATTCAAATGCTCTGGAACAAGAACGAGGTATTACTATTTATGCAAAGAATGCTTCACTTTTTTATAAAGATACGAAAATTAATATCGTTGACACTCCTGGGCACGCAGATTTTGGATCCGAAGTCGAGCGGGTACTCCGATCTATTGATAGCGTGGTGCTTGTTGTAGATGCTCAAGAAGGTCCGATGCCTCAGACGCGTTTTGTTCTCAAAAAATCACTTGAATTAGGATTGAAGCCGATTGTGGTATTGAATAAAATAGATAAACCAGCTGCTCGTCCAGAAGAAGTAAAAGAAATGGTCTATGAACTCTTTCTTGATCTCGGAGCAAACGATGAACAGCTTGATTTCAAGACAGTGTATGCAATCGCTCGTCAAGGAATTGCTAAAATAACACTTGAAGAAGAAAGTGAAAATCTTTTCCCGCTTCTCGATACTATTCTTTCTGAGGTAGCGCCTGCTAAAAATGATATTGAAAGTCCTCTCCGTGCACAACCATTCAATCTTGGTTATGATAATTTTGTTGGACGCTTGGCCGTGGCTCGTATGTATGAAGGGAAACTGAAAGTAGGTGATCAGGTGATACTACGCAATAAGGAAGGAAAGAATGAAACGGCTCGTATCGTGAAACTTTTTACTTTCCGCGGACTTTCGAGAGTAGAAGCAACAGAAGTTGAAGCAGGAGATATCGTGATGATTGCAGGACTGCTTACCATTGAAATTGGTGATACTATTTCTACAACAGCAGAAGCAGACTTGCTTCCAGCAATCGATATCGATGAACCAACGATATCTTTGAATTTTATTGTTAATGATTCACCATTTGCTGGGCGTGAAGGAAAGTTTGTAACGAATAAACAACTTCGTGAACGCTTGCAGAAAGAACTTGAGATCAATGTCGGACTTCGCATTGATTTTGCAGATGATCATTATAAAGTCTATGGACGAGGAGAACTTCATGTAGCTATTTTACTTGAAAATATGCGTCGTGAAGGGTATGAAGTCCAGGTTTCACAACCACAAGTTATTGTGAAGGATATAGATGGAATAAAATCAGAACCATTTGAAGAAGTAACGGTAGAATGTCCTCTTGAAGTATCAGGTACAGTGATCGAAAAAATGGGAAAGCGTAAAGGTATTATGATGGAAATGAAAGAAGGATCAGGTGGATTTACTCGACTTATTTTCGAAGTGCCGACGCGCGGATTGCTCGGATATAGAGGAGAGTTTATGGTGGATACGAGAGGGGAAGGTACTTTGTATACTCGTGTACTTGGATTTCGTCCATTTGTAGGAGAGATTAAAAAACGCGAGGCAGGATCAATGGTATCGATGGCAACAGGGAAAGCCCTTGCTTTTTCATTGAACAATTTGCAAGAGCGCGGTATCTTGTATATTGCGCCATCGACAGAAGTGTACGAGGGAATGGTAGTAGGTAATGTGACCAAAGGAACGGATATGGCTGTGAATCCTATCAAAGGAAAAGCGATGAGTAATATGCGATCTTCAGGATCAGATGAAGCTATCAAACTCGTGCCACCGATCGAAATATCAATCGAACGGGGACTCGAGATTATTCTTGAAGATGAATATCTTGAGATCACTCCTCACAATGTTCGTCTGCGTAAACAATTTCTCACAGAAACAGAAAGAACAAAAGCCGGAAGAAAAAAGTAAAGAAGTGAGTGAAGAATCGTTCCCTATCGGAGCGATTTTTTTCTATATTTATATTTATGTGGTATACTTTCTATAAATAAAGATTTACCTGTTTACTTATGAATCGTCGTATTTTTTTTCTGAGT
>JBBIRD010000028.1:0-4449 GCA_037441965.1 Candidatus Moraniibacteriota bacterium | reverse complement strand
GTTCAGAAGAGCGTGCAATAATATGAGTTGGATCATCTAAATCAAGAAGCATAGCACCAACCTTGTAACGATTTGGATCACGAAAATCCATCGCATGATAAAGAACGAGCCACCCGTAATCTGTTTTTAGAGGAGGAGCACCTACTCCACGCACAATATTGTCCCAGCGATCCTTATTTGCATACTGATTATGAGTATGATAACTATCGATCAAAACATCGTCTGGCTTTAATGAATCGAGATAATCAATAGAAATCTTTGGAGTAATGCTATGAAGTACGGCAAATTTCCCATTTATTTTTTCTGGAAAAATAACCCAGTTTTTTTGTATCTGACCGGGACGAGAGATTAGCTTTGGCGTTTCCCATTTCCATATTTTATTGACAAAATCATCAACATTGATAGAGGTGAGAGCGACTCCTGGTGGCTGACTGCCATTGAAGGCGATATAGATCATATAGATCGTGTCATCGATACGCGTCAGTCTTGGATCTTCACAACCACCCCACCCTCCACCAGAAATCACAGGGTATGGATGAAGTGTCTTCTTTCCTTTTGTTGTTTCGAAAACTTCATTTGGGAAATAAACAGGCGTATCTGATCGTTCATCGATATGTACACCATCTGTCGTTGACGCATAACCAAATACTGATACCCCTCCGTGATCTTGTGCGCGATAGATGAGATGTATTTTGTTATCCAAACAGAGAGCAGCGGAATTAAATGTTGCAAGTGCCTCCCAATGATTTTCCCTTTTTGGTTCAATGATAGGATTATCATAAAAACGCTTCAATGCCAAAGGAGAATCTTCTTTTTTCTTTCTCAAATCTTTCTTCTCTTTCGTTACTTTCTTCTTCGTATTGAGAAATTCAACTTGACGATCATAACGAAGCGTATGAACGAAAATCTCTCCTCGACCATGCTTAAAATAAGCAATGAAATCATCATCTGTCTGAACAATACCTAAAATGTGAATTTTATTTGTTACCCAATGATCTGGCTGTTCCCAGAGAGGATATTCTGAACGCCACACTACTCTTCCAGGAGCTTGTTTATCTAATAAAACAACACCAAGACACAATTTTTTGTGTTGATTTTTTGCGAAATAAAAAAGTGCAATCTGATCATCAACATTTAATACTCTCGCTACTCGTAACGCACTTTGATCAAAATATCCTTTACGAGATTTTAGTATTGCTTCAGGTACAGTATGCCATTCTTTCAGATCAGACGAAGTAGCAATTCTGATAGCAGAATGACCAAAATAGAGAACATAATGTTTCTCAAAAAGATACCACGGGACAATAGTACCAAAAGAATGTATTCCCGGGAGAGCATCAGTTTTCTTCCAATGTTTTCCATCAGAAGAAATTGCACCGTATAAATGTGTTCTCGAATGAGAATCTTCTTTGGTATAGGTAATAAAAGACTTATCATTTGAAATACGAGAGAGTGATAGTTCTCGAACAGAATCTGGATTCTCTGTACTCAGAAAAGAGGAGATAGAGATCCGTCCTTTTGTATCAGTAAAAGAAGAGAAATCAGTACTCTCTTTCATTTGGAAAAAACGATCCTTTTTCCGAGGAGTAAAATAAATAAGATACGCTTTTCCGTCTTTTGTATATACATCAAAAGCACGAAGATAAGACAACGCTTGCATATTTTTTTGTGTATTTTTCACGTCGCAGTTTTTTATGTTTATTTTCGTGACAATATTCAAACGAAAAAATAATTTCTTACATTTATATTACTCCCTTTTAGAAAAAAAATAAAATCAAAGAACAACTAGAGGACACTCTGTGTACAATAAGCGCAACGCTTTGCTTCTTTTGGTATTTCACTCAGACACTCAGTGCATTTTTTTGTTGTTGGATCAGATGGAACTTTCTCTTTACGAGAGCGTGATACCAGTATATTCATCGGTTTCACCACGAAGAAGAATACGGCACCAGAAACAAGAAGAAATGAGATAAGAGCATTTACAAAATGTCCAATCATAAACTTACTCCCATTGAGAGTGAAAGTAATATTTGAAAAATCTGGTACTGTCACAATAGCCGCGATGAATGGAGTTAAAATATCAGAAACAAGTGCGGTTACGATAGATCCAAACGATGCACCGATGACGACACCAACAGCAAGATCGACAACATTGCCACGAAGGAGAAATTGTTTGAATTCTTTGAGCATAGTATTATTCTCTATAAAAATATTAAATGTCTTTCTTCTATCATAATATATAATACATATTCTGCCAATACACCCTTAAAATAATTTCTAAAGACAATGAGCGATGAAATTACCACCACTAAAAAGTCTACTCATTTTCCTTGTTTATAGTATCGAGATTGTACTATTCACTATATTCAACTCTATGCGAATTTTGGATACATCTGCTTAATTTTTTCTAAGCATTCATTTGTTTCAATACAATGAAATTTGATTGTAAAAATTGTGTCTGACACATTTTTATATTTCACTTAACACATCGGAAATTTTTTGTTCGTAAATTTCGATCAATTTTTTGTTTGCTTTTATTACTTCTTCCTCGTTTTTTAAATCGCTCAAATATCTTTCTTGCAATTCTTCTACCAAGTAAGGAATTCTGATTTTAGATAAGTAATCAAAACTAACCCTTGGTAATTGCGCACCTTTTAGCCCTTTCAAAACTTCTGCGTTAAATTCCTCACTTCTTAAAATAACTGTGTAAAGCCACGGATTCATTTCTTCTTTCTTTTTCCTTAAAACAAGAATATCCGTAGAGCAAATGCCTTTACGATCTGCTAACCATACCTTGTTTAAATTCGGTCTTAATTTGCCATAAAGAATATCCGATTCTTTAAATACATTTTTGATACTTCTAATCGATTTAATTTCGGTGTTTATTTCTCCAACAATATTTCCTGAATTTGACTCAATATTTTCCAGTCCGATATAAACAATCTCGCCAGAATTATTTTGAGGATTTATCTGATCACCGACTTTTTCAAATAATTCGCCCAACTCCACCCACTCAACCTCCTCTAATTTTCTAAGGCTCGCACCAAAATATCGTCTCTCTCTCTCTAGATTTTGGATAATGGCTTTGGCGTGATCTATGGCGTTTTGCTTGACCTCAATCTGCTCAACGATCTCTTTCTGAACTTCAATCGGTGGGAGTGGAATTCCAAAATCTGAAAGCATTCCCATTTTAATATAAGGCATTGTATTGCCTAATTTCTGCGCAGAAACTATTGGCTTCAATGTTGAATCTAGGAAATAGTACAAAAATAGTGGTAACGTATTTTTTGAAAAATCATCGAGGACGTAAGTTCTTTGATAAGCCTCAAATTTTCCTTTGTAATATTTGACCGCCCCAACATCACCATTTCCAGCGATTAAGATTGCTTCTGTATCAAAAGAGAATTCATCACTTCCCGTAGCTTCCTTGGCACAAGTGAAAAATGGGTACTTGCCATTAGGATTACCCTGATTTACATCTTTTTTCCCCGTCTTTATTAAACATAATGTCCCAAGTTTAACTATTGGCCATTTTTGATTAACATAATTTACAACCTCTTTATATCTTTCCCCTGAAAGATTATAATCACCAGTCGCAATTATTTTTTCCTTCGCAATAATATGAGTGATTTGTTTTTCATCATCGCTAAATTTTTTGTCATCTAATGATGATCTATATTTCTTGATAATATCCAACGCCAAAGGTAAATCGTTTTTCCCATTTTCCCGCCTTTGCGCGCCCAGATCAAAACCGTCATTTTGAATTTTCACAAATAAAAAGTTTTTTGTTTTCTTTGAAATTTCGTTATCAAAAAGTAAAATACTGGTTTTTACTCCCGCATAAGGATTAAAAACACCAGCGGGTAGTGAAACGACTGCAAAAAGTCCATCTTCAATCAGTTTTTTACGCAGTTGCGTATAAGCGTTATTTGATTGAAAAATAATCCCTTCGGGAACGATAATTCCAGCGCGTCCGTTTATGTTCAAATGCTCAACAATATAATCCACAAAAAGCACTTCAGCGCGGTTGGCTTGAATAGAAAATCGTTTGTGCGGAACAATTCCGCCTTTTGGTGTCATAAACGGTGGATTTGCCATTATAACATCAAAGGTTTCATCCCAGCGTTTTTCGCTTGAAAGCGTGTCGTATTCGTGGATTTTTGGCTCTGGGAATCCATGCAGATACATATTCACAAGCGCCAATTTCACCATATCGGGAGAAATATCGTAGCCCGCGAGATTATTCATCAATTTCAATTTTTCATCGGGTGTGAGAGCTTTTTCTTTATTCTGCTTCAAAATATGTTTGTAGGCAGAAATCAAAAATCCAGCCGTTCCGCAAGCGGGATCAAGGATTGTTTCGTTCTTTTTTGGATCAACAATTTCAACAATAAGTTGAGGATGTCTTCGTTTTCGCCACCGTAGAGTTCGTCTTGGTCGGTGCCACCG
>JBBIRD010000027.1:0-5308 GCA_037441965.1 Candidatus Moraniibacteriota bacterium | reverse complement strand
CTTTTCGAATAAATTTCAACCCTCTACAGAGAATTGTTTGATTTTTACCTTTCGTACTTTGAAGAGCTTTAATACATTCAAAAATGAGGTTTTTACGAGGATTTTTTCCAGCAAAAAAAGGACGTAAAAGAAAGCGTAATTCTTCAGCAATGAGTGCAGATGGCAGTGAGAGTATATCGTGACAGGAAAATTCAACAGTACCATTGTTTTTTTGCAGTGGAATGTGAGGAAAATCTTTTTCTAAAAAAGAGTTTTCTGTTCCAAGAAGCAATGCTGTTTCGGCGAGAAGTTTTTTGATCTGTGGCTGGAATTCTTTTTCGAGGAGAGGTAACAAGATATGACGAATTTTATTGCGTAAATATTTTGTATCATTATTACTTTTATCTTCACGAAAAGAGAGTGTGCGCTCTTTCAAATAGGTTATAATATCTTCTCGTTTCATCTCAATAAGTGGACGGACCACATAATTATTTTTTGGACGCATTGCAGAAAGTCCGGTAGACCCGCTTCCACGAATAAGTCTCAGAAGAAATGTTTCTGCTTCATCATCTCTATTGTGTGCAATGACAATAGCATTGGCAGTATATTTATTTCGTAATTTTTCAAAAAAATGGTAGCGAATTGTCCGCAGACTTTCTTCTGAAGGAGAAGTATTTTTTTTCTGATAGGAAAGGGTATGCAAAGGAAGATCATAGATTTTTGACATTTCCTTTACTTTTGCTTCATCTAAATACGAATCTTCGCCACGCAAATGGTAATTGATATGAGCTATATGAATTGAAAGATTGTATTTTTTCTTGAGAAGAAAAAGGACATCAAGAAGACAGAGACTATCAGGACCACCAGAAACTCCCACGATAATGATGTCGTTTGGCTTGAGAAGATTGTATTTTGTAATTGTGTTTTGTGCGCACTTCAAAAAACGACGCACAAAAGAAGAGGGGCGATCATCGGTATTAGGAGAGATGTTTTTTGATAAGGGTAGAAACTTCTTCGATGGCTTCATTGAGTTTCCCTTCTTCATTTTTGATGTGATAGTCATAAATATCGAGATGATTAAGCCATTCCTGCGTATATTCCATACGTTCTTTAAAATACTGTTCATCTTTTCCTTTGTCCCTCGAACGAAGACGCGTTTCAAGAATAGAAAGAGGAGCAGAAATATAAAAAGCAATGATTTCTGGATATATTTTTTTGATATTAACGACACCTTTCCAGTCAACTCTCCAGAGCGCGATACGGTTTATCTTTTTTATTCTCTCTAATTCTGATTTGGTTACACCGTAGTATTCGGTATTCTCGTTTATAGAATATTCAACAAAATTTCCTGCTTGTAGATTTTGTTGAAATGTATCGTGTGAAAGAAAATAATAAGGATTCCCTTCTGTCTCGCCAGAGCGTTTTTCTCGTGTCGTTGAGGTAATAATGCGTTCTACAGGGAGAATGGACATAAGACCATCAATGATAGAATCTTTACCAGAACCAGCTGGTCCAGAAATAATAAAAACATTTTTCATATTTTTTATTGAGAGTATAAAAAAGACCCTGATAAGCAGGATCTTTTTTGTAGAAGTTATGCTTCTTTTACTTCTTCTTTTGTGTCTTTCTCTGCTTCTTCCTTCTTTGTTGACTTCTTTTCTTTTTCATCTACTGGTAGTAGTCCCATACGATGACTTTTCGGTTCAATGGAAAGGATTTTCCAAGAGTATGTTTCTCCTTCTTTGAAAACATCCTCAATTTTTTTCCCAGGATAGACTTCAGAAAATTCGCTCACATGGGCCAATCCATGAATATCCTTGTTGAGATATACGAAGGCGCCAAAATGATTGATTTTATCAACTTTTCCAGGAACAATATCACCGATCTTGTATTTTTCAAGGACAATATTCCACGGATCTTCCTTTAATGCTTTCATTGAGAGAGAAATACGAGTTTCTTCGATACCAATGATTTTTGCCTCAACATGATCACCTGTTTTGATTACTTGTCGCGGATCATCAATAAGTTGCCAAGCAAGTTCTGAAATATGTACCAAGCCTTCAAGTTTTTCAGTTGATTTCTTTTCTCCGTCTTTAGTGGCAGGAGTAAACTTCACAAAAGCACCGAAGTCAACTACTCCACTTACTTCGCCACTCACTACTTCTCCAACACGAAGAAGATTGATAAGTTCTCGTTCTTTTTCGCTTTGAGCAGCTTTTTCACTCACAATCAATTTCTCATTTTCACGATCAGCATCAAGAATGCGAACATGTACTTCTTCACCAATGAGTTTCTTCAAAAGATCAAGAATTTTATTTTTATCACCATCTTCTACGCGTGGATAATGTTCACTGGAAAGTTGAGAAACAGGAAGAAAGCCGGAAATACCATTGACTTCTATCATTAAACCGCCTTTATTTGCTTCAATAACCTTTGTTGAAAGCACTTCACGATTGGTGAGTTTATGTTCGATATCGTCCCAAGATTTTTCGTATGAAGCTTCACGAATAGAAAGTTCAATATATCCATCTTCATTTTCATAATCAATGAGAGTTGCAGTAATAGTAGTTCCTACTTTGAGTTTTCCTTCTGGTCCAAGTCCATCGCGCATTTCTTTACCAAGCACAATACCAGTGCCTATTGATCCAAGATCAATCAAAGCATAGCTTGAAGCGACATGAATCACCGTCCCTTGAACAACAGAGTTTATTTCTGGTATTTCGATGATATGTTTATTAAATAACTCATCCATTGCTGAAAGAGAGACTTTTTCCTCTGATGTTGTTGCGTTCTTTGTCATAATTTATAAGAAAGTCGAGTATGCTCTGTCTCGAATAATAATTATTTGAGCAAATGTTTTTAATAAGAAAAAAACACCTTTTTGGTGTTATAAATAATCATAAGAAAGAAAAAGAAGATTGAAGACCATCCTCATATTCAGTTGTGTTTATTTATAAAACCGATACCTCAAGAAACCTTCAAGAAGTAATTACGAGTATACCTGAAAGATTGATTTTTGGCAAGAGTGCAATAAGAAAATGAATTTTTCTCATAAAAGAGGAGAGTGGACAAAGAATAGAAAATAGTGATAGACTACAATATATCTTTTATGAAGAGAACATTTTTATTGTTTACTTTTTTATGAGTATGAATATACAGTATTACGGAGATTTTTGCTTCAAAATAAGTACAAAGCCAGCTGGTAGAGCAACAGATGATATCGTTATTTGGACAGATCCTTTACAAAAAGGGTCTGGATTGCGCTCTCCACAAGGTCAAGTGGATATTGTTTTCCTTTCGCACAGCAATCGTAAGGAAGTGGAAGAAATGTTTAAAGAAGACACCGTCGTGCTTGATACGCCAGGCGAGTATGCTGTAAAGGGTGTATCCGCTTTGGGTTTTCGTGCCTTTGCTGATAATGTAAATGGATCAGAAAGAGGTCAAAATACGGTTTTTGCTTTTGAAAGTGAAGATATACATTTGTGTTATCTCGGTTCTCTCGGACACGATCTTACTCCTGAAACACTGGAAAAACTTAATGGCGTAGACATTCTTTTTGTGCCTATTGGAGGCTCAGATACACTCGATGTAAAAAAAGCGGTAGATCTCGTACATAAAATAGAACCAAAGGTTGTTATTCCAATGCATTATAAAATTGCTGGACTTTCACTTCCTTTGAATAATGAAAAAGAATTTTGTGAAGCTTTGGGAAATTGTCCCGCAGGGTCTATTGCTAAACTCAATATCAAGAAAAAAGATATTGAAGAGAAAAAAATGGAGATCATCTTGCTTGAAAGAGGTGCTTAAAGGGTTATTTTGTAGAGGCTATTTTATATGAGAAAGAGTTTGTGGGACAGAATTGAAGCGATACGAGAACAACCGGAACATATTCGTCAAAGGTATGTTTTTATTTGTCTTTTTTCTTCAATGATTTTTATTATTGGGATTTGGATTCTTTCTCTTCAAGAAGGAATGAACAATATAAAAATTGTCATTCCTGAAACAATAAAAACAGGAAAAGATCTTCTCCCAAAGGATAAAAAACCTTCTCTTACTGATTTATGGCAAGAAGCAACCCCGTTACATCTTGATGAAAAGAAAGTTCTTGAAGGAAAAGATTATTTTGAGGCTCAAATACAAAAATAATAAGGATTTTTTAAAAGTTTTGAAAAATAGTGTGAGTCGAGTTATGATGTAAAGGTAGAAAAGAGAGCTTTATATCAATCAAAATAGAAGAAAGAGTACGAAGTCTTCTGTAACTGATAATTGTAATGTTATGAAACAAGAAGTTGTTTTCCATGATGGAAAAATTGAGATGCGTTCTATTACTGAAGAAGTAAAACAATCATATTTGGATTACGCAATGAGTGTTATTGTGGCTCGCGCACTTCCTGATGTACGAGACGGTTTGAAGCCAGTACATCGTCGTATCCTCTATTCTATGTGGTCTACAGGACTGCGTTCAACATCAAAGTTTCGTAAGTCTGCTACAGTAGTAGGAGAAGTACTGGGAAAATATCATCCACACGGCGATACAGCTGTCTATGATACGATGGTGCGTTTGGCACAAGATTTTTCTCTCCGTTATCCTTTGGTATGGGGGCAAGGAAACTTTGGATCGATGGATGGTGATAGTGCTGCTGCATATCGTTATACAGAAGCAAAACTCAAAGCAATTGCTGAAGAAATGCTTATTGATATCGATAAAGATACGGTAGATTTTATTCCAAACTTCGATGGTATGCACGAGGAACCGCTTGTTCTTCCTGCGAAACTTCCTCAACTCCTTCTCAATGGTACAGTGGGTATCGCTGTGGGTATGGCAACAAATATCCCTCCGCATAATTTAGGTGAACTTATCGATGGAATTTGTCATTTGATAGAATTTCCAGAAGCAACGGTAGATGATCTGATGCATTTTATTAAAGGACCGGACTTCCCAACAGGAGGTATTATCTATAACGCGAAAGACATCAGAGAAGCCTACGCAACAGGTAAGGGGCCTATTATGTCCCGAGCAAAAGTCGAAATTGTAGAAAACAAGAGTGGACAATTTCAAATTATTGTCACAGAAATGACGTATGCAACGAATAAATCAGCTCTTATTATCAAAATTGCAGAACTTGTTAAGGAAGATAAGATTCAAGGAATTAAAGATTTGCGTGATGAATCTGATCGCAACGGAGTTCGTATTGTTATTGATTTGAAAAAAGATGCTTTTCCTCAGAAAGTGCTCAACAAACTTTATCAGATGACAGATTTGCAGAAGAATTTTAATGTCAATATGCTTGCTCTTGTTGATGGTGTAGATCCTCAGATTCTCACATTG
>JBBIRD010000026.1:0-5370 GCA_037441965.1 Candidatus Moraniibacteriota bacterium | reverse complement strand
ATACTTAAAAACCAGCATAAGCTGGTTTTTTGTAGATTTTTCTCTGTATAGAAGAAAAATTATTTTTTTGTCGCAAGAGTTTTCACAAGAGAATTGAGACGAGACTTTTTGCGAGCCCCAGTATTCTTTTTGACGATTTTCTTTTGAGTTGCTTTATCGATAGCTTTGATGGCTTTCTTCAATTGATCTTGCGCTTCATCAATTTTTCCTGCTTTGACTGCTTCACGAGTTTTTTTGACAGCACTTTTGATAACGCCGTTGGCTACTTTATTGCGCAATGTCTTCTTTGCAGTAACGCGCATATATTTTTTGGCTGATTTTTTGATTGGCATATAAGAATATTAAAAGATAAATAAATATTAAAAGAAAAGAACGAAAAATGAATGACTTATCCTTTATATCACAATCTTTTTGTTCTGGCAAGGAATGAGAGAAAGTGATACACTATGAAGGAAAAAAGAAAGTGAAAGATTATTTATTTATATTATGATAGCGCAAATTGAAGGAAAAATTGTAGGAATGAAAGGAAATACTGTTGTTGTGATGGTAGGAGGCATTGGTTATCGAGTAGCTGTCTCATCATATACACTTGGAAAAGTAGCAGGGAAACAAGACAATGTATTATTCTATATCCATACTCATGTGAGAGAAGATGTTCTGGCTCTTTATGGATTCTTGAATGATGATGAGCTTACGATGTTTGAGCTTCTTATTTCTATTTCTGGCATTGGACCGAAAGTAGCTCTTTCAATATTGTCTATTGCTGATGTGAAGACAATTTGTACAGCTATTGTCAATAAGGATCCGAGTATTCTGACTCGTGTATCAGGAGTTGGCAAGAAAACAGCTGAACGTGTTATTATCGAACTTCAAAATAAAGTAGGGGATATTGATATTGCTGATCAATCAAGCGCTCTTATTGATCAAGATGCTATTGAAGCGCTTACTTCTCTTGGTTATTCTGTTACGGAAGCGAGAGAGGCGTTGAAAATGGTACCTGCAAATATCACTGATGTGAGTGCCCGTATTAAACAGACATTAAGAAATCTTGGCAAAAAAAATTAAAGTAATACAGAGTATGCTTGATTCAAAAGAATTTTTGCAATCAGAAGAATGGTTTTTATTTCAAAAAACTTTTGGAAAAAAAATATTTTCTTTCAATAAGAAAGATATCTCGGCAAAAGGGATTTTTGAAAGAGCGCCATTTGTCGGTCGTTATTTGTATATTCCTAAGGGACCTATTTTCTCACCTATGGAAGATGATAAGGAATCAGTAAATGAAAATATACAACAGATCATTCTTCAGGCGAAAAAGGAGAAGGTACGATGGATACGAATTGAACCAGAAAATGAAAGTACATTAGAGGTGATACAAAAAAATTTTTCCGGAAAAATAGTGAAATCACCACGTTCTATACAACCACAAGAGATTTTTGTTATTGATATTACAAAAGAAAAGGAATTGATATTGGCTCAAATGAAGCCAAAAACAAGATATAATATTCGTCTGGCAGAAAAGCGTGGTGTAAAAATATTTACTACTCGTGAAGAGAAATACAAACAGGCATTTTATGATTTGGTAGTAAAAACATCTGATCGAAAAAAAATATACCCGCATTCGAAAGCGTACTACGAAAAGTTCTTTGATGTTTTTTCAGAAACGCTCTGTCAACTTTTTATCGCAGAGTATGAAGGAAAAGTGTTGGCAGCAAATATCTGTATTTTTTTTCAAGGGAGAGCAATATATTTGCACGGAGGATCATCAGATGAAGCTCGTGATGTGATGGCACCATATCTTCTTCAATGGAGACAGATAGAATACGCAAAAAATTCTGGATGTACAGAGTATGATTTTGGAGGAGTACATCTCGTTTCAGAAAATGAGGATACGAATGATTGGAGTGGTATCACACGATTTAAGAGAGGTTTTTCGCCACATACAAAATCAAGACTTTTTCCTGGAACATATGATATTATTCTTCATCCTATGATGTATACTGTCTATAGGATATTTAGATTCACGCGTGCCTTTTTTTCTCGATAAAAATTTTTGTATATGTACATCAAACACATTGCATCAAATCTTTTTTCACAATCAGTAAAAAATGGATATCATCTGTTGCAAGCAATACTAGCAGGAATTGTTTTTGGTTTCCCAAGCCGTCATATCAAAGTTATTGGCGTTACTGGTACGAATGGTAAAACAACAACGGTGCAGTTTATTACGAAAATTTTGGAATATTCTGGAGAGAAGGTGGCTATGGCTTCGACGATCAATTTTCAGATAGGCAAGAAGAAATGGGTCAATGATACAAAGTTTACAACACTTTCACCGTGGAAATTGCAACAATTTCTATACCATGCAGTAAAAGAAAAATGTACATATGCAGTTCTTGAAACATCTTCTCATGCTCTGGATCAAAATCGCGTGTGGGGTATATCGTATGCTATTGCAGTAATGACAAATGTGACCCGGGAACATTTAGATTACCATAAAACAATGGAAGAATATCGGAAGGCAAAATGTCGTTTGTTCCACTTAGCAAAACAGGCTGTGGTAAATCTTGATATGGAAGAACCTCTTTTCTTTTGTGTTGATGCAAGTAAAAAGGCTATTCTTTATAGTACAAAGGATTATAATGCACACCTTCTCGCAGAGCATATCGAACTGGATTTTGCAGGAACGGATTTTGTAGTTAATGATGTGCATTTTCATCTGCATTTGCCGGGTATTTTTAATATTGAAAATGCTCTCGCTTCATTGGGAGTTGCAGAATTGCTCCATATTGATTTCTCATTGGCAAGTAAAGCGCTTGAAAGTGTTACCAATGTTCCAGGAAGAATGGAACTGGTGCCAAATACAAAAAAAATCGATATTATCATTGATTACGCAGTAACTCCAGATGCATTTGAGAAACTTTATGCTTCTGTGTTACCTCTTAAGATTCCAGGTACAAAGATTATTCATGTTTTTGGCGCGTGCGGTAACCGTGATCGAGGGAAGCGTCCACAGATGGGAGAGATTGCCTCTGGTTATGCAGATATTGTTATCCTTACCAATGAAGATCCTTTCTATGAGGATGCAGAACAAATTCTTGATGATATCGAAAAAGGTATTACAAAGAAAAAAGAAAAAAATTACTTTCGTATTTTTGATCGAAGAGAAGCGATTCGAAAAGCTATACATTTAGCTGAGATTGGGGATATCGTTCTCGTTACTGGGAAGGGTGCAGAAGTAACAATGGCAGTTGGTGATCGGCGTATCCAATGGAATGAAAAACAAGTTATTGAAGAAGAATTACGAGAAGATGAAAAAACGGCTATCAGTATCTGATAGCCGTTCTTTTTACTCCCTTTTCATTTGAAACAGAGAATCGTATGTGATGAAACGATTCATCGGCAACTCTTCTGTCCATCCTGTGAAGAATGCTATAGGAGGCATTCCCTCTAACGCATCGCCACCGTAGGTGAAGACTTTGACAAAGAAGTATGGCGATTTTATTTCATCGACATAAAATTGTTGTCTTGGTCTTCCTTCTACCAAGATTGGATGCATACCCTTAAGGGTTATGTTGTCTACGGTGTAGAGATTAGGATTCGTTCCTTTCTCTTCGTTATCTTTGAAAAGATGTTCATCAATCGTTCGACTGATAAACCGCATAAGTAAAACAAAAAGCACTACCACAAAAGAAATTCCAAGTAATAATTCCATTTTTACCTCCAAATAAAAAAGAACCACGAAAAACATTTTATTATAGAATAAAATGTTTGAAATGTCAATATCTCTTGTCAGGATTTTCTCTAAGAAACAAGCGAAATGAAAAAGATAGTAAGAAAGAAACCAAGAAATCCCCCAACAAGAATTTCACTCACACGATGACCGACACGCTCTTTCAGTCTTGGAAATTTACTTTCGTCAATTTCACCTTTGAGTTGTTCGATAAGCATATTGAGATAGCGTCCCTGGTCACCTAAATACATACGAATACGAGCCGCATCATCGATCACAATAAATGAAAGTACTGCAGAAAGAGCAAAAGAAGCAGAATTGACTCCTTCATAATGCGCCACAGTAACTAAGAGAGAAATAACGAGACTGGTATGTGCGCTCGGCATATGTCCGTGAGTGAAGGCATATTCTATATTGAAGCCATGTTTCCATGTGTAGAGAGAAAATTTGATGAGTTGAGTGAGGATTCCTACAGTAATCGGTATGAGGAAAACGAAATATGTTGATGAATCCATAAAACAGAGAGATAAAGAAATTATATTTTTCATTGTAGCAGAAAAGTTCTTTTTTGTGTATTGTATTTTTTTAGTTTTTTTGCTATACTGCAACGACCGAAGTAACTTTTTATATTTTTGTTTTATGACACCAACACTTATTATCGTTATCGTACTCGCGTTTTTTGTGATATACATTATTGGAATGTATAACGGTCTCGTTCAGCTTCGTAACCGAGTGAGTGAGGCGTGGAGTGATATTGATGTGCAATTGAAGCGTCGTTATGACTTGATCCCAAACTTAATAAATACGGTGAAGGGATATGCTACTCATGAAAATAATGTTTTTGAAAAAGTAACCGAAGCAAGAGCAAATGCTATGCAGGCAACTACTCCTGCTGGTAAAGCTGAAGCAGAAAATATGCTTTCAGGAACACTCAAATCTCTTTTTGCAATTAGCGAAGCATACCCTGATCTTAAAGCCAACACGAATTTTCTTGAACTTCAGCGTGAGCTTTCTGATACAGAAAATAAAATTCAAGCATCAAGGCGTTTTTACAATGGTAATGTTCTTGAATTGAATAATAAAATTGATATGTTTCCAAGCAACATTATCGCAGGGATGTTTGCTTTTACGAAGCGTGAGTTTTTTGAAATTTCTGAAGCAGAAAAAGAACCCGTCAAAGTTGCATTTTAGTCGAAATATAATGTAATAAACATATTGTTTCGTTCGTTTTTGCTGTTATTACAATAAAAAAATAAAGAGTTTCCGTCTATATTATAAAATTTTATGGCAACACTTTATAATCAATACGATAAAAATATTCGCCTGACTTTTATTTATATCTCAATATTTCTTCTTTTTATCATTGGAGTGGGATATATATTCGCCAGTGCGATGGGGTCAAGCACAATACTCTATGTGGCTGTAGCTTTTTCGACATTGATGAGTATTGCTTCATATTGGTGGAGCGATACCATTGTTCTTTCTATGAGTAATGCTCATGAAATTACTTTTCAAGACAATAAAGAAATCTATCGATTAGTGGAGAATCTTACTATCACTGCAGGGCTTCCTTTGCCGAAGATATATATTATAGAGGATGTTGCTCTGAATGCTTTTGCTACTGGTCGTGATCCGAAACA
>JBBIRD010000025.1:0-5860 GCA_037441965.1 Candidatus Moraniibacteriota bacterium | reverse complement strand
CATCATCGTCAGTAAAATACTCTCTCTCATGAGTCCGCGGATGAGGATCAATGCCGTCAAACAGTCCATCTCCATCGGAATCAATTCTAAAAATAGGATCAAGGATAATTTTTACAACAGGAACAAGTATCTTCTGGTAAATTGGTTTAATTTTTTCTACTTTTGTACTTTTTGACTCATAATAATCTTCTTTGTCTTCATTGTCTTCATCATCGCTTTCATCATCATCTTCATCATCGTCTGCAAAAACAACGGGTAAAGAAACAGCATATTGAATCTCCTGAAGAATAACTGGCTTCAAGAATAATGATCCAAAAAATAATGAGAGAACAAGAAAAGAAAAAATACTTTTTTTCATAGATAGATATCTTAAGAAGCTTTCGACTTCGTTGTTGCTTTTGGCTTGGGAGCTGATTTCTTCGACTGAGAGCTCGCTACATTACTTGAACTGGCCACAGGCACAAGCTTTTCTACCATTGTCGTTGTTGTCTTTTCATTCTGTTTCACCAACGCTGGCTGATTTTTCAAAAGAGTTTCATATTGACCCTTCGCTTTTTTCATTTCTTCTCTTGCTAATTCACGACTCTGTGTGATGCCTTCGAGATATGCTTTACGAGCATCCGCAGTTTCTTTGGCACTCGCAAGAAAAGCGTCTCTTTCTGCTTGTATTTTCGCAACACGCTTGTCTTCTTCTGAAGCAAGCACAGCAAAGAAAGATGCTCCAAAACCAAAAAGAGCAAAAGAAGTTAAGATGATACGAATCGATATTTTATTCATATTTTAAAGTGAAGATATTTTCTTCTGTTATTTATTATACACACTTTAGACATTTCTGTCTTTAATACATATATTATGACGACATCAAAGAAAAAATCTTACAACAAAAAAATTATTCATATCGAAGCGCTTCCATCGGAACGAAATTCGCAGCTCTTTTTGCAGGATAGAAACCAAACAGAATACCTACGATTGCCGAAACACCAAAAGCAAGAGCTACTGAAGAAAAAGCAATCGTGGTAGCCAGTCCTGCAAAATGTGAAATAAGGAGTGATGCAATCCAACCAAGGAAAATACCTGCTATACCACCAATAAAAGTCAGAATAATAGCTTCTGAAAGAAATTGCCATAAAATATATTCTTTCTTTATACCTACTGCTTTACGAAGACCTATCTCACGCGTGCGTTCGGTAACGGTCGTGAGCATCATATTCATAATTCCAATACCTCCGACAAGAAGTGAAATGCTCGCAATAGAAGCGAGTAATGTCGTAAATGTTCCTGTAATACTTGAAGCAGTGGCAATAATATCTGCTTGATTCATCAAATTAAAATCAGGAGATGTTGGATCAGTGATATTGTGTCTGCGTAAAAGAGTGCTCTTTATTTGTTCCCCTATCGAAGTGATCATTGATCCATCACTGACAGTCACGCTAATAGAAGAAACAAAAATATCCCCCGAAAGAAAATGTTGAGCCGTTGAAAGTGGAATATAGATAGCATCATCTGAATTCGAAAATCCACTTCCTCCTTTGGCAAGAGTCACTCCGATCACTTCAAAGTCAACATTCTTAATGCGTATAAATTGACCGATAGGATCACTATCGATACCAAAGAGATCATCTCTCGTAGTAGGGCCAAGTACAGCCACTTTTGCAGAGCTTTTCACTTGATTTTCTGAAAAAAATATCCCAGAATCGATAGCGACATTTCGGACCATCAGATACTCTGGAACAGTACCAATAACTGAAGTATTTGTATTTGTCCCTCTAGCTGTTATCTGATATCTTCGTGATACCTCTGGCGCTATCGCTTCAACACCAGTAAGTTCATCTCTCAGAGTATCAGCATCAGCAAGTGTCAGCGTTTGAGAGTTTCCTCTGCCTGAACTTATTGCATTTCCTCTTTGTGCTCCCGGAAAGATGACAATAAGATTTGATCCGATAGATTGAATACTCTTCTCGATAGATTGTTGCGCGCCTTGTCCGATAGACACCATCGTAATAACTGATGCAATACCAATAACGATGCCGAGAACTGTCAGTCCTGACCTCACCTTATTCGCTGATAATGACCACAATGCTTCTTGTATAATATCTTGCAAAATCATCATTTCAAAATTATGACAAATTACTTTCTGTTCTCTTTTCGCGTATCACTTTCGATCATACCGTCACGGATAGCGATTACACGATCTGCATATTCTGCGATCTCTGGTTCGTGAGTAATAAGGATAATAGTATGTCCTTTTTTATGCAGTTCTGAAAATGCCTGCATAACAATATGACTCGTTTTCGTATCAAGATTTCCTGTTGGTTCATCAGCAAGAATAATGGCTGGATTGTTGATAAGAGCTCTGGCTATTGCTACCCTTTGGATTTGGCCACCGGAAAGTTGATTAGAAAGATTTTGAAATTTTGTTTCCTCAAGACCTGCGTAAGAAAGACACTCACGCGCTTTTTTCTCACGCATTTCCTTCGTTGTACGAGTATATAAAAGTGGCAACATCACATTACGCAAAACCGTTGTTCTTGGAAGAAGATTGAAAGATTGAAAAACAAAACCTATTTTTTCCTGTCTCAGTGTCGAGAGTTCATCATCATTATATTGCGATATCTCTTTTCCATCTAAAGAATATGTTCCACTTGTTGGGACTTCTAATGCTCCTAATATATGCATCAGTGTCGATTTTCCTGAACCAGATGGTCCGATAATGGAAACAAATTCGCCTTTTTGTATATGAAAAGAAACATTATTCAACGCTTTTGTTTCCACATCACCATTCACATATATTTTTGTAAGATTAATGCATTCAATCATAAAATATTTCTCTTCTGAATATGCTATATTTTTCACGAACTTCTTGTGTTGTGTTATTATCCTCTTCCGCCTAGTCCGGGAATGCGAAATCCGTTTGCTGTCCCTGTTTTTGTCTTGGCATTAGGATCAATTGTTTGTGTAATAATATCATCACCAACATTTATACCACTTACAATCTCCGTATCCGTATTGTTTGCTATGCCCATTTCTATCATACGATCTTCGGGTAATTTTGTTGTAGGATTAAGCACTTGTATATAAGTTTTATTCTTTTTGACTTTCAGTGCACTATTTGGAACAACAATAACATCTTCTTTCTCTTCTGTAAGAATATGAGCAGAAACGCTCATACCAGGACGAAACCTTTCATCGATCGTATCAAAACCAACAGTCACTGTATAATTTACAACTCCCTGAGTAATTGTTCCAAGAGCATCAATTTTTTCTACTTTTCCAGAAAAAATCTGTGTATCGAAAGCACTCAATGTCATTTTTGCCACTTGACCTAATGCCACATTTACAATATCTGCCTCATTCACCACTATCTCTGCTTTCAGTGTTTTCAAATCACCAATAATTATTGGTGCTTGGTTAGCACTATTTCGTGAAAGCCTACTCAAATCATCGCCATTTTTTATATTAATCGCATTAATCGTGCCATCAGAAGTTGATGTAACATACCTCTTATTTGAATCAACAAGAGCATTTTGATAATTTATTCTTGCCACTTGCAAATTTTGTTCTGCGAGAATAATTTTCTCTTTTAAGATATTACGATCTCGTTCTGTCTCCGATCCTCCTTTTTTTGCATTCACTAAATTTGTCCTCGCCTGATTCAAATTTATCTCAGCATTATGTACTGACGATAAAGCCTGCAAAGTACTTGCGGTAAGATCTTCATTAAGAATTGTAAAAAGTTTTTGTCCTTTCTTCACTGTATCCCCAACATTTACCAAAACATCTGTCACTGTTCCTGAAATAGTCGGGTCTACCGTTGTCAAACTATCAACAACGATATTTCCACTCCCAGAAACTGATGCTTCAATGTTTCCTTTTTCTGCTTTTTCAGATACATATTTCACTTGCATTTTTTGAGCCTGCGTACTGCTATACCAGAAATATCCAGAAGCGAGAACGAGTATGGAAAAAATGATATATTTCTTATGCATAATGAGATTTATATTTTTGATGGAAATATTCGAATAAAATCTGCAGTAATCTTTCCGTCTTCCGAAGGATAACCGATAACAACTACTCTGTCATTTTGTGCAATATCATTTATCTTCATACGTTCGCCTTTCTTCATAATCACTGTCTTTTCATTTACTGTTACCACATTTTCTCTTTCAAAACGATCTTTGATAACTAAACTATCTTCTGAAGATGAGATGACATCTCCAGAAACACCATGTCCATTACGAAAATCTTTCATCATATCTTCTCTCTCAATTCCAAAACGCTCCATCATTCTCTCGCCAGGCATATCATCTCCTCTTCCATAACCATTTCTATCCCCCATCATCGAATATCTTCCTCCTACAAAATTACGCTCATAATTCTGTCCCCAAGCATACGAAAACTTCGCTTTATGGACACCAACTGTAACACCAAGAACAAAGCTTGCTAATGCAATGAGTATGATACCTATGAGTACAACTCCATTTTTAAAATACTTTGACTGCGTTATGTTTGATAGATTCATATAATTTTTCTTCAATAAATTAATAACTTAAACGATGTATTGATTGTATTTTCGTATGATAGAGGGAAAACAAAATACAAAAGAAAAACACTGGTACAAAGAGAATCAAAAGAGGAACGACAGGGAATGTTTCAAGAAGTAAAAATCCAAAATCACTAAAATGAAGAACAATAACAGAAATATCTGAAAAAATGATAGAAAATATACTCCAAAAATCAGATTGTACTAACGAGTTACCAAAGAAAAAGAGTGAAAAAAGAATACTCATAAAAGAAACACTCATACCAAAAAGAAAGATATTTTTCTGACGCCTTAATTGCTTCTCGGAAAGAATATTGATACTCCGCAAAATATCACAAACAAGTGAAGTTCGATGAGACGGCATATTCATATCTTTAAACAAAGTGTGTAATGTTTGCATATTCTTATACTTTACTTTTAATACGATCTTCTCTCCCTTTTGGATGCATTTTTAATAAAATGGCTTCTTTTAGCTTTTTTATAGCTCTTTGATGGCGACTTTTTATGGTGTTATATGGTTCATCTAAGATCTCCGCTATTTCTTTAAGAGAAAAATCATCACGATAAGCAAGGAAAAGAATGGCTCCGTATGATTCTGGTAAATGTTCTATAAAGGCATACATCTCTTTTTTCAATTCTTCTTGCTCAAGCATCTCAAGAGGAAAAATAGTTTTTTCATCAGAAGTTTCAAAAATATATGATTCATCTTCATCTTGTAAAAAAGAAAAAGGGATCATTTTTCTTTTCTTCAAAAAATCAAAAGTGGTATTTTTTGCGATAGTAAATATCCAAGTCTTCAAACTTTTATGTTGATCAAAAGATGTGCGATGTTTCCATATCTTAATCCATACATCCTGTACGATATCCTCAGCTGTTTGTCTATCATGAACAAACTGAAAAATAAAATGATACAAAGGGGTAGTATATTTTTCCACTAACTGCTTCAAAGATTCTTTCTTCCCACTAGAAGAATCAAAAAATAATTTTTCATCATCTTGCGCCATATATCATAAATCAAAATCCTAAATATCTCTCAATAGATAATGCTCTCAAAAAATAAAAAGAGCAAATCTTTCTTCTTAAAATCAAGTCATTCCAAAAAAAAGATATGCTATTTTTATAGAAAGAAAATTAATCGATATGGATATATCTCAGCAAAATCATAATACATTTTATCAAAAGGCTTTTTGCCGTAATATCGGCATTTTTACTGAAGATGAGCAAAACAAGATTCGTCAAACCCATATTGCTATTGCAAGACTTGGTGGAGTTGGCGGTATGTACGCCATTAGTTTTGCACGCCTCGGTGTCGAACACTTC
>JBBIRD010000024.1:0-6321 GCA_037441965.1 Candidatus Moraniibacteriota bacterium | reverse complement strand
ACACATACCCTGCGTGGTATGGTGAGTCACGAGTTCAGGTATATAGAGGAGAACGACAGAAACGGTAAGTTTGTCATTGCTCCGTCAGCGTAACAAAAGCCTAAGGAAACCTATTATGGATTCCTTAGGCTTTTTCATTTTATTTTCTTATTAAAGACAAAGAAATGCATTATTCTTTGTTTATATTATTTCTCACGACTCGCAAGATAATGCGGAAGTGCAATGAATGAAAGAAGCATTTGAATAAAACGGGAAAGAAGAGCAACAGTCACTGCGGTTTCGATACTCACGCCGATCAATCCAAAGAAAGTGATATATGCCCACTCTTTGATACCGATATTATTAATAGAAAGTGGCACAGAAGAAACAATGGCTACAAGAAACATCGCACTCGCAAAAGGAATGATATGAACAGTGCTTCCAAGAGCGTGAAACAATGTGAAATTAGATAATACAAGCCCAACAAAAATGAAAAGTGTAGACCACATACTTGTAGAGAACCAGATATGTTTTTTTGTATAAAAAATGATTTCTTCAAGAAAACGGCGAAGTTTGAAAAAAGGTAAGCGAGAAACAAATTGATGAAACCATTGCTTGCAATAGAGATATGTAATGAAAAGATCAATAAAGAAAAAAATTACAAGAAATCCATAGGTAATAAGAAGCGCTGGATGTTTGTCAGAATAAGAGAGAAGAATTGGACTACAAAGAAGACCTAAAAGAGCGATTGTCCATAATCCAATAAAACGATCAAATATCACTGTAGAGATAGACGCCGCTTTTGCTTCTGAATGCTTCGCAAGCCACAATGCTCGATATGTATCCCCTCCGATTGTTGACGGTAAAAAATTATTGATAAATGAACCAGTAAGATATGTGAAAAATCCTTCCTTCAAAGAAAAAGACAGGCCTTTGAAATGAGCAATAGTCTGCCACTTCTTCGCAGAGATAACATTGCCCAAAAGCTGAAAGAAAATATACAAAAAAAGTAATGGGAAAGAAACTTCTTTCAATTCAACAAGAACGCTCTGCCAATCAACACGACCAATAAGCCAAAGTATTAACAGGATAGTAACGGCAATTTTCAGTAAAAATAAAAACTGTTTTTTCATTATTTTGCTTTCGATTCTTGATATAAATCAATATAAGCTTTGGCAACATTTCCCCAGCTCATTTTTTCGGCACGAATTCTACTCGTTTCTCCAAATCGTTTTCGCATATCAGTATCTGCGATAAGCATCTCAAGTTTTTCTGCAATATCTTCCGGCGACTTTTGTTTTATATAAAATCCATTTTCACCATCACCGACCAATTCTTCTGTTCCTCCTGTAACCGTAGCAACAATCGGCATACCCGAAGCAAGTGCTTCCAGCATAGTATTGCTCATTCCTTCATTGAGTGATGGCAAACAAAAAATGTCAGCCATTGTATAATAACGAGCGAGATCATTATGTTTCACAAGACCAAAAAATTTCACTTGTTTTTCAACACCACAATCGATAGCAAGTTGTTTGAGTGATTCCGTCGCATCTCCTTCTCCTGCAATCCAAAGTTCGATTTTTCTCTCTGTATTTTTTGCAAGAAGGATCTTCATCGCCTCCACTAAATAATTGATACCCTTACGCTGTGTGAGTCTCGAAACACACAGTATGCGTACATATTCATCCACTTCTCTTGTGGGGTTTGGTTTAAATTCTTCAATATTGATGCCATTTGGAATAATAGAAATTTCTTGTGATGCATTGGTTTGCAAAGCAAGCTCTCTCAATCCGGAACTATTCGATACAACATTTTTTGCTCGCCTCCATATAACTCTTGTCAATGGACGAAGTAAATTGTACAGAAGAGTAAATCGTTCACTGTATCCTGGAACATCTGCCCCGCGAAGCGATACAATATACGGAATATGATATTTTGCTGATAACTTCATCGCCATAAATCCACAAGGAACAGTAAAAAAGGCGTGTATCACATCAAATGTTTCTTTTTTCAATAAATCATCGGCAAACCAGTATCCTTTCCACGCGTATACAAGCAAATCTTTCTCAGATTGATGATGGATATTTTTTCCATTCTTACCTATCGGAATACTATGCACGAAAATATGCTCACCTATTGTCGTATGATGAGCAACTTCGTCAACTGATGACGTTACAAGATGCACTTCTAAATTAGGAACACCTACATACTCTTTCAAAAGATATGCAGTCGCATTGCCCGCCCCACCTCCGAGTGGAGGATACTCATAATTGAGAAATAATACTTTCATCAAAGTTTGTATACTATCTTACTAATACACTACACGCCGACAGCAAAATAAGTAAATCCGGCAGATTCAGCCTCAGAACGCTCAAGCACATTGCGTCCATCATAAATAACCGAACCTTTCATAAGACCCTTCAATACTTTATAATCAACCACGCGAAACTCATCCCATTCCGTTGCAATAACCAGTATATCTGCGCCTTTGACAGCGTCCATTGCCTTCTTCGTATATGTAAGATTTTTATCTTCAAGAACTTTCTTTGTATTTGGCATAGCAACAGGATCGAATGTGCGTACTTTACATCCTATTTCGAGCAGAAGTTTGATATTCTCAATTCCAGGAGATTCTCTAATATCATCAGTTCGTGGCTTGAAAGAAAGTCCCCATACAGCAATCGTTTTATCTTTGAGTTTTTTTCCGAAAACTTCCTGGAGTTTGACAAATGGTTTGATGCGTTGAGATACATTCACATCGTGTACTGTTTCGATAATATGAAAAGGAGCATTGTATTCACGACCTGATTCAAGAAACGCTTTCACGTCTTTTGGGAAACACGATCCACCGTAACCGATACCAGCATACAAAAATCGCTCACCAATACGTGAATCATATCCGAGTCCTTTTGCAACTTCCTTCACATTGCCACCAGCAACATCACAGAAATTTGCTACCTCGTTGATAAAAGTAATTTTCATTGCAAGAAAAGCATTGGCAGCATATTTGATAATCTCTGCACTCCGTACATCTGTGAAAAGTATCGGGCGACCATTGCGAGCTATCGGGCGATAAATCTGTTCCATCATCTTGCGCGCCTTCTCTGATTTCGCTCCTACTACCACACGATCAGGATTGAGAAAATCTTTCACGGCCGCTCCTTCACGAAGGAATTCAGGATTAGAAACCACTTCAAAAGGAAACGCTCCATTGGATGCTTTCTTAATAATGGCCTCTACTTTCTCAGCAGTACCTACTGGTACCGTGGATTTATCAACAAACAATTTAAATCCATTCAAATATTTTCCAAATGTCTCTGCTACTGCAAAAACATACTGAAGGTCAGCCTGACCAGTCACCTTGTCTTCAGGGGTACCGACCGCCATAAACACTACTTCAGATTCTTGTATTGCTTTCTTCAAATCAGAAGTAAACGAGAGACGGCCTTCTTCGACATTGCGTTTCACAATTTCTTCAAGACCAATTTCATAAATAGGTATCCCACCTTTCTTGAGTATTGATATCTTTTTCTTATCAATATCCGCACAGATCACTTCATGTCCACTCTCTGCAAGACACGCTCCTGATACTAATCCTACATAACCAGTCCCCAAAAAAGTTACTTTCATAATGTTGCGTTATTATTTATTGTTCCCGCACTTCACGAATCGAATAATTCATACGGTTGCGACCCTGATAATAATTTCGCACAACCATATCAGCTAATAAACCTGAAATAAAAAGTTGTACTCCGATAAGAACGAAAAAAATACCAACAAGTGGCCAGATACGCTCTGCAAGTGACGCGTGAAAAAAAATCTTCTCCACGAACATCCATACAAGAATACCTACGCCTGTAGCAAAAAGCAGTACTCCTCCACCACCGAATAAATGAAGTGGACGATATGAATACTTGCGCCAAAACCATATAGACAACATATCAACGAAACCTTTCATACCGCGTTTCCAATTGTATTTGGTAACACCATGAAGGCGTGGATGATGTGAAACTTTTACTTCTGCCACTTTGAAACCATCGAGTTCAAGAATAGCCGGAATAAAACGATGCATCTCTCCAAAAAGATCTACACCATCAAAACACTCACGACGATATGCTTTCAAACTACAACCAGAATCGTGAATAGTATCTTGGATAAGAATCTTGCGAAGTAAATTAGCGATACGAGAAGGAATCTTCTTACTCCACGGATCTTGTCTTTTGAAACGCCACCCAGAAACAACATCATACCCTTCATCAATTTTCTCGAGAAGAAGTGGGATATCAGCTGGATCATTTTGCAAATCACCGTCGAGTGTGATGACAATTTCTCCGCTAGCAGACTTGAACCCAGCATCAAAAGCCGCGGTCTGTCCAAAATTCTTACGGAACAAAACAAGTTTAAGTGGCGAAAGAGTACGAGCAATCTCCACCGTCTTGTCTTTTGATCCATCATCGATAAAAATAATTTCAAATGACTTTCCTATCTTTCGTACGGACTCGAGAATCTTCTTATGAAGCTCTGCTACATTTCCTTCTTCATTGTACAAGGGAACAACAATAGACAAATATGGTCTGTTTTCTGACATAAACCTTTGTATAAGATATAAGAATTAATACATATCAATCATACCTAAAAAATCGATTTTAAGCAATAAAACACCTTCCATTCTTCATCATTCCTTGATATACTCCATTATACTATACAGCAATAATTCTTTCTTTATTTATTATTCCTTTTCTTATGAAGATACTCGTTACAGGCGGAGCTGGATTCATCGGATCACATACTGTAGTCGAACTTATTTCAGCAGGACATACACCTATTATCCTTGATAATTTCTCTAATTCCGATCAATCATCTCTCTTCGGTATAGAAAAAATTACTGGAGTACTTCCTCTCTTCTACAAAGGCGATGCCTGCGATATTACTTTCGTGAGACATATTTTTGAAGAGAATGCTATCGATGGCATCATACACTTTGCAGGCTGGAAATCTGTCGGAGAATCAGTATCCGATCCACTTCGCTATTATAGAAATAATATAGACTCTCTTCTCACTATTCTCGAATGTGTGAAACTCTATCGTGTACAATCTCTTGTTTTTTCTTCTTCAGCAACGGTCTATGGTGAACCTGATATATTACCGATACCTGAAACAGCAATCCGAAAAGACGCTCTTTCTCCTTATGGCAATACGAAGAAAATATGCGAAGATATTCTTTCTGATTTCGCAACATCAGAACATTCTCATACACAGATCGTCTCGCTTCGATATTTCAACCCTATTGGCGCTCATCCATCAGGACTCATCGGAGAACTTCCAATCGGTATTCCAAACAATCTTGTCCCTTTCATCACTCAAACCGCTATCGGAAAAAGAGAAAAATTAACTATCTTTGGTGATAATTATCCGACGCCTGACGGTACTTGTATCCGTGATTTCATTCATATAGTCGATCTCGCCAAGGCACATATAAAAACTCTTGAATATCTCTTTCAAAACAAAAATCTCGCCTACCGCGCCTACAATGTCGGCACAGGAGTCGGTGTCAGTGTAAAACAGCTCATAGAAACATTTGAAACCATCAACAATGTTCAAGTTCCTTCTGTTATCGGTTCTCGACGACCAGGCGATATCGTAACCTGCTATGCTGATCCGACATTGATCCAAAAGGTCATCGGGTGGCATTCGGAACTCTCCCTCGCCGATACTCTCCGTGATGCGTGGAATTGGGAGAAGAAATTATTAAAAAATGAGAAAATCTGTTAATATACAAATATATATTTAACCGTGCCTCGATATGAATCTTGCATCTGTTTTTGTTGTTATACCCGCCTACAATGAGGGAACTGTTATACAAAGTGTTATCACTGAAATTCGTAATGCTGGATATACTCATATTGTTATCGTTGATGATGGAAGTACTGACGACACCTACGAAAAGGCTCAATCTATTGAGGAAGTCATCATCATAAGACACCTCATCAATCGTGGCAAGGGAGCATCAGTCAAGACTGGTATCGAAGCCTCAAAAAAACTGGGTGCAGATATTATCATAACAATGGATGGCGATGGTCAACACAATCCAAGCGATATTGCCCCAATGCTCGAAAGAATTGATCAAGGCTATGATGTAGTCCTCGGTTCACGCCTCAAAGATTGCACAGGAATGCCACTGTACAAAATTATTCACAATCATATCGGCAATATACTCGTATGGATGCTCTATGGTCTCTGGGTTACAGATAGTCAATCAGGTTTTCGTGCTTACTCGAAAAACGCCATAAAAAAAATCGATACCAGAACCGATCGCTACGAATACGATAGTGAAGTCATTCG
>JBBIRD010000023.1:221-6851 GCA_037441965.1 Candidatus Moraniibacteriota bacterium | reverse complement strand
AAAAGTTTATAAAAAATCTATAAGATTATGATATAATAAGCACATCGATTTTAACAAGAAAGATGTATGAAAGATAGTAGAAATTTTTTGCTGAATGTTTTATGCTTGTTTTTTCTTATTCTTATACCGTTTCAGATAGAGCCATCAGGAGTGCATCTCTCTGTAGTTTCGGCTGTGGACGAATCTTACCCGGGAGATATATTCGTTGATACGGTGTGGGGGATCGATCATATAGATATCGAAGATGAGATATGGGTTGATGATCACTCGACATTGACGATGGAAGGTGGAGATCATACTCTAAAAAATAATATCTCTGTTCAGAACCGTTCAAAGATTATTTTCAAAGAAGGTAATTATACTTTCGCTGGTCAGGTCGATGTGAATTTTGAAGGACAAATAATTTTAGAAAAAGGGAATTATATTTTTGAGAGAGATGTGACAGTGTCTAATAGTTCTAGGATATACATACAGCCTGGTGTTCATATCATTTTCAAAAATGTCAACGGGTATACCCCATCTTTCTATATCGATGATAGTCTTATTGAAGCAAGAGGAACGGCGGATGAAAGAATTACTTTTTCATCTGTTGATGCAGATGTGATCGATTTTCGTATTATTCTTTCTGGTGTTTTGGGCACACTTGCTTCTTCTTTTGATTTTGTTGATTTTATCGGAGGTGGGATGGATAGACAAGAAATACCTGTAGACTTATCGCTTGCGGATGTGTTTGTCAATACTGCTCATGCGAACACAATGAGTGATGGGATCGCAACTCTTGTAGTCAGTAACGGACGTGTTCGTGTATCGCATTCCATATTTGAGAAGGGTAATTTCTTTGCAGTTGATGTGCGTCTATGGATTGCAGGATCTCCTTCTTCGATGGAGCAATTTCTTGATATTTCTGATACAGATTTTGTGAATAATAGAAATCATTTTGCAGTGAGATCAAATATTCAATGTAGATTTGGTACATATGAGGAATGTTCCAGTTTAGTTTCGTTGATAAATAACTGGTACGATAGTAGTGATGGACCAAAAACTGATGATCATCCTGAGAGAAATGGTGATTTTGTGAGTAATTTTGCATATATTTCGAATTGGAGTGTTGAACCTCATTTTCCGAAACGACCTCCTGTATCAAATGTCCTTTTCCTTCCAGGTTTCAAGGCGAGTCGGTTATATCAAGGAAATGATCAATTGTGGCCACCGAATTATTTTGGTAATGATTTGGAGGATCTTGCATTAAATGAAGATGGAACGAGTCAAGGTGATGTGTATACGAAAGATGTGATAGAAGAAGTTGCTCTTCCTTTCATAGGGAGTAATATCTATAAATCTTTTTTGGAAAAGTTAGCAAATCTTAAAAGTGATGGAGTGATGAATGATTTTGAAGCTTTTCCTTATGATTGGCGGAGAAATGTTGAGGATATTGCAACGACTGAAAATGCATATGCGGATGGAGAGATGAAATTACTTGTAGATGAAGTGCAGAGATTATCTCAGAATTCAAAAAGTGATCGAGTAACAATTATTGCTCATTCAAACGGTGGTTTGGTAGCTAAGGCGTTGATGATTCAGTTAGAAGAGCTCGGACTTTCTGATAAAGTAGACAAAATTATTTTTGTAGCATCTCCACAAATGGGAACTCCTATTGCTCTTCTTTCTTTGTTATACGGTTTTGATGAATCAGCACTTTTTGGCACGCTTATCTCGCAGGCTGAATCCAGGAAACTAGCAGAGAATATGCCTGGAGCGTATTCTTTCTTACCGTCACAAAAATATTTTGATCGTATTATCGATCCTTTTGTAAATTTTAATGTGGATAAGTCGCGATACAAAGATTTCAAAACGTTTTATGGTGAGAATATCGATACCGCAAATGAATTTTCTGATTTTCTTCTCGCAAAGCTTGATAAAAGAGTGAAGCCAGATCAAGATGATATCAATGCTGAAAATATTTTAAATGAGCAACTACTTGATCAAGCGAAGGCGATACATTCTCGCATCGATAATTGGTCGCCACCAGCAAATGTGGAAGTTTTGCAGATCGCAGGGTGGGGAATCGATACAGTGAGTGGTGTGACGTATAATGAGAAGGAAGATGTGCATTGTTATGCTGTGAATGGATCAATACCATCGTGTACAGGACAGGGGACATATATGGGAGTATTTGATCCGATCTTTACTGTCGATGGCGACGGAGTAGTCGTCTCACCAAGTGCTGTGATGATGGAAGAGACTGAAAAGATAAAGAAATATTGGGTGGATTTATACAGAAGTAATGGATTGATGAATATAGGAAGAAAACATAAAGATATTCTTGAGGTAGACGCTTTACAAAATTTCCTTTCGGATATTCTCACTCATTCAGTAGAAGATACTTCATTGCCGACATTTATCAAGACCAGTCGTCCTTCAGATTATGCAAATGCTCGTACGCGTCTTCGTATGTCTTTGTATTCCCCTTTGGATATCATTATTACCGATGAAGATGGTCGTCAGACAGGACTTGCCTCAGAGAATATCGATGGGAAAAAAGTCTTTGAACAGAATATACCCAACAGCTACTATATGAACCTCGGTGAGCGGAAGTATGTCGGATTCGAAGGTGGACAAGATATCAAAGTTTTGTTGAAAGGATATGAACTTGGATCATATACATTGAAATTAGAAGAGATAAAGGAGACAGAAACAGGTGAAGAGATTGTTTCGAAAGCAATGTTTGCAAATCTGCCGACGACTGCTGATACTGAAGTCGCGTTTGATATTCCTGCAACGGGATTATCTGATATGTCGCCTGTTTCTGCTGATATTGACGGCGATGGAACAAATGAATATGTGGTTCATCCAGTGATTGGAGGTGTTGCTTTTCTGGATCAGATTGCACCAACAACTGAAATGAAAGTTGATGCTATTTCTGGAACAAATGGTTGGTTGACAAGTGATGCAGTCGTTTCTTTCTCGGCTGTTGACAATGAAGGAGGTAGTGGTGTGGATATGATACAATATTCCATTGATAATGGTGAACATTTTGCTGTGTATGAAAACCCAATAACACTCTCGGAAGAAGGTGAACATTTGATGAAATATTTCGCTATTGATAAAATTGGTAATAAAGAAGTGGTGAAAAATGCTGTGGTAAAAATTGATAAAACGGCACCGGATGCGAAGTTTGCTTTTAATAGTGTTTCGCGTCGTCTCGAAATTTCTGGTCAGGATACTCTCTCAAAAAGTGTCGCAGTTGAAACAATTGAATATCTGATATCACGCGAGAAAAAAGATTTGAGAAACGAAATATCAGAGAAAAAAGAAGATTCTGGTGATGAGGATCATAGTAGAGTGAAAATGGAAAAGACTTTGACTACAACACTCACCGATGAAGCTGGTAATACAGAGAAGGTCATATTTGAAGAAAAACAAGAAAAATCTGGTAGGATCGAAATGAAGTTTCTATCAATCATTCGAGGAGATATGACATATACTCCTCTCAATGCGACACTTCATTATGAGTGGGTGTATAATGAAAAGAGAAAAAAAATTATTGTTTTTAATACAGAGATAGAACTTGCTGGAGAGAAAATAGAAACGCATTTCATATCAAAACAGAATATCACTAGAGTTACATCACAACAGAAAGGATCGGATGATGAGAATGATGAGAAGAAAGATGTTCACGAATTAAAGAAACAAGAATGGTCTGGAATGATTATCCCAAGCCTCGTTACAAAAAATGGAATACTTAATATTTCGTATGAATAAATGATAAAAAAGAGTATGGAAAAAAAATATTGGTGGAGAAATGTTGTTGTATTGTTGAGTGCGTTTTTAGTTATTTTAGGTTGGGTATATGATACTTATTTTTGTTTTTCAAATAACGATCAATGTTTATTGGATGCTTATAGATTAATACTATTTGAACCACTCTTTATCTTATCCCTCTCTCTCCTCATTGTTTCACCTTTCCTCTTTTTCATCACAGACTCCATTTTTTTGAAATGGTTGAAGTTTACTCTTGGTTGGTTCTTCCTCTCTATCATTTTCATCATTCTCGCGCCAGTATCATCAGGCGGTTTCATCGGTCTCAATCCAGAAAAGGAGTCTGTATCGATATGGATGGCCTCACTCTTCGTCATCATCAGTCTGATACTTATACGATGGAATATGAGGAAGAAGTAGTATACAAGTTTATATATGAAGAGATAATATTTTTTTATAAAAAACGATTAAATTTATGAATATGTTTGAAAGATTGAAAGAAGTTAAAAGAGAAAAAATTTATTTATTCTTAGCCATCTGTGTTGGATTATTCATGGTGTTTATAAACCCTCCGTTTGCTGGAGTGCCAGATGAGCATGCGCATTATTGGAAAGCATTGAGCATAACTCAAGGAAAATTTTGGTGTAATGATGCTATTATTTCTATTCCTGCAAATTACTATAACTTACCGGATGATTTGAAACCTGTGAAAATACAGGGTGTAAAAGGGAATAAAATGAGTGGTTCGAAGATGAAAGAGGCACTTATTACTCCAGCGAGTAAAGAGATGGTACCCCTTGGATCTGCGATTTGTAATGTTTTTCCAGTAGGATATATACCACAGGCGATAGGATTGAAAATCGGACTACTCACAAATGCTCCTCCACTTATTGCCTTCTATCTTGGTCGTTTTTTTTCCTTTGTAGTTGCTGTGTTTCTTATCTTTTCAACGATTCGTATAGCACCCTTTGGAAAAATCATTTTCCTTGTTATCGGTTTACTCCCGATGACTATGCAACAAATTGCATCGTTTAGTTATGATGCGCTTCATATTGGATTGATACTTTTCTTTACGGCATATATCCTCAAATTAGCATCATCTCCTGAGAAGATATCAAAACGAGAAAAGTGGTTTCTTTTTGTACTTTCATTGCTCGCTCTGAACGCAAAACCTGGGTATTTTCTTCTATCTCTTCTTATTTTTACTTTGCCAAAAATAAAATTTGAAAACTCGAAAAAATACTGGATGTATACAATAGGATTTACATTGTTTAATATCGGAATGTTTTTTTTGTTTCGAATACTATTCAATGAAGCAGGAGTTTTCGGAAAAGAAATTGATCCTAATGCACAGATTTTAAATGTAATAACAAACCCATTGAGATTTATTCTTATAGCTATTCAGACGTTGTATGGTAAAATAGTGTATTTTTATGAAACCATTATTTTGCGTCCAGGTTGGATGAGGACATCATTGCCGGATTTGTTGTATCTTTTTTTCGGTATTGGTATAGTCTTGTTATTGCGAAGTAATGACGAAAAAATCCCTCTCTCAAAAAATCAACGTCTTGTATTACTTGGATCATCTATTATGCAATTATTATTTGTTTTCTTTTCTTTGTATTTGGTGTGGACACCAGTTGGAAGTGATAGTATTAAAGGATTGCAAGGAAGATATCTTTTAGTCATTCTTCCTATTTTTATTTTTTCATTTTATAAATCAAATTTTACTTTTCGAAGCGAATATATACAAAAAAATATTTCGCTAGCTGTTTTATTCTTTTTTATAATAGCTTTCTTTTTTGTTTTTATGGATCTGATAGGATTGTATTATCAGAATTTAGATCATTATTTGTAATAAGTAAAAACATCTCTTTTCAAATGAAAAAATATGTCTGATAATTGTCTAAGCTTTTGTTACGAAGAATATTCCGATAAAAATGAGTACAGCACCGAATATTTGTACAGAGTTTAATTGTTCGTCGAGAAAATAGTGATTGGCAATGATGACCATAATAACAGCAGCGGAGTTAATGAGAGTGGTGATAGTCGTGGAACTGGATGCAAGTTCTGGTATTTTATAAATAGCGTTATTGGTCATTATGAAGAGTAATCTCGATCCGAACGCTAGTACGGCACCGAGAATAAATCGCCAATCAAAAATAATTTTGATGAGGCGCGTGAATCCGATATCACCCGCGATAATATCTCGATGACCTAAAAGGAGAATAGAGAGAGTAGTTGTAACAGAAAAAAGAGTAGCCCAGACAATAACATATATCATAATATTGAGAGTATTTTTTTTATTAGTGTATAATAATTTTTTAGAAAAAAATTAGCGAGACGAAGAGGGAGAGAATCTATTTCTTCAAAACCGATAATCGGACTCATAAAATGAAGAAGATCAATATCAGAAAGGATTCGTGTACCCTGTATATTTTTTCTTTTCTGGATAATTTTTGGTAGAGTTTTTATAAAATCCCATTCCGCTTTTAATTTTTTCAGAAAATAGCCCTTGAAGATCGAATCAAAAAAAACACCAAATTCCATAATGATGAAAGCAGGGAAGATGATGCATTGAAGTTTGAACGAAAAGAATTTTGTCAAAAAGAAGAGTCGGTTGCGTTCGAGGAGATAGAATTTGAAATTGCTCAAATTTTTTTTGTGCCAGACTTTTGATTTGGCTGATGCAATAATTTTGAGTCCTTGGATACGGGCCTGCCATCCAAGGTCTTGATCTTCGAGATAAGCGAAATAGTCAGTATCGAAGTGTATTTTTGATGGATAATATTCTTTTTTTATCAGGAGGCTCGCACCACTTGCATATGAAATATCAATGTCTTCTGAGAACGTGTCTTTCTCTTTGTAGTG
>JBBIRD010000023.1:0-209 GCA_037441965.1 Candidatus Moraniibacteriota bacterium | reverse complement strand
AAAGTGAATATTGTTTCCAAAGGTGTTGATGATGTCAGTCGGGCCATTGTCCCAGATGAGTATTTTGGATTGGGCAAGAGCAATCTCTAAGGAAGCATAGGCTGAATGTACGAGTTCAGTAAGCCATTCCGCATCTGTGACAGTATCTGGATTGAGAAGTACTACAGTATCGAAATTCTGATTGAAAGCATCTCTGATAGCAATATCAT
>JBBIRD010000022.1:0-6901 GCA_037441965.1 Candidatus Moraniibacteriota bacterium | reverse complement strand
AAGGGTAAGATTGTTTCAGAAGAATTGTATATTGTATGAATAAAGAACAAAAGACGATTGTGCTCATTGATGGAAATGCTCTTATTCATAGAGCGTATCATGCTTTACCACCACTTACTTCGAAAAATGGTGAACTTGTGAATGCTGTGTATGGATTTACATTGACGCTTTTTTCAGTACTTGAAAAATTTCACCCAGAATATATCGCAGTTTCTTTTGATTTGTCGGGGCCAACTTTTCGACACGAGAAGTCGGCAGAATATAAAGCGACACGAGTGAAAGCCCCAGATGAACTCTATGCTCAGATTCCTCGAGTCAAAGAAGTAGCGAGAGCATTTAATATTCCTATTTATGAACTTTCAGGTTTTGAGGCAGATGATTGTATTGGAACATTGGCGCGCCAGGCGGAAAAAGAAAATGTGAGAGTTGTTATCGTGACGGGTGATAGTGATGAACTGCAATTGGTGACGCCTTTGGTTAATGTTTTTATGCTCCGAAAAGGCATTAAAGATATCGTGTTGTATGACGAGGAAGAAGTAATGAAAAAATATGGATTCACCGCAAAACAAATCCCTGATTATAAAGGTCTTGCGGGTGATGCTTCGGACAATATCCCTGGCGTTTCTGGTATCGGAGCCAAAACAGCGACAGATCTTCTGCAACAATTTGGAACGCTTGAGAATATATACAATCATTTAGCAGAAGTGAAAGAATCTGTACGGAAAAAATTGGAAAGTGATAGAGAAAGTGCTTTTCTTTCAAAAGAATTAGGAAAGATTGATGTGAATGCTCCTCTTTCACTTGACCTTTCACTGTGCATCACAAAAGATTTTGATCGAACAAAAGCTATTCGTTTATTTCAAGAACTCGGATTTTCAAGTTTGATCAAAAAAATATCAGAAGGAACAAAAAATGATGACAGGCAAGAACAAGAGGAGAAAAAAACACGACAAAAAATAACAAAAATTAGTACGAAAGAAATATTTGAACGCTTTCTTGGAACAGAAAAGGAAATAGCTATTTTTGTAAAAAGAAGTGAAGAAACTCTTTTTGGAGGAGAGATAGAAAGTATCCATTTCTCAACTATGAACAATGAAGAGGGAGTAGTGTTATGGAACGAAGAAGGAAAAAAAATTCTAAAAGATTTTTTTGAAGATGAAACAAAGAAAAAGATTGTTTATGATGGGAAGAAACTTCTTCATTTATTCAAGAAAGAACAGATTGTTTTACGAGGGATTTTTTTTGATGTGATGATCGCTTCATATCTCTTGCATTCTGGAGATGATGTTTCTTTTTCTCGGATCATCTTTGATGAATTTGGTGAAGAAGAAATACAAAATCCTGCGCAGAAGATTTTTGCTCTACGCGAGATATATGATACGCGCATTGATGAAATAAGTAAGACACAAAAGCCAGGAAAAACACTCCGTATTCTTTTTGAAACTTTGGAAATGCCACTTCTCTTTATTCTATTTGAGATTGAAGAAAATGGTATTATTTTGAATGGAGAAAAATTTCGAACGCTTTCTTCTGGAATGAAAGAAGAATTAGAAGAAATTGAAAAAAATATTTATAATCTTGCAGGAAAAGAATTTAATATCAATTCTCCAAAACAACTTTCGAGTATTCTGTTTGAAGATTTACATATACCAACAACACATATTAAAAAAACGAAGACAGGGATTTCAACTGCTTCGTCAGAATTACAAAAACTTCAAACATATCCTATTGTACAAAAGATTGAACAATATAGAGAATTATTCAAATTAAAAACAACTTATCTTGATACACTGCCTCTTCTTTTGGACAATCATTCTCGTTTGCACACAACATTACATCAGACAGTAACAGCGACAGGCAGACTTTCTTCTTCGGATCCAAACCTGCAGAATATTCCTGCTCGGAGTGTATGGGGGGAGCGTGTGCGAGGAGCATTTGAAGCAGAAGCAGGATATCTGTTTGTTGGCGCTGATTATTCGCAGGTGGAACTTCGCGTGATGGCACATTTAAGTGGTGATATATCACTCACTGAATCATTTCTGAACAATGAAGATGTTCATACAAAAACTGCTTCAGTAGTGTTTAATGTTGAGAAAGAAGCAGTTACTGCTGATATGCGTCGTCAGGCGAAAGTGTTTAATTTTGGTATTATGTATGGGATGGGATCTTACGGACTTTCTCAGTCTGCAAAAATTGATCAGAAGATCGCAACACAATTTATTGAAGAATATTTTCAGAAGTTTGAAGGAGTGGCAAGATTTCTTGAAGCAATGAAAGTAAGTGCTCGTGAAAAAGGATTTGTAGAAACAGAATTTGGAAGACGAAGATATACACCAGAAATTACGAGTACTAATGTGCAAATTGCTCGAAGCAGTGAGCGAATGGCGATCAATATGCCCGTGCAAGGACTTGCGGCAGATATTATGAAAATTGCAATGCTTGATGCACAGAAATTAGTAGAGAAATATGCACCGGATGCGCGTATGGTTCTTCAAATTCATGACGAACTTATTTTTGAAGTGAAGAAGGAAAAAGCAGAAATATTCGCAAAAGAAATAAAGATGGTGATGGAAAATGTCTATACACTCAGTGTCCCTCTTATCACTGAAGTTGTTATTGGAAAAAACTGGGGAGAAATATAATCTTAAAAAAGAAAAATATGATTGAACGAGAATTATCTCAATCGACATTCAAAGAAAAAGAATCGGAACGATTGAGTGCTTTATTTAAAAAAACAGATCGCCCAGATGTTTTTTTGGAAATAGAAAAAACACTTTATGAGAGTGGATTTTCCCTTGCGAATGAAAATATGATTGCAGAAGTTTTGAACACTCAAAATATACTTTGTCGAAGCGAATCATTTGAAAAAGTAATTGATGTTTTGACACTTGGGAAAGATATAAACATTACGAATGAGAATGATGAGGCGAATATGTGCATTATGGCCTCTGGGATAGGGCTGAAGACGGCAATGATTGAAGGTTTTGCTGGAAAGGAAGTAGCTTTCAAGGTTAAAGTAGTCATAACTTTTAAGAAAGATCATTTGATAGATGCAAAGCCTCTCGATCATCACTCTCGATTATGGGATACTAAAAGAGAGACTGCAGAAGTTTCATTGAAGGGGAGAGGAAAGATTGTAAAAGATGATATAGTGATGGTCTCGATGCGGTTTCCGATACAATATTTTCCACACACATTTCTTACTGAAAGAGAACAAGAAGATTTGGACGAGGAAAAAATTTCTTTTGTTGTGAGACACTACCTTCCAAAAACAATGCAACAAACTCTCCAATAAGATCTAAAAAGAGAAAGAACCAAATGCTTGAGCATTTGGTTCTTGGTTAATGGCACTCGATTGCTTTTGCACAATCAGAGCAGAAGGGTGTTTCTGGAATGATTTCCAAACGATCTTTCTCGATGAGACACCCACAATTCGTGCAGAGTCCGTACTGACCTTGCTTCATTCGCAGTAGAGCAAAGTCAATTCGTCTGATGTCTCGATAGGAGTGAGACAACGCCTGTTCACCACCTTCCGAAAGTATCTTTATTTTTGATTTTTTTCGAAAATGAAGATTTTCTTTCATTTGTTCAAAAAAACCAATTTCCATTCCACTCTCCTTTCTCCTTGTTTTAGGGGACTGTAATATAGCACTTTTCTTATACTTTGTCAAGAGTATTTATTTCCTTATTTTTACAGTGAAATATAAAGATTTTCGGCATAAAAAAGAACAGGTTGATTTTTTTGCGTCAATATTTATTTCAGTATATGATAATAAAAAAAGTGACTTTTCAAACACTATGCCAGAACTACCAGAAGTGCAAACCGTCGTTTCTCAATTAGAGCAAAAATTGAAAGGCAAGAAAATAAAAGCGGTATGGAGTGATTGGCAGAAGCGCATTCTACCTTCTCTGTCAATTTTGAGAAAGCATACTGATGGTGCGAGTATCCTTAATACAAGGCGTTTTGGTAAGCATATTGTGATTGATCTTGATAATCATTATTCTCTTGTAGTGCATCTTAAAATGACAGGGCATTTGCTTGTTAAAAATAATACGAATAGAAATTCCAAAGCCTTTATGGAAGATAAAGTAAATGGATATATTCATCATATTCTTACCTTCACTGACGGTACAACACTTGAGTTTTCTGATATGCGTAAGTTCGGATGGATACAATTATTGTATACCAACGAAATTGAAAATTTAGAAAGTATTCAATCTTTGGGCGTTGATGCTTTATCAAAAGAATTGACGAATGATTTTTTTCAAAAGATTCTTGAGAGAAGAAAAAAGAAAACAATTGGAGAAGTCCTTTTGGAACAGAATATCATTGCTGGTATTGGTAATATTTATCGTAGTGAAGCCTTGTTCCTTGCATGCGTTTTGCCGATGCGTCGTATAGAAACGCTTTCTTCGGAAGAAAAAAAGAGAATACTTTTTTCAGTGAAGAAGGTATTGCGAAGAGCACTGAAACTTGGCGGTATGAGCGATGGAGATTTTCGTGATACTGATGGTCTGGAGGGACGATTTGAGAGAACTCGTTATGTGTACGGAAGAAATGGCGAATTGTGCAAGAAATGTGATACAATAATAATGCGTAAAAAATTAGGACAGAGGAGTGTTTTCTTTTGTTCAAATTGTCAACATTAAGCGTATAAAAATATGACAAAAATTCAAAAAGTAATGGTTCTTTTTTTTGTTCTCACTATCATTTTTTCTGTCTATATTATTTTTGGAAAAAAAGAGGTTCGTAAACCAATAGAATTAAATAATCAAAATCAATCATTACCAGCAGTTACAACAACACCTGCTAATAATGGTGATGTGAGTCCTCTTTCTGGTCTTCCTTGTGAAAATTGGAAGAGGCGTTCGTTTGCAGTGATGCAACCAGCAGATGTGTCTGCTCGACCGCTTGCAGGACTTTCTCAGGCTGATATGGTGATAGAAATGTCTGCAGTGTATGGCAGTATTACTCGCTTGATGGGTGTCTATGGATGTTCTTCTCCAGAAGAAGTAGGATCATTACGAAGCGCTCGTCATGATTTCGTACATCTTGCAAAAAGTTTTGATTCTATTTATGTTCATTGGGGACGCGCAGATATTGAACAGTTTAAACAAATTCTTGACAGTGGTTTCATCGATGATATGAACTGCAATAATGATGCAGGAAAATCAGCAGGACAATACTGTTTCCGTAAAACAGCAGTAGGTAATATGCGAGGTGTAGATACCGGGTATGCAAAGTTTGCAAATCTTCTTGAAGGAGCAAAAAATTTCGGGTATCGAATGGAAAATACTTTTGTTGGCTATCCGCATCAAGCAGAAGTGTCACTTGGGGACCGTCCTTTAGGAGGAAATTTGCGTGTCGCTTATGCCAAACCATTTGATGTTGAATACGATTATGATAAAGAGACGAATTCTTTCGTGCGTACATGGGGAGGAACAGTTGATACAGATCGAAATACAAAAGAGAAAATTGCTCCAAAAAATGTTGTTGTTATAGTTGCTGATGCTGCTCCTATCAAAGTGGGCGAACAGTATGTTAATGTTCAAATAGGCGATCCATGGTTTGATCAAGTGGATTCAGGGTCAATGTTTTATTATATGAATGGGAAGCAATATCGAGGAACATGGAAGAAAGACAAAGCATCAGCGGAAAGCAAACTTCTTTTTCTCGATGAATCTGGTCAAGAAGTGAAGTTTGTTCCTGGACAGATATGGGTAGATATTATTGATCCTGGTCAAGCATTGAAGTGGCAACCGGTTCAATAAGAAAGAATAAAAAAGATAGGGCAGAAAGTGGGCTATGCTCACTTTTTGTTTTCTCGTGTATAATAAAGAATGTTCTATAATAAAGATATATGATTTTATTTCTTCACGGAGAAGATCGGTTTTTGGTTCAAAGACGGAAAAATATTCTTCATTCAAGTTTTCGCAAGAAATATCCTGATGGGGAGATTTTTGTATTTGATTTTGAAGATCAAAAAGAAACAAATATAATGCAACGAAGTTTGTCGGTGTGCGAAACAGGTCTATTCAGTAAAAAGAAATTAGTTTTTTTTCTTCACCCATCGGCAATTAATAATGAACAAGAAAAATACCTGCAAGACTTCCTTCAAGATTTTTCAGTGAGGAAATCAGATGATATAACCGTTTGCTTTGTCGAACCAGGAAAAATAAAAAAGACTGATGCAATAACAAAGATGCTTCTTGCATATCAAGATACTGAAGAAGTGTTTTCAAAAAAAGGAATTCAAGAGAGAGAAAAATATGTAGAAGAAACATTACGATCTTTTGACGCTTCGGCTCACTTTACGCGTGAAGCTCTGACGATTTTTTTGAATCTTTTAGGAGATGATACGGCTCGCATTTATTCTGAATTAGAAAAATTAACTTCGTATAAACCAGGAGGCATATTTCAAAAAGAAGATGTGTTTCTTTTTGTTTCTGGGACAGCAGAAGAAGTTATTTTTGAGGCGCTTGATGCACTTGGAAATGGAGAGAGAGGACGAGCTATTTTTCTTTTTCATAAGAAAGGAGTGGACAAAGAAAATATTTATCCAATTTTTGGTATTTGTGCAGGACAAGTGAGGCGTATGCTTTTGATACGAGAGTTGATTGATAAAGGTGTTTATCAATCAGCATACATTTCTACGCAAACAAAAATACATCCTTTTGCAGTGCAGAAAATACAGAATATAATAAAGAATTTTTCTTTGGAACGGTTAAAAAAAGGATTAGCGCTTCTTTCTGATTTAGATATTGCAATCAAAAAAGGAGAAAAAGATCCCTTGATAGCTCTTGATGTATTTCTTTGGAAGTTTTAATGATAGTATCTTGGATAAAATACTTAAAAACCAGCATAAGCTGGTTTTTTGTAGATTTTTCTCTGTATAGAAGA
>JBBIRD010000021.1:0-8270 GCA_037441965.1 Candidatus Moraniibacteriota bacterium | reverse complement strand
CGGCATACCGGTAACGGTATCGTGAGTTCGAATCTCACCGCTTCCGCCAAAATTGGAAAGACTTTACAAAAATGAAGTCTTTTTATTTTTGGTGGTATACATAAAACAAGGTAAAAAAGAAAAGCGTCTATTATATAACAATGTATATAATCTAGTTACGGCTCTTTTAGAGTCTTTTTGCACGCGATCTCAGAAGAAGATCATAGGTTTACAGAACGCACAAAATGTGATACGGTATACAGAAAGAAGTAATTGTATCTTATGTTGGATTTTCTCCAAACGCTTTCTCCGTCTCTTATTTACAACATTTTTGGAGTACTTATCTTAGGAGAAATACTTCTTTTCGGTTTCATAATAGGTCTTTTCATTCAAAATAGACGGCTTAAAAAGAAGCTTCACCTTTTTTTCTCTGGAAAAGAAGGAAAAGATCTTGAGAAAGTACTCATAGATCAACTCAATGAAACAAAAGAACTCGACCGAGAAATCCAAGAACTCTTTGAAATATCCAATCGACTGCAGAACCTTGGAATGAAAAGTATTCATAAAACAGCTCTCCTTCGTTTTAATCCTTTCAAAGAAGTAGGAGGAAATCAGAGTTTTTGTGTCGCTCTCCTTGATGGAAAAAATTCTGGTTTTGTTCTCTCGTCACTTCACACAAGAGAAGGTACTCGTGTCTATGCCAAGCCAGTAATCTCAGGAAGAGAAAGTGCTTTCCCTCTCACCGAAGAAGAAAAACAAACTATAACACAAGCAATAAGTGGCAAGTCACCTATTCTCTAATTCTCTTTTATTTACATTTTCTATACAACATCTATGGTTGAAACAACGAAAGAAAAAACTGCAGACAAAAAAATGGCTCTCATTCCTTCTTCGGTAACTGTGAAGAAACTGAGCGAGCTACTTCATTTGCCAGTAGCGACTATCATTACCGAACTTATGAAAAACAATATCCTCGCAACTATCAACGAGGAAATTGATTTTGATACAGCGAGCATCATTGCTTCTGATCTTGGTTTTGAAACAGAGCCTGCTGAAGAAAAAACTGAAGCAGGAAAACTCAGCATCGAAGGACTGAATAAAATCCTCGAGGAAGAAAAAAATTCTGGAAAAAATCTCTCCCCTCGCGCACCTATCGTAACGATTTTAGGACATGTTGATCATGGCAAGACTACCCTCCTCGATACTATTCGTAAAGCCAATGTGGCCGGAGGAGAAGCAGGTGGTATCACTCAACACATCAGTGCATACCAAGTAAAAAAACACAAGAAACTTATTACATTTGTTGATACACCAGGTCACGAAGCTTTTTCTGCTATGCGTAAACGAGGTCTTTCTATCGCCGATATCGCTATACTTGTAGTCGCAGCAGATGATGGTGTCCGACCACAAACGAAAGAGGTTATTGAATATCTCAAAGAGCACAAACTTCCTGTCATCGTGGCTATCAACAAAATTGATAAACCTGATGCTAAGCCAGAAAGAGTCAAACAAGAGCTTGCAGAACATGGTATTCTGTTTGAAGAATGGGGAGGCGATACGATGTGTACCGAAATCAGCGCAAAAGGAAATATCAATATCGACAAATTGCTTGATAACATTCTTTTACTTGCCGAAGTAGAAGATTTTCGATCAGACGCTAAGCGTGATGGATTTGCTATCGTACTCGAATCTAATCTTGATGCACAAAAAGGTCCAGTCGCTACGGTTCTCGTTCGTACTGGTACACTAAAAGTTGGTCAAGATGTTATCGCAGGCAATGCTTTTGGTCGTATTCGTCGCATCGAAGATTTTACTGGAAAGAGTATCGAAAAGGCGGATTCTTCAGTACCAGCAACGATGTACGGTTTCAATATACCTCCGAAAGTTAACGACATTGTCCAAGTAGTTATTGGCAAAAGCATTGGTCGCGCTCAGGCCAAAGAAAACAACACAAAAAAAATGATGAAAATTCAAGACGAGGAGGATAATAAGAAAAAAATATCTTATATTCTGAAAGCAGATGTGCAAGGTTCTATCGAAGCTATTGAACAAATATTAGGATCTATCAAATCTGATGAAGTAGGTCTTGAACTTATTTTTTCAGGTGTCGGTGCGATTACTGAATCCGATATTCGTATGGCAGAGAGTGCTCACGCTCTCATCATTGGTTTCAATAGCGAACCAACTTCCGTTGCAAAAAGAATGGCTGAAAGTAGCAATATCACTATCGAAACATTTAATATCATTTATAAACTCGTTGAACGCATCAAAGAAAAACTCACCGATTTACTCGAACCAGAAACAATTCGTACCGACTCCGGTCGCCTCGCTGTCTTGGCAGTGTTCAAAACAGGAAAACACGATATGATCGTTGGTGGTCGTGTGAGCGAAGGTAAAATGCTTCGCGGATCACTTCTCGAAATCAAACGCGATGATGAAATTATTGGCAAAGGAAAAATGCAAAATCTCCAATACAACAAACAAAATACTGATGAAGTGAATCAAGGCAATGAGTGTGGAATTGTTTTTGAAGGCAATACCAAAATTACTGTCGGCGATACTCTTATTTGCTACAAAGAAGAATTAAAGAAACGCACACTATAATCTTTCTCTACAAATAAAAAATAAAACAGCGGAATATCTGCTGTTTTATACTTTTTTCTTCCATTAATAATTCAAATCTTTATACAAAATAAGCATTGGCAGAAAAGGAAAATATTGCTAGAGTTGAAAGTATGAAAAAATATATTCCACAACCGGTTATAGATATTCTTGAAACCTTACAGCAGGCTGGTTTTGAAGCATTTCTTGTTGGCGGTTGCGTGCGCGATCTCATCTTACAGCGTGAACCAAAAGATTGGGATATTGCTACCAGTGCTCTTCCTGAAGACATTACGCGTATTTTTCCTGAAAGCTTCTATGAAAATACCTTCGGTACTGTTGGTGTGAAAGTGCCACGATTTATGAAAAACACAAACGAAGAGAGAGAATACGATATCATCGAAGTAACAACCTATCGTACTGAAAGTAATTATAAAGACAATCGTCATCCGATGGATGTACACTTCACTCTCTCAATCAATGAAGACCTTGCTCGTCGTGATTTCACTATGAACGCTATCGCTTATGGACCAAAAGGTAATGAATGGAAACTCATTGATCCTTTTTCTGGAGAACTTCATATAAAACAAAAAATGATTCAAACCGTAGGTGATCCATACGCGCGTTTTGGCGAAGATGCTCTTCGTCTTATGAGAGCCGTGCGTTTTTGGTCTGAATTACGAGATCCTACTGAACAGGATATATCAAAAAATTGGCATATTGAGAAAGAAACCTACGAGGCCATAAAAAAACTTTCAGAGAACCTGACACATATTTCGAAGGAACGCATTCGTGACGAACTTTCCAAAATTATTCTCTCTCATAATGGAAGTCAAGGTATACAAATGCTCTCCGATACCAAACTCCTTCGCTTCATTATTCCCGAACTTGAACTTGGTATTGGAGTGAGTCAGAATCTTCACCACATCTACACGGTTTGGGAACACAATCTGCGCGCCCTCGCAACCTGTCCTTCAAAAAAACTCGAAGTGCGACTTGCCGCTCTCCTACACGATGTTGGTAAACCTGCCACAAAACGAGGTAACGGCCTTCATGCAACATTTTATAATCATGATCATGTCGGTGCTCGTATGACAGAAAATATTTTACATCGTCTGCGCTTTACAAAAGCTATTATTCAAAAGGCTACCCTCCTCGTTGACAATCATCTTTTCTACTACAATGTTGATGAAGTCACTGAATCTTCTGTGCGTCGCTTGATCAAGCGTGTTGGACGAGAGAATATGGACGATCTTATGGCTGTACGCATCGGAGATAGACTTGGTTCTGGTGTACCCAAAGCTAAGCCCTACAAACTTCGTCACCTCGAATATATGATTGATAAGGTTTCCAAAGATGCTATCTCTGTTAAAATGCTCGCTATCAAAGGAACTGATCTTATTGCCTCATTGAATATACCTGCTGGTCCACGGATAGGTGCTATTCTCGATGTATTACTTGCTGAAACAATAGAAAATCCCCTTCTGAATACAAAAGAAAAACTTCTCGAACGAGGAGCTCTTCTCAAAGAGAGTCCTTTAGAAAATCTTCGTGCATTGGCAAAAGAAAAAATTGACGAAAAACGAAAAGAAGATAACAATCAAATAAAGAAGAAACACTGGGTGCAATAGAAAATATTTATTCTATCAATATATCGGGGTGTCGTATAACGGTATTACGCGCGATTCGGGTTCGCGTAATCTGGGTTCAATTCCCAGCACCCCGACCATCATCATACTCTATGAAAATTATTATCGACCCTATCACTGAAAATCCATTATCTCTTATGCGTAAAGCAGGTTATGTTTTTGATAGACAAAATGACACAGAAATGAGTTTTGTGAGAGTTCTTGGAAGTAATGGCTATCCCCGCTTTCATTGTTATACAAAACTTGATACAATGAAACTTATCGTCAGTATGCATCTCGATCAAAAAAAACACACATACGGTCTCAATACCCGTCATCACGGGGAATACGAAGATGATGGTCCAGTCAAAGAAGAAGGAGACAGACTTCTTCGTCTTTTCGGAAGTAACGCAAAAAAACTCTAGCAAGATGCTGCGGTGGTGGAATGGTATACACGCTAGTCTTAGGAACTAGTTCCGCAAGGAGTGAGAGTTCGAGTCTCTCCCGCAGCACAATCAAAAACCACTTCTGATGTTCGAAGTGGTTTTTATTTTTTATGATTTATTCATTTTATCAAAATAGATATCAACATCACTAATCCATTTATGGACACTTTCATTACTATGTCCATTACAATTCCATCCACATTTCCAAACGATAAAATCTTCAGGAGTTACCAGTCCGTATGTATTCACTAGTGTATCAATGCGTGCCCCAACAATATGAATGGCTTCTCTAGGACTTCCGAAACATCCGTGTCCCATTTCTATACCACGACTCCCTGCTCCGCGATAACCCCAATAATTAAAACAATCTTTCCCATTCTTATCAACAGGTATGCGTTTTCCCCAGTTACTTTCTTTCTTCGCAATAGCAACCAAGAAAGCGGCACTCGTCTGATCGTGTGTGGCAATATAAGGAATCATTTTCTGTATAGGATATCCATCTACGAGTGACTCTATGCGTTCTTCTAACACCGTTTTTGTTTTGAGCGGTACCGATACAAATTCGATACGACTCACACTCATACAAGAATAATAGAGAAGTCCCGAAATCAGTATACTCAATGAAAGAAACACACCAAGAAACACTTCTGATGAAAGTGTCTGAACAGTCTTTTTAGCAGGTTTTTTTATAGATTGTAGAGAGAAATATGAGTGTTTCATAATTTTTATTTTGGCTTATATAAAGCCTTTTAGAAAGAAAAAACGGGATACCAATGAGGCACCCGTTTATTTAGTTCTGTATCTATTATAGCACATCAGAAGCAAAAAAGCAACTGTATCGATCTTATTTTCCGTTCTCAAAAAAAGACACGTAAGATTTACATATTTTCTTTGAGATCAATACTCTTCAAAAAGGAAGCGCGAGCTGATCCCTTGAGTGTCCGTGACTGCCCTGGCTTCAATGCCCCAAGATGTACTCCCATTATTCTTGTTCTCACTAATTTCTCGACTGTAAGATGTATCGTATCTAGCATTCTTCTAATCTGATGTTTTTTACCTTCGGTTAAAACAATCGTCAATGTATGTGGTCCAAGTATTTCTACTTTTTTCGCTGAAAGCCATTCTTCTTCACTCTCCACTCCTGATTCCAAAATATTTTTTGCGCTTGGAAGAACTTTCTCACGCACTGTTACTACATATTCTTTCTCGTGAGCAAAGCGTGGGTGAAGAAGTCTTTCTGTTACTCGCCCATCGTCAGTAAGGAGAATCAATCCTTCAGATGCCTTGTCCAGTCGTCCCATCGGAGAAAGATTCGGGAATGGTGAAATATCTTTTATTTCACTCTCGTTATCCTGAGCAGAATGAGTGATAATACCTCGTGGCTTATAATACGCAACATACGAAAATGTTTTTACTGAATTTTTTTTATCTCTTCGTATTTCTACATTGACTTCGGCACTCATAACTTTGTCACCAAGCTTTGCTTTTTTCCCATCAATAAAAACGACTCCTTTTTCAATAAGCTCATCAGCACCACGACGAGTGGCTCGTCCCTGCAAGGCAAGAAGACGATTGATACGAATAGGAAAAACAATATCTTCGGTCATAGATAAGAGTATTTAAGTTTTTTACTCTGACAGATTTATAAAGAAAAGTCAATTATCGACTGATGATGATGACGCTTTCTCCGTTTTTTCCTTATACCAGGAACGAAACGCAGGAATTATATTACGCGAAAGAATACGAATAAGTATCAGTCCAAAAACAAGTGAAAGCGAAGAAATATAGAGTGAGCGCATCCACCATGTATTCGAGTCTGTTCCTGTCATAAATCCGTGGAGAATAAAAAGGAAATATGTCCCTGCAGAAATATAATGAATAGCACGCCACACTTTTGGTGACATTTTCGCACGAAACTCTGATGTAAAAATCAAAATGAGCATACCGTAAAAAGCAATGATACCCAATGCGACTGATGTTCTCATATCGAAACCAAGTGTTGTAGGGAAAGTGCGTGAAAGCACAAATGGTATCAGTGCCTCAAAAATCTTCATCTTCATAAAAGCATCAAAAAAGAAACTTGAGAAATGAAGAATAACGGTTCCGAGAGCTAAAAAAGAAATAAAACGATGTGTTTCATACGAAAGAGCTCCTGGAATCATTTTATTAAATGCTCGTGAACTAATAACTAAACCAAAAACAACCACACCGGTCAAAAGTATAAAAGCAAGGATTCCAGTTGCTCGCCCAAAATACCAAGCAAATTTATCAGAGTTTCCTAAAAGACCAGGATCCTGTTTACTTACAGATTCTAAAATTGAACTTCCTGCATCAAGAGGATCTGTCCCGTCGAGCACTTCTTGACCATCACTCGTTCCGTCGCCATCAGTATCTGGTAAAGCAGGATCAGTGTGATAGATAGTGTTCTCTGCTTCATCGGTTAGGCCATCTACATCTACATCCTTCAATGCTCCCAGAGAAATACTATTGTGAAAAAAGAAAAAAAAGAGAAAACTAAAAAGAAAAAGAGGTATTTTATATCTTCCATTCATAATGTTGAAAAAAAGAATTACGAGTTATTGTCTTATCTTCACTCACGAACAAAGCAGGAATATTTTTTGATTCTGAAACAGATAGTCCTTTTTCAAGTCCGAGAATAAGAAGAGTTTTTGCAAAAACATCTGCCATAGTCGTATTTGGCAAAATAACAGACACTTGTACAAGTCCAGAAGTAACACTTTTCTTCGTTACAGGATCAATAATGTGATGTTCTTTTTTCCCCTTATATATCCAGTTTCTACGACTTAATCCTGATGTCGCAATAGCCATTTCTGAAAGAAGTACCATCGAAAGTGTTTTATCATTTTCAAAAGGATTTTCAATATCGATAGCAAAAGCGTCTAGCTCTTGTACAACATCACCACCAAATGTCATAATATCCCCTCCTGCATCTACAATACCGTTGGCATATTTTTGTGAAAGAAAATGTGAAACTTTATCAACGATATACCCTTTACCGATACCACCGAGATCAATAAAAAGATCGCGAGGTTTCGTTATAATTTTTTCTTGTTCATTGAATACAATTTCAGAAAAAGTACTCCTACACTCTTTTATACAAGGAAGAGTATTTCCATTATATCCTATCTTCTCAAGAACAGGAAGAATACTTGGATCAAATACTCCTTCTGTTTCTTTATAAAAAAAAGCGCATTTCTTCAGTAAAAGAAAAAACTCATCCGATACTTTCCCTCCTTCTCCGGCATTGAATAAAGAAAGTTCACTAGTTTCTTTGAAACGACTAAATCGTAACTCAAAATCACGAAACATTTGGAAGGCGATAGCGATATCAGATGACATCTCTTCTTTTTTGATTGTCTGAGAGAAAAGTTTGATGAAAACATCTGTTTTCATAATCTTCCCCTTCTCCTCATACTCAGTTGTTACCCATTGACTCATAAGCATCAATGATTCCATTTTCATTTACATCGGTATCTTGATCATAATACATAAAATCATCTTCTCCTTTATGAAGATCAAAAGCATTAGGAACACTATCGTCATCATCGTCAGTAAAATACTCTCTCTCATGAGTCCGCGGATGAGGATCAATGCC
>JBBIRD010000020.1:0-9376 GCA_037441965.1 Candidatus Moraniibacteriota bacterium | reverse complement strand
TGTTCTTTTTGGTCCATCGGTATCAAAATTTGGAGATTGGTGTTCAATACTTTCTTCTCCAATTTTTTTGTATTCTTCTAAAGAATTTCTTTCGTTCATAAAATATCAAGAGAGTGTTTAATTTCTTCCATACGAGCTTTCGTGAGGACTTTTTCAAATTCAGCAAGAATTTTTTCTTCTTCTTTGGTAAAATCATCCATTCTGCGAAGGAAATCCTTATAGGCTTCTTCGATAGCTTTAACGCGTTTGTCTTCTAATTCTTCTTGCTCCATAGAATATGTTTATTTATATAGAAACAGTATACTTTTTTCTTTTGTTTTTGACAAGATATTGATTATTTCCAGGTATTGATGAGATGGTTCAGTGTGCTATTGATCAAGACAAAGAAAGAATCAAAAGAAGTATGTTTTTGAGATGTTTCTTCTTGAAATGTTGCTATTTCAGAATGAAGAGTAATAGTGATGTATTGAGGGATGTGCACGTTACTTCCGTATTCAGTGATGATTTGAGGAGAGAGATGTTCAGATGTTCGCTCAAGAGTATCATTTCTCAGAAGAATTATTTTTGCTTTCTCTTCTGCATTATCTTGTGAGAATACTGATATTTCTTTTTCTTCTTTCGGTTGTGATGGAGAGGGGGGAGTCGATGTTTCATTTGGTGTTTTTTCTTTCATTTTTTCTTGTTGTTTTTCTGGAAAACGCCATTCCCAACGCTTGTTTTTTTCTTTGACATACCATACATCTTCGGCGATAGATTGATCTTGTTTATATCGTATTTTTTGTATGGTTTTTCCATCAGGAGTACGAAGCTCTATTTTTGCTTTTTGATTGGGCAATGTAAATGATGCTTCATTGTGTGTTATTTTTGCTGTATCTTTTGCTTTGATAAAAAAGTCTTCATAGATGAAATGATTGATTATTTTTTTTGATCCGATAGCAATACTGTAACCTTTCAGATTGATTTTTTTCTTTTCGTTATTTCGTATGATAATCTGTTCTCCATCACTATCTTTTCCGTGAGGATTAGGCAGAAGAGCGATGATACGAACATTTTTTCGAGGGAATGGTTCTATTGTAAGAGATGATGGAGTAGTTGTTTCATTTTTTCCATCAGTTACTTTGAGGGTTACAAGATAGGTTCCTTTTTGCTCGTATGTATGATGTGTTTTTTCTTTGTAACTTTTGTGCCCATCGCCAAAATCCCATACATATTTCATTGAAGTATTGTTTGTATTTGATCCATAAGCGTCAAAGAAAATCTCCGAATGTGTATAACCACTTTTTGGTATTTCCTGTTTTGTATTCGGCAGAGCATCTACTTGATTGAAAGCGCCAGGTGTTGGTGTACCTCCGTACCAAGAAGATGAAACATAATTGTAAGATATATCTTCGTAAGCTGTTTTATACGATACGCTATCTTTCATTCTTCCTTCTGGATCAAGGAGAGAAATCGTCTCGTTGGTATTGTTCAGTGCAAAGGAAAATGTCTTTCTATACAATATGAGAAAACTCTGTGGTTGTATAATGGTGTTGCTAGGAAATACATATTTTCCACTCGCGCTATTATCCTTGATAATAAAAGAAGAAATATCTGCTTTTTCAGGAGAATTATTGAATAGTTCTATGAATTCATTGTCGCTTTCTTCGCCAGATGGATTGGCGAGGATTTCATTGATACGAACATTATCAGTGTTTTTTACAAGAACATAAGATGGTGGAAGAACAGGGTCTGAAGGCGGAGATGTTTCATCACAAGCGAGGCCAATGCTCTTTCGATCGAGTAGGGTTTCAGATGAATCATAGAGGAGAACGACTGTATTATTTGAGAGATAATAGGAAGCACTGGAATAATCAAGATCTGCGTTGAGAGTGCTTTTGTAAGACGGATGAGCAATGAGGAAAAAACTATGAGGAGCGATAGTGCCAACGAAATGACTCGTACTCACAAGAGAACTTTCTTTACAAAGACCGCTGGAGAGGATTTTCTTTGTAAGTTTATAGTGAGTGAGGTCGATAGTTTCATTGGTTTCATTTTGCAAACGTATATATTCGTCATTGGCTTTTGTCCCCTCGGATACGATTTCGCTGATTGATATTTTTTTCGTTTCGGAGGTAGCTTTCAGTAGAGAAGGGAAAAAGAAAGAGAAAAAAACAATACAGATGACGGAAAAAAAGTTTCGTTTCATAGAGTTATTTTCTTCATAACATAAAAGAAAAGACGAGGCAATGTTTTTATTTAATGCAGTATTGTGGTATACTGAAAGAGTAACTTTATGCTAGAGAAAAAAACAACCAGCAGAAAGAAAGAAGAAAGCGAGATGAGTATACCGCATCTTCTTTTCGATGGAGTGATGAAGAGTATTCAATCTTTCATTGATGAGACATTATTGAGCGTTCATAAGCGTATCAATATTTTCTTCGGCACAGTAGCGAAGAAAACATTTCTTTTCTTGTTAGGTTTCTTTGGTATATTGTTTCTGTTCGTTGGTTTGGCGAAGATTTTGAGTACACTTTTTGGTGTGCCAGGATCAGGAGAAGCTTTGATGGGGTTGATGATGCTCATTATCGCTTTTGTCGTGTATACCTTCGAACGTCAATAATATTTAATTTTTTTAAAAAAAGAGTATGGAGAAAAAGCAGATTGCAGAAATAGCAGAGACAGTAAAAGGGAAAGTGATGTCACAAGTAGATAAGACACAAATGATGGCAGAAAAAGAACTTTTGAAAATAAGGAAACATCTTGAAAGTACATACAAAACTGCAGAAAGTTTTGCAAAAAAGAATCCTGAAAAAGCAGCTGCTATCGCTGCCGGTGTTGGAGCAGCTCTCGGAGCTGCCGTCGCTCTTCTTATGAAGAGTGCTGTGACGAAGAAAGGAAAGAAGAAATAGTGAGAGAGAAATAATTGAAGAGATAAAAATATGCCCGCTTTTTTGCGGGCTTTTTTATATCCGAAAAAAGACTATCGATAATAATTTGTATTTGATTTATTCGTAACGGAGTTGATATTTAGGAAAGCGTCCTATAAAAATTTGATAATAATAAAAAGATATTTTTACATATTTTATGGTAAGAATTTTTGGTGTATACTAAAGAAGTATTTTTTGATATATCGTTTATGGGACTTCTTTCAATGCTTATTACAGTTTGTATTATCGTGTTTTCTGCAGGGTATTATTTTTTTAGTATGGCACCGAAAGAAATATCATTTACCAATCAAACAGAAGCGCCTCTCACTGCAGATATCGCAAAAAGTACGGAAATCATACAAACTGCTCGTGATGCAAAGAATCTTCTTGAAACTAAAACAGAAGAAAGCATCAAAAAACAAGATGCTGAGGATACTGATACAGGGATCGTAAAGAAGGAAAATGTATCATCGAAGAGTAATGATGCATCATTGATAATAAAAGAGAGATTGATGCAAAACGGTTTCGCTGTACCAAAGAGTGCTCGAAAGATTGATACGATCGTGATTCATTCTTCGTATGATTTGAATGGTTCTGATCCTTATTCTGTGAATGGTATTGTGAAAGAATATGAGGATTATGGTGTCAGTGCTCATTATCTTATAGATCGAAAAGGCACTATCTATCGCCTTGTTGCAGATGCAAACATCGCATATCATGCAGGAGTAAGTAAAACACCTGACGGAAGAAAGAATGTGAATGATTTTTCTCTTGGTATCGAAATGATGAATACAGAAAGAGGATCATTTACAAGTGAGCAATACTCTGCTGTGAATGCTCTTATTGCTTCACTGAAGAAACAATACAAAATAAAATTTGTGGTCGGTCACAACGATATCGCGCCAGATCGAAAAACAGACCCATGGAACTTTGACTGGAAACAATTAAAATAGAATAGAATGTCATATATTTTTCATCTTAAAATTGAAAAAGAGAAGAGTTATCTTTCATTACGCAAAGATACTCTTATTTTAGATATAAAAGAATGGGAGGAAGGGAGAGATATGGGGAGAAAATTATTTGAAAACATATCGAAATTACTGACAGAAAATAATATGAACGCGAGTGAAATAAGTGCATTTACTATTGATTCTGATATACCGGAAAATTATACTTCGATGCGTATTGCCGAAACAGTGAAGAAGGTGTATACTTTTGGTGTGACTTCTTGAAGAAGAAATCATAAAGAAAAAAAATTCTTTTGTCCGTATCATACAAATGAAAAGACAGAAGAATAAAAAACATATTTAAATGTTTTCAAAAATAAAAGAATATATTTTCTAGTTTCAAAGGCTTTATTTAGCTATTTTTTGTGTTTTATTTGACAGAAAATAAGAAGCTTGATACTATCAAATGTATTGTTTTGTGAAGTGCGTTAACTTTTCTGTCTCGAATCGCCTGTGGGTGTCAGGTCTGGAGGGCGAGACTCGATTGGAATGGTTGCTTAATTGAAAAGAAAGCTAACATTCAAGCGCAATGGTGCAGTGCCTAGCCCTCATAATTTAATAGTTTTATCCGATAATCTCATTTGTCCTACTTATCTTCAATCTCTTTGATTGATAAGGAGTGTCCACGTGAGTGTGTTTTTATGTCCAACACAGAGAAAGCATTACGGGTGAAAGATTCTTTTGGAAAGGAATCTTCTCTCTCAAAACGACGGTTTTTTCATAATCGTATCACGGTATCACTGCCTGATCTCATCGAGGTTCAGTCAGATTCATATCAGTGGTTCTGGGATAAAGGCTTGAAAGAGCTTTTTTCAGAAATCAATCCGATTACTGATTTTACCAATAAGGATTTGGAACTTACTATACAAGATTATTATTTGGACGAACCAAAATACAGCGCTTTGCTTTCGAAGAAGAAAAACATTTCTTATGAAGCTCCTCTGCGTGCCAAAGCATCACTTCTTATGCGCCAAACAGGTGAAGTGAAAGAACAGGAAATCTATTTAGGTGATTTTCCTATTATGACTGAGCGTGGAACTTTCATCATCAATGGTGTAGAGCGTGTTGTTGTTTCTCAGCTTATTCGCTCCCCAGGAGTTTTTTTCACGATGGATTTTCAAAAAGGAAAGAAACTTTTTGGTGCAAAAGTTATTCCAAATCGTGGAGCTTGGCTTGAAATTGAAACAGATATTGATGATGTCATTTCTGTAAAAATTGATCGTAAACGTAAACTTCCTATTACTGGACTTCTTAAGGCCTTTGGTTTTGATGATGCTCGTATTCGTAAAGAGTTTGCGGAAGATTCAGAACGAAAGTTTATTGATGCAACTTTCCTCAAAGATCCAGCAGGTAATCAGGGAGAAGCATATCGTGAAGTATACAAGCGTCTTCGTCCTGGAGATCTTGCAACGGAAGAAAATGCACGTCAGATGATCAATGCAATGTTTTTCAACTTTGAACGCTATGACTTCGGAGCTGTTGGACGCTACCGATTGAATCAGCGTCTCGAAGTAGAACGAGAAGATACAGAAGAAAATCGTATTTTGAACACTGATGATCTTATTCTGATTATCAAAGAGGTGATTCGTTTGAATAATGATCCGATGGCGCATCCTGACGATATCGATCACTTGGGAAATCGTCGTGTGCGTGCTGTTGGTGAGCTCATTCAGAACAAATTGCGTGTCGGAATGTATCGTATGGTACGAAACATTAAAGATAGAATGAGTACTTGTGACCCTGAAACTGTTGTACCAGGACAACTCATCAATCCTCGACCAGTAGCTGCTTCTGTAAAAGAATTTTTCTCAAGCTCACAACTTTCGCAGTTTATGGATCAAGTCAATCCGCTCGCAGAACTCGAACACAAGCGTCGTTTGTCGGCTATGGGTCCTGGAGGGCTTACTCGTGAACGTGCTGGTTTCGAAGTACGCGATGTTCACCATTCACATTATGGTCGTATTTGTCCTATTGAAACTCCAGAAGGTCCAAACATTGGTCTTGTTGGACATCTTGCATCGTACGCTCGTGTGAATGAATATGGTTTTCTTGAAACACCATATTTGATTGTGAAAAAAGAAGTGTTGGCAAAAAAAGAAGAACTTATCGGACGCATCCTGAAAGAAAATGTTGCTGGAGTGAAAGCAGGAGAAATCCTGACTGAAGAAATGGCGAAGAAAGTCGCAGATGCTCTGAAAGGCGCTGTCGTTAATGTGAAACCGTTTGTTTCTTTTGATATCGAATACTTGAATGCTATTGTGGAAGATCGAAAAAATATCGCTCACGCAGGTATCGAACTCGATGAATATCACAACATTGTGAAGGATATGGTAGAAGCTCGCGTCAAGAGTCATCCAGAAACTATTGAAGCGGAACTGATTGATTTTATCGATGTTTCTGTAAAGCAGTGTATTTCTATCGCTACAGCACTTATTCCTTTTGTTGAACATGATGATGCAAACCGTGCTCTTATGGGTTCGAATATGCAACGCCAGGCTGTGTCGTGTGTTGTTCCTGAATCACCAATTGTTGGTACAGGTATCGAAGATAAAGCAGCTCATGATTCTGGACAGGTAGTTGTTGCTTCATCAGCAGGAGAAGTTATCTCTGTTGATGCGAACCATATTGTTGTTCGTTCCAAAGCTCCTGCAGGATCAAAGAAAGATTATTTCGATACTGAATATCTTCTCCAGAACTTTGAAAAGTCCAATGCCTTTACAAGTATGAATCAGGTGCCACGCGTCGTAAAAGGACAGATGGTAGAAAAGAAAGAAATGCTTGCTGATGGTGCTTCGACAGATCACGGAGAGCTTGCGTTAGGACAGAATATGGTGGTAGCTTTTATTCCTTGGAATGGGTATAACTACGAAGATGCTATTATTGTTTCTGAAAAAGTGGTACAAGCAGACAGATGGAGCTCTATTCATATTGGAGATTTCTCGATTGATGTGCGCGATACAAAGCTTGGACCTGAGGTAGTTACTCGTGATATTCCAAATATCGGAGAAGATCGTTTGAGAAATCTTGATGAAAATGGAATTATCCGCATCGGTGCAGAAGTTTCATCAGGGGATATTTTGATCGGTAAAATTACACCAAAAGGTGAGGGAGATCTCACTGCCGAGGAAAGACTTCTCCGTGTAATCTTCGGAGAGAAATCTCGTGATGTCAAAGATTCATCACTCTATCTCCCGCACGGTGAGCGTGGTAAAGTCGTGGATGTGAAAATATTTTCTCGTGAACGCGGAGATAAACTCCCTATGGGTGTCTTTCAACAAATTCAGGTTTCTGTGGCACAACTTCGTAAAATTTCTGTCGGTGATAAACTCGCTGGTCGTCACGGAAACAAAGGTGTTATTTCTTATATCGCCCCTGTTGAAGATATGCCATACCTGCCTGATGGAACACCTGTTGATATTGTATTAAATGCTCTCGGTGTTGCCTCTCGTATGAACTTAGGTCAGGTGCTTGAAACACATCTCGGTTGGGCTGCCAAAACCCTCGGATACAAAGTGGCAAGTTTTGCCCTTGATGGTGTGTCAGAAAAAGATATCAAAAATGAGCTAAAAAAAGCAGGTCTTCCTGAACATGGGAAAATCAAATTGATCGATGGGAAAACAGGACAGCCACTTGACAATGAATCAACCGTCGGAGTGATGTACATTATGAAGCTGAACCACTTGATCGAAGACAAACTTCATATGCGAAGCATCGGACCATACTCTCTCATTACACAGCAACCGCTTGGTGGAAAAGCACAGTTTGGTGGACAGCGTTTCGGAGAAATGGAAGTGTGGGCACTCGAAGGATATGGAGCTGCACATACACTCCAAGAAATGCTTACGATCAAATCTGATGATGTGCTTGGTCGTTCCAAAGCCTATGAGTCAATCATCAAAGGTGAGCCAATCAAGAGTCCAAACTTACCAGCATCGTTCCATGTTCTCGTTAATGAACTCAAAGGATTATGTCTGAATGTGGATTTGCAGGGTGTCAAAACAGAAGAGAATGATGATATTCTTCCCACCCCTAGAGAAGCGGTAATGGAAACCATTAATTAACTAACAACACAGAATCAACAACCAACAACCAAAGAGAAAAAAGTTGTGAGTTGTTAGTAAAAATCTTATGGAAAATATTACAAAAGTGAGTGATTTCGAAAGTGTGAAACTAACTCTTGCAAGTCCAGAACAAATTTTGGAATGGTCAAAAGGCGAGATTACAAAACCAGAAACGATCAATTATCGTACTCAGCGTTACGAACCAGATGGACTCTTCTGTGAGAAAATTTTTGGTCCTGCAAAGGATTGGGAATGTTATTGTGGAAAATACAAACGCATTCGTTATAACGGTATCGTCTGTGATAAATGTGGTGTTGAAGTTACTCGTTCGATTGTTCGTCGTGAGCGTATGGGGCATATCAAACTCGCAACACCAGTTTCTCATATTTGGTTTTTAAGAGGAGTGCCATCAAAAATTGGTTTAGTACTCGGTATATCTCCTCAAGCTCTCGAACGAGTAATCTATTTCTCTTCTTATATTATTACAGAAGTCAATGAAACGCTGAAGGAACAAACGATTGCTCAACTGGAGAAAGAGTATAAGAATAAACAAAAAGAATTGAAAGCAAGCAGTGCTGATGATAAGGCTTTTGATGAAGCTATCGAAGAATTGAAAGATCAATATCGTTCAACGAGAGATGAGATGCGTAATCTGCATCCTTATCAGATTCTTTCAGAAATTGAATACTTCAATTTATCAAGTCGTTTTGGTCAAATCTTTACTGCTGGTATCGGAGCAGAGGCTATCAGGAAGATTCTCGAGAAGATCGATGTAAAGAAGCAACTCAAAGCATTGAAAGAAGAATTAGAATCCAATGAAGTAGCAGATCCGAAAAAACTTTTGCAACGTTTGAAAGTATACCAAGGATTTGAGAAAGCAGGACTGCGTTTTGAATGGATGCTTCCTACGGCTATTCCAGTTATTCCACCAGATCTGCGCCCGATGGTAGCACTCGATGGGGGTCGTTTTGCGACATCTGATTTGAATGATCTCTACCGACGCATTATCAATCGTAATAATCGTTTGAAAAAATTGATGTCTATTGGTGCTCCAGAAGTGATCACAAGAAATGAAAAAAGAATGCTTCAAGAAGCTGTCGATGCTTTGTTTGATAATAGCGCTCGTCGTGGGCAGGCTTCGACTGCTGCTTCCACAGGACAGCGTCGTTCACTTCGTTCTCTTGCTGATGCGCTCAAAGGCAAACAGGGGCGTTTCCGTCAAAACCTTTTAGGAAAACGCGTTGATTATTCAGGACGAAGTGTTATTGTCGTTGGACCGAGTTTGAAACTTCATCAGTGTGGATTACCAAAAAAGATGGCACTTGAACTTTTCAAACCATTTATTATCAACAAACTCATTGCGAAAGAATTTGCTCATAATGTACGCACTGCTGGGCGTATG
>JBBIRD010000019.1:0-10919 GCA_037441965.1 Candidatus Moraniibacteriota bacterium | reverse complement strand
CAATACTCGAATGAAGAATGTCATCAAATGCCTCTGTTACTTCCTTACGATAAAAAGAAAGCGCGTTTTTTATATCCCGTTCTGTTGCAAAATATATGACAAGTTGATGTCCCGACTTCTTTTCAATAAAATCCTTTATTTCAAGATTATAAACATCTGTCATGGCTATATGGAGCCCCTTGTCATCAAGTGCAAAAGCGATAACGCCGTGTAAACGAGCCACAACCTCAGGAATAATATGTAGAACATCGGGAAGGATACTTTTGGTAGAGACAACTACAAAATCAACTTTTAATGCATCTGCCATCAATTTACCCATTTCTTCATCGCTTACGAAACTATACCAAAGCACTGATTGTTCAAAAGTCTCTCCAGTACTCTTGGATCGTTCCTCTGCTTGTATAATTTGTTCTTCTGTTAAAATACCGGCATCAAGAAGCAGATTTTTTATTTGAAGGGATGTAGATATCTCATTCTTCATAGAAAATAAGAAGATACAAAAATGAAAATTAAGCTATTCCGAGATGACTCTTTACTTTCTCAATCACTGTCTGCAGAGGGATATTTGCTTTCACGAGATACTCTTCTGCTCCAAGATCTTTGACACGCTGAATATCTTCTTCTTGGCTCAAATTAGAGAGTATGATTATTTTTATATCTTTCAAAGAAGGATCTTTTTTGAATTCTTGAAGCATTTGAAAGCCATCTTTCTCTGGCATAATAAGATCGGATAATACAAGATTTGGTTTGCGTTTTTTTGCAAAATCAAGAGCAACATCTCCATTTAATACTACTTCGGCGTCTATATTTTCTTTTGCTAATTTTGTTCGATAAATATTCCCATAAAATGGATCGTCTTCTACTACTAAAACAAAAGGTTTTTCTGACATAAATCTCTTCAAAATGAATTAAATATGTTTTCTCTATTTATGAAGAGAAAATTCTATAAAGAATGTTGTGCCTTTATTTTCTTTACTTTCAAAAGAAATAGTAGCGTCACTTTCTTCTAGATATGATTTTACCACAGAAAGTCCAAGTCCACTACCTTCTGTTTCCTTTAATACTGCATTTTTAGCACGAAAAAACTTCGAAAAAATTCTATCTTGATCAGATGCAGGAATACCAATACCAGTATCAGCTATTGAAAGAAGTATTGATGTATCATTTACTTTGATATCAATACTGATTGTTCCGTTTTCTTTATTATATTTAATTCCATTAGAAATGAGATTTTCAACTGCCTCGTACAAATGCTTTGGAGAAACAGTTATCTCTGGAATTTTTTCTTTCGGTTCTGAAAATAGAATCTTCACCTTCCTCTTCTCTGCTTCAGAATGCATCGTTTCTATTACTTTTTTTATAAGCAAAGTAATGTTTATTGACTCTTTTTCTTCATTGTTTGTCGATCCATCAATACGCGAAACATTGAGCAAGTCATTTACCAGAATAACCATTCGTCCGCTATTTTCGTATATTTGAGAAACGGCCTCTTTAGCTAATTTTGGAAGCTTTCCGAGATCATTGTTCATAAGCATCTCCATACTCCAACGCATACTGCCGAGCGGGGTTCTTAATTGATGAGCTGCTACAGAAAGAAAACTATTTTTCATTTCATCTAATTTGTGCTGTTTCGTAGCATCTTGGAAAACAGTAATTGTTCCTCTGATTTCTCCTTTATTATCCAGAATATTTGAAACTGTTCCACTGACCGATAAAAGCTCTCCATCTTTTTTCACAAGAGATGTTTCTGCTGAGAAAACAATCGTATTTCCTTGTTTCAATGATCTCTCAACAAAAGAAATGCTCACATTAAGACCGTTTATTTTTTGTACAAAAAGAAATATTTCACTATATTTTCTCTTATCATTTTCAGAAATTTTTTCTCCAACAAGTCGCTTGGCGGTTTCATTGATAAAAATAATATTTCCCTGTACATCCGTTGCAAATACTCCCTCTCCAATTGATTGAAGATAACGAAGAATACTTTCGGCACGTTCTTTTTGTTCAGAAATCTTATTATTAGCAGATTCAAGTTCTGCAGAATGTTGTATCATTCGTATCTGGGTTTGACGCTCTTCGGTAATATCCCTTTCAATACCAACAAAAAATTTAAGATTTCCTCCATCGTCAATAATAGGAGTTATACGCGCTGAAGCGAGATATTTCTGACCATTCTTACGCTTATTGGTTATTTCTCCAGTAAAAGTTTTTTTCTCTTTTTTAATGGTATGCCACAGTTGTTCATAAAATTCTTTTGGCATTTGTTTTCCCCAAAGAGATGGTTTCATACCAATCATTTCTCCTTTCGAATACCCTGTAAGCATCTCTGCGGAATGATTCACATAGATAATAACCCCATCTGTGTCTGTAATGATAGTGTGATCAAAACTTGTATCTGCTGTTTGCTTGAATTTCAAAAGCTCTGTTGTTTTATTTTGTAAATCTTTCTCCGATTCAGCAACATCTTCCAAAATGTTCAAAGTCGCCTTTTTACTTAATTCAAGTTTTTTATTTTGAACTTCCATCTCTATTTCTTGTTCTTTTAATGCTTTCAATGTACTATTCATCTCTTTCGCAAGAGAGGCAATCTCATCTTCTCCTGAGTATATGATCTCTTTTTTTTCACTGCTCTTTTTTCGAATCCCTTTAATCTCTTGACTCAAATATGCTATCTTATTCACAATAAAATATCCAAGAAGATAAAAGGTAAAGAAACAAAAAAGCACACCCGACAACACGATAAACACCACAAAAAGAAGAATACTCGATTGACCTCTTTGATATATTTCTCGTGGCATACTCACACGAAGAATAAAAACTGGATCTCCATCTGTTTCGCTTATCAGACTGTATCCCAAAAGTGTATGAGAACTTTTTGTTTCAGGAATGAAGTATGGATTTTCTAAAGAAAGATTTTCTCTCGCAGGATCAAAACTATCACCAGAACGATGAAAAAGAGCGTGTGTTACATTTAAATGCGTAATTTTCGCTATCTCCTGTATTTTTTGTTCGGAAAGAATATATCCAAAAAGTATTATCCCATTTGGTGACATCATAGCATCACTCGATGTGATGGGTCTTGATACATAGATTATGATTTGATTATCTAGAGTAACAAATTCTTTGTGTGTATTGATGGTGCTTATTTCTCCTTCAAGAAAATCTTTCTTGATATGTTCTTCAAACGCACTCGGAAAAGGATTTTCTTCATCATTTTGTACAAATTTCTGAAAAACTGTTTGACCGTCAGTATTAAGGAAAACAACAAAATTGATTCCCAAAATACCAAAAGCATTATTTTTGAGATTCGACTGCACATATTCTTCATTGTGATCAGTAATGAATTGATATGAATCATCCCATACAGCCCAATCGCCTAATTTTGCTGATAAAGCTTCTATTCTTTCGTTGAGAATATCATTTGCGCGACTCAAATTCTTTACCATTTCTTCTTTTTCAAGATCAGTAAAGTCTTTTGTTAATTTATAGGTTGTAAAAAAAATGACAGCTGAAAAGAAAAGTACCAGCAATCCACCGATAAGAGTAAATATTTTTGTGCGTAAATTCATATTTATCTTTTTTTTCAAAAAATCAAAAAATTATTTCCCAATAATAATAGTGATTTTCGAAGTATATGTTTCTCTGTTGGCAGTGTCAGCTGAAAGAATTTTTGTTTGTGGATATTTTTTTAATAAAACCAATTTGATGGCATCCGCTTCTTTCTCCATTCCTGAAGAAAAATAAAGAGTAGTCCCTGTATAATCACTATTGGCATTTCCTATTGTTACATCCGTATATTTTTCTTCTTTAAGAAAAGTAGCAAGGGCTCCAGCACTTCCCTTGGTACCGCCTCCATTCAATACGCTTATCGTTACTTTTTTTAATGAAACTGGATCCGCTATTGTTTCTTTTTCTTCTGATTTTGCTGTTTCATTCTCTGTATTTTTCTCATCTTTCATTTCAGAAGAGATGCTTTCGTTGATATTTTCTTTACTCAATTTTTCAATAGATGGTTCATTCAAAGCATTATTATGGTTTTTCCAATTTTTATATGCAAACCAGCCAATAAAACTTATGCTCGCAATAACAAAAAGAATCATACATAAAAAAAGCATTCCCCCAAAAAGAGACTCATACGATGTTTTTTGAGGAGTATTTTCAGATCCAGATGGAATGACTTTTTGTACTTTATTTTCTGTTTGTGCTACATCTTCCTCTTTTATTTCCGCCATAATAAAAATTTATTTTTATATTTTTATTATATCACACTTTGAAAAGAAGAAAGGAAAAAACAGAGGATGTGAAATCCTCTGTTTCATTATTATTTAATAGCTTTCGCAACCGCCTTCGCTACTCTTTTATCAAAAGCACTCGGCATAATAGATTGAGGGCTCGGTTTTGCAACCAATGAAGCAAGATTCTTAGCTCCTTTAATCAGCATTTCATTTGTAATTTTTTTTACTTTATGATCAAGTGCGCCACGAAAAATACCAGGGAAACCAAGTGAATTATTTACTTGATTTGCAAAATCCGATCGCCCTGTTGCGACAACGAATGCTCCTGCTTTCATCGCTTTATCTGGCATAATTTCTGGGATAGGATTCGCAAGGGCAAAAACAATAGCTTTTGATGCCATACTTTTTATATGTTCTTCTGTGACTGTATTTCCTTTTGATACCCCAATGAAAGCGTCTGCTCCTTCGAGCGCTCTCAAAAGATTACCATCACGATTTTCTTTATTGGTTCTCTGGAGCAATGCTTTTTTATAAGTATCTAAATCGGTACGCTTACTACTTACAATACCTTTGCTGTCTACCATAATAATGTTCCCCACGCCAAAAAGGAGCAGAAGATCAGCAATAGCCTGACCAGCAGCTCCTGACCCTGCAATAACAATATGTGCTTTCTTAATATCTTTTTTCGCTATCTTAAAGGCATTTATCATCCCAGAAAGCACCACCATCGCCGTTCCGTGTTGATCATCGTGCATTACTGGGATATTCATTTCTTCTTGTAGTCTCCGCTCAATATCGAAGCATCGTGGCGCAGAAATGTCTTCCAGGTTGATGCCACCAAAAATAGGTGCGATATTCTTCACTGTCGAAATAATAGATTCCGTATCCTGAGTATTCAGTACAATAGGAAAAGCATCAATATCCGCAAATGCCTTAAAAAGCATCGCTTTCCCCTCCATTACAGGAATAGCTCCTTCTGGACCAATATTTCCAAGTCCTAACACTGCTGATCCATCAGAAACAATAGCCACTGTATTTCCCTTTATGGTATATTCTCTCACTTTATCCTTATGTTCTGCTAAATAAGTTGATACCGTGCCCACTCCTGGCGTATAATAGACGCTCAAATCATTTTTATTCTTCACACTTGCTTTCGGCTTCGTTGCTATTTTTCCTCGAAGTTTTTTATGCACTTCTAAGGCTTTTTTACCATACATATTTGCTGTCATACATTTTTCATTATTCTTTATTATATTCATCTAAACTTTCATACGCCGGAAACAAAATTTTTTCTTCAATAAATATTCTGTCTTTTATTGTATTCTTCATACTTTCATAATCAAGAATAAGCGTGGGATCAATACTATTGTCACTCTCTTGTATACGACGCGTTACATCAGTAAATATTTCAGAATAAACAGTCATTGAACGCAGAAAACTTTCTCCGAGGCTTATAAGAATAATATTTTTGGATCGAAGCAAATGAGGATACACAATCTCATCTTCTTTACGAAGATGACCGATGACGACATCTTTCATTTCCGCAACTGTCTTTTGAAGAGTTGCTGTATTACCTCCAGAAAGATTTATCTTATTCAAGAAAGCAATGATGATCCGATGTTCTTCTTTCAACTGAACGATAAATCGTCGATCCATAAATATTATATATTGTTTTTTTCTTCCTTTTCAAGTACAGTGATTTTTTCCTTCAAAATACTTATTTCCTCCTTCAGAGCAATCATTTTTTCTTCACGATGAAGCATAAAAGTATTCATTTTTTGTATTTCTTCATTCTGTTCTACTAATTTTTCTTCTTTCTTTTTTTTCTCGGTAATATCTTGCAAAATAGCAATGATATATTCAAAGGAACTGCTTTCACTTCTTACAGCTTCAACAGAAAGAGTTACCCAGATAGTTTCTTTATCTTTGCGTATAAACCTCTTCTCCAATATATAGGTATCTATTTCTCCTGACATAAGTCGGTTGAATTGTTCCATATCAGGAGCAACATCATCAGGATGTGTCATTTCCACCCATGTCATACGCAAAATTTCATCGCGCGTATATCCAAGCATTTTACACAATGTATCGTTTACTTCTACCCAATTCTTTCCAGGAGAAGTGATCGCTATACCATAAAGAGGTGTGTTAAAATATCCACGCATTCTCTTTTCGCTTGCAATCAATTTTGTTTCTTCTTCTTTCTTCGCAGAAATATCAGTATGTTGAATAATCACATATTGTACATTGCCAAAAGCATCAAAGAGAGGAAATGCCCAATTATGAAACCATACTTTCTTTTTTTCCTTCACAGGAACATTTTGTGCTTCTGAAGCAAGACCAATATCAAAACATATTTCCCACTCCACTCTCTTCCCATTATGGAAAACTTCACTCAATATCGGAAATATACCAGCTTTTTCAAGGGCTTTATCTTTGAAAATATTGTATTTTTTTCCTTCAATATCTTCTGGCTTTACGCCAAAAAGTTCACTCAACTTTGGATTGATTTTTTGACACCAACCATCACTATCTAATATCTGAGTACTCATTGATGATTGAAAAAATATCTGTTCAAAAATATTTTCTTTACTTTCTATATCACCCATACATATATTTATTACTTGTATGTTCTCAGTATATTACAAATGGAATGCTTTGCAAATAAAAAATGACTCAAAAAAGTCATTTTTTATGTTTCTCTCTCTTCTTCCTAAAAGATTTATACTCTTGTATATAGCTCATTTTCAGAAAAACGAACTTTTGTTTCTTTTGCGTATGCATCATCATCAGAACGAAATCCTAATGTCACCATTACAGATGATGTCAGCCCGCGTTCATGCAATCCTAATATCTCATCATATTGTTTCGGATCAAATCCTTCCATCGGCGTAGCATCGATATTCAATGTTGCCGCTGTTGTCAGAAGCACTCCAAGAGCAATATACGTCTGATGTATCGCCCATTCTTTTGCACCAGCTTCACCTTTCATACTTATCGCTCCATTCAATGTCCTGCGAAATCCTTCTAGACTTTCAAGAGAAATACCTCTGGTATGAGCAATATTACGCATATATTCGTCGACAAGATTGGCATCGATATTCTTTTTTGTTGCAAGAATAATAAGATGCGACGCGTCAGTGATCGGTGATTGGTCATAACCTGCCAAACGAAGTTTCTTTCGAATATCTTCATTTTCTACAATGATAAAATGCGATGGTTGTAGTCCAAATGATGACGGTGAAAGACGAAGTGATTCTTTCAATACAGAAAAATCTTTTTCTGATATCTTTTTTTCTGGATTGTATTTTTTTACAGCATAACGCCACTGCAATGCATCAATAGTTTGAGACATATTTTTTCATTTATTACATTACTCTTGCATTCTATATCATTACATACTATTATACAAGTACATACATTTTAGTAAGTATATTATGGAAAAAACTTTTAAATGTCCGCTTGAGAGTGTTCTTCAAATGATTTCTGGCAAATGGAAAACGATCATTATTTGGCATCTCGGAAGCGGAAAAAAGCGCTATAGTGAAATAAAAAAACTCATTCCAAATATCAGTGAAAAAATGCTCATTTCATCTCTTTATGAACTCTGTGATGATGGGCTAGTTATTCGTAAATCATATATGGAAATCCCTCCAAAAGTAGAGTACTCTCTTTCGAAACAAGGAAAAAGTCTTGCTCCTCTCATTTGCGCTCTCAATACGTGGGGCAAAAAACATCTCTCATAAAAAGATGTCCATAGAGAAATATGTCTTTCATTCCATTTGTTTTTCTGAAAGATAAATGTTTTGCTTTTTTCCTTCCTTTATTCACTTTATTCATTGAGGAAGGAGAGGGATTCGCCTGATAGGCCTGTGAATTTTTCTTTCAAGAAAAATCCCCTTCTCATCCCTCACAAAAGCAAAACTATTTGCTTTTTTCCTTCCTTTATTCACTTTATTCATTGAGGAAGGAGAGGGATTCGAACCCTCGATACCTTTCGGTATGCTCGCTTTCCAAGCGAGTACCTTCAACCACTCGGCCATCCTTCCTACTTTGTGCAAAACGATCTTCTGCACAAGAAATATAGTTTAACGAATTTCTTTGATTCCGACAAGTTTCATTGTATCCACATCAGGTGTGCGTCCATAAAAAACAACCACTTGATCGCCTGAAACTAAATTATTTTCCTTCTTCGCTTGATCGACAAGCTCATCTATTGACACTTGGTGAGTTTGATTTTCTGAAACAAGATACGGCTCCACTCCCCATACCAAAGCCAATTCATTATAAGTATGACGGTCTGGTGTCGCCACAAGAATCTTTCTCTCTGGACGAAAATGGGAAATAAGTCTTGCAGAATGTCCACCTATCGAAAGTAGTACGATTGCCTTGACTTGAAAACTCTTGGCAAGTTCATAGACACTTCTCATCATTACCGCCGTTTCGCTCCGAAAATTGATATCAAGAGATTTGTACAGATCATCAAATGGTGATTCTTCTGTTTTTTCAGCAATCTCGGAAAGCATCGCCACAGCCTCTACTGGATATTTTCCCATCGCTGATTCTTCAGAAAGCATTACTGCATCAGTATGATCGATAACCGCATTGGACACATCAGATACTTCTGCGCGTGTCGGTCGAGGATTTTCTGTCATACTTTTCAACATTTGTGTAGCGACGATAACAGGTTTTGCTGACTTCAAACTTTCTGCAATAATCTGTTTTTGTAAAATCACTACCTCACTCTCTGGCATTTCTACTCCCAAATCCCCTCTTGCTACCATCACCGCATCACTCGCTTTTACGAGAGCGCTCAAATTTTCAATAGCAAGTTTACGCTCTATTTTTGAAATAAGTTTTGGAAAATATGTTTTTTCTGGAAACATTGTTTTCATTGTCATTCTCACATACTCGATATCTTTTGCTGTTCCTACAAATGAAAGCCCAATGAAGTCTACTTCTTCTTCCACAACAAAATGCAAATCTTTCTTATCTTTTTCGGTCAAAATATCCAACACTAAATCAGAATCAGGCAAAATTACTCCTTTTCGATTTTTTATAACACCATCATTTTTTGCTTCTGCAATAACAAAATGATCACTTTTTTCTTTCACCACGAGCTCTACAGTACCATCTTCAATAAGAATATTATGTCCTTCATTGACACCATCAATAATATTTGGCATATCAAAAAGTACTGTTTTAAGATTTTCTTCTTCTAACAGCAAGTCTCTTTTTGCAACATCGCTTATACGAATGTATGCGCCAGTATACACCTCAATCGGTTCCATAATTTCCGTACGAATGCGAGGTCCTTGAATGTCTGCTAAGATAGCGATTGGCACATTCATCTCTTTGGATAGATCACGCACACGATCAATTACCATCTTGTGCCATTCATACGCCCCATGTGAGAAATTCAAACGGACGACATTGAGTCCTGCTTGTATCATTTTCTGGAGTACTTCTTTGGATTCTGAAGCCGGACCGATAGTCGCAACAATTTTTGTTTGTTTCATAATATATTTTTTTTATTTACTTTTGTAGTATACCGCACATACATCTTTTTAAGCAAAGAAAAAACGACTGGGAGTTTTTGAAGCATTATCTTCGTTAAACTTCCAGTCGTTGATCTTATTGAGGTGGCCGTGGGCACACCTGCACCCAGCGCACGAGCGGTTCGCCCGTGTACTGGTTGAACAGTGGTCGTCCACGCGAGTCTGTCACTCGCTGTTGAACGACACTACAGGGCAGTGGTGGGCCGAGTTCTTCCACCACCGGTGGCTGTGTTTGTTGCTGTTGACGAGACAGCAAGTATACCACTCCCGCCCCGAGAACGAGCGGAGCAATCCATTCGTCTCTATGATGATCGTGATGACCACCGTTATGGCCATAATCTCGTCCTCCTGCGAAGGAAGACAGAGAAAAAACAATCACCATAAAAAATAAAAACAATTTCTTCATGATGTCCTCCTCGGACGTTATGGCACAGATTGTATTGTGCCGGGTTAAGAAAACTCTTTAGTTGTCAAACAACTGAATATACTATTATACATCAAAAATACATTTTTGTCAATGATATTTTCACCCTGATGCCTTATTGAAAGCATTTATTCAACAAAAAAACAGTGATTGCTCACTGTTTTTTCTGTCCATAATCTTCAATTTAATGAGTATATCGCTCTTTAAGCTGAAAGAGAATGTACCAACTGATGATAGTTCCGATGAAAGCGCTCACAATATGAAATGAAAGAACGTTACTGAATATTTGTATAATACTCACATAAAACAAAAGTCTCCATGATGCCTTTGTTCGTTTGAAAAGTCCAGGAACAGCCATAAGTTCAAGTACCAGAGAAACAACAGTCACTGCAAAAGTAACCATACCGGAAAACCCCCACGCATATCCATATCCACCCATCATACCAAACGGTGCCATTATCGATGCAAATCCGAAAGCAAGTAGAATGGCTGGGAGAGCAAAAATAGCAACAAGAATAATAATGTATGGATTTATAGCCACCAGAAACCCTTTAAAGCCCGAAGGAAGTGCAAAAGGAGCTTTTGTTACCATATACTCATCGAGTATAGATTCAAGTTGATCAATAATACTTTTCATTCCCATTATTTCATTATTTACCGGATTCACACCGGATTCATTTTTTGATGTTTCCCCTTCCATAA
>JBBIRD010000018.1:10839-14719 GCA_037441965.1 Candidatus Moraniibacteriota bacterium | reverse complement strand
CGAACGAGTCGATATCGACACCGTGATCCTTTTGTTGCCGGAAGAAGGCGATGGGAGATTGCATCGGGTCGACATCGGTGACTTCGCAAGAAAAGTGGTCGATGCGGCTTATCACTACCCATATGTCAGTGCTGATCAAGTAAAGCAGCACAAAGCATTTTGGGTGAGGTTGGCGCAAAATGTGCCCGTGTTTTCTTTCTCGACGAGAGGGTTTCGGGATCCATCTCAATCCATAGAAGCGTTGAAGGAGTTGATCCATGGCCGATGAAATGACTTTCGCATTACGCGAATTTTGCGAAGTATATTCTTTGAAAACCATAGTCGGATATTGCAGGGAGCTGGGGTTAAAGCTTCGGTTAGACGCTCTTGCTTTACCGGTAAACTCCGACTTCGATTATTGTAGTCTCAGGAAAGCTTTCTCGGATACTCCTGAGGTGAACGTGATCGAGGTTTTCGACGAGGCGTATCTGTCGCGGATCAGGCCGTATGGGTTCACGACGGATAAAAGCCATGAATTTGATGGCTACATGCGAACGCAATTCTCCTCCCAGGAGATAGTGTCATGCAAGCTGCATAAGCGACCGCAAGTCATTCGTGGTCGGTCGCGGATCGTTGCGGGTAATGTTAAGGTGAAATCGCCGGTCGAGGGGTTCCAGTCCGAGATCTTCAGGCGATTTTCCCTGTTACCGCACGAAGTGATCGTGGTGCCGCGACACCCTTTAAGTACCGAGGAAATGTCGAATGTGGTCATTCCGCCTCCCATCAGATTTATCAACACGATTGGAGAATTGGAATCTCTGTACGCCAGTGCCGACCTTACCGTTATGGGAAGGATCCTTTCGGCGGATGGGCTGAGACCGGATGATGATCATAATCCGGTTGAGGCAACGATAAGCTCGAACACACTATGTGGGGTCATTAAGGAGGTGCTACGACCGTATGAGTGGCTGTACGAAAGTTCTGGGCTGATACACCAGTATTCAACCCTCGATGCGATGTACGAGGGCATAAACAGGTGGATTCAAGACTCGGATCTTCTGAAGAGGCTTTCGGCGAAGGATAAGTGGGTTCGATCTAACCGTAAGCGGTATCTCGGGCGAATCATTGAAGCGCTCGTTTCCTGGTCAGGAGAACGATCATGACCGACAATCAGTGGAAATTGAAAGCCGCAGATGGTAAACATCTGCGGCCTTTTCTTTTTTTACAACTCGATAGTTTCCAGATCCTCCGGAACGATAACGGTGCTATCGTAATAAGTCCTCGCTTCCTTCGTGTATTCCTGTTTCCGGTTTCCGAATGTTGCACGATCCTCGGTATGGATAAGAATCAAATTCTTGGCATTTGTGGCGAGAGCAGCCTCGCACGCGTCCTTTACGCTCGAATGGTGCATATCGTGCGGATTGAATCGTTCGCTGTCGCGTTCGAGACAGAATGCATTGTGAATGAGGTAGTCAGCATCCTTGCATGATTCGAGGAGGTTTTCTTTATAAGGCTCGTCTCCGAGACACACGAGATCCTTTCCGTCGTTGGATCGGAGCCTGAATCCGTATTGTTCCTCTTTTTCGCTTCGGAGATCGAATGGTTTGATATGCCATGACTCGATAACGATTTCTTCCTCCCCATCAATCGGATGAAACGCGATTTTCCTGTCAAACAGCTTCGTCACCTTGTCTTTGAGGAAAATCGGCGCGATATCACGGATGATTTTTATGACACTCTGTGGGGCGTATATGGTGAGATCTTCGGCATTTTCCTTCGTTATCTTCGCACCGAGAAACCGGAGTATCCAGAATACGCCGAAAAGGTGGTCGATATGCTTGTGTGTCACGAAGAGGTGGCGGATATTCTCGAGGGATATGCCCGATTTCTCGAGTTGTGACAGGATGCCATTTCCGCCTCCTGCGTCTACAAGTAGCCCAGTGTTCTCATTCTGGATATAAAAGCAGGAATGATAGTATTTTGTCGCATCGGCCGCACCGGTGCCAAGAAAGGTTATTTTTTCTGAAGACATGGAGGTATATCTAGTGATTATAATCTATTGTATCGATTAATCGGCAATGAAGCAATACTCCAAACCCCTTCGCAAGATCCGGAATGTAAGCTAAAGTGGAAGCCGATCGGAAGTGATATTTTCGGCCTTTTTGAGGTGATTCGAATCCTGTCCTCGGAGCCAACATTCGAATTAATTGGAAAGGATTATCTTAGATGTTTTTTACAAAAAAAGTGATATAATAAAATCATAGAAGAGATATGGTCGAAATTCTTTATATTAAATAATAATAAAAAAATATATGACGAGATTACAAAAAATATTTTTTGGGATCGGGATAGTGATTGTTATTGGTCTTAGCGTTTTTGTTTTTAGGCAAATGAGCAATCAGCCTTCTCCTTCAAAAAATATAACACCAAATGTATCTACACAAGAACCAGTGAAGAATATGAAGCCATCGGATGCTGTCTTGGTGCCATCAACACCAGACACTGTTACTGATGATATTTTGAAAGAAATAGATACAGATAATTCAGCATTAAATGAAGAGGAATTAGGGGCAACCTCTGCTATCGAAGCGGAAGGGTCTGTCGTTAGTGACTTCGGAACTACTTATGATGCCAATCAAAACTAAAGTTTTTATTTTTGGAAGCATACTTTCGTTGAATATGTTTCTTATACAAGGTGTTATCGCTTCACCGATGGAAGATCGCGCTTTGAGACAAGAAGAAAGACAAGCTAATCGTCAGGAAAATAAAGAAGCTCGTCAAAATAATCGTGAAGAAAGACAAACAGAAAGACAAGCAGATAGACAAGAAGCTTTTTGTGAACGATTTGCTGAAACAATATCAAAAATCACAGAGCGTATGTCTGATCGTAAAATGAAATTTGATACTCGTAAAGAAACTCGCATCAATAATTTTGATGAAAAAAGAGGAAACAGAGATTCATCGCGTGTTGAAAATCGTGCTGATCAAGATATGCATCGATTAGAAATGTACTCAAAGTTAAGCGGAAAAGCTACCACGGATGAACAGAAATTAGCAGTAAAAAAATTTCAAGATACAGTAGAATCGGCCGTCAAAGTAAGACGATCTGTTATTGATACTGCTGTTGATACCTTTCGTAAAGGAGTAGATTCAGCTGTTGCTTCTCGTAAATCTTCGATGGATAGTACTGTTTCAAGTTTTACAACTGCGATGAATACTGCTGTAAGTAATGCAAAAGCATCTTGTGGTAGCGGAAAAACTCCTCAAGAAGTAAGATCACAATTTCAGTCTGATATGGAAACAGCTCGTGAAAAATTGAAAAGTGATCGATCGTCAATAGAAAAAGTAAAAAATGATATTACCGCTTTAATGGAAACTCGTAAAACTTCTGTGAAGTCTGCGATGGATACATTCAAAACTACTTTGGAAAATGCTAAAGCAGAACTAAAAACGGCTTTCGGAAAATAACACTCTTTATGAAAAATAAAAATACGGATAGAGTATTCTGTCCGTATTTTTTGTTGGATAGTACAATTATTGATTGTATTTTTTACTGAAAAATCGAAAGAGTAATCGAATGCCATAAAGAATTACTTGGCTTCCAATACCAATAAGGATAAAAAGTGTTCCCAGGCTTGAGAAATTTTTTCCTAGTGAAAATGCCTCCACAATACCTCTTCCGAGAAACCATCCAATAGGAAAAAGAACGGATATAAAAATTATATTACCAATAAATGTGAGAGAAAGATATGTGAGAAAAGGAATTCTTTTTTTTGTAAGAATATAGAGTGTGAGTATAAGTCGTACTCCCATTAAAAATTTTAGTATAAGGAGAAAAAAATAAGGATGATTATCTATCAAGCTGATGAAGATAAGTCCTTCTTTTTTCTTCAAACGATTT
>JBBIRD010000018.1:0-10739 GCA_037441965.1 Candidatus Moraniibacteriota bacterium | reverse complement strand
GAAACCGTGAAAAAATATGGTGGTATGTTGCACTTTATTGAGGGAGAAAAGAATCTAAAAACGATGGGAAAAATTTGGGGATTTCACGATGATTTCTATTGGGCTAATAAAATGTTTTTGGAGAATTTTAGGGAATTAATTCATACTGATAGTCAGGCGATGCGATTAGGAACAGGCTTTGGATTAAGTATGCTTGGACTTGGAGTTATTCGTTTCTACAAAAAAAGCATAAATATAAGTCCTTATTTCTTTCATCAATAACATCATCATTTCTCTGAGTGTATTTATGGAATATGGGATATGTGAACATTATAACGGAAAGTAAAAAGAGTATTTATATATATTATATAGACATCTCAAAAAGTATGTATAATTCTATTGGACAGATCATAAAAAATATGCTATACTGAGAAAGTAATGAAGACGGGTGAGATCACCCCGTCTTTTTTCTTTTATTAATTCAGTAAATAAAAAATAAATATGCAAAAAATAGTATCACTTGTTGCTCGCGAAATACTTGATTCGCGAGGAAATCCTACTGTTTCTGTAACACTTACTTTAGAAGGTGGTTTTTCGGCTGTTGCTGGAGTTCCTAGCGGAGCAAGCACAGGAAAATATGAAGCCATCGAACTTCGTGATGATGATCCGAAACGATATAAAGGTAAAGGTGTTTTGAAAGCAGTGGAGAATGTAAATACGATTATCAGAGAAGCTCTTGTAGGGAAAATGTTTGATCAAACTACTCTAGATCAAGCGTTGATCCATCTCGATGGAACAGAGAATAAATCTAAACTTGGAGCAAATGCGATACTAGGTGTTTCTATGGCTTTTGCGAGAGCTTTTGCATTTGCTGAGCATAAGGAATTGTATGTGTATCTAAACGATTTGGCTGGTCATTCGGAAATGAGTCTTCCTCAACCGATGTTTAATATCATCAATGGCGGTAAACATGCCGATAGCGGACTTGATATTCAAGAGTTTATGCTTGGTCCAGTTAATTTTCCTAATTTTCATGAGAAATTACGCGTTGCTTCAGAAGTTTTTCATACACTTGCTGATATTTTGAAGAGTAAAGGATACAAAATAAGTGTTGGTGATGAGGGAGGATTTGCTCCGGATCTTAAATCGAATGAAGAAGCTTTGGAGTTCATTGTAGAGGCGATCAAACAAGCTGGTTATACAACTAATGACATAAAAATAGGGCTTGATTGTGCTGCGAGTAGTTATTTTAATACTGAAACAAAATTGTATGATCTGAAAATACGCGGTGAAAAGCGAAGTATTACGAGTGATGAGCTTCTCTCTTGGTATCAAGATATTGTTTCTCAATTTCCTATTATGCTTATTGAAGATGCGTTTGCTGAAGATGATTGGGAAGGATTTCAAAAGTTTCAAGAAACTCTCGGTGATACAATAATAAATGTTGGAGATGATCTTCTCGTTACGAATATCAAAAGAATATCAGAAGCCATCAAAAAAAATGCAGTTAATTCTGTTCTGATTAAACTCAATCAAATTGGTTCTGTAACTGAGACGATAGAAGCTATTCAAATGACAAAGGAAAAAGGATGGAAGCCTTTTGTTTCACATCGTTCCGGCGAGACAGAAGATACATTCATTGCTGATCTTTCTGTCGGACTTGCTTGTCATCTTATTAAATCAGGGTCATTGTCACGCACAGAAAGAATCTGCAAATACAATCGATTGATGCTTATAGAAGATCAATTGAACGAGAAATAAGAAATAAGAAGAAAAAATTAAAAGACTTGATAAAAAATTGAAAAAGAATTAGAATAAGCGTCCATAGATAGTGTATTTATGGACGCTTTTTCTGGCGTATTATCAGAAAGTTCTTTACAAGGAGAGAATAATGTCCGCATCAACCTCGTCAGAGATGACAACAGAACAAGGGAAGCAAATAAAACATTTGCTTATTCAGGCGACTTTACATACAGTGCAGAATGTTTTTATTCAGGCAGCGCTGAACAAACAATCAGCACAAGATATCATTAGTCACACTGACTTATTGGAGAGTACTGTGGAAAAGGCTCTCTCATTAGTCCTTCGCTATGTTGCATCTCAATATTCGACATTTTCTGAAACAACACTCTTGAAACCTGTTGCATGTTTCTCTCTAAAGGAGAAGGTAGTTTCTGAGGAGATGGATCTGTTTTATTCTGGTAGACAGGAAGGTGCGTATATAGGAATAGAGTTCTCTAAAAAATATAAGGATCATTTTTTTGATAAAAACATACATATCAATTTTCAAGAAAATCGTCCTTATACAGCATTTTTTTTAAAGAAAACAGTATCAGATGAAATAATTCTCCAAACACTCGCAGAATCCACCTTTTCTTCTTTGGAAGATATAATGCTTCTTGTGAAGAAACAAGACAAGGGGCAAAAGGGTTTTCTTATCGCTGACGGTGGAGCAAATATATTCTATATTCAAGATGTACATAATCACAAAAGTGTTCTTTCAGTACATTTCAATAAAATGAATATGGAATGGATCATAAATGATTGGGATATGAATGAAAATGGTGATTGGGGATGGGGAACACAAGTGATTTTCCCTGGATGTTCGGTATTTCCTGACCCATAATCAAAGTAATAAACTCTCGAAGAGAATATCTTTTCGGGAGTTTTTTATTGATAAAAAATCTGTTGTGTTTTGTTCTCTTGATAATAGAGAAGCGCAAGAAGAGCAAGCCCAGTGGTATGTGCATTCGAATATATATCAGATCCTGTACGCCAACCAGAATCAAAGTTAATGTTTTTTCGTATAATATCGATCCATTTTTTCTCTACACGATTACCATATCCCGCCCAATAGAGAAATACTATTCGTTCCATATAGATATCACTTGACTCGGTATCTTGCTTAGTTGATAGAATGATTCTTTGTACAACATCGTCTATATTTTTTTTCAGGATATTTTTGTCGTAGCAATTATTTTGTTTGAGGAACAGGAGGGAGAGAAGTAAATGTGTATCGAAATAATCCCCTGAACCATCTTGTAATGATTGAAGGAGAGAAAAATCTCTTTCGGTATAGGTTCCAAAATCACAATAGAGTGATCGAATAAGGATATCGTCCCATGGATCACGCAATTTACTTTGAAGTGAAGGGGGATAAAGAAGATAACTTTCATTATTTCTGAGAATGACTTTTGTTTGGCTGTCTGTCCTCAATGAGAATGCAATATCGGATAAAGCATAGCGAGAAGAGAACATACGCATAAATGGATCATTTGCAAAATCACTCGCTTTTCCTGGAGCAATGACTGTATGAATGTGTTTTTCAATAAGTGCAAGAAGTACAGCGTCATCAATACGAAAAGAGGCTATATTTTTTGAAGTATAAAATTGAAGGCCTTGATCGATAATTTCTTGAGACTGTTGGAAATTTTTGAAACGGGCAATAAAAAGCTCATTTGGATCGAAAAAAAAGAGGAGGATTTCTTCTAGTATGAAGACACCGCAAAAGAAGCAAGCAAAAGCAAGAGAAAGATGACTTTTTTTAGGTTCTTTTTGTAGAAGAAAGGAATTTTTTATAGAAAACATAGGAGAGGCTATCTAGACAGATGTATATATTCTATTTTAACATAAAGAGAGGAATATATGCTTTATATTATCGTAATGATGTCCTATTCAGAAAAAGTCAATGATTGATACACATCAACAATGACGAGAGTGATTTTCTATGCTAATATATGTTTATTAATTCATAGAAAAATGTATATGTCACAAGAAATGAATGTCGAAAAAGAATCAAAAGATATGTTCTTTGGATACGATAAGAAATTCCTTGCTTTTGGTATCATTTTGGTATTAGTAGCGGGGAGTATGTTTTATATTGGCGCTAAGTATGAGAAGAACAAACTTTCAAGATTAGGACTTTTGAAAAATGGTACAGAACAGGTAAGGAGAGAAAAGAAAAATAAAAAAGAAGAAAAGATCAATGAAGGATCACTCAAAGAGTTTTCGATGACATCATATTATGACGCAACAGGGAAGTGGTTCTCTCTGAAAGAGATAGTAGTGAATAAAGGCGACACAGTTCGTATTAAAATAACAAACACTAAAGGGACACACGATTTTACTCTTGATGAGTATCGTATCAAAGAAATGACTCCCTTAAATAAAGAAGTTACCGTGGAGTTTACCGCTGACAAAGTCGGAGAATTTGAATATTATTGTTCAGTTCCCGGACATCGCCAAGGAGGACAATTTGGAAAACTTATTGTCAAAGAAAAAGAATAATTTTTTCTTACAGTGTTATTGATGTACAAAGAAAGACTCTTTTAAATGAGTCTTTCTTTTTTATTGACGAAAGTCATATAGAGTATAGGGATAATAAAGAGAGTGAAAAATGATGAAATAGAAAGACCAAAGATGATCGCAGATCCAAGTGCTGTCCATGTGGCATTGGATAGAGTGATAGGGATAATTCCAGCGATCGTTACGATAGAAGTGATGAATATAGCTTCGAGACGAGATTTGCCAGCGTCAATAATAGCTTCCTCAAAAGGAATACCTGTTTTGATATTGAGATTTATTTTGTCAATGAGAATAATGGCGTTTTTCACGACGATACCAAAGAGAGCGAGGATGCCAATAAGACCAGGGAAACTAAGACTGACATTCATAATGGCCATACCAATAAATACACCGATAAGAGCGAGAGGGAGAGTAACAAGTACGATAAGTGCTTTGCGGAAGGAGTTAAATTGAATAACAAGTGTTGAGATAATGAGGAGTCCCGCGATAGCCATAGCACGAATGATAGACATTACCGATTCTGCATTTTGTTCATTTTCTCCACCGTAACTAAGAGCATATCCATCAGGGAGGGGATACTCTTTTGCAACTTTTTCTTGAAATATTTTTACTACTTCAGTGGCATTGGTAGTGCCACTCACATCTGCTGTGAGGAGTACGACTCGTTTTTGATCAATGCGAGAAATAGAATCTACGGACGGTGTGAGTTTGATGGTTGCAACGTCTTTGATGAAAACAGGTTGCTTTCTGAGATTAAGTATTTGAAGATTTTCGAGAGCATCGAGTGTCGGAAGGGTAGATGTGTCAAAGCGCGCGAGTACATCAATTGTTTTGTTATCACGAATCACGGTAGTAATGACAGAACCAGAGAGAGCACTACGAAGCGTACTGCCTACGAGCATTGCATTGATATTGAAGAGTTCCATTTTCCAGGGATCAAGAGCAAAGGTATATTCTGCTGGAGCTTCTTTGAGAGAAATATCAGAATTGATAGTGCCAGGAACTGCATCAATTATTTTTTCTAAATCGCGTGCTATCGAATCGAGCATTTGTAAGTTTTCCCCGCTTATTTGTGCTTGAAAGGCGCTTCCAGATGGTGGTCCGCCACGAGGAGCGGAAACGGTAACAACGGCATCTTGTATTGGTGCTAATGCAGTTCGAATCTCTTCGGCAATGGTGTATGCTTTGATATCACGATCTTCTTCGGGTGTCAGTTTGATAGTGAGTGAGGCGGTATTTGATTTGTTACTACCTCCTCCAGAAAATCTTCCGTTTGATCCACTGTTACCGACAATAGTAGAAAAATTAACAATGTTTGGTATAGAGAGCAGAGTTTCTTCAACTCGTTGTACTATTTTATCAGTTGCTTCAAGACTGAGACCAACAGGTCCACGAAGAGTGACAAAGAGAGTGTCTCCGTCTGAGGCCGGAAAGAATTCTGATTTCACTATACCAGTGATGGGCAGAGCGAGAGCGAAAAGAAAAAGAACAAGCGTAGAAATAAGTGAGATAATTCTTCGTTTAGGTGTTTTTGTTATGAGGCGAAGATATCGTTCGTAGATGGGAAGTACGCGATCGAAACGAATAATTCCGTGTATGAGTCGACTTATAAAAGTGGCATTTTCATGGTCACCTTGGGTACGCAGTTTCTGTTTTATTTTTTCATCACTGTTCCATTCTGTTTCTACGAGGAGTGCATTTTTTTCGAGAATATTTTTTCCATTTTGAAAATACCAATGTGTCATCACAATAAGAACAACCAATGAAATTGTTGCGAACATATATCCTACGAAGGAATGTTCTCGCATAAAAATAAGACCGAGAATAAGAACAAGGAACGCGATAAGGAAAAAGAATTTTTTTGTGAGACGAATTCTTTCGAGTACTGCTGCGAGAGGATGATTGATCATAAGGGCGATAAGAAGCGATGAAATCAATGTCACAGATACAGTAATAGGGATAGATTTAATAAATTGTCCAATCATTCCAGATGCGAGGAGAAGAGGGAGAAATGCCCACACGGTTGCGAGAGTAGTGGATAGGAGTACAATTTTGAAATCATTTAAGACAAGCAAGACGGCTTCTTCTGGGGTAAACTTGCCTGTTTTCATATATTGTTTGGTTGCAGAAACAACAACAATAGCATCATCGACAAGAAGTCCAAGGGAGAGTAGAAGAGCAAAAATGGAAAGAAAGTTCAGTGAAGTGCCTGTCGCATCCATAACACCGAATGTGACGAAGAAAACAAGAGGAATGGCGATGCCAGCTACAAATGCTTCTTTGAGTCCGACAACAAGAAAGAGAAGACTGACGACGAGTGTCAGTGTTAAAACGAAATCATGTGTCAGTTGATTGAAATCTTTACGAATACGATCTGCTTGATTGACGGCATTTGATACTGTGATGCCAGTAGGAAAAGTCTGGAGCAGAGCATTTATTTTTGCCTCAGCAGTATCTACAGTATCAATGATATTTCCTCCTGTTCTTTTTATTACTTGAAGCGTAATAGCATTTTGTGGGATTGATCCGTTTTGTGAAAAACGCGAATAGATTGTTTTCGTAATTGCTTTTTCTTGGACAGTAGCAATGTCTTTGAGATAGACGAGAGCGTTATTTTCAGCGTGAGTGATAGGAATATTTTCTAGTGTTTTTTTATCGTAGAAACGGCTATCTGAACGCACTGAATAATCGAATGAAGTACCCTCGAATGTTCCTGCTGGTGTAGCACGATTCGTGAGTACAATAGCTTGATTTGCTTGATCAAGTGTGATCCCATAGAGGTTAAGTTTGTGCTCGTTATAAGCCACCTCAAGCTCACTTTCATCACCTCCAGAGATATTGACTTCACGAATGTCAGATATTTTTTCTAATTCATCTTTGATCTTCTCTCCATATGTCCGTAAAGTGAATCCATCATAAGGACCAGTAAGAGCGAATGTAACAATAGGAGTATCATCGAGTGATATTTCTTGAACCTCTGGATCTTTTGCATCAGAAGGAATGTCTCTTCTGATGATCGGAAGTTTATCTCGAAGTCTTCTTACGGCGTCGTCGATATTTTGATGAGCGTCAAACTCTACCACTACGGTTGTGAATGAATTGGATGAAGTAGAAGTAATTTTGTTTATACCACTGACTCCACTAATATTAGTCTCAATTTTTTTCGTTACCAATTCTTCCATATCAGAAGGGGAAACTCCAGGATAAGCGACACTGATGATAGCGGTGGCTATTTTTACTTCGGGATTCGATTCTCTCGGAAGACGAGAAAATGAATACATACCCCAACCAGAAAGTAGTATGATGAGTAAAATAACTACGCGGAAATTAGTGACAAAAAAAGCAAGCCAAGTTTTTTGAAGCGCAGGAGAAAAGGTAAGTTTATGAAGATACAGGCTATCGCTTGATAGACCTTCTGTTTTTTTTGGATAATCCATAGAATTATTCTGCGTGAAAAGTAATGGTTTCCTCATCGCTTACAAGTTTATTTCCTTCAATAATTATTATTGATTTTTCGTTTATTTCAGATGATATTTCGACATTTTCACCGTAGATGGCGATGACTGATACAGGTATTTTTTTTGCTTTATTATTCTCTACCACAAAAATAAAGTTTTCATTTTGTGAAATTGTGAGAGCAGAAAGAGGTAAAAGAATATTTTTTGGATCTTTTGGTGTTAGTGTTGTAGTGACAGAAAGAGAGAGGATTGTTCCCGAGAGCAGTGAATAGGTACTTTGTTTTTTTGGATATGCTTCGACGAGAAATCTTTTTGTTATTGGATCAGCTGTACTCCCAATGTTTTGAATAAAAAACGACATTGAAGTTCCGTCAGAAGATGTAGCAGATACTTCCTTGCCATAAAAAAGGAGAGCTCTTTCTTCTTGATTTACGAAAAACTGAGCTTTTATTGATGTATTTTTTCCAATAGTAGCAAGAGGTTGTCCTATTGTCACTGAATCACCGACTGAAACTAATTTATTGACGATGAATCCAGAAATGGGACTGAGTATCTTATGATTATCGAGAGCGCTTGTTTGCGCAATCAGAGCATTTTCATATTGAAGTTTTGCTACATCTCTTGCAATTTTTGCACTTTCTTTCTCTAGACTGGTAGCGTTGCTTGATTTCCGTGTTTTGTCGTAGATTGTTTTTGCTAGTGAATAGGATTTTTTTGCTTGTTGAGAAGCGATTTCTGATTGTTTCATTTGAAGACTGGTAAATCCATTTTGATTCATATCTAATGTTCCGATATCATCAATCAATGAAAGAACAGCACCTTTAGCAATGAATGTCCCGACATTTCCAGGTGCTTTTGTGATTGTACCAGAAGATTTTGCTGTAATTTTCACTTCTCCATCGTTTACAAGGATGGCAGGGAATGTATGTTTCACAACTACTGACTTGCTTTCTTCGACCGATCGAACAGATACAGAGAGTGGTTTTTTCTCTAATGTGATTTCCTCTATCGGTTTCTTTCGTGTGAGTATGAACGAAGAAACAAAAAGAAATATAATAGCAATAATGATAAGACTTATTTTTTTCTGATACATAAGAGATGTAGTTATTTAAATATCTTCATAAGTTCACACTCACCATCGTCGAGTATTTGCTCTATTTTTTTGAAAAATGCTTTGTGATTTTTTAGTTCTTCAGCACTGAATTTTTTTTCAAATGATATCTCGGCTTCTTTTATTTTCGATTCGAGTTCTATAATCTTCTTTCTTCCGGATAAGGTGAGCGAGATAAGAACCTTTCTTTTGTCTTTCCCTGCTTGCATAGGGGTTTTTTTGATGTAGCGCTTCTTCTCCAGAAAAGCGATTCTTTGGCTCATATTAGACTTACTAGTATGGAGTATCTCTATGAGATCACTTGCAATCATTGGCCCTTGTTCTTTCAAATTCTGTAAAATATGCATACTCGTTTGAGAAAAGCCTATAGGCTGAAAGATATACTTTTGAGCGATGGTTTCAAATCTTTGAGCGATGCATAGAATAGGTTCTATAGGGGAAACGGTATCTTTCGTGCTCATAAATAAGTTACTTTATTTCTTTGAGTTAGTTTAATAGTTTACCAATAAACTATTTATTTGTCAATGATGAGAGTAAATAAAAAGAGAAGAAAGCGTACTGAGATAATATAAACATTGATAAAATAGTGCTATAATAGGAGGAGAGGTTTTATTTTTTAATACATATTTTTATGAAGGAGTTTCTTCTTTTTCTTCACCCGGCACTTGCGGTGTTTGGAGTGATTTCGGCAGTTTGGGTTTTTGTTGAAACACTTAATGTCTCTGAGAAGAATCTGAAACGCATTGATTTCTCAAGTATGCTCGTCGCAGTGTTTATGACACTGACATTTATTACCAGTGGATTTTGGTACATTACCTATTATGCGAGTGACAAAGCACTTATTTTGAAGGGACCTTGGGCATTTGCACATACAATTTTGATGGAATCCAAAGAGCATATTTTCTTCGGTATTTTTCTTCTTGCTCTTTTCCTTCCATTTATTTCGCGACGAAACAATCTTCTTGAGAATACATCAGCAAGAAGTTTTATTCTTATCATTTCTGTGTTGATTGTTTTGTCCTCACTTCTTCTGGAAAGCGCTGGTGCAACGATCTCGTTTGCTGTCCGTATGAGTTTGATTGGATCTTAGTTTTTTTATTTCTTTTTCTTTATATCATATCTTATGAACACAACAAATGAAGTCACATTTGATTCAATGACAAGAGGTTTTGGTCTTTCTACGAGCATTGCTGTATTTTTCAATGTCCTTTTAATGATAGCAAAGGAGCATTTTGTTTCGTTGAAAGATTTTATGAAGAGTATTTCTTTTTTCGGTATTCATCATCATTGGTTAGCACACGGTTTTTTTCTGCTTCTTATTTTTATTATTCTTGGGAGTATCTTTACCAGAATGGATATCAAAGTTCGTGATAGTTTTCTGAGAAATATGCTTATTGCTTCTTTTGTGATAAGTTCTTCGAGTATCGTTATTTTTTTCTTGCTTGAATTCTTTGCATAAAGATATTGATAGAATATGGCACATTATATAGCCTATGCTTTCTTATCCTTAAGAAACAAATTTCTTGATAGTATATTCTTTTTTCGACGATGAAGAAGATTCTGTATCATTGAAACAAAAAGATCACATCAACAAAAAGGCAATGCGTTTTATTAACAATGAAGATTTTTCTTCTCGTATCGGAGCGTAATTTTTTCTGTTTTTCTTTTTTCAAATCCTTGAATACGGACAAAAATAACAGCTTTTGCTTCTTTCGTGAAAAATTCAATTCCTTTTTGAAAAGGGGCTTTTTCATCAGGAGAAAGTTTGCCTTCAGGAAAGAGAAACACTGTTTTTCCTGATTGAATCATCTGTCTTGTGCGGAAGATCATTTGCATACGTTCTTTCGAATTACCTCCGACATCATAGCAACCAAGTAATCGTAAGA
>JBBIRD010000017.1:0-16736 GCA_037441965.1 Candidatus Moraniibacteriota bacterium | reverse complement strand
AGAAAGTGCTCAACAAACTTTATCAGATGACAGATTTACAGAAGAATTTCAATGTCAATATGCTTGCTCTTGTTGATGGTGTAGATCCTCAGATTCTCACATTGAAGGCTATTCTTGAGCAGTATATTAAACATCGAGAGATTGTTGTAGTGCGTCGTACAGAATATGATTTGAAAAAAAATAAAGAACGCGCACATATTTTGGAAGGTTTGAAAAAAGCGCTTGATTTTATCGACGCTGTTATTGAAACTATCCGAAAGTCACCGACAAAAGAAGAAGCTCATACGAATTTAATGAAGAAATTCAAACTTTCTGATTTACAATCAACAGCTATTTTGGAAATGAGATTGCAAACCCTTGCAGGATTGGAGCGCAAGAAAATAGAAGATGAACTTTCTGAAAAAATGAAACTTATTGCGTATTTTGAAGATCTTCTAAAGCATCGTAAGAAGATTTTGAACTTGGTAGAGAGTGAACTTCGTGAAATAAAAGAAAAATTCGGCGATGAGAGACGCACAAAAGTGATCAAGACCGGTGTATCAGAGTTTAAGCAAGAGGATTTGATACCGAATGATGAAGCGATTATTACGCTTACAGAAGACGGATATATCAAGCGTATGAATCCGAGTGTGTATCGAGTACAAAAACGCGGTGGTAAAGGCGTTATTGGCGCTACCACAAAAGAAGAAGACCGTATCGCACAAGTGCGTTCTATACAGACGCATGATAATTTGATGTTCTTTACGAACACGGGAAAGGTATTTCAGACGAAAGCGTATGAGATTCCAGAATCGAGCCGTACCTCGAAAGGACAAGCAATCGTCAATTTCCTTCAGGTTGCTCAAGAAGAAAAGATAACAGCTATGATCGCTTTCAACAAGAGTGATGCTTTCAAATATCTTTTTATGGCGACAGAAAATGGCACGATTAAAAAAACAAAATTAGAAGACTTTGAAAATGTGCGTCGTAGCGGACTGATTGCTATCGGACTTGATAAAGGAGATACGCTCGGTTGGGTGAGTCCAACAACAGGATCTGATGATATTGTTCTTACCACTAATGATGGCCAGGCTATTCGTTTCAAAGAAACGGATGTGAGACCGATGGGACGCAATGCTTCCGGTGTAAAAGGTATGAAACTCAAGAATACAGATAGAATCGTTGGTATGGATATATTACCAAAAGGTGAAAAAGGTCTTGAACTTCTTATTCTTTCACAAAATGGCTATGGAAAAAGAAGTGAAATAAAGTCATACAAAGTACAAAAACGTGGCGGATCAGGGATTAAAACAATGAAAGTAACTCCGAAGACAGGAAAATTGATTGGAGCAAAGGTTGTAAGTCTGGCAAACATTGAAGATGATCTTATTCTTACTTCAGAAAAAGGAACAATTATCCGTATCCCATTTAAGAGTGTTCCTCTTCTTGGAAGAGTGACACAAGGAGTACGCGTTATGAAACCTCAATCTGGTGACGGTGTTGCGGCCTTTACTATTCTTTAAAGTTTATAAAAGAGAGTTAGGTCTATTTCTTTCGAGTCTAATTTATTTTTTCATTGAATTATGAATTCTTTTGAAGCATTGAAGTCTCGCAGAAAAACACGTACCGTTATGGTAGGAAATGTTGGTATCGGTGGAGATAATCCGATACGAGTACAGACAATGACGAATACGGATACATTAGATATTGTTGCAACAGTAAACCAAATAAAGTCTTGTGTAAAAGCCGGTTCAGAACTTGTACGCATCACTACTCCAACACCAAAACATGCACAAGCTTTAGGATTTATTCGTGAAGCGCTTTTGAAAGAAAATATCGATATTCCGCTTATTGCCGATGTGCATTTTCTTCCTGCTGCTGCGTATGAGGCTTTGAAATGGGCTGATAAAGTTCGATTGAATCCCGGCAATCTCCTTGATGGAAAAATGTTTCGAGAATTTGCTTTTGATGATGCGAGTTATGCAAAAGAAGTGCAACGCATAGAAGAAAATCTTCTCCCTTTTATTGAAGCAGTCAAAAAATCAGGAAAAGCATTGCGTATTGGTTCAAATCACGGATCTCTTTCGGATCGTATTTTGTCTCGTTTTGGTGATACGCCTTTTGGTATGGTGGAATCGACGATGGAATATCTGCGTATTTTCAAAAAATATGATTTTCATAATTTAATTGTTGCTTTGAAGGCTTCTGATCCACTTATTATGATTGAATCAAATCGACTTTTGGTTCATACGATGGAACAAGAAGGAATGGATTACCCTCTTCATCTGGGAGTAACAGAAGCAGGTAATGGAGAAGAAGGACGCGCAAAATCAACATTAGGAATAGGAACGCTTCTTTTGGAAGGAATAGGTGATACCATACGCGTTTCACTTACTGAAGATCCTGTGAAGGAGATCCCGACATGTTATGGTATTTTGCAGGCCACAAGAAGAAGAATCACAAGAACAGAGTTTATTTCTTGTCCATCTTGCGGGAGAACACTGTTTGATATCGAACCAGTAACAAATATCATTAAAGAACGAATGGGACATCTGAAGGGGATTCGTATTGCGGTTATGGGCTGTATTGTTAATGGACTTGGAGAAATGGCCGATGCAGATTATGGATATGTCGGAGGAGCACAGAGTAAGGTAAGTTTGTATCGGAAGAAACAGCTTGTGAAACGCAATGTACCAGAAACAGAGGCAGTCGATGAACTCATACAACTTATCAAATCAGATGGGTTATGGGTGGAGGCAAAATAATAGAGAAGAAAAAAATGAAAAACGACCGAAGATGATATCTTGGGTCGTTTTTTTTGAGTGACTTTTGTTGTTACATCACGCGGGCGCCGTATTTGACGCCACAGATGATGATGTCGTGTTGGCCACTCATTCGTGAGATAGTGATCTCTTCGTACGGTTTTACCGTATGACCGCGACAGGTGATCTTGAAACTCGGTTGGATCACAACTGAATCTGAGACGAACCAGACAAATATCTTCCCGTTAAAAGGAAGATCTGATCCTAGTTTCAGTTCCAGTTTTCTTTTTTGTTGAGGAATTGTCATCTTCCTCCAGTGTCTTTTTGGACCATGTTTTCGTTCAATTTGAAGAACGCTTGCTTGCTCCATTATCACTTCTTCTGCTCCTTCTCTCTGCATTTTCTTTCCTTCTTGAAAAGTCTTCGGATTGAAGACGCTTTAGTAAAACATTTTCTCATTGAGAAGTCAAGAGCTTGCTCTCTATGAGAAATTGTGTTACGATAAGAAAGTAATATTTTATATAGCCTCTGTTGGTGAGATTTTTTTTCACGAATATAGCGCTGAACAAAGCTATGGCACTTACGCACAAGCAAAAAGAGAAAGTAACTGGCGCCGTAAAACGACACGATAAAGATACTGGTTCTCCAGAGTATCAGATTGCACTCTTTACTGAACAAATTAAAAAATTAACGCTTCATTTGAAGAAGAATAAAAAAGATTTTCATTCTCGTCGAGGATTGCTTAAAATGGTTGCAAAGAGAAAAAAATTGATGGGATATCTTGAAAAAACGAATGAAAAATCTTTCAAAGAAGTAGTAAAAACTTTGGGGCTCTAAAGCCCTTTTGTTTTTTTATAATATTTTTACTTGTTTATGGCGAAATTTTTAGAACAAAGAATTGGAGTACTTGTTGATATACAAAATTTGTATTATAGCGCACGCGTACTCTACGGAAAGAAAGTCAATTTTAAAAATGTTCTTCTCTCTGCTACGAGTAATAGAAAGCTGATTCGAGCTATTGCTTACGGTATTAAAACTATCGAAGCTAATGAAGAAAAATTTTTTGAAGCATTGGAAAAAAGTGGATTTGAAGTGAAGACAAAAGATCTTCAGATTTTTCCTGATGGATCGAAGAAGGGGGATTGGGATGTTGGTATTGCTGTTGATGCGATAAAAATGGCCGAAAAACTCGATGTTATTGTGATTGTTTCTGGAGATGGTGACTATGTGTCTCTTGTTGAATACATTCAGAATACGAGTGGTTGTCGTGTAGAAGTGATTGCTTTTGTAGAATCAGCAAGTCAGAAGTTGATTGAGCAGGCAGATGATTTTATCAATCTTTCTGAGAATAAAAAACGCTTTTTGATATAGAATAAGAGTAATCGAAAAAGAAAAGGTCTGAAAGGGCCTTTTTTCTTTGACAAAAAGGTATTTTTTTGGTATGATATATATAAGAGTCAATTCATTAACATCCCTATTTTAAGCCAAGAAAAACAGAGAGAGTATTCAAATCTCAAAGATCAAAGAGTGAAAAGTGTTTTCTTTTTGACTTTTGTGCTTTGAATCTCTTTTTCTCTCTTGTCAACGAAGGGGCATAATATATGCAAGAAGAAAAAAAATGGTCTCTCCAAATCGGAGGACGAGAACTCGTTATTAAAACGGGTCTTTTGGCGCAACAAGCTGGTGGTGCAGTAACAGTACAATACGGTGATACTGTGATACTCGCAACAGCAACGATGAGTAAAGGAGCATCGAAAATCACAGGTTATTTTCCCTTGATGGTAGATTTTGAAGAAAGATATTATGCGGCTGGAAAAATTAAGGGATCGCGTTTTATCAAACGCGAAGGACGTCCTTCAGATGCTTCTATTTTGGCTGGACGAGCTGTGGATCGTACTATCCGCCCTCTTTTTGATAGCCGTATGCGTAATGAGGTTCAGGTGGTATTGACAACACTTTCGTATGATGGCGAAAATAATTCTGATATCGTTGCAATGATCGCAGCTTCTGTCGCTTTGAGTATTTCCAATATTCCATGGAATGGTCCGATAGGTGCTGTTCGTGTAGGTATAGATGAAAATGGATCTTTTGTTCTCAATCCGAATGATGAGGAAGAAAAGAAAAGTTCTCTTGAATTATTGCTTGCCGGAACACACGAAAAGATCAATATGATTGAAGCAAGTGGGAAAGAAATCTCTGAAGAAAAAATGGCAGAAGCTTTCGAGTTTGGATTTTCTGCTATTCAAAAGATCACTACTTTCATTGAACAAGTAAAGAAAGAAGGTGGAAAAGAAAAGTCTCAACCAGCAGTGATTCGTGGTTCTGAAGAGTTTGAAACAGCAATAAAAGATGCTTTTTTGAAGGAAGGAATTGGAGAGGCACTCTATCTTCTTCCAAAGCAAGCTGTTGAAGAAAAAATGGCGATTATTTCAGCTACCGTAGCATCATTCGCAAAAGAGAACTTCCCTGATCAATCATCAATGGACGAGCTTCTCAGTCTTATTTCTGATGAAGTAGCTGATGACATTGTTCATACGAACATTTTACAAGAAGAAAGGCGTCCAGATGGTCGAAAACTTACGGAAATTCGTCCTATTTGGTGTAAAGTTGGCGTTCTTCCGCGTACACACGGTACAGGCGTGTTCACTCGTGGTGAAACACAAGCACTTACTGTTACTACTCTTGGTGCTCCTGGTGATGAGATGATTGTTGATACTATGGAAATTGATGAGAAGAGGCGTTATATGCATTTCTATAATTTTCCACCGTATTCCGTAGGAGAAGTTCGTCCGATGCGTGGACCGGGTCGTCGAGAGATTGGTCATGGAGCGCTGGCTGAGAAAGCTCTTGTTCCAGTGTTGCCTTCTCGTGAGGAGTTTCCTTATACTATTATTCTTGTTTCAGAAGTGTTAGCATCCAATGGCTCTTCTTCGATGGCCTCTACTTGTGGTTCGACTCTTTCATTGATGGATGCCGGCGTCCCTATCAAAAAACCTGTTTCAGGAATAGCTATGGGTGTTATTACAGGCAAAGATGGCTCTTATAAAATACTGACAGATATTCAAGGTCTTGAAGATCATTATGGGGATATGGATTTCAAAGTAGCTGGAACAAAAGATGGTATTACAGCGATGCAGATGGATGTGAAGATTGATGGACTGACTCCAGCAGTACTCGCTGTTGCCATTGCTCAAGCAAAAACCGCTCGTCTTGAGATATTAGAGAAAATGCTTGCAGTGATTCCTTCGCCACGTGCAGAAATGTCTCCGTATGCTCCACGCATCATTACTCTTCATATCAATCCAGAAAAAATTCGTGATGTCATCGGTCCTGGAGGAAAAATGATCAATCAAATCATTGATGAAACAGGTGTGTCGATCGATATTGAAGATGATGGATCGGTATTTATTACTTCTTCTGACGCAACGAGTGCAAAAAAAGCTGTTGATTGGGTAAATAATATCACTCGTGAAGTAAAAGCAGGTGAACTTTTCCAAGCGCGCATCACTCGTATTATGAATTTTGGAGCTTTCGCAGAAGTATTGCCAAACCAAGAAGGACTTATTCATATTTCAGAACTTGATCACAAACGCGTTGAAAATGTTGAAGATATTGTTCATATTGGTGACATCGTACCAGTTATTGTAAAAGAAATTGACAATCAAGGTCGCATCAATCTTTCACGAAAACTAGCTCTCAAAAAAGTTGAAGAAAAAGTTTTGTAATTTTCATACAGAAAAGTAGTGTGAAAAAATATTTTGATGTATAATAAAGGAGAGGAAACTCTCTTTTATTATTTTTTATTTTTAATCATATGCCATTTTCATTTTCTGGGAAAAAAAGTGAAACTCCAAACAATGTTTCGAAACCAGATTTTATACCAAAGATCTTAACTATGGAAGATGATTTGCGGAATATCTCATCAGGAGCGAGTCTCGATAGTGGAATATCAGATATTCAGAGAGAGTCATCTGCAGAAATACCGAGAGCTCATATTCCCCAGGCACCAAATCCTTTTCAAGAAACAGAATTACCAACATCGTCAATGCCATTGCCAAATAATGAAGCCCAGAATGTTCCTGAAATAAAAACAAATAATCCTGATGTATTCTCTCAGCAACCTCCTGTTAAGATGCGAAAAGGAAAAATGTTGATGCTTATTGGTATTGTAGCGATAACAATTGCTTTGATTGGAGGAGGTGTATATTACTATCTCTTTGTTGTAAAAAAGAAAACACCTTCTTCAGAACCCACTATTCAACAAACAACCGTTCAATCAAATCCTCAACCTATTCAAGAGGCTAAAACACAGCAAAATCCTGTTGTCACTCAGAAAAAAGACCTTCTTTATACTATTGATACGCCGAATTATCTCCCATTGAATACAGAAGTTGTTTCAGATATTGATATTTATAATACTCTTTCTATTATCGCGAGTCGTATCAAGGATAATGGCTTTGTCGATCCTGTAGAGTTCCTGATTACCGATCAAACAAACACGCCTTTAGCCTTAAGTCGTTTTGTGTTTCTTACAAAAATGAACATTGATACAAAAGTCCTTGCTCTGCTTGATGAATCATTTGCACTTTTTATCTACAATGATGCAGGCACTTCTCGAATTGGACTGAGGCTTTCCATTAAAGATCCAAAAGGATTTACAACTGCATTAACGAGTGCTGAAAATGTATTACCATTAGCACTGAAGCCGATTTTCCTGTCGGAAGTACAAAATATGCCAAAGACATTTCTTTTCAAATCAGGTATGTTTAAAAATGAAGATCCGATACTGCATACACAGGTTGAGTACCCAACCCGTTATACAAATGTTGATGCAACACAGAGGCTCTCTGTTGATTATGCTATCGTAGGTGATAAGTGGTATATTGGGACAAGTCAAAATACATTGCAAGCTCTTTTGAAGAAAGTAACAAAATAGTTTATTTAGAGGCTTAAAATAGATATTTAAAAAAGTAATTTACTTTTTTTCTGATGAAAAAAATAAGAAAAATATTTTTCAAGAAGAAAAGATACGAAAAAACCTTTTGTAAAAACAAAAGAAGAATATACTGATTGACCAAGCGTATTTTTTCTGCTATAATTGATTTGTAAGTGAGTGAACTTTAACAACTTCCCTTCAAAATCATTTCGTAATGGTGATGGAACCTTCGGTCGCAATATCTCTTGATATTGAGAAAGAGGATTCCATCACTGTTCAAGTGTTTCGACAATGTATCGAAACCGCCTCGGACTAACACGAGGACCAAAACAAAAATAAATATTTGCTCTTGAAAAATAAAAAACCCAAGAGAAAAATAAAAATAAACAAAAAATCGTTCTTTCAAAAAAATAAAGGCTCTATGCCAGAGAACGGTGAAGGGAGAAGTATTTGTATGTTAGAACAAATGCGAAAAAAGCATGAGCACAAACTACAGGAATGTAAAATGGATTATGACGCTTTCACACCCGGAAGCTCCATAGCCTTCATACCTGTTGGCACATGCAACGTTCGGGCGTACAGCCAAGTATTTCATTATTGGGCGTCGTACGCCCGGACACCAACAATAATAAAAGAACAAAAGAAGAATTATAATGGCTTAAGGCCGTTTTTTTGTTGTTTTTTTGTGGATTTTATACTTTTGTAGAGCATATTGTTTCTTCATCTGATATAATAGATGTATATATTATGGGTAAATTTTTTGTACAATCTATCACTGGATCACTAGGTGAAGAATTAGGATGCCGTTATCTGCAAGAAAAGGGATATACAATACGAGAAACAAATTATTGTAATACACACGGAAGGCGTTTAGGAGAAATAGATATCATAGCGGAAAAAGACGGAGAAATTGTTTTTGTTGAGGTCAAAACACGCACAGGAGTGCAATATGAAACTCTTGTTCCTGAAGCAAGTATTACGAAGGCAAAATTACATAAACTTGAGAAAATTGCTTCATTTTATTTGAGAGAAAAGCATTGTCAGATGAAACCATATCATTTTGATGCGCTTGCTATTTTGTATGATGCAAATATGAAAAAGGCTTTTATTAGGCACTTAGATCATATTTTTCTTTGATATTTTATAGAGCATAAAAAGGAAAAACATAGACGAAAAGAAGAAAGATTGTTATAATAGATATATCAAAGAATAATTTTTTGTATAATAATTGTATGGCTCTTGATGAAAAGACTTTAGCAATTTTGAAAGAGAAATTGCTCACAGAAAAAGCTCGTTTAGAAGAAGAACTTTCTGTTTTTGCAAAGAAGACTGACGCTGATGGAAATTATGAAACAAGAATTGAAGAAATAGGAACAGACGAAGAAGACAATACTATTGAAGTAGAAGATTATGTTGATCATCTTGGTCTTGAAAATAATCTTGAAGCACAATTGAAAGATGTCAATGATGCTTTGACGAAAATGGACAAGGGAGTCTACGGTATATGTGAAAGAACAGGGGATACGATCCCTGAAGATCGTTTGATGGTGTATCCTTCTGCAAGGACATTAGCTTAGTTTCTTACGCGAGATCTATGATTGATTTTCAAAGACTGCAACAAGTATCTCTTTTGATGCTTTTCGCAGTCTTTTTTCTTTGTTTGCATTTTCTGATGCGATTAGGAATAATGCTTTCTCTTGATACCGTATCTGTTTGTAACTCTGCCGGAGCGTTTGGTGTTGCTCTTCCGCAATGGTTTATTCTTGATTTTAGCTTCTTTTTTCTTTTTTCTCTCTTTCTATTCCTCATACAGAAAAAGCATCTTTTTTCATTCTGGCCGTGGATTATTATTTTTTCCGCCGGATTGGGAAATTTTTTGGAAAGAGTCTTTTTTGGTTGTATCATTGATTATATTCGTCTCCCATATCTTCCTCTTTTTAATGTTGCAGATATGCTCATCTCTTTTTGTGCATTGATTCTTGTTTCTTCATTCTTGTATTCGTCTGTTTTCGATCAAAAATAATTTTCTCTTTATGCCTGCAAAAGTCTTTTCAGCAACAACTCTTGGTCTTGATAGCGTTTCTGTCGAGGTAGAAGTAGATGTTCTACCAGCAGGACTGCATACTTTTACTCTTGTTGGTTTGCTAGATACAGCGATCAAAGAATCTCGTGATAGAGTGAGTGCGGCACTCAAAAATAGCGGTTTTAGACCACCTCATCAATCAGGCAGAGTAACGGTGAATCTTGCTCCGGCCGATCTGCCGAAGAATACTCCAATTTATGATTTGCCGATGGCGCTTGGGTTTCTTCTTGCTACGCAACAACTATCTTTCGATTATAGGAAAAAAATGTTCATCGGAGAGTTAGCATTAGATGGAAAAACTCGTCGTGTGCAAGGAGTGCTTTCTATCGCGCTGTACGCCAAAGAAAATGGGTTTGAAGAAATATATGTTCCAAAAGAAAATGCGTATGAGGCCGGGCTTGTACTTGGTATTGATGTGATACCTGTGGAGAATCTTTTTGATATTGCGAAACATTTATCAGGGGAAAGACCGCTTATGCCTTTTGTGAGAGAAGAAATAACATTTTCTTCAGAAGCATACGCAGGGCTCGATATGGCATATATTTTTGGACAAGAGCATGCGAAGAGAGCTTTGGAAATTGCCGCTGCAGGAGGGCATAATACTTTCTTTATTGGACCACCGGGATCAGGAAAGACATTACTAGCAAAAACACTCCCAACTATTTTACCAAAACTTGATCTCAAAGAGAGTTTAGAAATTACAAAGATATTTTCTATTGCAGGAATTCTTCCTAAGGATAAAGCACTTATTATGACGCGTCCTTTTCGTGCACCGCATCATTCGGCGAGTGCAGTGTCGCTCATAGGAGGAGGATCGTTTCCAAAACCTGGAGAGATTAGTTTATCACATAGAGGAGTGCTTTTTCTTGATGAATTTGCAGAGTTTTCACGATCAGTGCTGGAAAATCTTCGTCAACCACTTGAAGAGGGAGAGATTACTGTTTCCAGAGCCAAAGGATCGCTTCAATTTCCTGCACGATTTATGTTGGTAGCGGCGATGAATCCGTGTCCTTGCGGATATACTGGTGATCCAGAACGCATTTGTTCTTGTTCTCCGTTTCAAATAATACGATATCGGCAGAAGATATCAGGACCTATTCTTGATAGAATCGATCTTCATATCGAAGTGCCAAGAGTCGCAGTGGAAAAATTGGAAGAGAAAAGTACTGACAGAGAAAAAAGTGAATCCATCAGAACGAGAGTGGAAAATGCTCGTGCCATACAGAAAAAACGCTTTATAAATACAGGAATTTTTACAAACGCTGAAATGAATAGTCAGATGGTGAAAGAGTTTTGTGTATTACATACGGAAACGAGAGAAATGCTAAGAAATGCTCTTACAAGCCTTAAACTTTCGGCTCGAGCGTATATGAGAATACTCAAAGTAGCTCGCACTATTGCCGATCTTTCAGAATCAGATACTATCGAAGTGTCGCACCTTGCTGAAGCCCTTCAATATCGGTTCAAAGAGTAATTTTTTGTTCTTTCCCTATAAATTTTTTGTAAAAGAATTATTTTTTCTGTTTGTGATGATGATTTTTCTGAAAAATAGAGAAAAAAATATTGTACAATACAATGAATGTGATGAATAAAATAGTATGAGAGAGAGCATAAGTATCAAAAGAACACGGCAAACAAAAAGGAGAAAAAATATCTTTATTCTCATTATTTTTCTTTGTTTTGTTGCTTTTTTCATTTTTTTTCATCAGAAGGATAAGACAGTACGATGGAATGAGAAAGAAGGGAAAAATATATATATGAATGATAATGGACTTCTGCTTTCTTTTTCTGATGTTTCCGAAAAAACAGTTGGTGAATTATTGAAAGTAAAAAACATTGTCTTATCGGAAGGTGAGAGTGTTTTTCCTGATGAATCAGCAGTGCTATTTCCTGGGACAGAAATTATTTTGAGCAGGGCATATACGGTACATATACTGATTGATGGGAAAGAGGAGACGCTTCATACACAGATGAAAACGATAGGTGAAGCACTGATAGAAAGTGATCTTCATTTGGACACAGATGATATTGTGAAGCCAGATCGAGATGTTTTTTTGGAAAATAATATGCGTGTGGCAGTAACAAGAGTGACTATTGAAGAACTTGCCGTTGATAAACCGATCGCTTTTGATACGAAAATCAATGAAGACAGCACGCTTTCTTGGAGAAAGAGTATAGTAACACAAAAAGGAGAGAACGGCGTGAAAAGATCGTATTATAAAATCAGTCGTTATGATGGAAAAGAAGTTCATCGTACACTGCTTAAAACAGAAACGATACAGGAACCAATATCTCAAATAATAACGCAGGGTACATATATGAAGCTCGGTAAAAAACATACTGGAGGAGCTTCATGGTATGCTTATACAGGCACCTTGTCTGCTGCCAATCCCTGGCTTCCTAAAGGGAGTTTTGTAAAGGTGACCAACACAGATAATGGGAAAAGTGTGGTTGTAAAGATCAATGATCGCGGGCCATTTGTCCCTGGTCGTATCATCGATCTTGATAAAGTAGCTTTTGTAAAAATTGCTTCTCTCGGAGCAGGAGTTATCAATGTGATAATGGAGGAAATAGTCAATGAGTAATGGAAGATGTCTATATTTGAAATGAACGGTACGATGTGTATAATTCTTCTGTAGATTTGTTTTTTCCTTTTCTTATGATATACTTTGAAATGGAAGTTTCTTTTTTAGGGGACAATTTTCAATTATAGGAAAACAAAAAGAAACATATGCGAAGAATATCTTTCGCACACAAAAAAAGAAGTGATGGGTTCGCATTAAGAGAGCAAAGGCGAGCGTCTTTTGATGGTGTCATATCTCGTCGCAAGAGACGCCTGATGAAAGTTTCTTTTACAAGAAACATTCGATCTTTTTGTGCGTCTTCATTTTTTGTAGTGAGAAAAGTTCTTGCCATTTTCCATACTTTCATTGTTCGAAAGAAGTCAGTAGTCATAAGAGATGTTGTCTTTTGTGAGAAAAGAAAAGTATCTTTTCAAAAAGGTTTATTGAGGAAAATAACAAACAAGCGAAAAGAAAAAACGCATTATTTTCGTTCATTGATACAGGTTGTGTCGGGAAATCTGAGAGCACAGGTATCTTTCTTCCTTATTGTCGCTATTGTAGGGAGTATGTATTTTTTGCCATTTGGAGCGAAGAGTGCCACTTTCACTTTTACTCAGAATGATTGGTCTGGAGGTGCGACAGTGAATACTGCCAATCATACCAGTAATAAAACAGGTTGGAATGAATATGAAAATCAGAACGGACTCGTCGTCGGAACTGATGTGAAATTGCCGACAACGGATTATACATTTACCGATGATGGTACGACTATACCGCAAAACATCGCGAGCGGTGGAGGATTTACAAATGGAACATTCTCAAATACCGTAGTACAAGGTGTTGGAAGTGGGTCGAGTATTCTTCTTAGTAATGGAGTTAATAGTGGGGAGGATGTAATTAAGACATTCACAGTACCAGGTGAACACACCTTTGTTCCTGAGGTAACAAATAATAATGTTGCATATCTTGTGGTGGCTGGTGGTGGCGGTAGTGGTAACGGTGGTGGCGGTGGTGCTGGTGGGTTTTTAACTGGTACGACTTCATTCATTGGATCGATGCCTTATACTATTGTTGTTGGTTCCGGAGGTGCACCATTTACACAAGGAGGTAATTCATCAGCTTTTGGTCAAATAGCTATAGGTGGTGGTGGTGGTGGTCCTTTTTCTGGAGGGTCTGGTGGATCAGGTGGAGGAGGTGCATATAATAATGATCCAACTTATGGTGGAGCAGGTACGCCTGGACAAGGAAATGCTGGTGGGGGTAATGATAATTGTGATAGTCAGTATCCTACAGGCGGCGGCGGCGGCGCTGGAGGGCCTGGTGGATCAGCATCTTGGAATGGTGGGTGTGAAGTAGCAGGTAACGGAGGAGTCGGGCGCATGTCTTCTATTTCGGGTACTGCAACATACTATGCAGGTGGCGGAGGAGGAGCTACAGGACAGAATGGTTTTCCAGGTTTAGGTGGTCTTGGAGGCGGCGGAAATGGTGGCAATATGGTAAAAGGGACGGCGGGATCTCCTAATACTGGTGGTGGTGGCGGCGGTTCAGGTTGGAGTGACAGTGGCACTTATGGCGGTTCAGGGATTGTAATTGTTCGTTATTTATTACCAACTTATTATGAAAGTTCCGGTCTTTTTACCTCAGCCCCAATTGATTTGGGTTCCGTTCTTTCTTTTGGTAATTTCTCGTGGGCAGAAACGCTAAACGGAGGAACTGTCACTATGGAAGTTCGATCTTCTAACCTTCCTGATTTTTCGACCGCATCTGCATGGGGAACATGTACCATTACGAATGGTTCATCCCTTCTTATGAATTCTTGTGTGACTTCAGGAGACAGGTATATTCAATATCAAGCAACGCTGAGTACAACGGACATCTTAAAGACACCTCGTATAAACGATGTAACTATTGGCTACTCTCAATACGGATCAGGTGATCTCACTTCTTCTGTGTATAACACAGAATCTTTTGCCAATCTTATTGCCAAGATGTCTTGGACATCGACCGATACGAGTGCCGATGACACTATAAAGTTTCAGATTCGATCAGCAGATACAGCAGGAGGAATTGCTTCTGCTGTGTGGTGTGGTTATAGTGATTGTTCCGGATCGAGTTATTTTGATCAGAGTCAAAATGGAGTTACTTTGCTCGCAGGACACCCACTTCTTTCTGGTGGAGATGATCAGTATTTTCAGTATAAAGTGTTTCTCCAATCGAAAGGAGTTGTTTCACCAGTCCTGACCGGATCGATGGTAGAATATGTTGTTAACGCCGTTCCAGAGCTTGATCCGTCTTTTGATACAAATGGTATTTCTGTATCGCAGATATCCAATTCAAGTGATCCTGATTGGGGGAAAGTACACATTATTTATAAAGTAAGGGATATCGATACTAGTGATGGTACGAATACGCCTGGGTATATTACTCCTTCATTTTCTTATGATAATGGATCGGGATTTGTTCTTATAGACAGCGCTCATCTTTCATCGGGATCACTTTCAAATAAGAGTGTCGGAAATGTAGCCTATACTCAGTATGATGTTATCTGGGACGCCAAAGCAGATATTGCAAATACCTATAGTACCAATCTTCAGGTGAAAGTGACTATCAACGATAATGAGGCTGCGAATAATACCGCATCTGTCATCGATACCATCACTTTTGATTCTAAAACTCCTGTTCTTGGTACCTATCCTCTCTTAGTCGATGCTTCCCTTTCTCCTGCGAGTATGACACTGTCTGCTTCTGATGATTCTTCTTTGCAAATGAAAGTCGGTCTTGCGTCTGATCTTTCTGATGCTGTCTATGAAACTTATAATGCAACGAAACTTCTTTCTCTTGTTACCAATCCTGATGTTGTATATGTGCAATATCGAGATGTTTATAACAATGAAACAAGTATCTCTAGTGCTACTTCTTCTGAAACACCAACAATGATGATTGTACAAGATGTTTCAAATTCAGCTACTTCTGAGTGGAGACTCTTTACTTCGTGGAAGACGGTAGCTTCTCCAGTTAATGGTTTTGCAAATTATCAACTCTATCGTTCTACGGATAATGTTAATTTTTCTCTTCTGACAACGATTTCCTCAAGGACAACAAATTATTATATCGATGACACGGCACTTTTTGATACGATATATTATTATAAGATCAAAACGACAGACGCGATAGGGAATGTCTCGTGGTTTTCTTCGGTTCTTCAAGGAAAGGCGAATGGTATTCAGGATGCTGGTGAAGGTGGAGGAGGAACAGAAACAACACCTCCGATTATTTCTAATGTTCTCTCAGGATCGGTTTCAACGACACAGGCTACTATTACATGGAATACGAATGAACTTTCTACTTCTACGGTCGGATTTTCAGTGAATAGTGGATTTTTTGTTGATGAAATCGGAGTGGCTACATATGCAGATAATGCGAGCGGTTCAGGTATTCATCAGGTAGTACTTTCTGGACTTACCCCTGCCACGACCTATTATTATCAGGTGAAGTCGAGTGATCCGTCAGGTAATGAAGCAATAGATAATAACGGAGGAGGAGGGTATTCGTTTACCACTCATCCAGGACCTGCTATCTCCGGTGTTGCTCTTTCTTCGGCTTCCAATACCCAAGCGACTATCGTATGGAATACAGATATCAATGCGACAACGATTGTATCATATTCTCCTGATGTGTCAGGAGGATCACTTGTCGCGCCAGTTGAGGTTGGTACGAGTGATATGGTGAAAAGTCATTCGCAGATGATTACCGGCCTTAATGCTGGCACCACATATCATTTCTTTGTGAAGTCTGTTGATATCGATGGCAATATTGCTTTGGATAACAATGCTGGTGCGTTTTATATGTTTACAACTACTTCTGATACTACCCCTCCCGTTATTTCGACTCTTTCTGCAAGCGTACTTACTTTTGATAGAGCTGCACTGACATGGATCACTGATGAACCGTCTACAAGTCAGATCAAATATGCCACTCGTTCAGGAGGACCATATACAGCAACGACAGAGACGGTAACCTACGGACAGGATCATTTTGTAGTTATCACTGCTCTTTTGCCAGACACAACATATTATTTTAAGGCTTATTCCACAGATCTTTCCGGCAATCAATCGATCTCTCCTGAAAACTCATTTACAACACTTCAAGATCCAAGTTTTCAACATTCGCCACTCTCAAGTATTACTGATGTTGTTACTTCTTTGGTCACGGATACCAATGCCGTGATTACTCTTACGACAGATCAACCAGCGATGTGCAGTATCGAATATGGGACGATACCAGGAAATTATACTGCTACACCAGTAACAGAGGTTTTGGAGAATAAAAAACATTCTATCACTCTGACATCTCTTCTCTTCCTTACAACATATTATTATCAGGCTACCTGCATCGACAATCTGGATACAACG
>JBBIRD010000016.1:2157-20443 GCA_037441965.1 Candidatus Moraniibacteriota bacterium | reverse complement strand
TCCTTTTTTTGCTGGAAAAAATCCTCGTAAAAACCTCATTTTTGAATGTATTAAGGCTCTTCAAAGTACGAAGGGTAAAAATCAAACAATCCTCTGTAGAGGCTTGAAATTTATTCGAAAAGGTGATAAAGTACGACTACTTCATTTTTAAGTATTCTTACATTTTAAATCAAAATTATGGAAAAAATTTTCAAAAATCTTTTTAGTGTTTTTTTCGTCTTCCTTTTTATTCTCGGAATAATAGTTCTCTATCAGTCTCCTGAGAAAAAACCTTCCGATGTTTCACTCAACAATTTAGTAACGGAAATAAATAATGGTGAAGTAAAACTCATTGACATTCAAAACAACAAGCTCTCTATAGAATTAAATGATGGATCAAAACAGAAAGCAAGCAAAGAAGGCGAAAGCTCTCTTACTGAAACGCTCAATAACTACGGAATCGATAAAGAGAAATTCAAAAATGTTACTGTTACCGTAAAAGAAGATTCTGGATTTTCATTTTGGCTCTCTGCTATTTTACCGATTCTGTTGCCATTCCTTCTCATTGGAGGATTTATCTGGTTTATGCTCCACCAAGCACAACGCGGTAATTCTCAAGCGCTCTCTTTTGGTAATAGCCGTGCTCGTATGCTCGATCCAAAAGATAAGAAAAAGCGCATTCTTTTTTCTGATGTTGCTGGAGCAGAAGAAACAAAAATGGAACTTGAAGAAGTTGTTGATTTTTTGAAACATCCAAAAAAATTTCTTAGTATGGGTGCAAAAATCCCTAAAGGAGTTCTCCTTCTTGGTCCTCCGGGAACTGGAAAAACACTTATGGCAAAAGCAGTTGCAGGTGAAGCAGGTGTGCCGTTTTTCAACATTAGTGGATCAGAATTCGTAGAAATGTTTGTTGGTGTTGGCGCAAGTCGAGTAAGAGATCTTTTCAAACAAGCAAAGAAAAGTGCTCCAGCTATTGTTTTCATCGATGAAATTGATGCCGTTGGTCGTCATCGTGGAGCAGGACTTGGAGGCGGTCATGATGAAAGAGAACAAACACTCAACCAAATTCTTGTAGAAATGGACGGATTTGAAACAAATACCAGCGTTATCGTCATCGCTGCTACTAATAGACCTGATGTCCTTGATCCTGCACTTCTTCGCCCAGGCCGATTTGATAGACGCGTCACTATGGATCTCCCTGATATCAACGAACGCGAACAAATCCTCGTCATTCATACAAAAAATAAACCTATCGAAGAAAGTGTCCGCTTGCGAACATTAGCAGAGCGCACTCCTGGATTTTCCGGCGCTGATCTTGCTAACCTTGTCAATGAAGGTGCTATTCTCGCTACACGAAGAAATAAAAAAACTATCGGCATTGCAGAACTCACAGAATCTATTGAAAAAGTCATTCTCGGTCCAGAACGAAGAAGCCGTATTATTAACAAAAAGGAAAAAGAAATTATTGCCTATCATGAAAGTGGCCATGCTCTCGTTGGATCCAGTTTGGAAAACACTGATCCTGTACAAAAAGTTTCGATCATTTCTCGTGGTCATGCAGGAGGATATACTCTTTCTGTTCCAGAAGAAGACAAAACTCTTCACTCTCAAAATTATTTTATTGATGAACTTGCTGTATTGCTCGGAGGTTATGCAAGTGAAAAACTTGTTTTTGGTGACACGACAACTGGACCATCAAACGACATCGAACGCGCAACTCATATGGCTCGAAATATGGTTACTCGTTATGGTATGAGTCGTCTTGGTGCACGGACATTTGGAAAAAAAGATGAAATGGTTTTCCTTGGACGCGAGATGCACGAAGAGAGAGATTATTCAGAAAAAACAGCTCAAGATATCGATACAGAAGTATCTGAACTCATTCACTCTGCTTTACAACGCGCTACAGACATCTTAATAAACAAAAGAAGTATTCTTGATACTCTTGCTCACACTCTTCTTGAAAAAGAAATTCTCGAAAAAGATGAATTCGATGCTATCGTTGGTAAGAAAAATGAAAAGCCTGTATCGGCATAATATCTCTCATTACTATGGAAGAAAAAATATCTTTTTATACTCTTACACTTCTATCGTATAAAAAAACTTTTCTCCAGAAAACACCTTGGATTTTTGGATCAATACTTTCACTGGTAATGATTCTAGAGAACAAGGTGTTTTCTTTTGCACAAAACATTCATTCTCCTCAAGAATTATGGTTATTGATTTCTCATCAAACATTCCACACGCTCAGTATTTTTTTGTGTATTTTTATAGGTTTTATTTTACTCAGTGTTTTTGCTCGAGGCAATCTCATTGCATCTCTTCATTTCTTATTAAAAAATAAGAAAGATTCTTCACATAAAAAAATATCTCTGTTAAAAAATATGTGGACTGTATTCAGTATAGAAGCATATTTTCTTCTTCTTTTCTTTCCTCTTGCGAGTATTCTTTTGCTTCCTATTTTTATTCCTTCATTAAATAATTCTCCTCTTATTCCTTTACTGACTCGTTTCGCTCTTATTACTTTACTTTTCTGCTTTTTATTTTTTTCGTTACTTAAACAATTTATATTCTGTTATAGTATTTTTTCGTTTATCCCCCTACTAACAGCGTTCCGTCTTGGACTTACTCTCTTTCGAAAACATTTTTTTCTTTCTTCTCTTTTTTTCTTTTTCACTCTTTTTCTCTCAGGGCTCTTTACTTTTCTCGTAAATATCGTTATCCTAGGAACTGTAGCTCTTACACAATGGATACATTTTTCTTGGGGAGAAAAAAACATAGAGACAGTTTCTCTTTTTATTCTTTTCTCTTTTTTTGCAGTATTTCTGCAAACGCTCTGGATTCTTTTCTTTCAATCGATTGCTGAGCCAAAAGAAGTTTCTTATGAGAAAAAAGAATCTGCTCCATCAGAAAATATTATCCCTGATATTCCGCAAATATAGAGAAGAGGGCTTGTAGCTCAGTTGGTTAGAGCGCTACATTGACATTGTAGAGGTCTCCAGTTCGAATCTGGACAAGCCCACCACAAACTTTCTTTTTTCATCTTAAATATCAATACGATATAAACGTTTTGTAGATCGATCAATGAAGAAAAGTATATCTTCAGAAGAAGATAATGCAAGATCGGTGCTATCAAAACCTTGAGTTACTTCTTTGAGTTCCGTTAACCGTGTCTTCTTCCCTGTATCAATATCCATTTTCCAAAAAGTATCTTTCGTATAAAAAGGTTTTTCAAAATAATCATTCGGAAGTACAGCGTTTTCCGGCACTGATCCTGGCAACGCATAGTAAATAGTTTTATTATCTTTTGACCACACAACTTTAGAAATAAGCGTAGGTATAAGAAGATCCTTCAATTCTCCTCCATGAGCATTCATCATACCTAATGAAACCATCTTCCCTCCTTTTTCACTACTCATACTCACCAGTATTCTTTCACCATTTGGAGACCAGAGATAATCAGCACCAAACTTTCCGGTGAGAATCTCTTTCTGGTTATCACCAGACAAACCAATACGAGACAATGATGTTGTTTCAAATGCGTTTGGCCTATTCCAAAAAGCGATATCTGTGCTTTTTGGTACCGGAGTAACAAAAGTTTCAAAATGAAGAGTGGCTATTTTTTTCCATTCAGTACCATCAGGACGAGCAGTATTCAATGTTTTTTCTTTAGTTTGTAAATCCGTATACTGATAAAAGATCTTTTCTCCAAGATTATCAAAGGTGATACGAGAAATTTCTTCTTTCAAAGGAACAAGTGTTTTTGTGGACAAGTCTGCGAAATGCCATATATTTCTTCCATTTTCTTGTTTCAAAAAAAGTAATACTTTATTCTTTTTTGGTGACCAAAGGATTCTTGTTGGAATACCAGGAAGATTACTCAAAAGTATCGTTTTGTCCTTCGCTTCAATAGTTGCTCTTTTGAGCGCTTGATCATCGAGAGAATAATAGTAAATAAAATTATCAGAAGAAATTGTCATACCCATAATACTCTCATTGATAGAAGGGAGAATTGGGGATATTATTTTCGAATCTTCGCTCTTTTTCTCTTTCATTATTTCTTGTTTTTTCTCCTGATCTGCTATCGGATTGTTCGCATTATTACGAAAAATAAAATTATATGCTCCAAGAAAGATTAAAACGAGAATAAGAAATGCTAGTGAAAAATAAAATACCTTTTTCATAGAAACAAAAAATTATAAAGTGCAACACGAAGAAGGCACACTTACATGTATATGGTTTCCTTCATTATTGACCCGTCCACCACAAGCAGATGCAGCATCGATGATTGCTTGTGCAGACACTCCTGTTGTTGAAAGATCAGCAGCAAGTGATTGAGTACATTCCGGGTGACCTGAACCGCCACCATAATGACATGATGTTTTTGCATGTGCACATATATTAGATGACCATTGATTTTTACACCTTGCAAAACCAGCGCTGTCAGAAATACTGTTTACTTTTGTATTTGGATTTTTATCATACATACATTTCAAAAGATCACTCAGTGCTTGAGAAGCATCATTACATTGATTACTATTAATACCACTCACAGCATATCCTCCACAACCCGATCCCGATCCAGGCGTTGGTGCTGGCCCTGTTGGTGTCGCTGGAACAGTCAATGTTTCTCCGGGGGTAGCTGATAAACCATTCATACTCACATTAGTTAAGTCTGAATTGATAGTATTCAATAAAACCCACGCGGAAAGCGCGAGCACAAGACCAATAATTGCATCAAAAATAATACCTTTCGCGGTTCCCATAGTAGCGGTATTTCCTGCACTCGTCAGATACATAAAACCACCAATAGAAACCATCAGTACCGCTGAAAGTACGACAACCGCAAGAGCAACATTATATACAGCTGTAATATACCCCGGAAGATCGCCGTTTGTACTATCAAACCCAGGTATTTTTTCAAGAAGAGTATATTGAAGCCCTACTGCATATGTCTCAGGAACAAAAGAAAAAATACTCGAAAAAAATAAAAGAAAAAATAATCCCAAAAACATTTTTTTATTTTTATTCATACAACACAATTTTTAATTTTTTGAAAAATCTTTTTATTATTATACCATACTTTTTTTTCAAAGAAAAAACTCCTCATATTTTCTTGAGGAGTTTTCTCTATTCTCTCTACGCCTAGAAATCCCAGCTTCCATTCATACTACTTGATTGAGTATAATTCACCACTGTTGTCTCAAAAAAGTTTCCCTTATCACTGTTTGGATCTTGCAAACGATCAAGGTGCTTATACGGATTAGAAACAGCGTTTGAATACAAAGGTCCGATACCAAGCATCGCTAACCGATTATTAGCTAACCAATGTGTATAATCTTCTGTAGTTTCACTATTGATACCTGGGATACGATTCCCTAAAATATGTTTCCCCCACTCAATTTCTTGATCAACAGCACTTGCCATCATCTCGAGAATAAGCTTTTCATCATAAATCTCTGGAAATTCTTTTCGTATGTCACGGATAATATTTGAGAAAATAGTGATATGGGTAAGTTCATCACGCCGTATATAAGCGATCATTCGGCCCGTAGCGAGCATTTTCATTCGATCAACAAGGGTATCAAAATAAGCAAAACCATTGTAGAAATATATTGATTCAAGAAGGAAGTTCGCTACAATACCACGGAAAAAATTTTTATCAGATGGTTCATTGATGAAGTCTTCATAAATTTGTCCAATGTATTTATTTCTCGCAAGAAGAATAGCGTCTGTACGCCAAAAATAATATATCTCATCGCGTTCTTTACTTTCTACTACTGATTCCAAAATAGTCGCATACGATTGTGAGTGAATAGCTTCTTGATATGCCTGAATAGAGAGAATCAGATTGACTTCTGGTGAAGTAATATAATCCGAAAAGTGTGGAAGATTAACCGTTTGAAGAGAATCAAGAAAGATAAGAAACGAAAGTATGCCTTTATATGCCTTTTGTTCCTCCAAAGAAAGATCTGTATGAAACATACGCGCATCATCTTTCAGTCCTGATACTTTTTCTGGCACCCAGAAGTTACCAATCATTACCTGATAGAGCGATTTCGCCCATGGATATTTCGTTGCATTAAGATTGAATAAACCTGTTGTTGCACCCTTGATAATCGTTCTTTTCTCTACATTGTCATTTCCTTTCGGATTAAAAAGAGCATTACGCTTCATTTTTTCAGTCATAATTTTCAATTTTTATCTTATGTGAATGTGAACCTTGTACGAATTAACCGCTACAACTTACGCAGTTATCCTTTATCTCTGCGGAAAGACTTCTCACATAATACACTGTTTTAATACCTTGTTTCCAACTTTTTACATAATAACTAAAAAGTTGTGCTGGACTCACCTTCGTCGGATCAATCATCCATTCAAATGAAATAGATTGATCAATCCAAGGATAAATAGTAGCCATCATATCAATAACATCATTCATATTCATATTGATATACTCCTTGTAATACCAGAAATTTTCTTGAGAGAGTTTTGGTGCCACTCTGATTGTTGGAGAAGAAAGATTCGTTTCGATAAAAAATTTCTTATAAATTGGAAGCAGTGCTGCTGTTGTTCCAACGACTCCTGCCGTAGAAGTATTTGGCGCTGGCGCACTATGATAACCAAAGCGCACACCAGAAATCTTCATATCCACAAAAAGTTCTTTCCATTCTTTAGCAAACGGAGTATGCTTCTCAAACCATTTTTCATTATGTCCAAGCAAGATACCTTTTGAATATTCACTCCCCTGATAGAGATCGTATGCGCCTCTTTCTTTTGCTAAATCAACAGAAGCACGATAGGTATGATATGTATATCTTTCAAATAATCGATTGACTTCTTCTCTGGCCTCTTCACTATCATAAGCAAGTTTTCTGACTGCAAGGTACTCAGCAAGTCCAAGATATCCGAGCCCAACACTCCTATATCGAAGCGCTGTACGTTCTGCTTCTTTTACTGGATAATAATTCAGTGTAATGACGTTATCGAGTGTTCGCATCACCACAGGAAAAACATCAGCAATAACACTTTCTTCTGCGACGGTAGCAATGTTAATTGAAGCAAGATTACAAACAACGAGATCTCCAGGCTCATAGCGAATCACAATTTTTCCATCCTCAAGTGTTTCTTCATAAAATTTTGTGACAGAAGTATTTTGACAGATTTCTGTACACAATTGAGTGGAATAGATATGACCTGCGTGTTTATTTGGGTTTAGACGATTGACCGTGTCTCGAAAGAAAACATACGGCATACCTGTCTCAACGGTCGATTTGAGAAATTTTTTGAATACATCTTTTGCTTTGACAATTTTTCTCATCTTCAGCCGTTCATCCGTTTCAAGTTTTGTATAAAAGTCTTCAAATTCTTCATTAAATGTATCTTGTAATCTTTTACCGTATATTTTTTCTACTTCATGCGGATCAAAAAGGGTAACATCAAGATCGGATTCCAGTCGTTTCATAAACAAATCTGGTATCGATACTGCTGGAAAAATATCGAAAGCCTTCGCACGAATATCTCCTGTTTCTGTTTGCAAATCAAGGAAATCATAGATATCATGATGCCAAATATCCAATGTAACAGAAATAGCACCAAGACGCGCTCCGAGTTGATTCACTGCGATAGCAGTATCATTGATAATCTTCACCCAAGGGTTCACTCCTCCCGACATTCCTTCGATACCACGAATAGAACTTCCTCTCGAACGAATATTGCCTAGATATACTCCGATTCCGCCTCCAAACTTTGATATTTGTGCCATATTTTCAATAGCATGATAAATATCACGAAGATCATCATTCACATTTATTTTAAAACAACTTGAAAGCTGATGATAATTCGTACGCGCATTAAGAAGTGTTGGCGTAGGAAGAGAAATGCGTTGTTTTGAACAATGTTCATACAATTTGAAAGCAAAAGCTAAACGATTTTCTTTTTTTTCTGGAATAGCAAGAAACAACGCTACTGACATATACATCTCCTGAGGCAATTCCCTTACTACTTTATTAGGATTCAGAAGATATCTTTTTGTAAAAGAAACAATCGTTGTGTATTCGTATGTTGTATCTGTATCTTTAGAAAGATGTTTTCCTGCTTCCAAAATATCTTCTGCTGAATAATACTCATAAAAATCTTTATAATAATATCCGCGTTTAATATAATCATCAAAAAGATTCTTATATGCATTTGCAGTATAAATATCTGATTGTTCGAGGCTACGATTTTTAATGGCTTGTTTATAAAGATCTCCCAAAAGGATGCGTGCAGCAACATTCTGCCAAGCAATATTTTCCACTGTTACAAGATCAACACATGTCTTCACAAGCAATTTGCTGATATCTGAAGTCTTTATTTCATCAACAATATTTTTCTTGAATGCTTCAATCAAATCTTCAAAGCGACAATGTTTCTCATACGAAAGAGCAGCTCGATCAAAAACAACTTTAATTTTCTTCAAATCAAAAAGTTCTTTCTTTCCATTTGATTTGATAACTTTCATGGCATTCTTTTCGAATTGCTCAATCAATTCTTCTTTCTTCTCTTCGCGTTTTTCGCTTTGCTTTTCTCGATACAAAATATATGCTTTTGCAACTTCATATCGACTTTCTTTCATCAAATGTTTTTCAACAAAATTCTGGATAGTTTCAACAGATGGAATATGTATTTCTGTATTCTCTCCGCAGGTCGCGATAATGTCATTGATCACTTCATCAGTAATCGTGCTGATAAAATCTTTCTCTGTTTCACCGATAGCATCACAGGCGTTTTCGATAGCATTTTCAATACGAGTACGATCAAATGGTACGATTTCACCATCTCGTCTCTTCACTTGCGTCAATGTCATATTTTTATTTTGATGAATTATCAAATCGTTCCTCTACTTTCTTCCAATCAATCAAACGGAAAAAAGTTTCGATATACTCTGCTTTTTTAATACCATAATCAATCATATATGCGTGTTCAAAAACATCCATCACGAGCAATACTTTGCATCCAGAAAGATGCCCCATATCATGCTCATTTATCCATACAGAAAAAAGTTTATTACTGATAGGGTCTTCATAAAGAACAACCCAACCAATACCACGAGAAGAAGCTATGCCTGTGAAAGTTTTTTTCCATTCTTCGATGCTTCCGTATGTTGCTTCAAGAGATTTTTTTAATTGACATTCTTGTCCAAGTATCGTTTGCTCTTTGGTTATATTTTCAAAATATAATTCATGCAGACGCATTCCATTCCACTCCCAACCAAAACGACGTGTTAATTCTGCATACTCCGGTGTACCAATTTCTTTTCCTGCGAGCAGGTTAATGAGAGCATTCGTATTTTTTACATACCCTTCATAGAGAGTAAAGTGGTTTGTCAAAAGTGTATCGCTCAGTCCTGAAACACCCAGAAGGTGCGTGAAATTTTTTGCAGTATATACATCAGACATATATTTTATTATTACAGTATGATTTATATTTTTCCCACGAGATCAATGCCTGGCTTTAATGTTTTTCCTCCTTTTTTCCAATTTGCTGGACAAACTTCTCCGCCGTGTTCGCGTACAAAAATCCCTGCTTCGAGTTTACGCAAAAGTTCATCTGCACTTCTTCCAACATTATTAGCATGCACCTCATATGCCTGAAGCACACCGTCTGGATCAATGATAAAACTTCCACGAAGAGCTAAACCTCGATCATCTCCTTCTTCAATGTAGACGCCAAATGTACGGGCGATATCCCCTGCCGGATCAGCTACCATTGGATATTCAATGTTTTTAATAGCAGGCGAATGATCGTGCCACGCTTTATGAGTAAACTTTGTATCCGTCGAAACAGAAAGTACTTCTGCACCGAGTTCTTGAAATTTTGCATAATTTTTTTGCATTTCTTCAAGTTCTGTAGGACAGATAAAAGTAAAATCTGCAGGGTAGAAAAATACAACAACCCATTTTCCTTGATAATCAGAAAAATGAGATTTGTGAAAACTTTCTTTCTGAAAATAATCAAACTCATGATTTGGAACTATTTTTCCAATCATTGGAAAAAACCCATTTTCCATACCATTTTCTTCTGTATGACAACCTCCTCCACAACATGTTTCTTCGTACATATTTTTGTTGTTACTTATGAATAAAAACGACGAATCGTCTCCCTATAATAAAGTGATTCTTTTTCACTGTCAACTCTCTTTTATATAAGCCAAAAATATATTCTATTTTTTACATAAAATATAATTTTCAACTATATATTGTATGTTTCATATTATTTTATACACAATTTAAAAAAGACAAAAAGAAAAAAGGAATCTGTGTTTTATGAAGATTCCTTTCTTATTTTTTCTTTAAAAAAACGATTTTTTATACTCTGCAATCAACACAATTCTCTTTCTCTCCTAAAAGGAAATAAGTGATATTTTTTTGTGTTGTTTCCAAAATACGATTGAGAGCTTCTTTACTATAAAAAGCGATGTGTGGTGTAAATACTACATTATCACGACTCAACAGATTCTTATTCTGTTCTCTTTGTCTTGTCTGAATAGGACTACAATTTTCATACAAACATTGTTGCTCTTCTTTTATGTATTCTTCCCCTTCCAAAACATCGAGACCTGCTCCAGACAACACTCCATTATCCAATGCTTCGATGAGCGCTTCATTATCGACGACACCACCTCTTGAAGTGTTTATGAGAAGCGACCCTTTTTTCATTCTTCCAATGTTTTCTTTATTAATAAGGTGGTGTGTATGTTCATTGTACGGCGCATGAATAGTGACAATATCTGATGTGGCAAGCACTTCATCAAGCGATGCATAATTAAAATGGAGAATCTCTGAAAGAAAAATATTATGATGAATATCAAAAGCCAAAACATGCATTCCAAAACCTTTTGCAATACGAATCGTATGAAGCCCTATATGACCGGTTCCGATAACACCTAAAGTCTTATTTTTCAAATCAAAACCAATCAACCCGTCCATAGAAAAATCATTCTTTAGTCCACGGGCGTACGATTTATGGACATTCCGAGAAAGAGCCAAAATAAGAGCAAATGTATGTTCCGCAACGGTATTTTCTCCATAATAAGGCACATTTAAGACAGTAATATCTCTTTCTTTACACGCTTTCACATCAATATGATCAAATCCTGTCGATCGTGTAGTGATGCACTGTATATGAGAAAGACTATTCAAAACTTCTCTGTCAACTACTGAATAAATAAACACCGAAATAATATCATATTCCGCTACTTGAGACACATTATTCACAGTAAGAGGATCGGGTAAGAAAAAAACTTCGTGATCCAAAAAAAATGGTCTCAAATACTCTTCATCTGTTTTTGTTATTTCAAAAAAAGCAATTTTCATATATTTTTCCTCTATAAATTATTCATATTTTAGCATACCGCTCTTTTCTTTCCTTAACAAGCTTTCTCTTGCTTTAGAGAACAATACCGTATAGTATATACTATAATTCTTTATCCCTTTTTATGAACTTTCCTCTTCAAGAAAATATATTGACACTTGAGGTCCCTAGGCGACTTGTAAACAAGCGTATTGACACAGCTCTTTTTATTTTGCTTCAAGAAAAGTTCCCTACAATAAACCTCTCTCGACGGATGATCTCCAAACTCATCGAACAAGAAAAGATTCTTCTGAATAAGAAAAAGGTTTCTCCTTCTTATATTGTTAAACTTCATGACTTAGCAGAGATATCTTTCAATGATATTTTTACTCCCACGCCCACTCTTTCTCCTCGTAACGATATTCACATTCCAATTCTTTATGAAAATGAACTCTTTTTCATTATTGATAAGCCTGGAAATCTTCAGGTCCATCCTGCGAGCAATATAGATATGAAAACGGTCGCTCATTTTATTATTACGCATTATCCTACACTCATTAAAGTTGGAGAAAATCCCTTGCGTCCAGGAATTGTTCATAGGCTTGATCGCGAAACATCTGGTCTTCTTATTATTGCAAAAACAAACGAAGTATTCCAAGAATTCAAAAATCTTTTTCAAAAGCGTACTCTACAAAAAAAATATATCACTCTCGTCTATGGACATATGGATTCCCTTGAAGGAGAAATCAATAAACCTCTTATGCGACGCTCTGGAGAACTCAGGCGTTTTGCAGTAGAAACACAAGATGCTCCAGAAAGCGCTCGTCCATCACAGACATTCTATCAAGTTATCGCTCGATACAGAGATTATGATCTCCTTTTGGTAACTCCTAAGACCGGCAGAACACATCAAATTCGTGTTCATCTTGCTTCTATAGGCCATCCTATTATAGGAGATAAACTTTACACAACAAAAAATATGCGAAGCGGGAAATATCTCTTTCCAAAACGCCAAATGCTTCACGCATACCAACTCGATTTTTCTCTTTTTCATAAAAAATATTCATTTACTGCACCTCTTCCGATCGACTTTCGACATATCCTCACAAGTATTGACGAAACGCTTGATGCAGGTTATGATGATAAGGCCTTGAAAAGCCTTTTATGAAAATAGTCGAAGGTCAAGGTTTTTCTTTTTATTTCTTATTCGCTGGTTGTTCTCTTATTTTACAGAGACGTCCTCTTTATTTATAATCCTATGAAGCAGAAGTTAATATCTTTCAACTTAAAACAACGCAAACCTTTAGACACTCCTGAATTTCAAGCCGGTGATGTTGTAAAAATCTTTCGTAAAATTAAAGAAGGAAATAAAGAGCGTTTACAAGCCTTTCAAGGAACTATTATCGCTATCAAAGGTGGTCAAAGTTCTTCACGAACTATTACGGTACGAAAAATATCTTTTGGTGTAGGCGTAGAAATTATTTTCCCTCTTTCTTCACCACAAATCGATAGAATCGAATTTGTCAAACGAACGAGAGCTCGCAGAGCAAAACTCTACTTTGTTCGTGATAAATCTGTAAAAGTTCTTAGTAAGAAAATGAAAGAAATTAAAGTAAAAGATAGTACAAAGGCCAAAATAACAAAAAAAGAAGCAGTAGCTGTCAAAGAAGCAGAAAAAGAATTATAATGAAGAGGTTATCACAAAGCATTTCTCCTTTGTGATTCATTGCCCAGGTGGCGGAATGGTATACGCGCTAGCTTGAGGTGCTAGTTCTCGCAAGGGATTGGAGGTTCGAGTCCTCTTCTGGGCACAAAAAGAAAGTATGCGTGCTTAGCTCAGTTGGTTAGAGCACCTCGTTTACACCGAGGGGGTCGGGGGTTCGAATCCCTCAGCACGCACCATAATGAAAGATAATAAAGCCGAGGTAGCTCAGTGGTAGAGCAGAGGACTGAAAATCCTTGTGTCGGCAGTTCGATCCTGCCCCTCGGCACACACAAGTCCGTAAAAAGATTGCCCTCAATCACACATTGTATCTATTTATGTGTATAATTTGTGGATAAGTGCATAAATACATCTTCTATCAATGGTTTTCAGTGAATTTGCGGGACTGTAGCTCAGTGGTAGAGCGCGCGGCTCATAACCGCTTGGTCGCTGGTCCGATCCCAGCCAGTCCCACATAGAATATGAAAGAAAGCGTACATTTATAATCTATAAAAATACTTTTGTAGAACTTTTTCTAAAAGTATTTACTCTATTGCGGGTATCGTATAGCGGCTATTATGAGTCCTTGCCAAGGATTAGATAGGGGTTCGACTCCCCTTACCCGCTCAAATGAAAAAGAACAACTTTCTGTTGTTCTTTTTTTGTTCTAAAATCCTTTTATAAAGCCAAAAAATAGATATTTACTCTTGACATATTTTCTATAATATGCTATTATCATCGGTTAGCTAAAAAACTAACCCTTATTCCTTTCGAGGATATTATGGCTTATTTGTAAGAATACTTTATGATTATACGAAAAGGCATTCTTTTCGCAGGAGCTCTCTTTGTAATCTTTTTTCAAAGCGAGCCCGTATCAGCAGAAATATTCAATCCTACTGTTTTACCCAATAATTTCTATAATTTTAAAGATGATCCTCTTCTCTTGCAATGGACATTTTCTGTTACCAATACCAAACAAGAAGAAGAAACTGATTCGAGTATACAAACAAAAGACGATCTCATTATCGATCAATGGAAGAAAAAACAGGCTCATTTGTGGGATACACTTCCAAAAGAACCATTTATAATTAATGCTTCCGCTTATACTGCTTCAGCTGATGAGTGTGGTAAATCTGATGGTATCACTGCCTCTGGAATTAAAGTAACAGAATCTCGCACACTTGCCTGTCCACCATCATTTCCTTTTGGAACAAAAATTCTTATTGAAGGCGTTGGAGTTCTTCGTTGTGAAGATAGAGGTGGTGCTATCAAAGGAAATCATTTTGATATCTATATGGAAACAAAAGACGAAGCATTTGCATTCGGGCGAAGACATCTCATAGCAGAAGTAGTTGATTAATAAAAAATTGTGAAAAAGCACCATTATTTTCATTGTGGCGCTTTTTCTTTTGACATTCAACAATAATTTCGTTACACTAACAATGTTTTCTTTTATAGAAAAAGAAGCTGGTCCGATGGCCGAGCGGTTAGGCGAAGGTCTGCAAAACCTTTTACAACAGTTCAACTCTGTTTCGGACCTCATAGTCAATTGTTATGCCGCGATGGCGGAATGGTATACGCAGAGGACTTAAAATCCTCGGATCGAAAGGTCGTGCGAGTTCGAGTCTCGCTCGCGGCACATATATAAAAGCTTATTTACCATAAAAGCTTTTTGTATTAACAAAATCCTCCATTGACTATTCGTAAAAAAAATACTAAAGTACTCTTTCTTCAAAGTTTTTGAAGTAGTTCTTTGATATTAACATTGAGTATTACTCAGAAAGGGCTTCTATGAAAGCAACCTCTTTGGCATTTTGGATATCTTTCATTATACTTTTTTTCCTTCTCCCACCCTGGAATGAGGAACAAATAAAATTTTACCTCAACAATGAACTTGATAGGATTTCTACCACAAAAATTCAAAACACTGATATATCAGAATATATACTGCAAAAAAGAATTGAGATTCTGCAAAAAAGAACTCTCTCTTTTATGACCTGCGATATTCAAGATGATCCAATAAACACACTGTCAGAACTATCATTACCAATTGTAATCTGCCAATGGTCATTCATTGCTTCATAGAAACAAATGAGGAAATAGATACCTTATCTGCTTCCTCTCTCAATCAAGATTTTAGAATATTTGAAATTTTGTAGAGATTTTTTGAAAAAATAACCTTTTTTAAAGGTTATTTTTTTTATTTTGTATCTCTTTTAAGAAACAAGGAATATTTTTGAAATCCTTTTTCAAAGCTTCTCGTAAACCTCCGTTATACAATGCTGCCGCAGGATGATACAAACAGCAAAAATGTTGTCTGCCCATATCTGGCGTGTTACTATAAAACATTTTTCCGTGTACCTCTGAAATTTTTTTATCTGCAAAAAAATTTTCCATTGCATGTCGTCCAAGTGTAACAATGAGTAATGGTTTTATCACTTTTATTTGGTCTATAAGCCATTCTCTACATAATTCTTTTTCCTCTGCTGAAGGATCTCGATTTTTTGGTGGACGATATTTTACAACATTCGTGATAAAAATATCCTCTCGTTTCATATTGATAGAAGCAAGCATTTCATTTAAAAATTTCCCTGCCGATCCAACAAATGGAACACCAAACAAATCTTCTTTCTTTCCTGGAGCTTCACCAATAAACACTATCTTTGCAAACGCGTTACCTGATCCTGGAACTGCTTGTGTGGCTTCATTACGTAACCCACACAAACAATGTTCCACCCAAAAAGCATTGACTTGTTCAAGATTTTCTTTTTTATGCATTATTTTTCATTTTTATTCTATTTTAAATCCTTCATTTGTTTCTACAAGCTTGCCTGCTATTTCAAAACCACTGGCTAATTTATGTCCGCCACCACCAAAATAATGTGCAATTGCAGAAACATCAACTTTTGATCTATCAGTCGAACGCAAACTTGCTCGAATAGTATTATCATCACGCTCTGACAAAACAAGCGCAAAACGTGCATCAGGAACAGCACTCAATATTGATGAAACCTGATAAATATCTTCTGGAAGAGCTTCACATTCTTCAATATCTTTTTTCGTAATAGCGGTGACAAGCATACCATTTTTTTTATTTAAACGAGCCTTTTCAAATGCTCTCCCCCACAATTTCAAGGCCGCAAGATTTTTCTTCGAAAAAATTGTTTGAGTTATTTTTTCAAGAGGAGCTCCTTTTCTCATAAGATCTGAAGCAATATCCATTACGCGTGATGAAACATTCGAATGCTGAAGCCCTCCTGTATCAAAAAAGATACCTGTAAGAAGCATGGTAGCTATTTTTTGAGTGATTTTTGCTTTTATTGAAGCAAGAAAAAGATATACAATTTCAGAAGATGAAGAATATTCAGGATCAATAATAATCACATCTCCATGAAGATGAATATCTGGATGATGATCGATAAGGACAATAACTTGATTCTCATCAAAAGAGTCACGAATTTTATGGAAACCACGATCAACACTATCGGAAGCAATAATAGCATCATAACTTCTCATATCGATTTGATCCGGATGAAGGAAAGTTCCTTGAAACAAAACCTTTAAAGTATCTGGAAAAGCGTCAAAACAAGCTATATCCACATGTTTTCCACAACTTTGGAGATATTCTACAAGAGCAAGATTTGCACCAACGGTATCAGCATCTGGTCTACTATGTGCAAAAAGGAGTATTTTGTCTGATTTTTCAATAATGTACTGTAATGTACGAAATTCTGACTCAAAATTCTTCATAAAACAAAAAAATACACAAGAAGATGTTCTTTAAGAGAAATACATAACACACCGGAATGGTATAACTTGTGCATAACTCAATAAAATCCTTTTTATAAACTAAAATATCTCTTTCAAAATTTTTTCTACAACATCTGCTTCTTGTTCTGTTGTATCAATTTCAAAAGATAATTTTGGCATTGGTTTCATATGAAGCTTTGTATAAAGTTCTTTCTGAATCTTTGAAAGTTCCTTTTTCAAAGTTTCTGTTACATAATGAGTTTCTCCTTCAGGAAACACACTGATAAACATCCGAGTATATCTTAGATCTCGTGATGTGTCAATTTTCGCAATAGTAATAAAAACACCTTTTTTCAATGAAACTTCTCTTTCTATAATCTCTCCAAGAAGTTTCCTTAAAAGCTCATTCACTTTTATAATACGTGATATTGCCATATTTTCATTCATAGAAAATTATACTTTTCCTTTCTGGTGCCCTCGGCAGGAATCGAACCTGCATTTACTCGTTAGGAGTGAGTTGTTTTATCCATTGAACTACAAGGGCAAAAAATAAACAAGAACAAATATTTTATATTTCCTTTGAAACACTCATAAACACTGTAATCAAATAGATATGAATTGTAAATAAAAAAGATTTTAAACTCTATTCACAATTTATTACTGAGAGATATTCTGTGTTCAAAAAAACGAGTCTTTTTATTTTTTATGTTATCATTCGTTTGTTTTATATAAGTTTTATATAGTGGACCGTGCCGGATTCGAACCGGCGACCTCTTCCATGCCATGGAAGCGCGCTACCAACTGTGCTAACGGCCCAATAATATTCTCAAATTTCTTTGAATATAAAGCAAAAAACAACTATTTAAAAGCGTTCTCTCCTTTTTATCATACTGTTTTATGTCTCTCTCGTCAATGATGATTTCTCTTTTTTGTACGAAGTGTATATTCAATTTATTATATATATTATGAAATAAATATATATATTTGTCAACTATTACAAGGAGATATTGTTCCACATGGAACATACTGTACATATTTTAATCAATACAAGATATATTCAAATGAAAAAACTAAAAAATAAATAGTATATACTCTAATCTCATTATGATATTAAAAATGTTCCACGTGGAACAATATATTCACTTAATAGAAACAGATCCTTTAATAATTTATCCTCTATTCTTAGAGAATGATTATTTCTAATATAAAAGATGTTATCCAAATAATGTTCCACGTGGAACATTATTTCTATTTATACAAAATTAAATTTATTTTTTAAACAAAAACCACATAAAAAAGAATGAAAGCGTTTTTATTGCATTAAATTATTATTTCTATTGTTCCACGTGGAACAATAGAACACATCCATATATGAATAAAAAATACTTCATATGTTCCACGTGGAACATATTGTATATATTGTATCAGTACAATATATTTTCAAATTAAAAAAACCCCATACATAACAGATTTATACATTCTAATATCATTATTATATTAAAAATGTTCCACGTGGAACAT
>JBBIRD010000016.1:0-2057 GCA_037441965.1 Candidatus Moraniibacteriota bacterium | reverse complement strand
ATGTTCCACGTGGAACATAATCTACGTATTTCCTAATTTTTAAAATAAATGACAAAAATAAAACAATTCAATCTTTTTTATTTACTTGTATTTACTTTTTTAGATAATTTTATGAAATATGTTCCACGTGGAACATATAAACAACTTGTATTCGAAACATTGACAAATAATAGATATATGTTATAATATATAATTGCAATCTATAGAGAAAAGATATCTGTTTTTTTTAATAAAAGAACTTGTTGACAATCTTTCACAAATTATAAAAGATGTGTTATACTAAAATAAATAAAAAATAAATATTCTTATGTTTTTCTTTCGATCTTTATATTTTACTGAAACAAAAGCAAAATTGACGTTTTTTATTTTTTTTGGACTTATAATTTTTAGTATAAGCCTTTTTGTTTTTGCTGAAAACACTCCTTCATCTCAAACAATTTTTGAAGATTCTGATCAAGATGGCCTCAGTAATGATGAAGAAAAACTTTACGGAACAGATCCTCTCAATAAAGATACTGATGATGATGGTTATAGTGATGGTATTGAAATAAATAGTGGATATAATCCACTAAAACCAGCACCAGGAGATAAAATGATAGCAGATGAAAAACTCAATCAAGCGTCAGAAGAAACACTCTTATCATCTTCTGCATCAACCGACAATCTTACAAACAAAGCATCAAATGAAATTACGAACCTGATCAAAGAAACAGAGGAAACAGGGTCTGATATTTCTATGGAAGATATTAACGCCTCCGTAGAAAAAATTCTTGAGCAAGGTAACACAGAAATTGTTCTTCCTGAAGTAAATGAAAAAGATATCAAAATAAAAAAAATAAAAAAAAGTTTGAGTGAAAAGAAAAAAGATGAACAAAAAAGAAAAGACGCTCTAGAATATCTTACCGTCATTTCATATCTTATCGCTAACAACACGCCAAAAAGTTTTGGGAATCAAAATGAACTCAAAAATATCGCCACCCAAATTTCTACACAATCTTTACTTGGTCTTACATCAGGAGATGTCCAATCATTGAATAGTCTTTCTGAGAAAGGAGAAAAAATTCTTAAGGAAATAAAAGATGTAGAGGTACCAGAAGATATGGTTGATATTCACATAAAAACTCTCAAGCTTGCCTTGTATGCTCAAAATTTGAAAAACGAAATAAAACCAACAGAATCAGATCCATTAGGTCAAATTGTTGTTATGGCAAAAATGCAAGCTTTCTTTATTAATATTTCAGATATTGGTACTGAGGTAGAGAAAAAACTTTCCGATTATGGTATTGAAGAAATACCTCTCGATTTATAAACATTTTTTTCAAAATGATGTTCCAAATACAAAAGAAAATAATTCTCTTTTTTCTTGTGATTACCAGCACATTTTTTACTTTGTATCCAAAAAATGTTCAGGCGGAATCATGGGGAAGCAACTATGGGGCAACACTTCTAGATCAAATTATTTCGACAGCAAAAAGACAAATAGAAGGTGCTCTTTTAGGTACACAAAAAATGATTGCTATGCAAATGCTCAATAGTAAAGTTGGGCAACTTATTGGAGGTGTAGCTGGTGGACAACCGCTCTTTATAACGAATTTTAACGAATTTCTGTACCAAAACCCAAGACAAAACACTAATCTCTATATGAATGATTTTTTTTCTGTTACGACAAGAGGTCGCGGATCATCAGCAAATTATATAAGTGCTACTGAAAACTCAGGCGCATATAGTGCTTATCTTACAAATATGGGAAGAAGAGCAACGGTTGATCAAGATACTACTGTAGGTTATAACAATCTTGATGATTTTGGAGGAATACAAGCTTTTAATAGGGGAGACGCAAGAACTTTTAACGCTTTTTTCTCTAATCCTATGAATAATCCTATAGGATACACAATGAAAGCAACAGAAGTTTTTGCTGACGAACTCGAAAGACAGAAAAAAATAGCTGAAATAAAAGCTGTTTCTCCTGGCATCCTTCCAAGTGAAAGTAATGGTACTATTGTAGCACCTGCAACAACTATCGCTGCTGAATTAAATAACACTGCAGATCTTCCTAG
>JBBIRD010000015.1:16211-21483 GCA_037441965.1 Candidatus Moraniibacteriota bacterium | reverse complement strand
GCTCAAGAGGAAAGAAAAATCGCCACTGTCCGTGACGATTTATCCCTTCTCTCCGGACTTTCCCCACGGATGGGAACCGGTCGCTTGAGAAATTCGAATGTTGGCTCCGACGACAGGATTCGAACCTGTGACCAAGTGATTAACAGTCACCTGCTCTACCGCTGAGCTACGTCGGAATACTTTTTTCTTCCTCTATGGAAGCTTTACTATTCTAAAGGAAAAAAAGAAAAAAGGCAACTATTATCAATAATTACCTTTTCTTTAAATTTCTCATTTCTCTTCTATCTCTTTTGAGATAAGCATTAGAAATAAGGGTATGTGTAAAATGTTTCCACTTCTCTTATTACTTCACCCACGATATCTTTCTCAATAAGAGAATGGCATTTTGGATGACCAGAGATTGCATCGTTACTTATCACTTCACCTTGACCAACGAAAAAACCAAGATGACGATGATATGTGCCATCACTACACTTTCTCTTCTTCCATACCACGAGTGATCCGATAGATGCTGTATCAGTCCGTATCCAACTTGAAGCCTCTACATCACGGAGCGTTTCATCGACAGTTGTATGGACACCATCTTTGATAAATCCACAGAGTGTCAGTATCGAAGATACAAAATAAGCACAAGCCAAATCACCATTCTTGATAACATCGATAAGTTCTCCGTTTGGTCGTCTCACATAAAGTTTCCGATATTGATCAGAATCGACAGATCCATATATCATCGCCAGATATGTTTCACGCAAAGCCGGAGGATATCCTTCTTCATAAAGAATCGTCTTCATCTCTATTCCTTTCAGAAACTAAAAAACCATCTTCCGAAAGATCATCCTCATAAGACTTGTAAAGAACAAGACCATTGCGAATGAACACCGTATCACCTAAACTTGCACAACCACAAAGTTCGAGCGAGACTTGCTCTTCTCTCTTATCAGAACAAAGCACTTTCGCTTGATGATTAGGGAGAAGCTCAATAATTTTTGCAATCATCGGTTCAGACATACCTTTCTCCTTTGTAAAAGAACTCTATAATGAAGTGCCCGTAGACTAACAAAAAACACGAATAAAGGCAATACTCGTGTTTCTGTTTTCATTTTTTCTCTAGTAATCTCGTAATTTTCGTATGTCCTCATGTTCACGAATTTTCTCGAGCGCTTTAGCTTCTATTTGACGAATACGCTCACGAGTAACACCAAATTCTTGCCCCACTTCTTCCAAAGTATGTGTCACGCCATCTTCGAGTCCAAAACGAATACAAAGTATTTTTTGTTCACGCGGAGTGAGCTCATTCAAGATATCCGAGATATGCGACTTAAGTAATTTGCGTGAAGCAGATTGATGTGGCATCACCGTTTCTGTATCTTCGATGAAATCACCGAGAACACTATCATCCTCATTATCTCCTACAGAAGTTTCAAGCGAAACTGTCTCCTGAGAAATTTTTTGAATATGACGAATCTTTTCCACTTCGATATTCATCTCTGCTGCTATTTCCTCCGCTAGCGGTTCGCGTCCAAGTTCCTGAACAAGACGACGAGTAATTTGTGAGTACTTATTAATTGTTTCGACCATATGCACAGGAATGCGAATTGTGCGTGATTGATCAGCAAGAGCGCGAGTTATTGCTTGTCTTATCCACCAAGTAGCATACGTCGAAAACTTATATCCTTTGTGATAATCAAATTTTTCTACAGCACGAAACAGTCCAATATTCCCCTCCTGAATCAAATCAAGCAGTGAAAGATTGTGCGAACGCCCTACATATTTTTTCGCAATCGATACTACCAAACGCAAATTGGCTTCGGTGAGACGCTGTTTTGCTGGTAGATCACCTTTCTCAATCAATTTTGCGAGCCTCACTTCTTCTTCACCACTCAGAAGTCCTACACGACCGATTTCTTTCAAATACATTTGCACAAGATCAGAAGTATTCTCTTCTCCGAGATCCATCATCTTGTCTTTAGAAATTGTTTTCTCTTCCTTCACTTCAGATAATTTTTCTTTCTTCTCTTTCGTTTTTTTCGTTTTACTTACTTTGACCGATTCATTTGTAGCATCAAATTTGAGTATCTCTTCAGAGTCCACAATACGAACACCTGATGTCTCAAGTTTCTCATACAAGTTTTCCAAATGATCCAAATCTTGCTCAATATCAGGCAAAATATGAATGATTTCATCTTCGGTTACAAAACCGCGTTGTTTGCCTCGAGCGAGCAGTTCTGTCATTGCATCTTCACGCTCCTCAATATGTTCTTTACTTTCTTCTTTCTTCTTTGGTGCTTTTTCTATCTTTTTCTTCTGATAAATTTTCACCTGTTTCTTTGCTGGTTTTACACTTTTTTGAGTAGATGTTTTCTTTGTTCCTTTTTTTACTCCTTTTACTCCTTTTTTTGACACATTCTTCTTTGATATTTTCTTTGCTATCTTTTTTGCTGGTTTTTTTATTCCTTTTTTTACTCCTTTTACTCCTTTTGTTCCTTTTTTTGACACAACTTTTTTAATATTTTTTTTCATTGTTTTTCCTTTTGGTTTGAGAACTTTTTTTATACTTTTCTTCACATTTTTTTTAATTCCCTTCTTCGTCTTTGTTGCCATACAATTTTATTAAAAAATAACGGCGAAGCCAACTTCTTGACTTCTACTAAAAAATAATGAAAAATCTTTTTCGGAGAAATAGAGGATAATACTGTATACTAGCAACCTTTTGCAAATTTGTCCAAAGATATGGCTGTAAACTCCATCAAAAGTTTCTTCTCCAATACTTTATCATTCTGTTTCCGAGCTTCTCTGATAGCATATTCAAGTGATAATAATCTTTCTTTTTTCATTACCTCATTCTCCATCTCTCCTAGATATTTTCGAGCTATTTCAAGCATTTTTTCGGAACGATCCTCCTCGAGAACATCAATGAAATCTGGAAGTTCCAATATATGAAAAGGTAATCTTGTTGCTTCATTTTTCAGTGCTGTATCTTCAATCAAAGAGATTGGATCTTCTGATCCTGCTTGTATGAGAAAGAAATACAATGGATGTTTCTCAAGAAATGATTTTGTTTCATTATTTAACGACATACTGAGAATAACTTCTCTCACTTTTTTATCAGTATACATAAAACCAATCAATTCTTCCCGTAATAATTCTGAACGCTTACTAAAAATAATATTTTGATGTGTTGATGTTGTTTTTTCTGATACAAAAGGAGTATAGCGTTCGCGCTTCTCTCTTGCATCAACGAGAGAAGAAACCGCGCTATTTACTATTTTTTCATCCATTTGAATAGTGCGAGCTAATTCTTTTATCCAAAACGATTGTTCGATTTGATTGCGTACAAAAACGAGAAGTTCGGCGTATTCTTCAACTATTTTTCGTTTTCCATCTGCAGTGTTGACATCGTATTTTTTAAGACTTACATCAAGAAAATACTTGAGTGCAGGAATAGACTTTTCTACACTCTCTCGCAATATCTTCGGATCTTCTTTGCCTATATCAGCAGCATCTTTTCCAAAAGGAATAGCGATAATCGAAACTTTCATTTCTTTCAAAAGAGCAAGTTCTGTACTTCGCAAAGAAGCTTTCTGTCCTGCTCCATCCATATCAAAAAAAAGTTTTACTTCATTCCCGTACCGCTTGAGTATAGTCAATTGCTCTTCCGTAAAAGCAGTTCCGGAAACTGCAATCGTATTTTGTAATCCTGCTTGATGCATCGCGATAACATCCATATTCCCCTCAACAACAATAGTCGATGACGATTGTTTCATTGCCATTTTTGCTTGAAAAAGGCCATAAAGAGCTTTGCTTTTATGATACACTGATGTCTCTGGGGTGTTGATATATTTCGCTTGTGTTTCATCACCACCAGGAGCTACCCGCGCCGAATATCCGATCGTTCGCCCAAGGATATCAAATATAGGAAATATAATACGATCTCGAAAACGATCATAATATCCACTTCCATTTTCTTTCTTCAATATAAGTCCTGCTTGTTCTATTTCTTCAACACGAAATCCTCGTCCAACAAGAAAATCAAATAAATATCTCCATCCATCAGGAGCATATCCCAAACGAAATGTTTTGATACTTTCTTCTAATAATCCACGATCGATAAGATATTTTTTTATTTTTTTCTTTCCCAATTCTCCTTCTAATTGCTTTTCAAAAAACTTCGTTGAAAGTTCCAGAAGTTCATAAACACGATCCTTTGTTTCTTTATGTTTTTCTTCGCCTTTATATTGTGGCAATACGACTCCTGCTCGTTCTGCAAGCATCTTCAATGCCTCACGAAATTCCAATCCTTCTATCTCCATCACAAAAGCAAAAATATCTCCACCTTTACTACAACCAAAACAATGCCACATATTCTTTTCTTCGTTCACCATAAAAGATGGTGTCCTCTCCTGATGAAACGGACAACATGCTTTATAATGCACACCTGCTTTCTCCAAATGAACATACGATCCAATAAGATCGACGATATTGAGGCGTGCTTTAATCTCTTCAATGGTACCATCGGACATAAGATATACTCTCTGTATTCGGTTCAATAATAGCTCTTCTTTTAAGAAAAAAGCAAGATTTCACCAAGTAAAATAACTGGCAAAAAAAAGAAAAAACATTATTATTCTTATTTTTGACCAACAATAATAAGAATATCTGTACCAGGATTGGCCTCTGCCGAAGGAAGCTCTGTAATCACTTTTCCGCCTACAAAAGAGGCGAGTTTCGCTGTGATATCAGTATTTTTTCCTGAAAGATCGATCACTTCCGTTTCAGAATAATCACTTTTCATCGCTTTTTCTTTCTTCTCAATGGTTACCTCTGGGAACTGAGCGATGATTTTATCTTCCAATGTATTTGTTACGCCAATTTTCATTGAACCATTATAAAGAGCCACTTTTGGTGAAGCATTGACTCCTTCTTCTGAAGAAGTTACCAGCGTTTCTTCAGAAGAGGTTTTTGATTGTACAGATGTTTCCTCTGCTGTCTTCGTATTTTGTATTTCTTCTGCTGATGCAGTCGATTGTTTTCCGTCAGTAACATTGATAACTGTCACATCAACAATTTTTCCTGTCGATGGTCTAAAGAGAATAGCCTTCTTTGCATTGGTAAAAAGAAGAATCTTATCTCCATTCTCAGCTCTACTAAAGAAAGTCGATTTTTCGAGTTTTGTTTTATCATCAATCGTCGCAAGCGTTGGCATTTCATCTGGGACTTCCATCAATCGTCCAATTTTTTCTTTTATTTGTTCAACTTCATTCTGACTTATTTT
>JBBIRD010000015.1:0-16111 GCA_037441965.1 Candidatus Moraniibacteriota bacterium | reverse complement strand
CTCTGATGTTTCTCGTGTAAAAAAAGACATATATTTGTATTTATAGATATTGTTTTTTTAGTATATCAGAAAAAATTCCTTTTCCAAAAAAATGTTCCCTTTCAAATTATGGAGTTTTTACATTTTCTGGAAGAGAATGAACCGTTGTACTCTCTTGATTAACTTCTTGCGGAACAAGAGTGTTTTCTGCTTCAGTATTATCATCTTCTTGCGGAACAAGAGTGTTTTCTGTTTCAGTATTATCGGTACCTTCGTTATCATTATTCACAATATCAGGAGATAATACTTCCTCTGTAGTATTTTCAGGAATAATCGTATTGTCATCAGGAGAAACGATTGGTGTCTGTTCTATTTCTGATGGTCGTACTTTGTCTGTTTCTGAAGTAAAATCACCAAAAAACGAAGCGAGTGTATCCAGTGTTGTACGAAGGAATCCTATAAGTGTTCGTTTTACAGTATCTTTTTTATAATCTGTTTCTGGCAAATTCTCTTCCATAATGCCCAAAGAAGCGCTCATTTCTGTAAGATTCTTTCCAAAATTAAACACCGCTTGTTCAAAAGTATTTCTTGGAACACTCTTTTTCTTTTCTGTTACAAGAGGAGTTATGGGAACAATTTTCTTCATCACAATTCTTTTTTCTGCCGGTTCACCGTTTACCCATAAAACATATTGACCATCAGCGATATTCCATATCGAAAGATCATCAGAAAAAGTAAATGTCCCATCTTTACAAGGAGTACCAGAAGAATAAATTGACTTTTTCTCCCCTGTTATTTCTGTCAGAACGAGCTTTACATCAAAAGAACAACTTCCTGAAAGTTTTAGAATGTTTTCAGTTGATTGTAAAATATATTGCTCTTTGGCAAACAATGACAAAGGTGAAAGAAGAAAAAGAAGAAAAAAGAAAAAATATTTTTTCATATTATTACGAAAGATATTGCTAGTATATCACAAAAGAAAATGCTCATCAAAAAACATTTCTCAAAAGAGAAAGAAACTGCTATCATACCCTTACATCAAATGATGTTCTCTCTTATGAAACGCTCCACTTTAGAAAAACAAACTGGTTTTACACTTATCGAGATTCTTCTCGTCATCGGTATCATCGCTGTTCTGGCGACGGTCGTCATCGTAGCACTTGATCCAGCAACTCGTTTTCGTGATGCTCGAAATAGCCGACGCACTTCTGATATACAGTCTATCGCCACAGCTATCAGCCAATATGTCATTGATAATAAAGGAGCTTTTCCGCCAGGAATTAATACAACAGAAAAACAAATAGCGACATCTTCTGATACTTGCGCTATCGATACCGGAGGATGTGCAGTAACAGGAGAAACTGATTGTGTCGATATAAGCAGTTCACTTAATAGATACCTCAAAGAAATTCCTTTTGATCCAGCGACCGGTGCTGGTCTTGGACCTGATCATTCTCATTATTCCGTTGTGTTAGATGCAAATAATATCATTACTGTCAGAGCGTGCGACGCCGAAGGCGATCCTATATATCTATCACGATAAGCTTTTTTTCTGACAAAATACATTCGACATATAAAAACCGTGGAAAATCATTCCACGGTTTTCTCTTTACTCTAAGGTTTAATAATCTGTTTCAATATAGATCGAAGCAACATCGATACCGACAGCGACCGCTGAAGCGTTGTTACTTCTCCACACGCGATGAGAGAGAAGCGTTGAAGAAGCAGGTAATTGTGTGCCTGGTGTCCCAGCTGTCAGTGTTCCTGAAGCAATATCTCCTGTATTGAGTCTTGTTACTCGATAATGCACTTGATTATTGACATTTGTTGGCGCGAATAAGATAAGTTCATACATATCAGTATTCCTCGTATTTATGGGAAAATTCACACCGAGATCAATCGGAGTTTGTGCTGACGAACCACCATAGAAGATCCGAAGATTGGTATCAGCAGCATTCTTACCGACGCCGATGCAGTTTGTGAGTGTGCTCGGTTCGACATTTGTCGGAGCAGAAGTACTATTGCACAGTCCGACGAACTGGCGAGCACTCGTCAGTACTGATGCATCACTCACTCCAAAGCGCGTTACATAAAAGAATCCTCCTAACCCGGCTCCATCACCTACAGAATACTGAGCGGCGGTGACACGAGCACTTGCCAAACTGCCTGCGGTCGTTGAGGAAACATACCCTAATCTTCTCGTACGCGTAAACAAGTTTGTCGTAGCGACTGCACGAGTTGTGGTGGTACCGACCACCGTCGGTGCAGTAAAGCCCATAACACCCGGAACAGTCGTCGCGTTTCCTGGTGGATTCCACCAACCAACTTTGTTAAAAGCGACCATCGGCTGAACGATAGAATCAAGACCCGATGGACCGATCCATTTGGGCATCATTCTCCCGGAAACCGCTTTTGAATAGAATTCAAGCTGTCCAGATGCCGGAGATACTGGTTCATTGGTTACTCCCATCATTGTAATCCCAGTATCTACTCCACCGAGGTCCAAACTATTATTTACTTTATCCCAAGCAAAATCAGCTTCCCCTCCAAAAATTCCTCCATCGTTGAATTGAATGTTTGTATCTGCTCCAGCAGGCGTTCCTCCTCCGCCTCCCGCACCGATACAATCTGTCCAGGCTGTATTCTCATAACAACGGAACTTATTGAGATTTTGATTGTAATACATCGAGCCCTCGATAGCAGTTGCGGGATCTCCTGCGTCTGATTTTGCATCAAGAGCAAAAAGATCTGGCGTTGTATTTCCGGTACCTCCTGTACCGATCTGAACCGTACCTTCGGCTGTCCCTTCGGCTACGAGATTGATACCACCTGTTCCTGATTGAATGGTCGTTGCTGAAGTTGTGTTATTTGAACCAAAAGTAATCGTTTTCACTGCATTGCCTGTACCAATATTGATCGTTTCATCAGAAGCATCATCACCAATAGAAAGCGTTCCTGTTGTACCAGAATTGATTGTGAGTGCTGAGGCAGTGGCTGATGAGAGCGTTACTGACCCTGATCCTGTATATGCTTGTCCGTTCGCAATAGACACGCCAGCTGTATCAGTAATAAGAGAATCAACCGTAACAGCGTCTTGAATATCAGTACTAACAGCGGAATTAATCACAAGTGTTCCATCAGAAGTAATAGAATCAGAATTGACTGCTAATGATCCAGAAGCAATCGAGATGCCACCTGATCCAACAGAAATACCTGTCGTTACACCTGTGCCAATAGCAATACCGGTACTGATATTGTTCCCTATATTGATTCCTGTTGTTATAGAACCTGATGTTTCGCTAATCGAAATACCATTCGTCATTGTTCCTGCACCAGATTGTTCAATCAGAAGGCCATTTGCGAGTGTTCCTGATGCTATAGAATTAAAAATTCGCTCAGCTGACACTCCAGCAGTATCTTGATTTTCCAACGTGAACGATGTCGGAGTCGCTACTTCTCCTAATGTATAGGCAATGTTTCTTCCTGTTGTTGTGAGAATAGTGTTGCCAGATACTGTATCATAAGCGGTCTGCAATGTACTAGAACCACCTGCTGTACCGATACAATCTGTCCAGGCTGTATTCTGATAACAACGGAACTTATTATCAAAAGTATTGTAATACATCGATCCTTCAAAACCACCTGCTGGATCTCCTGTATCTGACTTCACATCAAGTCCAAAAAAGTCAGGTGTCGTACTTCCAAGATTGCCTTCACCAATTTGTACCGTTCTCGTTTCACCTGCTGTTCCAGCAGATAATGTCAATGTTTCTCCTGAAGCTGAAGCAATATCAGTCGTTGCTCCAGAAAAGATAAGTCCCGTAGAGCCAATAGTTTTATTCGTCAATGTTTCTGTTCCAGAAAGTGTCGCCAGAGTGCCAGTCGTTGGAAGTGTGAGCGTTGTAGTACCAGTTGTTGTCAATGTTGTAGCAAAAGCGCCAGAAGTTGAGAATGCATCTGCAAAAGAAACCGTTTTTCCATTTGGAATAGTCAGTGTTCCTGTCGTATCCGTTACAGAAAGTCCGTGAATCTTATCAGCATTCAAAGCATACGGTGTTGCGGTAAAATGTACCAGCGGTGTCATCTGACCATTATTGTTGAAATTGATACCCAGGTAAATGTTATCTGTATTAAAATCAATAAGTGATGCAAAAGCTGTTGTGTCGCCAAGATTTGTTTGAAAAATACCATCAGTCGTTGCGATACTTTTTGATTCTTTCCATACAGCATCATTGTTCGCACCAGCAGTACAAGGAGTGGCCGGATTAGCCGATGTATACACACAGAAAAGAAAATTATAACTCGCATTAACAACATTAGTGCCATCAGTATTTACAACTTTTCCTTGAAAGTTTATTTGCTTATTAATTCCTGTGGCAGCGAAAGTACGATTCATCTCAAACGGAAAACCTCCCATTCCAAGAATAGTGGTTATAAAAAGAAAAATAGAAATGATGTGTTGTGTTTTTGTTTTCATAGAAATAAAAAACGGGGAGAAGACTTAGTATCTTCCTCACCCGTTTCTATTTATTTCCTCTTCAGTATACACCAAAATAATGGCTTTGTCAAGGTAAAAAAACCTCAAAAAACACTTGACGCAAGAGAAAGGATAAAAAATGAAAGAAAAAGAAAAAAGAAAAAGTATATATTTTTTCTTTTGGCTTTATCAAAGGTTCTTTTTATTTTCTCTGTATATATTTTCTTTTTCTGTGTTCCACTCAAGATGAAGAAGAATACGATCAATATCTTCTTCAAGCATTTCAGAAGAGAATGGAGAAGACACCGAGAGAATCAAGAAAGAATTTTTTTTCTGCAAAAAGAGTGTTTTTTCAAAAACTGGTGTATTTTTGACAAAAAGCACCTTGTCAATACCGTTCCATTTGAAAGATGTTCGCTGATATGTTTTAGTATCATTTTTCCTCATTTGAAAAGAAGGCACAGCATCGAATGAATCAGAATCTCTCTGTTCAAGAGTAAGAGCAATTTTCCTTCCCTCAATATCACGAGAAGAGAGGAGAACTAATTCTTTGATAGGTCCCGTAGGAGATACGGAATGTGATATTTCCTGATATTTTCCTTCATACGAAAAACGCAAATAGGTACCTTGAAAATCTTTTGTCTGCGTATTCTCATCAAACATTTCTTCTTTCTGAGGCAATGTTCCTGAACGAATCACTCCCACCACCTTTGTTTGCAAGAAAAGCCAAATAAAATACGCTATACAAAAAAGAAACACAAAAAAAATCAGAACGAAAATATATTTTTTCTTCTGTGATGATTCATTTTCTGAAGAATCATTATGCTTCTTTTTTTCTTTGCCCGTTTCTTCTTCAATTTTTTTTTCCATATTTTTTTTCGAACAAGTAAATGAAAAGTACAAAAAGACATTTCTTGCTCTTTATTATAACACTTTCTCTTTTCATTATGGATAAAGAGTTACAACAGTCCTCAAAATATGACTTCCTATTTCTTGAGCTATCTTTGTGTATTTTTCATCATTCGTCTTTTGTTCATACACATTAATGGTCTTTGTTTCCAAAATAGTGAGTGGATCTCCATAGGTCATATCGATAATTTCTACTTTATTTTCACCAAGCCATTCTGGTGTCACTGGTACAGAAAATGTAGCTAAACCATTTCTATCTGTTTCACGAGAGAATACAAACTCTTGACTATTTTTATTGGTTATTCTCATCTTTATCAGATGAGAAACAAGCGGGGCATTTTTCCAACCAACGATATAAGTAGAAAAAATCGCCTCTTCTCCAATCAAAAAGATATTTTTATTTGATACAATAGACGAATTTTTCCTTATTATAAAAGAAAATTCTGGTGTAAGAGGAACCGTCGCCGTAACGACAATTGTATGAGCTAGAGATTTTTCTGGATCAGATAGGGCGCGAACAGAAACACTAGAGGAGAAGAATATACAGAAAAGAATAAAAAATACAAAGATACCCTTACACAATGCTGTCTCAATGAGTATCCGTAGAAACTGATATCTTTCTCTTCTTTCGTTTTTTCCAATATCTTGCCACATACCAAGAAAGTCCTCCTATAAAAATAAGACTCCCTAGAGTAGCAGGAAATGGGAAAAAGTCAAATGAAAAAGAAGAGGTTGAAAATATTTCCTGTCCATCATAACGATATGATATTTCTGCTGTATATTTTCCAGGAACGAAAGAAAAGGCGATATTACGCAATACTACTGTATATATTCTAAAAGTCTCAGGTAGGATGATAGCAGATTCTTCATTGATAACACCCTTCGCTACAACACGATTGAAAGGATCACTAATGATTACTGTGCCTCGCGGAACAAGATGAACATTGCCACTATTTTGAAAACGAAGTTGGATATTATTTTGAAAGGAAAAATGGTTATTCTGATATTTCCATTCTTTAAGATCAAGATGATATATTTCGCCACCTATCTTCTTCACAAAAAGAAGTGCTGAAAACAATTGATTGATAGCAACGGTATCCTCTCCTGTTTTTATGTCAGAAGAAGTATTAGATTCTCTTTGAAATGTAAGTGCTCCATAATGACCACCCGAAGAAAGCGATTCTCTGTTCTCAATAGTGATCAATATCTTCTTCGACTCACCTGGTTCAAGTATCACAACATCTGTTTCTGGTCTAATCCACGAAGCAAGCGCGTATTTCTTCGTTACATCGTTTGTTGCGCCAAGAAAGGCTACTCCACCAGATTCATCAAGACTTCCAAAGTCCAATACTTTAATACGCAGAATCATTGTTGTATCCGTCGTATTCTGAAGAAAGATAAAAAAATCTTTTGTCTTTGTTTCTGTATCAAGAACAATCTCTTCGAATGCAGGATTAACCGTAAGTCCTTTTGGAACATCAAAGGCATAAATCAATTTCACAGGAAAAAGAAAAAACCCAAAAAGAATAATAGAGAAAAAAAATGATTTCATTACAGGAGTACTTATTTTTTGTTTTTTTTGAAAATACTATTCCAAATGTTACGCATCGTAGATCTGAAACCGATAAAAAAGAAAATAGCAATCACCATCAAAACAAGCAAGAGTCTCCACGGTATCACCCAAAAAGAAACTTCACTTTCGATAGGAATATCACGATGTCCATCATCATAGATAAGAAGCAATTTTGCTGTATATTTTCCAAAACGCAATTTTGAAACATCGTTAAAATCCCATTTCAATTCAGAAAGAATGTTTCCTTTTTCATCGATTACTGTTTTTCCGTCTTGAATTTTTTCTTCATAACGAGGGAAACCATCTTTCCATTTTGTATCAAATATTCGGCTTGAATTAGGCAATATATTGCCTTTTTCACTGTTTACTTCAAGAAGAGCGATGTCATGATTATCTCCTTGATTGATGAAAATATTTCCTCGTGGCGCAATATGAACACTGCCTGTATTTTTCAATTTGATATTAAAAGTAGCTGGCAAAAATTCATAGAACTTTTTATCAACAGAAAATTCTGTTACAGCCACTTCTCTTTTTGCATCAGACACTCTTGCTTCAAGAAGGACTAAAATAGCGGTACCTCCAACAAGTGCAGTCTGACCACTCTGCAATGTTTGATCACTCGTCGCTCGAGAAAATACGAGAGCGTAATAGTATCCAAAAGAAGCAGTACTTGGAACAGTAAAAGTTGCTGTGATAGTTTTCCATTCATCAGGAGCCAAAGTAAATGTAGGTTCTGAAAAAGATACCCAATCAAGAAAATCATCTGTCTTCTCTCTTTCAAGCAGTTGTGGTTTTCCAGAATCTTCATACGCACGAAACTTCATCAAATCAATTTTAAGATTCTCTTTTTGTGTTCCACCATTCTTTACCTTGATTTCTGTTGAGATAGTTCTTCCTGGCTCAGTAACAAGGTTTATAGGAAGAGGAGAAGTGATCAGACGAAGACCAGAGTCTGCTGATCTGACAGAAGAAGGAATAAGAAAAAGGCTTCCGAGAAGAAAGAAACAAAATGTCAATAAAGAAAATCGATAAAATAAAGCCATAAAAGTACTTTTATACTACCATAATTTCATAATTTCTCAAAAAACAATCTTTTTTAAAATTATATTCCCTCTTTCTTCGAAAAAATATAAAAACCATTTCAAAAAATGAAAGGGTTTTTATTGTTTTATGTGTTTTTTATATGCAAACACTAGAATCGTCCTGCAGCAACCACTGTAAGAGTATCGGTATAATCTGTAGCAGCAGCTTGAATAGCGGTAATCTTCGCTCTTTCTATAAGCGTCAATACATCACCATCTGTCGTGCCAGAAGAAGCTGCAATAGGCTGAAATGAAGTAGAAAGAGTACCACCAGATGTTGTATTACCACCTGCATATTCTGCACCATAATTTGTAGCTTGAGATACAGTACCTGTACCAGTCGCACTATCTGTCGTAATATCAACATCCAATACATATCCTGTCGTAGAAGCAAGATCTGATGGTGTATCATCGAGAGATCCTGCAGTAGCGATCGTTGAACTTGCTGAAGCAGACAAGAGTCCAGCATTAGCACTCTTCACCCATGCTACCCATCCAGATGCCGCGTTTGTCCCTATAGTGACTGTTCTCCCTGAAGTAGAAGTCGTTACTGTAGAAAGATTACTCGTAAAAGTATCTGTATTACCACTCAAAGAGAAAGTAAATGTTGCAGGAACAGTCGCCGTTACTACTATCTGATCATTTGTAATGATAGAAAGAGCAAAATCTGAGCTATCAATCGTTGTCGGTCCAGCAAGTTCTGTTGTAATAGTTCCAACAAGATTATTGCCTGCTCCAGGATTTGTCAAAGTATTTGTTCCTGAAAAATTGAAGCAATATAATGTCCCCACTACCATATCACCACTTGGAAATGTTACATCTTGACCAGAAGCAGAAGAAGCAGTGCCGATACCTATCCATGGTGTTGCATCGGCAGGAAGATTAGTGGTTGTAACAGTCCAGTTTGCTGGCGTATCGACGGTCACAAATCCTGTTGGAAAAGTTACCTTAACATCTGTTTCTATGGCAGTTGTAGCAGATTTTGCACAAACCATACCTCCCGTTGTTACTCCGGTAGCAAGTCTATCCAGACGCACATACGTCTGTTGCAAACCAGTAGCAGAAACACTTTCAACACCAAAAAAGAAAAAAGATGTGAAAAGAGCAAAAGTCAATAATCCTAAAAGTCTCTGCATAGTTATAAAAAATTACTGTTTATTTCTTTATTATTTTTTCTTAATAAATAAAGTATAGCACAGTTTTCTAAAAAAGTATCTCTTTTGTCAAGAGTGAAACATTCTTAAAAACTTGCAGAAGCAATAATAGTCAATATCTCCGTATAATCATTGGCTGATGGAGTAACATTTGACGATTTTGCCTTCAAAGAAAAAGATCCCCTCCCCAAAGAAGTCGGTGTACCTGTACTAAATATCTCGCGTAATGTGCCATCAGTGACTGCCACATTATCTGATGCAAGATTATAACTAGCATTGAGAGAAAAAGGACCTCCCGCACTTTGTGTCGCACTTGATCCTTGTGCTCCATATCCTTCCGGAAGTACAGCAAGATTACCAGAAACAGAATTGATGGTGTATGAAGCACTCGTACTTTGAAGACCTGCGTAAGTACTCGCGACATATATTTTACCTCCATTCTCTGCATTTGTATCAAAATCTACCCAAATCTTCTCCTGACTATTGGTTACAATTCCTGCAAATAAATCGCCAAAAGTCGTTGCTGTTACATTGTTATCAATATCTGTCGCTGCGACATCGATATCAAATGTCATCTGAGGGCTTACTGTACTCGCTGTAGAAAAAGGACCAAATCCTGTTTCTGTAAACTTCCCCTGCCACGCGTTCACTTTCACTTGATAAGCAGTATTCGGCATCAATCCAATAATAAATGATCCACTTGCTCCACCCCACGCAGTATAAGTTGCATAATCTTCGATCCCTCGCACGAGCCCCACTGTATTGTCACTTTGTACATACCGTATATCAGAAACGAAATTATCAGTACTAATAGCGATAGAAAACTTTGTGTCACTTGGATTTCCTCCGTTATCTATCACAATTTTCAATTTATTGTAATAATTATTTGGATTCGTTAAGATCGGGGCGTTTGGAACATTGGACTGATTAGTAAAAATGAGTCCTGATCCAATCCCATACGATGCACTCTTTATTCTTCCTACACTTTGTTCTCCGCTCACTGCATCAAGAGCATAATTTCCAGAAGTTGCATCACCTACTCCTCCACTTCCAAAACTAAAATCTTTCAATTGATAATTGGTACTTGCAGGCAGAATAAATATAAGAAAAAATCCCGCTTGTAACGAGAACAACTGCTTGAGAAAAAAAGATGATAAAAAACGGTTTTTCATATTTTTTTCAAGAAACAAACAAGGAAATATATTAACGAGAAACAGCAGAAATAGTTGCGTCCGTAGAATCACATGCTTTAACAGTAATCAAGTTGTTTGCATCAGCTACAACAGCATAATGTGTGAGTTCTGCTGATCCATTTGCTGGATCATTCGGTATACTCTTTAAATATTTCGCAAGAGAAGCGCTTAAATCAACACAATCTCCATCATTAGCCACCGAACACACATCGGTCGATAAAGAACATCCTGATGCTGCCGTTCCTATTTGCCTTTCAGTCATATCGATACCAGGAGGAAGAATGCCTTTATTATCAATGATCGATTGTTGTATAGCAGACAGAATGCTTTCGATATCAGAAAGTCGCCTTGAGTCACGAGCATCCTGAAAGCGCTTTGCTGGATCAAGAGCGACAATCACAACTGTGGCTAAAACAGCGATAATGCCAATCACTAATAAAATCTCAATCAATGTAAAACCTTTTTTCTGTACTCGCATAAAAAATATTCTTAAACTCTCATAATTTATAATACCAATTTTTTCTTCGGTTACCAAATTTTCCACCACGCTTTCTTCGAAGATGGAAAAGAAAAAAAGATATTCAATGTTTCTTCATCTTTTCCAGAAACATTTTTCTGTAATCCTGCACCAACAAGCGGGTTGTAATCTTTCTTTTCTATACTATATTTTTCTTGAAAATGTTGAGTAAACAACGCCATTTCTTCTTCTTCAAAATGAGAAAAAATAATTTTTTCTACTTTTTTTTCTTTATAAGAAGCAAGAAAATCAATAAAAGTTGCTATATCCTGAGGATCAATCTTATCTTTTTTTGTATGTGAAGCAATCAAATATCCATTTTCAATAACTGCGAACACTATCGCTTCACGATCTCTTTCGATAATCATAAAAACACCTTTTCTGTTCTCTTCAAGACGAGCAAGAGCATATGATTCAGGAATAATACTTTCGACAGGAAGAAGACTTTCACTCAATGCTTTTTGTAAAAGTGTAGCAAATGTTCTTTCTACGACGACTCCTTGAATAAAAATGTTCTCATCAACATCAGATTTTTTATATTGAAGTGTTTGAAAATCCCATTGTGTTTGTTTGAGATTTTCTGGAACAAATTCCTCCATTTTCTCTCGTATCAGTTCTCGTGTAATTTCAATATGACGAGGAAAAGGAAGAAAGGTAGTATAGACAAGCTCTTCACTCAGAACAATTCTTATCTTTTTTCGTGTTATTTGTTGTATTTTTTGAAAAACGCTCTTGAGGGTTTCTTCTGTATACGCAAATGCTTCTCTTCCTTCAAAGGTAATTTCTTTACCAAGGGAAACAAATCCCGTATCAATGGATTGCTTTGAAATAAAGACAACAAAACATTTATGAGAAAACATATTTTACTCTTTTATATTCCTTATACACATTCTAATCTGTACTTACTTGTTTTTCCATTGTATCGCTTTTTTACTTTTCTAGCCAACTCATAAGCGTTAAAGTGTTTGGCGGACCAAGCGTATATTCAAAAATAACGGTGATAGATTTTGTAAAATGATTTTTTGTACCAGAAATATCCAGTGTCCATATTGACCCATCTTTGATGACAGTTACAGCACATACGCCACCAAGATATGTAAGGGTTCCACCAACATAATTCTCATTACGCAAAGAAAGAAGGAGAGCGTCTTCAGCACAGGCTTCTGTCAAAGAAAGCGCTTCCGATCCAGATGATATTGCTAAAGATGATTGTGATCCATCAATCGAAAGATAAGTAACGCCTATCGTGAGAGAAAGACAGAAAAAAAGTAAAAGAATAACAGTGAGAATAGCTACGAATCCTCTTTTTGTGTAGAGTATCATAATCCTTTTTGACTATTACGAATGAAAGTTCCACCCTTCACTACTATCGTCCTTTGATATGATGGCACAGTGGATTCTGTATTCCCTGCTGATGCCAATGTTGCTGTAAAAGAGATATATTCTGCATGTTCTCCACTTGATCCATATTTGGAAAATACCAGACTTTGTACTTTTGAATATTGAGAATGAAGGTTTACTGGTTCATATCCAGTTTCCTGTACTGTTAATACTCCGTTTGCAATATCGATATTCTGCATATTGCTTGATCCCATCATACGAAGAACTAATTTACCTGAATCAGTATCAAATGCTGATGCATTGTCATCAATACTTTCTGCATTACGAATCAAAAAAGTAATGCGTTCCGTTAAGAATCTTGCATCTGAAAGTACTTGCCGTGATGTTTTATCTTTTGCTCCAAAATCAAAAACATTCAAAGAAAAAGAGAGGAGTGCTGTCGCCATAACAGAAAACAATCCTAAATAAATAATTACTTCGAAAAAACTAAATCCTGGTAGTGTTTTCTTCATACACATTATTTGAATCGAGTGAGATATGTTTGCAAAACAACAGTATTCGGTCGAGAGGGAGTAATGTTCCATGAAACCGTCGTTATCACTTTTCTTGTATCTGGATCGATTGTTCCGCTCTCTTCATTTATATTTCCTTCCGCATCACGCATCACTTCTTCTACAGTAATCGTTCTTCGATATTTCTCATAAAGATTATCTGTGCCTGAAAAAGATATTAATCCATTCGCATCTTCGATACCTGTTGTAAGGATAGGAACAATATCATCAAAGTTTTTTGCGCTCATAAATCGCACAGCCTCTTCCCCTTGTCTTGCATACTCCGTTGCTAGCATTGTTTCTTCACTCACACGATCCATATTTAATCCAGAGATAAGCACTTCAATAACGCCTGTTGCAAAAACAACAAACAAAGCTCCGGCGAAAAGAAGTTCAATAAGAGAAAATCCTGATTGATATTTTTTCATATTCTGTAAAAAAACGCACTTATTCTTCTGAAACTATACCTTCTTCATTCATCCGAAGAACGATAGTTTTGCCATTTCTAGAAAGCGTGATAGAAGGAGTATTATTTGGCTTTCCGGTAACCCTCATAAAAACAACTTCGTCTAAACCATACACTGAAATCTGCGATCCTAGAGCATACACTTCATCTCGTGTTTCATCTCTATGAGAAAAAGTATCTCCACGGAAGAGCACAATACTATTGTCAAGAGCACGAAATGCTACTCCCCACAACGCGTCATCTTTACCAGTCATACTATACATCTGTGCTTTCGCAAAACTGCCAATGATTTCATCTTGCGCTACCGACACTTCTTGTGAAAAGAGAGAATCGCTAAAAAAGAATGATGACGCTCCTGCGAGAATAGCAACAATAGACATCGTCAACATTATTTCGATAAGAGTAAATCCCTTTTTCTTCATACTTTTCTTCGATCAATATAAAAAACCAAAAAAATTTCTCAGAAAGATATTCTCCTTTACCTTCTGACAGATCCCGTGAGTGAATAGATTGGAGTCAGTATTGCTACCGCTAAAAATGTAACAATCAATCCAATAAAAATAAGAAGTATCGGCTCAAAGAGAACTGTCATATTTTTTATTTTTCTATCTGCTTCTTGCGTGAAAAAATTTTCAAGATAAAAAAATGTTTCACTCAATTTTCCTGTTCGTTCTCCTGCTGAAATCATCTTTATAGCGAGTGGCGGAAAATCTTTTTTATGTTGTGAACGAGAAAGTGTTACAGATATTGTTTGTCCTGTTGCAATAGTTTGTGATAATTCCTTCACAAGAGAAGCAAATGCTCTGTTCGTTATCACTTTTTCTTCTACAGAAAATGCATCAACGATTGAAAGCCCACTCTGAAGCATAATACCCATATCACGACAAAAATGTGCAAGCGTAACATCTCGAAAGAGTCCTCCGAGAAGAGGAAAAGAAAGAAGAATGCGATGCCAGTATGGTTTCACAAAAGAAAGACTAACAATAAATCGGGAAAGAAAAAGAAAAAAGAATACACTTATAAAGAAAATAACTCCGTAGTGTTGCATAAAATTTGCCATCGAAAGAAGTATTCGTGTTGATAGAGGAAGTGCAACATCGAATGAATCAAAGAGTTTAATCAATCGCGGTAAAATAAAAATACTCATCAATATTCCCAATAGAAGCGCCATAGAAAGTACAATCATAGGGTACAACATAATACCTTGTATTTTTTTCTTCAAGGCGTATGATCCTTCAAGCTCTCGTGTCAGAAAATCAAGATTTTCCCGTAATGTACCAGAAGCTTCTCCTAATTTTACAAGATTGATATATAACGGATCAAAAACTTTTGGGAAACGTTCAAGAGCGTGAGAGAATGACTGACCATTTTCCACATCAGCAAGAAGAGTGACAATCAATGTTTGTAATTTTCCTTCTTTCGTTTTATCGCGTAAAGATTCAAGTGTCTCTCCAAGAGGTACTCCGCTATGGAGTAATACTGAAAGCTCGCGAGTAAAAAGCATTTTTTCTAAATGATTGATCATAAAAAAATATATAAATCTTTTCTATACAAAAACCCCTATTCTTTCGTAACACGAAGAACTTCTTCAAGAGTTGTAATACCTTCATTTACCTTTGCTAGTCCTTCTTCAAGCATCGTTCGCATTCCTGATGCCATAGCGAGATGTTCTATAGTATCTGCATCTTTTCTTGCAATAATCGCTTCTCGTATTTCATCATTCAATATCAAAAGCTCATAAATACCGATACGCCCTTCATATCCAGTATGATGACATTCTTTGCATCCCTTCCCTTTATAAAGACGAACTTTCTTCCCTTCTTGTATTGTACCAAAAACTTTTTCGGTATTCGTTTTACCGACATATTTTATAACATCTTCTATAGAATGTTCTTCGCTTATTCGACAAGCTGAATGTATCTTCCGCACCAAACGCTGAGCAACAATTATATTAATCGTCGAAGCTATAAGAAAAGGTTCGATGTGCATATCGATCAATCGTGGTATAGATGTCGCAGCATTATTCGTATGAAGTGTGGAAAGCACCAAATGCCCAGTAAGAGCCAAATTAACCGCGATAGAAGCTGTTTCATCATCACGAATTTCTCCAACAAGAATAATATTTGGATCCTGACGAAGAATGCTTCGCAATCCAGTAGCAAATGTTAAATTCGTTTCTGTATTCACTTGAATCTGGTTCACTCCTTCCATATCATATTCTACTGGATCTTCAATAGTAACGATATTTACTGATCTTTGATTGAGCATCTTGAGCACAGCATACAGAGTTGTTGTTTTACCAGATCCTGTTGGACCGGTAACAAGTATCATTCCGTATGGCTTCTGATATGCTTTTTCCAAAAGCTGACGATTGGCATCAGAAAGCCCAAGATTTGTAAGAGAAAATTGTCGTGATCGTTCTGAAAGAAGGCGCATGACAACCTTCTCACCTTCCGTTGTTGGAATAATAGAAATACGAATATTCAAATGATCATCTTCTACTATACTTTCTAATTTTCCATCTTGTGGTACAAAATGTTCATCGGTACGAAGTTTACCAAGTATTTTGATACGAGAAATAATCTGAGGATGAAGTTCTGGGGAAAGTTTAACAATATCGTGTAATTCCCCATCAATACGAAAACGCACAAGCATATCCTTATCACGAGGTTCGATATGAATATCAGAAGCACGATTCTCATACGCATACGAAATGAGCGTATCAACAATATGAATAATCGGTGGATCAGATTCTTTACTCTTACTTTTTGACGCCTCTTCAATACTTGAATGAAGAATGTCGTCAAATGCTTCCGTTACTTCCTTACGATAAAAAGAAAGCGCGTTTTTTATATCCCGTTCTGTTGCA
>JBBIRD010000014.1:0-25627 GCA_037441965.1 Candidatus Moraniibacteriota bacterium | reverse complement strand
TATCATTTCTGCCTTTGTATATATTGGTCTTTCGGTAGGCCCCTTACTTGGAGGCCTTCTAACAGAAAGCTTCGGGTGGAGAAGTATTTTTATTTTCAATATCCCGCTCAGTTTGATATCTGTTTCATTGATATTTTTTAACATTATCTCTATTCTTTTTTTCTGGCAAGATATCTTTGATGCGTTCTGGCCATTCAAGAATGATAATGCCTTGCTTGTCTTCGCACCATTCGGAAAATCCTAACACCTCAAAATCCTTCATCTCTGCACGGTAGGCGTCAACATGATAAATTCTTTCAATATCGTTTATTGACTCTTTCAAGTCATACTGTTTCATAATCACAAAAGTTGGACTAATATATGGCTCTTCTGCGCCTAATCCTTTTAATATCCCTTGCGTCAAAGTCGTTTTTCCTAATCCAAGATCACCAAAAAGACATACCAGTGTTCCTGATGGAATTGTTTGTGCTATTTTTTCTCCCAATATCCTTGTTTCCTGGGCTGATGTAGTAGTATATGTTGTACTCATAGTATCATTACTATAACGCAAAAAGATGTCCTTTATCAATACTCGATCTTGTATTCTCTATTTGTTTGCCTTGTTTGACATCTCTTTTTTTCTTTGCTACGGTGGACTATTGCTCTTTTGATAATTGTATTATTTATATCACTATTTCTTATTTTCTTTTTTCCCTTTTTTATGTCCCTCACTCCAGCACAACAATTTCAAGATCTTCTCAAAAAAACTACTTCTCCGCTTATTCTTCTTCCTTCTTATCCAAACAAAGATGCTTTAGCAAGTGCTTTTGCACTTTCACTTCTCTTTAAAAATATTGGAAAAACAGCTACGCTTGCATGCGAAAACATCAGTGAATACACAGATTCTCTCTCTTTTCTTAAAAAACCAGAAAACATTCTTTCTTCCATCGCAGGTGCTAGAGATTTTGTATTAACATTTAGCACAGTACGCAATAAAATACTTGATGTGCGTACTGAGAAAAATGAAGAAGAAGTGCGCATCTATCTCACGCCAGAAAACGGATCTATTGATCCTCGTGATTTCTCTTTTATTCCCGCACAATTCAAATTTGATCTCGCTATTGTAATCGGATCTGTTGATAAAGAACATCTAGGAAAAATATACGAAGAAAATCCTGATATTTTTTATGAAGTTCCTGTACTTAATATAGATAATCATCCTGAGAATGAACTCTTTGGACAAGTTAATTTAGTAGACATTACTGCTTCTTCAACATCAGAAATTATTGCAGAAACACTGGAAGGAGTTGATGCGAGAATTATGACTGAGAATGTAAACGAGAGTTTATTGTCTGGTATTATTTCAGCAACAGAAAGTTTTCAAAAGAAAAATACCACTCCAAAAGCATTAAAAATAGCCTCCCGCCTGATGGATAGTGGCGTTGATCAACAAAAAATTGTGTCTGCTCTCTATAAAACACAACCGCTTCATTTATTGAAACTCTGGGGACGAGTAATGGCTCAATCAAAATGGAATGAAGAAGTGAAAACAATATGGGCATTTGTTACCATCGAGGATATTGTACAAGCACGCGCTCATAAAGGAGACCTTCCTCAAATACTCGAAAAAATAAAAAGTAACTATTCTTCTGCATATCTTTACATTATTTTATCATTTGAAACTCTTGGGAATGTGAGCGGGATCGCACTAGCACAAAACAATGAGATACTGATTGATTTTGCAAAGCGTTTTTCAGAAGGAATATTACAAGGCGATGCCTATTCATTTACTTTCAAAGCAGACACAAACGATGAAGCAGAACATATTCTTTTAGAAAAGCTATCTTCTCGTGTCACTCGATAAAAAAGAAAAAAGGAAAGGCCTTTTTTAACGAAGGTATTTTTTGCTTTTCCTCTTCTGTTTGGAGTACAATAGAAAAAAGAAATCTTTTTATAAAAAATCTATGCCAAAAGTAATTCACAAAGATCCTGTCATTAATGAAGAAAAATCAACACTCACACAGACTGTTCTCAATAAGATGAAGCAGGTGTCCATAGAAGAAAAGGCCTCTCTTCTTGCTCAGAAATATGGATTGCCTTACATCGATCTCTATGTGTTCCCAGTAAATACTGAAGATGTCTTTCTTATTTCTGAAGAAGATTCTCGTAAATTCCATACTGTCATTTTTAATAAAAAAGGAATACAAATACTTTTTGCGTTAACTGATCCAGAAAACAAAGAAACACTCCGTTTTATTACTGAAGTTTCAAAAGAGCACGGATGGTCATCAAAAATCTACATTACTTCAGAACCATCACTGAGTCACGCCTGGGATAATTATAAAAAACGCACTTTTCTTGATGCTCTTGATCGCATCAGAGTTTCTCTTACCGGGGACGATCTCACACAATTTGAAAAAGATTTTGGAGAACTGATTTCACTCAGAGAAAACCAAAGCGCTAATACTTCAAGAGCACTTGAAATCATTCTTGCTGGTGCAAAAAGACTGAATGCAAGCGACATTCATATTGAACCAGCTGAAGACGCTGTAAGGCTTCGCTATCGTATCGATGGGGTTCTCCAAGAAATTGGGAATCTTCCTAAAGAACGATATTTTTTACTAATCTCTCGTATAAAAATGATTGGTAAAATGCGACTGAATGTCAGAAAAGAAGCACAAGATGGACACTTTTTTATTACTCTTGATAACAAGCGTATTGATGTTCGCGTAAATAGTATTCCAGGAAAATATGGTGAGAATATCAATATGAGACTTCTTTCTGGAGACGATGTTATTGTTGATGTCAATGCACTCGGTCTTCAAGGACTTGCTTATGAAGATGTAATGAAACAGGTCCAAAAACCAAACGGTCTTGTTTTGAATACTGGACCAACAGGTTCTGGAAAAACAACGACGCTTTACACCCTGCTCAATCATATCAACAAACCTGATATAAAAGTTGTTACAATAGAAGATCCAATTGAATATACTCTTCCAGGGATTATTCAAACTGAAATTTCAAAAAATAAAGACTACACATTTGCAACCGCTCTTCGTGCAGTTGTCCGTCAAGATCCTGATATCGTTCTTGTTGGAGAAATTCGTGATGATGAAACAGCTGATGTTACTGTTAACGCATCTCTCACAGGACACTTGGTATTTTCTACCCTTCACTCCAATAGTGCTGCGGCAGCTATTCCTCGTTTTATGGAACTTGGCGTAAAACCAACTCTTCTTTCTGCTTGTATCAATGCTCTTATTGGACAAAGACTTGTACGCGTACTCTGCGAACATTGCAAAGAAGCGTATGAACCAGCGACAGAAACTATTCACTCTATGCTCGAGCTTATTACGATCATTTCACCAAAAGCAAAAATCACCCTTCCAAAAGAAATACAGTATCTCTATAAACCTGTTGGGTGTGAGAAATGTCATATGACTGGTTATCATGGACGCATTGGTATTTTTGAAGTTCTTACAATGACAAAGGAAGTAATGGAAGTAATCAACTCAATGGGGTCAGAACAAGATATTTTACGAGTAGCTCTCGAAAACGGTATGATCACTATGACACAAGATGGTATTCTAAAAGCTCTTGCAGGCATCACTACACTTGATGAAGTATGGCGCGTCGCAGACCAAACAGAATTCCTGAGAAATATCTATTCTGAATTGATGCCAAATGAGCTCTCTCGTTCTACTCATATCACTACATCAATCTTTCAAACGGTTCAGGAAAAATCTCATACACTAACCTCATTTTCTCATCATTTACAAACACTCGATTCAAAAACATATCTTCCTGCGTTGTTCGCTGGTGCGATCTTGTTTCATGCAGGAGATATTCATATCGAACCTCGAGGAGAAACTGTCCTTGTTCGATTCCGTGTCGATGGTATTCTTCAAATCGCATCAGAGATTCCTCTCTCCGAATATCCTTCACTGATTGCACAAATTAAGCTTGCTTCTGGTATGAAATCTGGTGAACGCTCAGGTGCGGTTGATGGACGCTTTTCTCTGACACTCGAAAAAGAAGGAGAGAAGTCAGAAATAATTGATATTCGTGTATCTATTATTTTAGGTGGCTTTGGAGAAACAGTTGTTATGCGTATTTTGAATCAATCAACCATTAAACTTGATCTCGATACACTGCATATCAGAAAAAAGAATCTTCAAAATATTTATACCGCTATCGGAAAACCTCACGGAATTATCTTAAGTGCAGGACCAACAGGCTCTGGAAAAACCACAACTCTGTACAGTATTTTATCTAAACTCAATACTTCTGATACAAAAATTATTACTATTGAAGATCCAATTGAATATCAGATTCCTGGAATTCTTCAAACTCAAACAAAAGAAAGTGAAGGGTATACTTTTGCAACTGCTCTTCGTTCACTGATGCGTCAGAACCCTAACATCTTGATGATTGGTGAAATCCGTGATGATGAAACAGCACAAATTGCCGTACAATCAGCGAGTACCGGACATCTTGTGCTTTCTACTATCCATACAAACTCCGCCTCAGAAGTAGTATCAAGATTAACGGCGATGGGTGTTACAAATGATGATATTGCAAATACTGGAAATCTTTTTATGGCGCAACGCTTGATACGAAGAGTGTGTGATTCTTGCAAAGAAATGCTTCCTCCTACAGAAACAGAAAAAAAGCTTCTCATCCAGATAAAAGATACTCTACCAAAAGATGAAAAAGATCAAATAGACATTGAGCATATCCTTATTCCTCATTCTAAAGGTTGTGAGAAATGTGGTGGTACTGGTTATGCAGGTCAGATGGTTATTGCTGAAACCCTTCTTATCACCAAAGAAATCTCTACGATGATTGCTCATGGTGCACTCATTACTGAAATTGAAGAAAAAGCGATAGAGTTAGGTATGCTTACAATGGCACATGATGGCATCCTTTCCGTTCTTGAAGGAGAAACAACACTCGAGGAAGTACAGCGTGTAACTGATATATAAAAAATAAAAAAGAGGCCTCATCAAAAAGGCCTCTTTTTTTTATTTCACTTCGCAAAAACTATTTAAACTGTAGACAAACCTCTGACATAGGAGCCTGAGGAAAAGAAAAGTGTCGAGGTATAGCGCAGCCGAAACCACCCTACCCAAATCTGGACAAACAGTTCCGCGATTGAGGATAAAAGATAGTAATCCCCAATTGTCTACAGATGAAATAGTCCCCGCTCATCATTACTACAAGAGTATATTTGAGCCGAGTAAGCAAATAATTTGTTAAGCGAAAAATCATCATAGCACAGCTTTATTTTTTTGTCAATAAGTGCTATAATTTTGTTGTGTTTTATGCATTTTTTCTTTTCATTAAGCCTTCATAATTATGCTTGTTACTGCCGATTCATCTTCTTTTGAAGAACAACACTTCGATACCACTCTTCGACCACAATATTTTGCAGAGTATGTTGGACAAGAGAAAATCAAACGTCATCTTGATATTTTCATTCAAGCAGCAAAAAAAAGAAATGAGCGTATAGATCACATTCTTCTATACGGTCCAGCAGGATTAGGAAAGACAACACTCGCTCACATCATTGCGAAAGAGATGAATGTCAATATCAAGATCACTTCTGGTCCTGCTATCGAAAAAGTGGGTGATCTCGGTTCTATTCTGACGAATCTTGAAGATGGTGATGTACTTTTCATCGATGAAATACATCGTCTGAATAAAATGATTGAAGAAGTACTCTATCCAGCGATGGAAGATTACAAACTCGATATCATTATTGGAAAAGGACCAGCGGCACGAACTATCCAACTTGATCTTCCTCACTTTACACTTATCGGTGCTACAACGAAACTTGGATCATTATCCAATCCTCTCCGTAATCGTTTTGGATCAACTCATAGACTTGAATTTTATACCAAAGAAGAAATTGAAAAAATCGTACAGCGTTCATCGAGCATCTTAGAAATTGGACTTGACACCGATGGAGCCAAAGAAATTGCTTTATCAAGCAGGCAAACGCCTCGCGTCGCAAATCGTATATTGAAGCGTGTTCGTGATTATGCTCAAATAAAAGATAAACCAGTGATCACAGGAGACATTGCACGAGAAGCTCTCAAACTTTATGAAATCGACCATCTCGGTCTTGAGCCAACTGATAGACATATTCTTGAAACCATTATTCATACTTTCAAAGGCGGTCCCGCAGGCTTACAGGCCATTGCAAGTGTGACTGGTGAAGAAATACAAACTATTGAGGATGTTGTAGAGCCTTATCTTTTACAACTTGGATTTATTGCTCGTACTCCTCGTGGTCGTGTTATTACCGAAGCCGGATATCAACATCTTGGAATCACTCTCCCTCACGATCATCACAAAAAATTACTCTAATTTTTTTCACTTTTTTTCTTTTTGTGATAGAATGTTATCAAAATATGACTTCTCTTATCTTCATTATTTACACTCTTATTTTCTTTGGCTATATTTTTTCAGCTCTTTTTATTCTGTTTCATATTTTCAAATACTCCCTCAAGAAAAGCACCGCTCTTTTTACCGCTTCTCTCTTTTCCCTTGTTTTTATCGTACTTATTGTCACTAATTTTCTGCTGTTTTCAAAACTTCCTCTTTCGCAAATGACTTCATCATTTTAAATATTTTATGCACTACGCTTTTCATCGTTTTCATTTCACAGGTCAAAGAGAAAACGAAGAAGTTATCGAGGTTATTCACCGTCATTGGCTCAATATTCTTGTTAATTTCTTCTTCGTTTTTTTTCTCACGAGTCTTATCCTTGGATCAATGATCATTGTACCTTCTTTCTTTCCAACTCTTCTTGGAGAAAATACAGCTGTTTTCTTTTATTTTATTGAAGACACTTTTTTCATTTTTATTTGGATTTTCAGTTTTTTGATCTGGATTGATTATTATTTTGATGTTTGGATTATTACAAACGAACGCATTGTAAATATCGAGCAAAAAGGCCTTTTTAATAGATATATCAGCGAACTCAATTTTCGTAATATCCAAGATGTTGCTACTGTTGTTGAAGGTATCATACCGACTATGTTCAATTTCGGAGAAGTATCCGTCCAAACGGCAGCGGAACAAGAGCGTTTTCTTTTTCATATGGTTCCAGATCCTTATCGCATCAAAGATGTTATTATGAAGCTTTCCGAACAAACTCAAAAAGGCAATTTACAATAAAGAATCTATACGCTATACTCATCTTTGTCTTATAGGAAGCTTTTTAACTTTTTTTATATTTTTCTATGTCAGGACATTCACACTGGGCGACTCATAAACATCAAAAGGGTATCAATGATGCAAAACGCGGTATTATTTTTACAAAATACGGCAGACTTATTACTATTGCTGCACGAGAAGGGGGAAGTGGAAATCCTACTATGAATTTCAAACTCCGCTTAGCTATTGATCAAGCAAAAAGCGTCAATATGCCAAAAGAAAATATTGATAGAGCTATCAAAGTCGGCACCGGTGAAGCAAAAGATGGCGCACAAATAGATGAAATTGTGTATGAAGGTTATGGTCCTGGTCAAGTTGCTCTCATTATTGAAACTGCAACTGATAATAGAAACCGCACAGTCAGTGAAATAAAATCACTTCTTACAAAAGGTGGTGGAAAGTTTGCTTCTTCTGGTGCTGTCAGTTTTATGTTTCGCCGTGCTGGTCTTATTTCTTTCTCTCGTGAAAAGTATACCTCTTTAGAGACGCTTGAGGGAGAGACACTTGAATCTGGAGCTGATGATTTTTTTACTACCGATGAAGTGTTTGTTGTTGTAACAGCGGTAGAAATGCTCCAATCTATAGAAGAATATTTTAGAACTAAAGGATTTGTTTGCGAAAGTGCTGAACTTGGTTATGTTCCAACACAAACAATAACACCAAGCGCAGATGAACTTGCATCACTCGAAAAACTTATTGAAACACTTGAAGAGAATCAAGATGTTCAAAAAGTATGGAATAATCTTGACTAAACTTTTCAAAAAAGCTTCTATTTTTTAAAACTTCTTATCGCTATGCGTATTTTAGGTATCGATCCTGGTACTGCGATTGTCGGCTGGGGAGTCATTGAAATAACCGACGGGAAAGTTAAGCCTTTAGTTTTTGGACATATCGAAACATCAAAAGATCTTCCGATGCCGAAACGCCTCCTTGAAATATCGCTTCACTTAAAAAGTATTATCGAAAAATATCAACCAGATGAAGCTGCTATAGAAGAATTATTCTTCTTTAAAAATCAAAAAACGATCATTTCAGTTGCTCAAGCTCGTGGCTGTATACTCTTGACTTTAGAGAATTTATGTGTTAATATATACGGTTATACTCCTCTCGAAATAAAACAGGCACTTACTAATTATGGGCGTGCAGATAAAGCTCAAATACAGCTTATGGTGAAGTCTCTATTGAAACTCTCTACTGTTCCAAAGCCTGACGATACGGCAGATGCTCTTGCAGTTGCTCTCTGTCATCAAAGTCGTCGAAAGATGGAAAATATCAAACAAAACTCTTTAACGCTCTAAAAACATTATTTTTATACATCATTCTTTATGACTTATCATCCTTTGGTTACTTTTTTTGTTACACAAGGTATACCACAACAAACCATTCTTCTTCTTCTGATGCTTCCTATTGTTGCCACTCTTGTAGCATTTTTCCGACAAGTTGTGGGTATCAAAGCCTTTGGTATTTACACCCCATCTATTATTACTTTTGCACTCTTAGCCTTTGATCCTAATGGTATTAAATATGGGAGCGCTATGTTTATCAGTGTTATTCTGGTAGGTATGTTAACAAGATTTCTCCTCAGAAACTTACGCTTGTTATACCTTCCTCGTGTTGCTATTACTCTTTCTATTGTGTCTCTTTCTATTCTTTTCTTGCTTTTCATTGGCGCTATCACTCACCGCACTGGCCTCGCCTCTGTTTCTATTTTTCCACTTCTTATTATGATTACCCTTGCAGAAAAATTTGTAGCGACACAAATAGAAAAAGGAAGCAAAACAGCATTTATTTTAGCAGTAGAGACACTTGTGATTTCTATTATTGGCTATCTTCTTATTAGTTGGGATTGGCTCACTCATTTTATTCTGATCTATCCCTGGGTTGTGTTTATTACTTTTGCAATTAATATTTGGCTCGGAAAATGGTCTGGACTTAGACTCACAGAGTATCTTCGCTTCAAAAAAATTGCTCGTTACTTATAGCTATCTTGTTTTCTATTATGTTTGATTTTTTCAAAAAGAGTCAGAGTTTACTCGGTATGAATGCTCGTAATCTTGAGTATATTCGACCGTATAACCGAAAGAAAAGTATGCTTATTGCTGATAGTAAGCTTCTTTGTAAGCGTCTGTTGAAAAAAAATAATTTAGGCGTATCGGTACTGATAGCAAAAATAACCACTCACGAGGAACTTGAACAATTTGATTTTACAAAATTGCCTGATAGTTTTGCATTGAAGCCAAATCGTGGATTCGGAGGAGAAGGCATTATTGTTGTGTATGCACGCAAAAAAAATAATCCTCTTGCTTGGATTAAAGCCAATGGATCAATAGTAACTTCTGAAGATCTCAAAAATCACATTCGAAATATTCTTGATGGATCTTTTTCAATTTCAAATATTCCTGATATTGCCTTTTTTGAAGAAAGATTAAAACTTCTCAAACTTTTCAAACCTTATGCATTTAAAGGTATCCCAGACATTCGCGTTATTGTTTTTAACAATGTCCCGGTTATGGCGATGCTCCGTCTTCCTACAAAAGCATCTGATGGCAAAGCCAATCTTCAACAAGGAGCGATCGGCGTCGGTATCGATCTTGCAACAGGAACAACAACCAGTGCTATTTTAGGAAAAGGTTCTGTTATTGAATATATTCCCGGAACAAGACTCGCTCTTTCTGGTATTAAAATTCCCTACTGGAATGAAATTCTTCGTATGTCAGTTGAGGCTCAACGTATCTCTGGTTTAGGATTTCTTGGTGCAGATATATCGATTGATAGAGAAAAAGGTCCTGTTATCCTCGAACTCAATGCAAGACCAGGTCTTTCTATCCAACTCGCTAATCTTTCCGGACTCAAAAGTCGCCTCAAAAGAGTGTCAGGGCTCAAGATAAAAACAACTGAACGAGGTATTCGTGTCGGAAAAAACCTTTTCGGAGGAGAAATTGAAGAAGAAATTGAAGAGATTTCTGGAAAACATGTTATTGGAAGTATTGAGAAAATAAAATTGATTGGGAAAAATGGTAAAGAAATTGAAATAGAGGCAAAAATTGATACAGGTGCTGATTCAACTTCTATTGATACCAATCTGGCAAAAGAATTAGGCTTTGAAGAAACATTAAATGCTTTCGAATCTATCGCTTCTCAACATAATCTACTCGAAGATTTTTCAAGAGAAGAAAGAAACAAGATGTTCTCATCTATTCCTGATTTAACAGCCACTCTTCCTGTTCGATCTTCTCATGGTACTTCTTATCGTCCTGTTATTCTTCTTTCGCTCGTTATCGATTCTCTCTCTTTTCCTGCAAAAGTATCTTGTATTGACCGTTCTCAGCTTCAATATCGCGTTATTGTTGGACGCAAACATTTACGCAAATTTTTGATTGATGTAAACAAATAGTCTTTTCTCTTATTTTTTCTTTTATTTTTTACGCTTATGTCCATAATACAATATACTGAAGATATCCATCATGGCGGATTTAAATCTTTTTTGAAAAAAGCTGTTTCATTAGGTATAAAAACAAAAGTAATAAAAATAGACAATGTTACGCTTATACAATTGACACATCAAGAAAAAACCATTTTTTGTCACAAGACAAATATGCCTCTTTTGAGACGGATGGGAAATCTAACAAAAAACAAGGTCCTCACAAAGACTGTTTTAGATGCATCTGGAATAAAAACACCAAAAGGTATCACTACTTCTTCTTTCTCTGAAGCAAAAAAACTTCTACAGGAAAAACAACTTCAATATCCCCTTATTTGCAAGCCTATTGATGGTTCTCTTGCAAAAGGAATGACTTGGAATATTTGTTCCTTTTCAGACTTAAAAAAAGCTCTTCATTTCGCAAAAAATGCGTACAAAAAAGATAAAAAAATAAATTTTCTTATTGAAGAAATGTTTATTGCGGATGAATATAGAGTTCTTGTTTTTAATGGGAAAGTTCTTTCAGTGGTTCACAAAATCCCAGCAGGAGTAACTGGCGATGGCATTTCTTCTTTTTCAGAGCTTATTTCCAACTTTAATAAAAACAGAATGCCTGGCTTTGTTATTCGACAAGACGCTGTTTTTTTTAATACCTTAAAGAAGAATAAATATACCCTTCATTCCGTTCTTCCGAAAGGCGTTTTTTTTCCTTTTCGGAACAATCTCAATATGTCTGATGGCGGAAGATCTGTCGAATGTACCTCAAAAATGCATCCTGTTTTCAAGAAAATATGTGTTCAGGCTATTGAAGCGGTAGGTCTCACTTATGGAGGAATTGATTTTTTTGCTCAAGATATCACTGATACAAAAAGTGACTATATTATCCTAGAAATTAATCCAAATCCATTTTATAATATGCACGAGAAACCCCTTGTAGAAGGGAAGGGTATTGATGTTTCTTTTCATATTCTCAAAAGTATTTTTCCTTCACTAAAAAAGAGATAGAGATTGTTCTTGTACCCTTTCTTTTTTCTTTTATTTGTGCTATACAATAGAGATACTCGTTATTCTCTTTTTATGACATTTTTCCGCAAAAAAAGACTCATTCCCGCCGAAGAAAAGAAGAAGAAAAATCACTTCTGGCTTCTTTTACTGAAAATAATACTTGTTCTCATCCTTCTTGGATCAATTTTCACTCTGGGTGTTTTTGCATATATTGCGAAAGATTTGCCTAATCCTGGCAATCTTAATAATCGGGTTATTATAGAATCAACTAAAATCTATGATCGAACAGGCACTCATCTGCTCTATGATGTTCATGGGGAAGAAAAAAGAACGATTATCTCTTTTCAAGAAATGCCCGATGTGTTGAAGTATGCGACTATCAGTCTCGAAGATCAGGATTTCTATACTCATCATGGCATTAAAATAACTTCCATTTTAAGATCAATTTTAAAAGATATTATTACTTTTGATAAAGCACAGGGTGGATCTACTATCACACAACAATTTGTTAAAAATTCTCTTCTCACGAACGAAAAAACCCTTGTACGCAAAATAAAAGAAGTTATTCTTTCGCTTGAAATGGAGACAAAATTCTCAAAAGATGAGATATTGGCTATGTATTTAAATGAAATACCTTACGGATCGAATGCATATGGTATTGAAGCTGCTTCTCAGACATTTTTTGGAAAACCTGCTAGAGAACTCACTCTTGATGAAGCTGCACTCATAGCATCGCTTCCTCAAGCTACCGCCTATTATTCCCCTTACGGATCCCATAAAGATGCTCTGATTGGACGCAAAGTTTTTACTTTAAATAAGATGAAAAAACTCGGTTACATCACCGAGGAACAAGCTAATGATGCAATACATACCAATACACTTGATAAACTTCAAACTCAAAAGAATATTATTGCAGCTCCTCATTTTGTGATGTATATCAAAGATTATCTCCAGCAAAAATATGGTGATCTAGCTGTAGAGCAAAGTGGTTATAAAGTGATAACAACGCTTGATTTTGATAAACAACAAATCGCTGAAGAAACTATTCGTGAAAATGCAGAAAAAAATAAAAAATGGAAAGCAGCTAATGCAGCACTCGTTGCAGAAGATCCACATACTGGACAAATTCTTGCTATGGTTGGATCAAAAGATTATTTTGCTTCTTCTGAACCTGTAGGATGCATTTCAGGTAAAAATTGTACTTTTGAACCAAACTTTAATGTTGCTATTGCTGAACGACAACCAGGATCATCATTCAAACCATATGTGTATCTCACCGCATTCACCAAAGGATATTTACCAGAAACAATGCTCTACGATACCAAAACTCAATTTGAAACTGCTGAAGGAGAAAGTTATGAACCAAATAATTATGATGGAAAATTTCATGGTCCTCTTCCTATGATGAAGGCTTTAGGCGGTTCACTCAATGTGCCTGCAGTCAAGACACTTTATCTTGTCGGCGTCAAAGATGCTATTAAACTCGCAAAAGATCTTGGTATTTCAGGACTGAATAATCCCTCAAAACTCGGTCTTTCTCTTGTTTTAGGTGGAGGAGAAGTAAAACTCATTGATCATGTGAATGCTTATAGTACACTTGCAACTGGAGGTATTAAACACCCTCAAACAGCCATACTTCGAATTGAAGATGCAAAAGGCAATATTATCGAACAATTTAAACAAACTGAAGGAGAAAGAATAGTAGATGAAAAATATGTTGCTATGCTCGATTCCATTCTTTCTAATAATGAGAACAGAGCTTGGGTTTTTGGTGAAAAATCCCCTCTTCAATTTGATAATCGATCCGTGGCTGCAAAAACAGGTACTACAAACGAATTTCGTGATGGATGGACTATTGGATATACTCCATCGCTTACAGTCGCTGTGTGGGCAGGAAATAATGACAATAGCCCTATGGTAACCGGTGCAGATGGTGTGAATGTTGCTGCTCCTATTTGGAGATCATTCTTGGATAAAGTGCTTATCAATTATCCTCTCGAAAGTTTTCCAAAATATAATCCCGAAGATGAAATTGGTGATGAAGAAGGAAAAACAAATAAACCGATGCTTGCAGGAAAACTCGAACAAGAAAAAGATTTAAAGGTTTGCCAAATACCAGGAAAAAAAGGTGCTTATTGTTTAGCAAATGAATATTGCCCTGATAGTGAAAAAGACAAAAAAGATTTCACAAGTTCTCATGATATCCTTTTTTATGTCAATAAAAATGATCCACGGGGACCAATACCAGAAAAACCAGAAAATGATCCTCAGTATGAGAATTGGGAAGATGGAGTGAAAGATTATTATAAAACAGAAAAAAATATTATTTCAAATGCACCACCGACAGATGTATGTAAAGAAAATGATTTTAAAAAATATCAAATTTCCGTTACTCTTACAACATCTGAAAATATCAACACTTCTTCTTTTATACTGAGTGCAAATATAGAAGCTCCTTATGGTCTTAAACAAATTACCTACTTTGTTGATGGCTCTGAAATTGCATCCAGTAATACTAATTTTACAAAAGAATATACTGTTCCTCTAGAAAAAAACAACTCAAAAATCGTTCTTCGAGTAGAAGTTATAGATAATAATGGAAATACATCAAGTGATACAAAAAATATTACAGTAATTTTTTAAAAAATCCTTTTATAAATTCAAAAAACTCCTTAAAAGGAGTTTTTTTATTATATTTGCTGAGTTATCTTTATCTCTAATACAATTTCATCTCCTAATAAAGCATTAATTTTTTTTCTCAAATGTTCTTGCATAAGATATATTTCACTTGACCACAGAGAACTTCTTGGCGAAAGAAAGAGTTTTTTATCCTTAAAAAATGTTGGGAGAATATTTTCTCCTCCTCGTATGCCATACTCTTCTACTAACACCTTTTTTGTGATATAAAAAATAGTTTTTTCATCAATAACCGTTGGCTTAAACGATCTTTTATGAGGAAGAAGGTCTTTTAAAGTCTTCATAATAACGCACTTATTGGGTGTTATTTTCGAATAGGCATCACAATATACATATAATTATTTTCTTCTGTATTCTTTGTATACGCCTTTAATGCAATAGGAGTCGATTCTGTATTAGCAGAAAAAAGAAGAAAATCACTAGTAAGAGTATTTATTCCTTCTAAAATATATCGAGGATTAAAAACAATTTTAAGAGGTTGTACACTGTTTTGTATTTCTATAGGTAAAATTGTTTGATTAGTACCAATTTCTTGTGATTCTGAAGAAATAATACACTGTTTTTCTTCTGGTAAAAAAGAAAGTGTAATTTCTCCAATATTATATGAAGCAAAATTACTCGCAATTTTTACTGCTCGCTGAAATGATTCTTTTTCTAAAACAACTTGTAAAGCAAAATTCTTTGGAATAATTTGTTTATAATCAGGATATTTTCCATTAATAATTCTTGAAATAATTTGAATACCATCAATTTCAAAGAAAATTTGATTTTCTTTGAGAGCTATTTTTACATCCGTACTCTCAGGAGTAATAATATGCATAATTTCATGAAGTGTACTTCCAGGAATAATAAGTGATGGATTTTGAATTAGAAAGTTATGATAATCCTCTTTTTGATGAGAAAGAGGAATAATTTCCTCAGCAAGACGAAAACTATCAGTAGCAGCAAGTTCTATTCTGTCTTCATAAAAGAAAATATGCACACCAGTAAGTTCAAGTCTTGCATTATTTACACTCATACAAAAAAGAGTATGAGAAAGAGCTTTCTTAAACTCTTGAGCTGGAAAAGAAAAAAAATATTCTTCTTTATATTCAGGAATAATAGGAAAATCTTTACCATCAAGCCCTTTTATAATAGTTTGATATGTTGTACTTACTATTTTTAATCCTTGTTTTGTAGCCTCAAGATCGAGAACATCTCCTGATGGTAAATTATGAATAAAATTTGAAAGTACTTTTGCTGGAATAGCTATTTTTCCTTCATTTTCTATTTTTGCCCCTATATAACCAATAATACCTATTTCAAGATTTGTAGCAGAAATTTTTAATCTTCCATTTTCTGTTTCTAAAAGAAAATTACTCAGAATAGGAAGAGTAAGTTGCTTTCCTGCTACTTTTTCGAGATAAGAAAGAATACGGTTAAGATTTTCTTGTGTACAAATAAGTTTCATAAATTTTCTCTAAAAGAATAATATATTAAAAAAATTATATAAAAAGTTTTTATTATCATTAGTGATGTGGATAACTGGATAACTCTCTTTTTTGTTCTATTAAAAGGATTTTTTTCTTGAGATATATTGTATTTTACTCTGTATAATTCTTCTTGTATAGATGTTTCTTCTTTAAAAAGATGAGAAATACATTTTATACACAAAATATATTTAATTATACATACTTTTTCCACTGATTTTTATGAGTTATACACACTTATCCACATCTTTTGTAAGTTTTTTATGATGGATAATAAAGACGTTCTTTTATTGTGTTTAACTCTTCTTTTACTCTTGCTTGTATTTCTTTATTTTTTTGAATTTTTTCAAAAGCATGAAGTGCTGTTGTATGATCTCTTCCTCCAAGAAGATCTCCAATAGTTGAAAAAGGTGTCTGAAGTTCTGTACGAAGTATATACATCATTATTTGTCTTGGGTGAGCAATCTCTTTTTTTCGCCCTTTTTTAATAATATCTTCCTTAGTAATGCTGTAAAATTCAGTAACAACACGAAATACATCTTCAATTTGAATAGTTTTTTTATTATTTTCAATAAGTTCAGCAAGGATTTTCTCTGTATTTTCAAGTGTTGGAGTAATTTTATGAAACTCACAAAAAGCGATAATGCGATTTAGAGCTCCTTCAAGTTCACGAATATTTTGTGTTACATTTTGAGCAATATAATGAATGGCTGGAATGTCCATTTGAAAGCCTTTTTCTATTATTTTTGATTCAAGGATAGCGACGCGAGTTTCAAAATTTGGACGACTAATATCAGTAATCATACCACCCTCAAAACGCGATCTTAAGCGATCTTCAAGTGTTGCAATAGCTTTAGGAGGACGATCACTGGAAATAACAATTTGTTTATTCAGCTGGTAAAGAGCGTTAAAAATATGAAAAAATTCATTTTGTGTTTTTTCTCTTCCAGAAAGAAACTGAATATCATCAATAATAAGCAGATCCATTTGTTGATAATATTCTTTGAAAGCATCAATTTTTTGATTTTTAATTGAATCAACAAGTTCTGTTGTAAATCGTTCAGAATTAATATATTTTATACGCTTTTCAGGTGAATGTTTGATGAGTTCATTTCCGATAGATTGTAAAAGATGTGTTTTTCCTAAACCAACGCCACCATAAATAAAAAGAGGATTGTAAGCAGTACCGAGATTTTGTGCAACAGCAAAACAGGCTGCTCTGGCAAGTTCATTATTTTCTGCAACAATAAAATTTTCAAATGTATAACGCGTATTAAGATTTGTTTCGTGAAAAACAGGAGTGGTATTGGGTGTATTTGTAAAAAAAGGCTTTTCTATGAGTTTTTTCCGTACAAATCCTGTATTTTCTCCTGATTGGACACCATCTATATTTTTTACTCGATCAACCATTAGTTGAGGAGAAGAATTTTTTTCGAGACAAATAGTACAGTGAATACTTTGTATACTCGGATTAAGGCTTTTAAGGGCTCGTAAAATAAAGAGATTATATTTATTTTCAAGCCATTCTTTTGCAAATCCATTAGGCACTCCAATAGTTACTATTCCATCACTATTGCTAATAATTTTTGTATTTTTAAACCAAGTAATAAAGTTTGCTCTGGAAATAGAAAGTTCCATTTGTCCTAAAACAGCCTTCCATAATTCTTCATTTGTCATAATTCTGTGTCTAAGAAAGAGAAAATAAAAGAGTAAAATCTAGTATATCACAGCTCTCACTTCTCGCATAGAGGAGAAAAAAGAGCATTGTGTATAACTCGTGTATAACTTTGAAAAAAAATAAAAAACATTGTAAATGAGCCTTATTTTTTGTGTATAAAAAAGAAAATAGTAACAGGAAAATAGCATTCATTGACTTTTTTTCTTTTTTTGATACAATAGAAAAACATTTAATGACTTTTAAGTAATAATTTTTTCTCTATGCCAAAAAGAACCTATCAACCAAAAACCCTGAAACGAGCGAGAAGGCATGGTTTTCTTGAACGAATGAACACTGCTGGAGGAAGAAAAGTAGTAGCTAATCGTCGCAGAGAAGGAAGAAAAAAACTGACAGTAGCGTAAAATATGTTAAAAAAAGGCTTTCGTTTGCGAAAAAAAGAGGATTTTGATCAAGTCTTTCGCTTCGGTAAGCCTCTTTTTTTTGAAGAAATACATTGTCGTTATCTTCACAATGGAGAAGTTTTTCAAATAGGTTTTTCCTTGAGTAAAAAATATGTTCCTTTAGCGGTACATCGTAATAGAATACGAAGAGTAATATCGCAGGCAATGTATGAGTATCAATCAGCGTGGCCAAAAGGTGGAAAAATTGTTTTTTTTCTATCAAATAAGCCAAAAAATAGAGGAATAAAAGAAGTAAGAGTTCTTATTAAAAATCTTTTATTTTCTCTTAATAAATAATAACAAATAAATATATGATGGCTTTATTTGATGAAAGTATATATAAACCGATTTATAATACGCTCATCTTCTTTTATAATATTGTTCCTGGGCATGATTTTGGTATTGCTATTATCCTTACGACTCTTGTTTTGAAGTCTTTTTTAATTCAATTATCCAAGAAACAAATTGAATCTCAAAAGCAAATGCAGGAACTGCAACCAAAAATAAAAGAAATTCAGCAAAAATATAAAAATGATAAAGAAAAGCAAACAAAAGCGTTAATGACTTTTTATAAAGAAAATAAAGCAAATCCTTTTGCAGGATGTCTCCCTCTTATTATTCAATTTGTCTTTCTTATTGCTATTTATCGTGTGATTATTAACATCGCTACGAGTGGTTTTATTATCAATCAGAGTGATTTGTATAGTTTTATTACTAATCCAGGAGAAATTAATCATCTTTTTCTCCAAATTATAGATCTTACAAAGCCAAATTATCTCCTTGCTTTTTTGTCTGCGATGGCACAATATTATCAAACAAAAATGCTGTTTCAAAATAAAAATACTCAAAAAACAGAAAACACCTCTTCAGAACCAGATTTTGCGAGTATAATGAATAAGCAGATGTTATATCTTGGTCCTGGTATGGCATTCTTTATTGGGGCAACTTTTCCGGCCGCTCTTGCTCTTTATTGGCTCTTTTCAACATTATTTATGCTTTTCCAACAGATAGTTATTTTTAAACCGAACAAATAATCAAGTATATGGAAACAACGCACAACAAAATTATTACTGAAATAGTAAGTGAATTTTTGAATAAACTTGGTTTTATTGGTTCTGTTGTTATAGAAGAAATGTCTTCTGATGAAAAAAATACCATACTGTGCAAGATAACAGTCAATAAAGATCAAAATTTTCTTATTGGACAACACGGTGTTAATTTATCTGCTTTACAACATCTTATACGAATTATCCTTCATAAAAAAATAGAAAATGTGCCAAATATTCTTGTAGATGTCAATGATTATTTTTCTGAGAAGAAATTATTGCTTGAGAAAGAAGCAGAAAAAGCAATGAAAGAAGTATTGGATAATAAGCTTTCTTTAACATTGAGACCGATGTTTCCGTATGAACGGAAGATTATTCATGACTTTCTTTCAAAATATGCTACTATTTGTACAAAGAGTATTGGGAGTGGCGATGATCGAAGAGTAATGGTAAGTCTTTCTCTTTCTAAAGATGATGATTCTATTGATTCATAGAAACAAAGACTTGTATTAAAGAGATTTGCTTTTATGGCGCTTGCTCGTAAAATTGCCTATAACGTTGTTTTTAATTCTGTTTTAAAGATCGTTTCAACAGTAGCTCTTTCTCTTTACTCAATTCGGCTTATTACAGACTATCTTGGACAAGATGGTTTTGGAAAATATGCAACAGTATTAGCATTTTTTGCTTTTTTTTCGGCTTTAGCGGATCTTGGATTAAGTTCTGTGACTGCGAGAGAAATTTCTCGCGAAGGAGCAAACGAACAACAAATTTTAAGTAAAGTTCTTTCACTTCGCCTGACAGCTTCAAGTATTGTTTTTCTTTTGGCTCCATTTTTAGTGGTATGGTTTCATTATTCAAATGAATTAAAAATTGGTATTTTAATAGCGGCACTTGCTATTTTATTTTCTACCCTTTCACTCTTTCTTAATGGTATTTTTCAGAAACGGGTTGCTATGGATAAGGTGGCCTTTATAGAATTTTTAGGAAAACTTGTGCAGGTGGCTTGTGTTATAGTTGTTGTAAAATTTGATCTTGGTTTTCTTGCTATTACTCTCACTCTTCTTACCGCGCTTTCCTTTAATGCTTTTTTTGTGCTTTATTTAAGTCGTAAATATATTCGATTTTCACCAAAAATTGATATTGTTTATTGGAAAGGTTTTTTAAAAGAATCACTGCCTATGGGAGCAACTGCATTGATTACTTTTGCCTATTTTAAAATGGATACCATCCTTCTTTCGCTCTTTCAAACAAGCGCGCATGTTGGTATTTACAATGTTGCCTATAAAGTAATGGAAAATCTTATTTTTTTTCCTGCAATGCTCTCAGGGCTTATTCTCCCAATTCTTTCACGATTTATTTATACCAACAGGAGTCAATTTGAAGATGTCGCACATAAAACATTTAAAGTTTTTATCATTATCGTTACCCCTATTATCATAGGCACATTGTTTCTTGCAGAAGATATTATCCGTATTGTGAGTGGAATAAATTTCCTTGAATCCGTTCCAGTCCTTCGTATTTTGATTTTCTCTCTCGGTTTTATATTTTTTGGTAATTATTTCAATATGCTTCTTGTTGTTGGAAATGCACAAAAAAAACTTATGCAGACACTTCTTTTTGTAGCTTTATTTAATATCGGGTTAAACAGTATTCTTATCCCGCGTTTTTCTTATAGAGGAGCAGCTGTCACTTCTTTGGTGACGGAAATGATTGTTGTATTCCTAACGAGTTTTCTCGTCTATCGATATGTGCATTACAAACCTTCTTTTGAGAAGATAGGCAGTATTATGCTTTCTGGTTTCTTTATGGGAGTGACAATGTTTTCCCTTTCTTCTTTTTCATTTTTCATTGTTGGTTTTGGAGGAATAATAATGTATATTCTTTCTCTTTGGCTTTTTAAGGCTATTACTTCTCGTGAAATCGCAGGTCTTTTTCGAAAGGAAGAAGATATATATTTTCCATCAGCAGATGTTCTGGAAAAAATTTCTGAATAATTTTTTTGGATATTTTTTGAGTTCTCGAAAAGAAAAATATGCAAACATATCCAAAAGTAAGTATCATTGTTTTGAATTATAATGGACAAGAGTGTCTTGATACTTGTCTTTTTTCTTTAGATCAAGCTTCTTACCCTAATAAAGAAATTATTGTTGTTGATAATGGATCAAATGATGATTCTGCCTTTCGAGCACAAAAAAAATATCCTCATTTTCTTTTCCTTTTTAACAAAACAAACGAAGGATTTGCGAAAGGAATGAATAAGGGTATAAAACAAGCACTTTTTTCTGGTTCGGACTTTATTGTATTATTCAATTATGATGCAACTATTGAAGCGTTTTCTATAGAGAGGGTCATTGATCAAATGTTAAAAAATAAAAATAATGGATTAGCAAGTCCTCTTATTTACGATTCTACAAAGAAAAATATCTGGTTTGGAAAAGGAAAAATAAACTTTCTTCGTATGCGGACAGAACATCTTCTTCCATCTTCATTTGAGTTGTGTGAGGAGTCATATCAAAGTGATTTTCTTACAGGATGTTCTTTGTTTATATCCCGTCAAGTAATAGAAAAAATAGGATTTCTTGATGAAGATTTTTTTCTCTATTACGAAGACGCTGATTATTCTTTGAGAGCAAGAAAATCTGGATTTATGTGTATTGTTGTTCCTTCTGCTTTCGTATATCATAGAGAAAAAAGTAATGAAAATTTCCAAAAAATTTATTTTCTTGTTTATTCTGGACTTGTTTTTTTTCAAAAACATACGCCGTTTTGGTTAAAACCTTATCACATTTTTTATATTGCAATACGGAGAGTAAAGAATATAATAGAAATACATCTAAAGAAAGACCCTGTTTTAATACAAGTTTCGCGTGCTTATAAAGATTTCTTTTATGGGGAAAAAGCCTAGAGTGTCTTTGATTTTTGTGAATTATCAGAGCGTTATATATCTTAAAAAAGCATTAGAAAGCCTTTTTTTATTAGAAACAAAAAAGGATTTTTTTGAAGTTATTGTTGTAAATAATGATATTTCTGAAAAAGAAGAGATTCTTTCTCTATCAAAAACATTTCCGATACATCTGGTATTTTTAGATAACAATAGTGGTTTTGGCACAGCAAGTAACGCAGGATCATTAGTATCTCAAGGTGATATTTTAGGATTTATCAATCCAGATACACTTTGGGTTCAGGAAAGTTTACCGTCTCTTGCACATTTTTTACAGAAACACACATCGATAGGTGTTTTAGGAATGATGATGTATACAGCATACAATAAAGAGGATATACTAAGTTTTGGTTCAGAACCAACATTTTTCTCTTTGTTGAAGGAAAATATTTTTGGATATAAAAGAAAAAAAACAGTTGATTTTGTTAGTGGTGGAGCGCTCTTTATCACAAAGCGTGTTTTTGAAGAAATAGGTCGATTTGATGAAAACTTTTTTCTTTACTTTGAAGATGTAGATCTTTGTCAAAGAGTGAAGCAAAAAGGGCTTTCTGTTGTGAGAAATAAAGACTTCCCTATTATTCATTTAGGAGGAAAAAGCCAAAATGATAAAAAAAAACAAAAAAAAGAATTTTATACTTCTCAGAGAAAATATTTTCAAAAACATCGTCCTATATGGGAGCAAAAAGCGCTTTCTTTCTGTCAGGTTTTCTTGTTGAATAAAAACATATGAAACTTACCGAGATATTTCTTCTTTCCTTTTTCATATTTCTGCCATTTCAGTTCGCATTTAGTCCTGTGCCTGGTATTGATCTTGCGAGTATTCGTATTTTTTCTCTTATTCTTTTCTTTATTTGGTTGATACAGAGTATGAAAATAAAGAAAATAATGCTTCCACAACCACAATATCTTTTCTTTTTCCTCGCTTTCTTTCTTTTTTCGTTAGCTTCTTTTTTATGGTCGGAAAATAGAGAATGGAATATACGAAAGAATATGTTTTTTCTTTCTTTTGCACCACTTTTTATCGTTTTTTTCTCAAGTCTTTCGCAATCTTCTTTGAAGGATAAAGTTCTCAAATATCTTCTTTATAGTACTTTCTTTTTAGCTTTCCTCTCTCTTATTATATTTTGTTTTCAGTTTATTTATGGAGCATCCTCTCTTTTTCATTTTTTAATACAAACTATCGCACCATTTTTTCTTGGTCAATCATTTGGTAATATGGTTGCAAATTATCCCAGTCTTCTTGTAAATATTTCTGGATATACGATAGTGAGAGCAGTAGGTATCTTCCCGGATCCACATATGCTCTCTCTTTTTCTTGGAATGATGCTTCCTTTTGCTATTTTATTTTTTTTCAAAGAAAATGCATCAAAAAGAAAGAAATGGTTGATTATTATTCTCATACTTCTGATTGCTGATTTTTTCACTTTTTCCCGTGGTGGATATGTAGGTATGCTTGGTAGTTTCGTTGTTTTTTGTTTTCTTTTTTTTATACAGTACAGAATATCAAAGATACATCTTTTGCGTTTCAGTGTTGGCACCCTAATATTTTTTTCCCTTCTTTTTTCGAGTCCTATAGGGACGCGATTTGTTTCAAGTTTTTCTCATACAGATGCGTCAAATAGAGAGCGTATTCGTTTATGGAAAGAGGCAGGTTCATTTATTCTTTCTCATCCTCTGCTTGGTAGCGGACTTGGAAATTATGCTTTGAAAGTGAAACCAAGTGCAGAATATAGGGAACCGATATACATTCATAATCTTTATCTTGATATTGCAGGTGAGCTTGGTATCACAGGACTTGTTCTCTTTTTAGGGTTTATTTTTTCCGTAAGTGTTTCTGTATTCAAAAAATGGTATTACAATAAAGATATGTATGCTCTTGCTGTTTGTTCTTCTCTCTCTATTTTTTTATTTCATTCATTTTTTGAGACTGCTCTTTTTTCTGTACATATTTTTCCTCTCCTGCTTTTTCTTTTGGTACTTGGAATACTCTAATAGCGATAAGAAATATGATTAAAGAATCTTTTATAATACAGATTTGCACTGCCTTTTCGATCCTGCTTTTACCATTTGCTCATTTAAAGATAGTGTTTTTTTCTTTTCCTCTTTATGTTATTGAAATCCCGATTATTGTTGCTTGTTTTATATTTTTTTTAGGTGTAAAGAGAAAAGTATATACCGTTTCTGCATCATCTTTTACACCATATTTATTTTTTCTTGGTATTGGATTTTTTACTTCTGGTACTATTCTCTCTTTTTTAACCAATGAAGTGTCTTTGCGAGGACTCGGGATGATAAAAACATGGTTTATTATGCCCATTCTCCTTCTTTTTATATGGATTCACATAAAACCGCGAAAAAAGGATATTGATATACTTTTCCTTCTTTGGTTTGGGGTTATTTCTCTTGTTTCGTGTATAGCGAATACCTATATTTTTCAAAATTTATTGACATACGATGGAAGATTATCTGTATGGTATCATTCACCAAATTATTTTGCTTTCTTTTTAGCGCCAGGATTACTTTTTGCACAATATTTTTTTACACATCATCTTTTTTCTCAAAGAAAATGGATGAAAATGCTTATAAGTTTTATGGCTCTTTCTCTTATTTCCTCGCTCTTTTTTTCTCGGTCATATACTGTTTGGATAGCTGTTTTTGTATCGAGTATTATTCTCTTCTTTTTTCGTTGCCCATCTTTGACATGGAAAAAAATATTTTTATCATTTATTTTCTTCTCCTCCCTTCTGATTCTTTTCGTTTTTTTTGAATCAGGAACAGAAAAATGGCATTCGTTGACTACTTTTGATAATCGATCATCATTTGCTTCACGTATGATGATTTGGAAATCATCATTGAAAATGATTGCTGATGCTCCTATTTTTGGCATTGGAATAGGAAGATTTGAAAAAGTATATCTTGATTATCAAGTATTTTTTCCACCATATTTAGAATGGGCAGTGCCTCAACCACATAATTTGTATCTCGCCATTTTATTACAAGCCGGCATTTTAGGATTTTTAGGATTTTTTCTTCTTTCCTTTTTTATTTTTCAGTATATATATCCTCTTCTTTATCAATCAACGTCACTTTATTTTAGAAGACAAATAGCACTTGTGCTCTCTCTTTTTTTCTTAGTACTGATTATTGGAATTGTTGATACTCCATTTTTCAAAACAGACATAGTATTTTATTTCTGGTTTATACTTTTCTTAAGCGTAGCTCTTCTGAAATCCTATAATAGTGAAAAATAAAATGAGCTCATACAAGAGCTCATTTCGTATATTTTTATGGATCAGGAGGAATAGCTGCCGGTGGTGGTGGTGTTTTTTTTGCGAGCGTGTTTTGAATTCTGTTCACTTGACCAGTAAATTCTATTGCAGGACCAAGTTGTTTCACTTGTTCATTTATAGCTCCAGAGATTTGTCTATTTACTTTATTTATCTCTCTTGATATTTTTGATTGTATTTCCCCTACTCCTTTTTGTATCATATTACTTACAAGTCTGTTTGCCATAGACGAGATGACTCCTTGAAGAAGTTCTCCTGGATTTGTAGCATCAGCAATTGCTTTTCTAGGAAGATCTGCAGTGTTATTTAATTCAGCAGCGATAGTTGTTGCAGGTGCTGTAATAGTACCGTTACTTTCGCTTGGAAGGATGCCGGGAGAAACAGCTTTTATTTCAGCTATTTTTTTCTGTCTTTCGAGTTCTTCAGCAAAAACTTCTGTT
>JBBIRD010000013.1:4269-25967 GCA_037441965.1 Candidatus Moraniibacteriota bacterium | reverse complement strand
AATTGACTGAAAAAAAAGAAAGTGGTATTTTATGAGAGGAAGAAGATATTTTAGATATATTTTTCTTTGACAGAGAGTTTGTGCTGGAAAAGCAGGCCATCAATCTTTTTGAGAAATATCCCAAACCCTTTGATACTGCAGAAATGCAGTTTTTTCTTTTTCAACTTCTTTATTCCTATGTTGAATCTCTTTCTAAAAATATTCCGTACAAAAAACAATGTCATCTCTTTGCAAAAAGAGGATTTTGAACATATCGAAGTGTCTGAAGTAGGGGAAAAAATTGCTCAAAATGTAAAAGAACTCTTTGGCGGATCATTAGCCATTCGTCAAGTCGATGGTGGTTCGGATAATGCTATCGAGCAGGAGCTTGTTGCTCTTTCGAATGCTTTTTATGATGTGGAGCGTTTTGGTATTCATTTTGTTGCTTCTCCTCGTCACGCAGATATGCTTCTTGTAACTGGTCCGATTACGAGGAATATGGCTCAGGCGGTTAAATCTGCTTATGATGCCACTCCAGATCCGAAAATTGTTGTTGCAGTTGGTGATGATGCTCTGGACGGAGGTATATTTCGCGATTCGTATGCTGTTTCTGGGGGAGTTCAATCGATTATCCCTGTGCATTATCATATCCCCGGAGATCCACCGACACCAAAGACAATTCTGTATGCATTGCTTCAGATATTAGAAACAGAAAAAAAACGACTTTTCAAATCATAAATATATGTTTGATACTATTATTTCTCAATCGAGTTTTTTGTCGCTTATAACATTTTTTGTTATTGGGGCTTTTGGTTCTCTTTTATTTCATAAAAGCGATACTGGCGCGAATATATGGAGTAGTTTTTTTGCAATCACTGGATCATTTTTTGGAATAGTGTTTTCATCAATAGCGCTTCTTTTTGGAGTGAATCTTTCTTTTCTTTTTGGTGAGACGCCGTTTTTTATTCTTTCGTTTTCTTTCCATATTGATATGCTTTCTGCTTTTTTCCTGTTTATTATTTCGCTTGTTGGATTTTTGTGTTCAATATATGGCTTCGGATATGTAAAACATTTTTATGGAAAATATAGTATAGGCGTGCTTGGATTTCTTTATAATATTCTTTTAGGAAGTTTGTTTCTTGTAGTTACTTCATCGAATGCGCTTTTCTTTCTTATTGCCTGGGAGATGATGTCTATTTCGTCTTATTTCCTTGTAGTGTATGATCGCAATGATCCAAAAAATGTGAAAGCCGGATCGCTGTATCTTATTATGACATATGTTGGAACAGCGTTTATTATCCTTGCTTTTCTACTTGCATATCGATATGTAGGATCTTTTGATTTTGCTGTTTTGAAGGAAAATGCTCATCGTATTCCATCAATAGTGAAGGATATGATTTTTGTTTGCGCTATGATAGGTTTTGGAACGAAAGCGGGTATTATTCCATTTCATATTTGGTTACCTGCCGCGCACCCTGCTGCTCCTTCACACGTGTCGGCTGTGATGTCTGGCGTGATGATAAAGACAGGTATCTATATGATGGTTCGATTATTTCTTGATACTCTCCAACCGATTCCATTGTGGTGGGGCGAAACAGTACTTATTATTGGCGCTGTATCATCACTTCTCGGAGTACTGTATGCAATGACAGAACACGATATTAAGAGGCTTCTTGCCTATCATAGTATTGAAAATATTGGCATCATTCTCCTTGGTATTGGAAGTGCAATGATATTTTATACCCTTGGTATGCCGACACTTGCGTTGCTCGGATTGATTGCTGGACTCTTTCACACATTAAATCATGCTCTTTTCAAGTCTCTTCTCTTTCTTGGAGCAGGATCAGTTATTGATCAGATGCATACGAAAAATATGGAAGAATATGGTGGTCTGATACGATATATGCCCGTAACAGCATTTACTTTTCTTATTGGATCGATGGCGATTTCTGCTTTGCCACCACTCAATGGATTTTTTAGTGAATGGCTCACCTATCAAGCTCTTTTTCAGGGCGTGAATCAGCTTAGTTTCTCTTTGCAATGGTTATTTATTCTTGCCACAGCATCGCTTGCGTTCACTGGAGGATTAGCATTGACATGTTTTGTAAAGGCTTTCAGTGCGATTTTTCTTGCTCGACCACGGAGTGAAGAAGTTTTTCACACGAAAGAATTATCGTATGCTATGCAATGGAGTATGATTGTGCTCGCAAGTCTTACTTTTTTTGTTGGTTTTTTCTCAGGTTTTATAACACATATTTTTGAGAATATCGGACAAAGTTTTACAATTTTTAGTCGCACTTCTTCTTTTGTAACTTCTGCATCTGATGTATCACTTGAGTCTTCTGCTCACTTTTCTTTTGTTTCTGCTCCTCTGCTGTTTGTTCTTTTTATCGTTGTCTTTCTTTTTGTCTTCTTATCGACACGATTTTTTATCAATCGAAAACAGCAAGTTGTTTGTGCAAGTACTTGGGATTGTGGAACGACACTTTCTCCTCGTATGGAAATAACAGCCACAGGTTTTGCTCGTTCGATTCTTCTTATATTTAAGAATGTTCTGAAACCAAGTATCCAGCAAAATGTAGAGTATCATGATGCAGAGAGTCGTTATATTCCAAAATCACGAGCAGTGACGATGCGTGTAGAAAATATGTATGATATATATTTTTACAAACCGCTTCAGAAAATCATTGATGGTATTTCTCTGAGATCAAAAATGATTCAAAGTGGAAATGTTAATATGTATATCTCCTATATTTTCCTCGCACTCATCATTGCATTATTTATTGTTTTATAAGCGTATGTATTTTTTTCTTTTTCTCTTACAACTTCTTCTTGTGCCTTTCATTTCACCGTTGTGTATTGGTGTTATCAAGAAAATAAAAGCTCTGTTGCAAAACAGACAAGGAGCAAGTATTTTTCAGCCATATAGAGATCTCTGGAAACTTTTTCACAAAGACGAGGTATTAAGTAAAGACGCTTCTTCTATTTTTCGTATAGCACCCTTTATTGTTTTTGCAATTACATTGATTATCGGTTTTAGTATTCCGCTTTTCTCTTCGTTTGGAATATATACATTTTCCAGTGATATATTAGTCATTATTTATACAATGGCCATAGGAACATTTTTCCTTGCTCTTGCTGGTATTGATGTGGGAAGTGCTTTTGGGGGATTTGGTTCCAGTAGAGAGATGACGCTTTCTGCACTAGCAGAAGGGGGTTTTGTTTTTTCTCTTTTGACGCTCTCTCTCATTGCAGGAACAACAAATGTCTTTGATATTTCCGCCCATACATCATTTTTGAACGGGCAGTATTTGATATCGGTTATTCTCGCATTTATTGGTTTTTTCATTGTGTTATTAGCAGAGACTGCAAGATTTCCTTTTGATAATCCAGCAACACATTTGGAGCTTACGATGATTCACGAAGCGATGATTCTCGAGTATTCTGGTAAACGACTCGCTTTGATGGAATGGGCGTCTTCAAATAAACTCGTCCTCTTTTTTATTCTTGGATCGAATCTCTTTTTTCCTTTTGGATTAGCAATGGATCCACACATAAGTTCTCTCTTTCTGGGCCTTTTCTTTTTTCTTTTGAAAATAATGATTTTCTGTGTCGTTATTGCTTTGATTGAATCAAGTATGGCAAAGTTTCGATTTTTTCGTCTTCCTGATTTACTCGTTGCTGCGTTTATTTTTAATGCCGTTGCCATCGGCCTTATACATTGATTTATGAGTATTCCATTTCTACAATTTCTTGTTGGTGTTCTTTTTTTGACAGTCGTGTTCAATCATTTGATGAAGAAGAATTTTCTGTCTATCATTTCTTTTGCTGTTCAATCTTTTATCGTAACATTAGTTTTTCTTCATTCTTTTCTTGAAACAGGGAATATATATCTTTTTTTGATGGTTGTTTTTACTTTTATTGTAAAAGTCATTTTATCGCCATTGTTTTTTGTTCGATTGATAAAGAAGTACAAACTTTCTTTTTCGGTGAATACCTATTTGAGTATGCCTATCACTCTTATTGTGATCGCTATTCTTACTTTTATGGCACATTCAAAAAAATTTCTGCCATTAACCAGTATTGTTCCTGATCATCAAGTTATTCTTTCTCTCGCATTGTCTGCTCTTTTTGTTTCGCTCTTTCTTATTGTGAATAGAAAAGAAGCGTTATCACAAATTATCAGCATTCTCTCACTCGAGAATAGTATTGTTGTCTTTGCTATTTTTGCTGGACTGGAACAATCACCGAGTTTGCAGATAGGTATTATTTTCAATATCTTTGTATGGATTATGATTGCAACAGTTTTTGTATCAATGATTTATAAACATTTTGGATCGAGCGATGTTACTTCAATGAATAATTTGAAAGATTAAAAAATTTCTATGTCCCTCTTCCTCATCATCTCTCTTCTTATCATCTCAGTAATTGGTATACTGATAACAAAAAAGCGTTCTATTATCGAATCGCTTTCCCTTCTCGTTTCAGGTATCACTTGCATTGTTTCTTTCCTCATAGCCTACAAAGTTTCATCTGTTGGTACAGTAACATTTTTTACTTTCTTCTCTCTTGATGCTCTCGGAGCTATTGTGCTTATGATCATCGGATCCATAGGTTTTGCAACGACGATCTATTCTATTGCATATCTTCGTGAAGAAACAAAAAAACATATCATCGGATTTACAAGAGTGAAACAATACTTCATTCTCCTTCAGTTATTCCTTTTTGCAATGTACCTTGCTATTACGGCAGGGAGTCCTATCTTTGCTTGGATTGCCATAGAAGCTACCACTCTTTCCACAGCTTTCCTCATCAGTTTCTACGATAAACCATCAGCTATTGAAGGAGCATGGAAATATCTCATCATCAATTCAGTCGGACTCCTCCTTGGATTCTTCGGTACATTACTCTATTTCACTTCTGTTTCTTCTCTTGGAGAAGGAGGATTTGTAAGTTGGCAAACACTCAGAGAGAATGCATCACATCTTGATCCTCTCATTGCAAAAATTGCTTTTGTTTTCGTTCTTATCGGTTATGGAACAAAAGTAGGATTTGCACCGATGCATACGTGGAAACCAGATGCATACAGCAAAGCCCCAGCACCTCTTGGAGCGTTGCTTTCCGGAGCACTGCTTCCTGTTGCTTTCTTTATATTACTTAAGTTTAAGACGATTACTGATTTAAGTATTGGATATTCATTCAGTCAGACATTATTTTTTATTTTTGGTCTGTTTTCGATTGCCGTTGCTTCTCTTATTATGTTCAATGCACGAAATTACAAAAGACTGTTAGCTTACTCGAGTATTGAAAATGCAGGAATTATAGCGCTTGGCTTTGGCTTTGGCGGACTTGGTGTTTTTGGTGCTGTCCTTCATCTCTTATATCATTCTGCAGTGAAAGTGATTATGTTTTTCTCTGCAGGAAACATTCTCCTCAAATATCATTCAGCAAAAATACAGAATATAAAAAATGCTTTTCATATCATACCTACAACAAGTATTTTGTTTGTTCTTGGATTTCTCATTGTTACAGGCACGCCACCTTTTGGTATTTTCTTTAGTAAAATATATATTTTAGGCACTGGAATAAAGACGCATCCTGTTGTCGCTTTGATTGCTATTCTTTTTATGACGATGGTATTTGTTGGTTTCCTGCGTCATATCACACAAATGTTTCTTTCTCGATCGACAGAAGAAAAAGAATCTGGTGAAGGTAATATATGGCTTGTTATCCCTCCTTTGTTCTTTCTATTCCTTATTGTACTTTTGAGTTTCTATATCCCTCCATTCCTTACAAAACTTATTCATACAGTTACTTTATATTATACCTATGATTAAACAACCTATAATGCACTTTTTCCCTCAAGGAACAGAAACATATACAGAAGGGAACATAACATTTTTTCACATCTCTATTGCTGATATTGTGCGTATCACAAAAAATATCATATCGGAAGGAGAATGGTCTTTCAAATTCATTACTGCGACTGATGAACGATCTGAGAAAAGTTTCTTTCGAGTATGGTATGTTTTCGGCAATCCGAAAGAGCAGAGTTATATGATTCTGTTTATTACTCTTCGTGATACTTTGGAATTTCCATCGATTACTGGTCATCTGTATGAAGCATGGAATTATGAAAGAAAAATACATACCTTCTTTGGTCTTATTCCTACTGGGCATCCTGATTTGCGACCGATTCTATTGCATGAAAATTGGCCAGAAAATATGTTTCCACTTCGTAAAGATTTTTCTTTACAGTCGAAGCCATCTCATGTGAATGGATCGTATTCTTTTCAAAAAGTGAAAGGGGAAGGTATATATGAAATACCTGTTGGTCCGATTCATGCTGGCATTATTGAGCCTGGACATTTTCGTTTTAGTGTGGCAGGGGAAAGTATTGTGTCACTTGAAGCACGACTCGGTTTTACACACAAGGGGAGTGAGAAACTTTTTGAAACTCTCTCATTGGATGAAAAATTAAAATTATCAGAAAAAATTTCCGGGGACAGCTCTTTTTCTCATTCATTGGCATTGTGTCAGGCAGTAGAAACACTGGGAGGTATTATCGTTCCTCAACGAGCCAAAATGTTGAGAGTTGTTTATGCAGAATTGGAACGATTGGCTAATCATATCGGAGATATCGGAGCGATGATGACAGACACAGGATTTAATTTCGGTGGAGCACAAGGCTCCAGGGTGCGTGAAATGGTGTTGCAGATGAATGAAGATTTGACAGATAAACGATTCCTTCGTGGAGTCAATGTGTATGGTGGCGTAACGAGAGATATTTCGGATAAAAAGAAAGAGAAACTTCTTGCTTTCCTTACTGATTTGAAAAAAGATTTTTCGGAAATTGTTGAGGTGGCGAAAAACAGCACATCACTTTTGAATCGTATGAAAGAAACAGGAACTATCGATTCGCACATCGCGACAGAATATGGCGTTCTCGGTGTTGCAGGCAGAGCTCTAGGAAGAAAGATCGATACGCGTATAGATTATCCGTACGCCGGTTATAAGGAGATTGGTATTTGTGGAAATATTCCTACTGAAAAAACAGGCGATGTGTATGCTCGTTTCTTAGTGCGTATTGAAGAAGTGTATAGGTCAATTGAGATACTAAAAGAAGCACTCGCGCATATGACGACAGGAACTATTGTCGCAGAAAATACTGTGCTTACATTGAAAAAAAATGCTGTGGCGATAAGTGCTGTCGAAGGATGGCGTGGCGAGATCCTCTATTTTGTAGCAACGGATATGGAAGGACATATCAGTCGTGTGATGCCGAGAGATCCTTCTTTTGTGAATTGGTCACTTCTCCACGAAGCAGCAACTGACAATGTTGTCCCTGATTTTCCTTTGATTAATAAAAGTTTCAATCTTTCATATTCAGGAAATGATTTGTAGTTTCTCTCGTTTTTCTTTTTTAAGAAACGAATTTCTATGTCCCTCTTCCTCATCATCTCTCTTCTTATCATCTCAGTAATTGGTATACTGATAACAAAAAAGCGTTCTATTATCGAATCGCTTTCCCTTCTCGTTTCAGGTATCACTTGCATTGTTTCTTTCCTCATAGCCTACAAAGTTTCATCTGTTGGTACAGTAACATTTTTTACTTTCTTCTCTCTTGATGCTCTCGGAGCTATTGTGCTTATGATCATCGGATCCATAGGTTTTGCAACGACGATCTATTCTATTGCATATCTTCGTGAAGAAACAAAAAAACATATCATCGGATTTACAAGAGTGAAACAATACTTCATTCTCCTTCAGTTATTCCTTTTTGCAATGTACCTTGCTATTACGGCAGGGAGTCCTATCTTTGCTTGGATTGCCATAGAAGCTACCACTCTTTCCACAGCTTTCCTCATCAGTTTCTACGATAAACCATCAGCTATTGAAGGAGCATGGAAATATCTCATCATCAATTCAGTCGGACTCCTCCTTGGATTCTTCGGTACATTACTCTATTTCACTTCTGTTTCTTCTCTTGGAGAAGGAGGATTTGTAAGTTGGCAAACACTCAGAGAGAATGCATCACATCTTGATCCTCTCATTGCAAAAATTGCTTTTGTTTTCGTTCTTATCGGTTATGGAACAAAAGTAGGATTTGCACCGATGCATACGTGGCTTCCTGATGCTCATAGTAAAGCTCCTGCACCGATCAGTGCACTCCTTTCAGGAGTTCTTCTCTCTGTCGCCTTTTCTATTATTCTTCGTTTCAAAGTGTTAACGGATATTTCAGCATATCCTTCTTTCTCTCAGCATCTTTTTCTTGGATTTGGGCTCTTCTCAATTATTATTGCTACACTTTTTATTTTAACTCAGAAAAATTATAAGAGATTGATCGCATACTCAAGTATTGAAAATATGGGAGTGATGGCGCTCGGTTTTGGCTTTGGCGGATTGGGTGTTTTCGCTTCATTTCTTCATATGATCTACAATGCGTTTGCGAAATCTGCCCTTTTCCTCACAGCTGGTACGATATTTCTCAAATATAGTTCGACGAAGATCGATCAAGTAGTAGGAGTAGTGCGTTCTTTGCCTATAACAGGCGTATTATTTTTTGCATTTTTTCTTGCGATTTCTGGCATCCCTCCATTTGGTATTTTTCTCACAAAATTGTTTATCTTTTCTTCTGGTATCAATGATCATCCAAAAGTTGCTTTTACTGCACTTTTTTCTATAACTATTTTATTTGTTGGATTTTTGAAACACATCTCTGCAATGATTTTTGGTGAAAAAAAATACGGAATTGATACCGGTGAAATACATATATTACTCGTCCTTCCACCATTGTTTCTTTTTTGCGTAGTCTTCAGTCTCAGTCTGTATATCCCATCTTTTCTCCAAGCACTGCTTGATTCTGCTGTTATGCAATATAGTTTATGAAAAAAATAATTTTTACATTACGCCAATCGTTCTCTGAAAAGAACGAAAAACTTCTTGTAGATTTTGGTGTGAAGAAAATAGGGGATCGAAAAATAGAAATGATCCTCGCGGAAAATGAATCAATAGAAGACGCTATCAATGCCCTCGCTCGACTTGGCATAGAAGTAAAAGAAAGTCATAATTGAACGCCGTTATTGCTTTTTTCCTTTATTTATGCTATCATATAGGAGATGTAAGTTTTTCTTTCTGGAGAAGCGAAGAGCAGGCAGAGGTTGCCAAATCTCGAATGTTCGTAGTATGACCAGAGTGAGTCTTTGTGGGCTCTGAGGAAAGGTCACCTTACATGAATAATTAAGTTAGTGGATTCGAATATGGCAACCAAATTGTATGTTGGTGGCGTTTCCTACGGTTCAACCGAGGATACTTTGCAGACAGCTTTTGCTCAAGCAGGGAATGTCGTTTCTGCCAAAATCATTATTGACAAAATGACTGGTCGCTCACGCGGTTTTGCATTTGTTGAAATGAGTTCAGAAGAAGAAGCTCAAAAAGCTATTGCTCTCTGGAATGGTAAGGAACTTGACGGACGCACACTCACTGTCAATGAAGCTCGTCCTATGGAAGAGCGTGCTCCTCGCACTGGTAATAATCGCGGTTACAACAACGGCGGTAATAATGACCAGGGTGCAAGCCGTTGGTAAGTGAAAAAAAGAACAGTCCTGAGTGATCGGGGCTGTTTTTTTATATATTTTTTTGGCGTTCGTTTTGTTTTTTTATTTCTTCATATCTAAAACAATCCGTCGTGTGATCGTTGACCATACCGATGGCTTGCATAAAAGCGTATCCGATGATCGGACCAAAAAATTTGAAGCCACGTTTTTTGAGATCTTTTGCGAGAAGTTCTGCCTCTTGAGTGAAAAGGGGAATATCGGAAAAAGATCGCTTGCCTTTTTCTGTAATAAGAGGATTCATAAATTGTGCTAGATATTGAGAAAATGAGCCGTATTCTTTTTGTATCTGAAGGAATAATCGAGCATTGCTTATTGCTGATTCTATTTTTAATCGGTTTTTTACTATGGAAGAATTTTTTATCAATCGTTCTACATCGCGACGAGTAAATGTAGCTACTTTTTCTGGATCGAAATGAGCAAAAGCCTGTCTATAAGCAGAGCGTTTTCGAAGAATAGTAGACCATGAAAGTCCAGCTTGTGCACTTTCAAGTATAAGGAATTCGAATAATCTTCGATCATCATAGATGCGAACGCCCCATTCTTCATCGTGATATTTTTCGTAGAGAGTATCATCTTTCGGTACCCAAGTACACCGCGTTTTCATATATTCTGTTTTGTATTTATATAGTATAGCAGAAAATAGTATATCTTGATTTTCTTCAGAAGACTTGATAAACTACAAAGCAAGTGAATATCAGTATTTGGAGAGGTGGCCGAGTGGCTGAAGGCACCACACTGCTAACGTGGCGGGGCGTTAAAACCCTCGAGAGTTCGAATCTCTCCCTCTCCGCATAAAGCTCATAAGGTAGAGAGACCCAAGGTCTCCGCAAAATGAGCAATATTAAACCACTTGTTATTAAAAATTATGAGCAAACTACAAGAAGTTTCTTCTGCATCAGACTACAATACTGCAGCCAGTTCTTTTAGTAAGATGATCATGGCCGCGTTTTTCATATCTTATGTTTACATGGTAGTTACTAGTAGTGGAAATCCTGGCGGGTGGATAGGACCAACTTTATTTCTAATTATTGGTCTTTTTGCCTCATCAATTTTTATTGCAATGCCATTTTTTCTCTTAAGAAGAATGTTTCCAGTAGTATCTTTATTTGTTACAGTTGTCAGTTTAATCGTTACCTTTATTATAACGAAGTATCTTTTTCTGTGGATACTTGTTTAATTAGCTATGAGTGAAATTTCGATTTTAAGAAGAATTTGGCAAAAAGAAAAAGCACTAAAAGAAAATCTTCTTGAAATGCCAGAGCCAAAGAATCTCTGGGATGATTTATTGAAAGTGCTTGATAAACTTCCTTCGGAGTCCATTCATTTTTTAAGGTACAAGAAGCTCAAGAAATCCAAAATGTGGACATGGTGGACGGATTCAAAAGGATATTCATCAGGTAATCCATGGAAAGATATGTTTGAACCATTTTTGGTTATTTTTGAACAATACCAAGCTGAAAAAACATTGAAAAATAGATTCGAATCTGAAAACCTATTTATAGAGTCGCGAATTCAAGGTCAGGATGGAGATCAGCACATATTAATTGGTAAAAAAGATGCAAATGGAAATAAGGCTCATGTAATTATAGATGGGAAAACTGCTGAAATCAGAATTGAAGACAAGGATCACCAAACACCAGAAGAGTTAGTGGCTAAAATAGAAACGATGCTCATATTGCCAGACGGAAGAAGAATTCGCACCACAAGAGAAATTATTGAGGACTTGGGAATATAATTCCGACCCAACCTCTTCAAATCCCAAGATTGGACAAACCCTCAAAAAAGCCTTACAATTCCTTATAATCGTGGGTTCCAGACCGAGGTAGTCCGCCAAGTTTTACATCTAGCGAAATTGAGAAAAAGATTGTCTGGATATTTTTTATTGAGGTATTTTTTTGTTTTGTAAAACAATAGATGATTGTTGGGATTTCCTTTCTTTCTTTTTTATGATAAAATTGTCTGGCAGAGAGAAAGAATGCTCTTTGAGATAATATATTAATATAATAACGCAATATACGGTTATGGAAAATGAAACACCGAAAGAGGTAGCAAAAGAAGAACCATCATCACAAGAGATGAATGTAGAGAAGAAGAATATAACGAATGGTATGCAAAAAGGATTGATGTCTGCAAAACAGTATCTTATGGAACTCAGTAAGACGACAAAGAGTTTTATCGTTGTGCTAGGTATTTTCGTGGTTGTTCTTGGTATTGTTTATTTTTATAAAGGAATATTTGTCGTTGCGACAATCAATGGTACGCCTGTGAGTCGATTGAGTGTTGTGAAGGAGTTGGAAAAGAAGGCAGGGAAAGATGTTTTGGATACGATCATTACAAAGAAACTTATTCAAGATGAAATAAAGAAATCAGCTATAGTCGTTAGAGATGAAGAGGTACAAGCAGAGATTGATAAGATTAAAGAGCAAGTGAGTGCTGATGGAAGTACTATCGAAGAGGCTTTATCTGCTCAAGGAATGACAGAAGCTGATTTAAGAGAGCAGATTTTATTGAGTAAGTCGCTTGAACAAATTTGGGCAGACAAACTAGTAGTAAGCGATGAAGAAGTTACGGAATATATGACAAAGAGCAAGGCAACTGTTCCAAAAGGTGCAAACTCTGATGATCTGAAAAATCAAATTAAAGAACAATTGAAGAGTGAGAAATTCAGTATGGAAGCAGGAAAATGGTTGGAGGATTTAAAAGCGAAAGCAACTATTCATTATTTTGTGCAGTACTAATTGAGAGAAAGAGTAAAAAATACCTCATTATGAGGTATTTTTTTATATCATTCGGCTCTGTCCGAGAGTAAGAGATTATTCTTTTGTATTTGCCTGTGTGTCGGATTTTTTGTAGTGTATTTGTTCTTGTTTCAATTTTTCTATTTCTTTTTTTAATTCAGTCATTTTTATCTCTCGTCCCATCATAAAATTGTTTATTGTTTCGATGTCTTTTATCTTCGTCTTGAGTTCAGATGTCTTCTTGTGTACTCGACAAAACAAAGCTTTTTCAAGCCTTGTTTTTTGTAGTGGAATGGAAGGGTAGAACTTGTGGTATAATTTAAATATAAATTTCATTTAAAATAAAATGAATAAATATTTTATAATTCTTATTGCTTTGTTTATTTTTCCTTTTAGCGTGTTTGCTGACCTTGGTCCAAAGCCAACTATGGATTTTGAGTTTGAAAACTTTCCACAAGATTTGAAAATAATTAAGTCTGAACAAATACAGTGTGAAGATAGACTTTGTTTGTGGGGAAATCCCTTGAAGGATGCTGGTCCTCAATCATTTGGATGTAATGAACAATTTGGTTGTTTATCTTTAGCTTATGGTTATTCGAAATATAATAAGATTGAAATCACTCTTTCAAATGGAAAAAAATTAGAAAGCAACGTATTTTCTCAAACAGGAATGAATTCTGAGTATACTATAAATTTTACTTCAGATGGCAAGATTATAATAAATTCTATTAATGTTTCAGATAATGAAAGAAATGGTAAAAGTTCTCAAGAAAATAATTATTCAACCAGATTTGATGGAAATGAAAAAATGACATCTCAATTTCTGAAGTCATTTTTTCTGACTGTAATTCTCGAGAGTATAGTTGCTCTGATATATGTTTCAATAAGAAAAATTAGCAGAAAGACCATCGGGCTTGTTTTATTGGGCAATATTATATCATTACCGATATTTTGGTTTATTGATTATAAATTATATTTAAGTTTTCCTGCTTATTTTTTCTCGGAAATTATTATAGTAATTTTTGAGGCAATGTTTATTAAGCTTGTTTTTAAAGAGATTTCTTGGAAAGATATCTTTATTTTGAGTTTGTTGATGAATATTGCTAGTTTATTTTTGGGCGAATTTATTCTAGCGTTAGTTTAGAAATTAAGTTTTTTAAATTAAGTTAGGAATATAAATATATTCTTTATTTTTCATAAAATAGATTCTAACGTCATTCACGACCTTGTACCTCATTATTCATATTTTCGTATGAGTTTTTAAGTTCGCTGGCCATATGAATCATTGATGTACCAAGTTCGTGTATTTCATCATTTGTATCAAATGAGAGTGTCTGTTCAAATTCTCCTTTTCTTATTTTCTCCGTCATTTGTTGTAGATTATTGAGCGGTTGTAAGAAACGAGAAATAACGAAAAACGCTACAAAATATAGATTATTCTTTTGTATTTGCCTGTGTGTCGGATTTTTTGTAGTGTATTTGTTCTTGTTTCAATTTTTCTATTTCTTTTTTTAATTCAGTCATTTTTATCTCTCGTCCCATCATAAAATTGTTTATTGTTTCGATGTCTTTTATCTTCGTCTTGAGTTCAGATGTCTTCTTGTGTACTCGACAAAACAAAGCTTTTTCAAGCCTTGTTTTTTGTAGTGGAATGGAAGGGTAGAACTTGTGGTATAATTTAAATATAAATTTCATTTAAAATAAAATGAATAAATATTTTATAATTCTTATTGCTTTGTTTATTTTTCCTTTTAGCGTGTTTGCTGACCTTGGTCCAAAGCCAACTATGGATTTTGAGTTTGAAAACTTTCCACAAGATTTGAAAATAATTAAGTCTGAACAAATACAGTGTGAAGATAGACTTTGTTTGTGGGGAAATCCCTTGAAGGATGCTGGTCCTCAATCATTTGGATGTAATGAACAATTTGGTTGTTTATCTTTAGCTTATGGTTATTCGAAATATAATAAGATTGAAATCACTCTTTCAAATGGAAAAAAATTAGAAAGCAACGTATTTTCTCAAACAGGAATGAATTCTGAGTATACTATAAATTTTACTTCAGATGGCAAGATTATAATAAATTCTATTAATGTTTCAGATAATGAAAGAAATGGTAAAAGTTCTCAAGAAAATAATTATTCAACCAGATTTGATGGAAATGAAAAAATGACATCTCAATTTCTGAAGTCATTTTTTCTGACTGTAATTCTCGAGAGTATAGTTGCTCTGATATATGTTTCAATAAGAAAAATTAGCAGAAAGACCATCGGGCTTGTTTTATTGGGCAATATTATATCATTACCGATATTTTGGTTTATTGATTATAAATTATATTTAAGTTTTCCTGCTTATTTTTTCTCGGAAATTATTATAGTAATTTTTGAGGCAATGTTTATTAAGCTTGTTTTTAAAGAGATTTCTTGGAAAGATATCTTTATTTTGAGTTTGTTGATGAATATTGCTAGTTTATTTTTGGGCGAATTTATTCTAGCGTTAGTTTAGAAATTAAGTTTTTTAAATTAAGTTAGGAATATAAATATATTCTTTATTTTTCATAAAATAGATTCTAACGTCATTCACGACCTTGTACCTCATTATTCATATTTTCGTATGAGTTTTTAAGTTCGCTGGCCATATGAATCATTGATGTACCAAGTTCGTGTATTTCATCATTTGTATCAAATGAGAGTGTCTGTTCAAATTCTCCTTTTCTTATTTTCTCCGTCATTTGTTGTAGATTATTGAGCGGTTGTAAGAAACGAGAAATAACGAAAAACGCTACAAGGATAATGATGGCACCACCAATCATTTGAGCAGAAAGAGCGAAAAGCGAGATATGTATAACAAGATCAGTGATGAGTTTTTGATAATGTTCGGTGACGAAATAATAAGGGAAAGAGTCGATCTGCATCAAAGAATATATTTCTTCTTCTTGTTCCAGTGTGTCAAATATGCTCATTTGCTTCATAGGGATATTGTTTCGAATGTTTTGAAACACATCTTTGTAATCAAGTGTTTGTATAGAAGAAAGGTTATATTGAGTTTTGATAGATTCCTTTTCATTAGCAGAAAGGAGATCAGCATCAAGGTTTTTGAATATACGATCTTCTATGTTTGAAGTAAGTATCATTCCGTCTGTTCCGACAAGCATATAATTTGTATATCCAACATGTTTATCATCAATGAGTGTTTTCTCTATAACATCTATGTCGAGTTTTGTAATCGCTACTCCGATGATTACGCCTTGATTATTGCGTACTGGTGATGAGAAATAGAATCCTGGTTTTTGGCTTGTTATTCCTATAGCCATATCAGTACTGTTTTCTCCCGCTTTCGCTTTTTGAAAATATTTGCGAAAACTATAATTTTTTCCTTCAAAAGACGGATCAGTAGATACTATGGTATTGCCTGAAATATCCATAATATAGATACTAGAAAAAATATTTCCGAGATTGAAGTTCTGAAGGAGAGATCGGAGAATATCTTTTTCTTCGGATGTCGTTTCTTCTCTCTCGAGCATATCGACAATAGAACGCGTCTTTGAGATATTTTGTGCAGTATCTCTTCCAATAAGGAAAAGATCATTCATTATTTTTGATTCATTGATGGTCATTTGCATCTGTTCTTCTTCTCTTATTTTTGAAAATTGTTTCTCTGTTTGAAAGAAAATGATGCTAGATACAATGATAGTGAAAAGAAATGTCGGTATACCAATAGATAAGAAGAGTTTTTTCTTTAATGAGACAAATTTTTTCGTGCCCATAGTTTGTATATGTATTAAATACTATTCATTTCCATTATATACTTAAAAAAGATTTGGCATAGAGAGAAAACATAAGTTGTATATGATAATATTTTTATTAACGAGCAAGGACAATACCGAAAACATTTTTAGCACCTGCCTTTTTAAGAACACGAGCACATTCGAGCAATGTTGTTCCTGTTGTTGAAACATCATCTATAATCCAGATAGATTTTCCGACGATAAGAGGAATCATATCGTCTTTTATTTTGAAAGCATCGTGTAAATTATGACAGCGTTCATCTTTTGTTTTCGTTTGCATTTGTGGTTTGGTATAACGAGTACGGATAAGACAATTTTCAAGAAGAGCATTGTCAATATGTGGAATGAGTTCGTCAATAATAGTTCGTGCCAATAATGATGATTGATTGAATCCGCGATATCTTAGACGACGAGGGTGAAGCGGTACTGGTATGAAAATATCAGGAAGAATCAGATCTTCTTCTCGTATCCTTTCAGCGAGCCATACACCGAGAGAGGAAGAAAGATCATCGATGTATTGATATTTGAAAATATGTATCAATCGTGAAACGAGTGGTGATTTGTAGAATGATGGAGCAAAGATGCCATCAATTTCTTTGATATCAGAACAAGAAAAACATACATCGCCACGAGAAGTGGTTCTTTTGAAGCAGAGAGGACATCGTTGATCTAAACGACGAGGGAGTGTTTTTGCGCAATCAGAGCAGAGATTTTTTCCATATGATCCACATCCAATACAAAAACGAGGGAAAAAAGTATCCAGACAAACAATGCCGATTTTTTTCCAAAAAAGTACGAATGAAGAAGAGTTTAAAGACACACGACAATATCTTTTTTAATTGAAAGATGGAGTGTTTTTTTTAACGGTTCATCGATGATTTTCTCAGCAATAGCACTCTCTATATTTTCTTGAATATTCTTCTTTATCATACGAGCACCTTCTTCAGTTACAAAACTTTTTTTCGCGATAAAATGGATGACATCTTTTTTATAGAGAAGGGAAATACCTTGATTTTTGAGTCGCTTTTTGAGGAGAGACAATTCTAATATGACAATTTTTTCGATGGCTTCTTTTGTGAGGGCGTTAAATACGATAGTGTGATCAAGTCTTGCGAGAATCTCAGGACGGATTTTTTCTTTGAGTTCTTTGATTACTTTGTTTTTTATGATGTGAAAAGAAGAAGAAAGAGTATCATTGCTGGTATTTTTTAAGAAACCAATTTCAGCTGTTTTCGTAAATGATACTGTGCCGATATTTGAAGTGAGAATGATGAGCGTATTTTTGAAACTGATCTTTCTTCCTTCTGCATCAGTAAGAGTGCCTTCATCGAGGATTTGAAGGAGAATGTTAAAAACATCAGGATGAGCCTTTTCTATTTCATCAAATAAGATGACTGAGTATGGTTTTCTACGAACTTGTTCGGTGAGTTTTCCTCCATCTCCGTATCCGATATAGCCTGCAGGCGCTCCTATAATTTGAGCAACACTATGACGCTCCATAAACTCACTCATATCAAGACGAATGAGAGCATTTTGATCACCAAAAAACTCTTCAGCAAGAATTTTTGCAGAAAGTGTTTTTCCAACGCCGGTTGGTCCGAGAAAGAGAAACGATCCAAGCGGACGATGAGGATCACTTATGTTTGAGAGTGAACGAGTTAGAGTATTTTTCAGTGCTTCACTGACTTCCTCCTGTCCTATGAGGAACTTTTTGAGACTCGTATGGATATTAGTTATTTTCTGACGAGGATTTTCTTTCGCAAGTTTTGCAAAAGGAATATGCGTCATATGAGATACCGTTTTTAGAATATGTTCTGTAAGAACGGGTGTTGATTGTGCTTCTTTTTCGTTTTTTTGTTGTCTCTTTAATGTAAGTATTTTTTCTTTCAGAAGCTGTTCTTTTTTATACCATATACCTGCTTCATTATAATTTTCCTCTTCAGTAAATCGTTCCTTATTTTCTTTGATAGAGATGAGTTCTTCTTCGAGTGTGAGGAGTATCTTGTGAGTGAATGGAATCTCGCGTGTTTGTTTGGCGAGAGCAGAAGCTTCATCGATGATATCAAGAGCTTTATCTGGAAGAAAACGATCAGGAATATATCGAATACTCAAATCAACGGCCGTGTTAATAATATCTTTTGAGAGTGTGATAGCATGAAAATCTTCGTAGGTTTTACGAATATGAAAGAGAATTTCTTTCGTTTCTTCAGCACTTGGTTCGGCTATGAGCACGGATTGAAAACGACGATCGAGCGCTGAATCTTTCTCTATGTGGCGTTTGTATTCAGAGAATGTCGTTGCGCCAATACATTGTATTTCTCCGCGCGAAAGGGCTGGTTTCAATATATTGGCAGCATCGAGGCCACCGCTTGTGTTTCCTGCTCCGACTATGGTATGGATTTCATCGATGAAGAGAATGATATTTGTGTTCTGCTTTACTTCTCTTAAAATCTCTTTGAGTCGAGATTCGAATTCTCCACGAAAATTTGTACCCGCAACGACCAGAGTGAGATCAAGAAGGAAAATATTTTTCCCATAGAGAGTATAAGGGACATTCTTTTCAGCAATCATTTTTGCAAGAGCTGATACGAGAGCGGTTTTTCCTACGCCTGGTTCTCCAATGAGCAGAGGATTATTTTTCTGTTTGCGAGTGAGTATCTGAATAATGCGATGTATTTCTTGTTCTCTGCCTACGAGGATGTCGTCTGCATAGGAACTGTTTCGAGTCATATCAATGGCATATTGATCAAGGAAAGGGGTGAGACTTTTTTGAGCTTTTGTATTTTTTGTGAGTAGATTTTCTGGGAGGTCGAACATTTTTGAGAGTTGAGGAAAATGTTCAAAATTGAGATGAGTATCAAGAGTAGAGATGATTTTTTTCTCATCTATCTGTAATGAAGCAATGATAGCGAGTATTTCTTGATGTTTCGAACGGAAGAGAGCGTAAACAAGATGTTCGGTTCCAACATAAGGATAACCAAATTTATGAGCAATTCGATACGCATATACAAGGACATCTTTGAGAGATGAAGAGAGTGAGATATTTTGTTCTTTATTTTTTTCTGTCTTCGTTCTTTTTTTGAGACAGATCTTTGCTAGTGTTTCTTTTTTAAAGCCCATAATTTCAAGAAGGATACCTCCAAGACTCATATTTGCAAGAAAAACAGCCATCAGAAGATGATCTATGCCTATCTCAGTGCTTCCTGTATAGCGGGCAATATTCTCAGCTTCCTTGAGGCTTTTTTTTGCGTTCAATGTCATTTTCTGATGAAAAAGCGTTTTGTTCATAATTGATGAATATTGGGAGAAAATAAAAGTATATATATTGTATTTTCTCCCTGTTGTTATGTCAACCTAATGAGTCTTAATTTTCTTATTGTATGTTTTTTCTAAATTGTGCTATAGTATTTTTGTAAAGAGAATATAAAAATAAATGATATGTCTTTTGATTTTCGTACACCTCATTTTTTTGGAATAGATTTTGGAGCGGCTCATATCAAAGCCATTGAAATTGCTTTGGAGGAAAATCAACCAGTCTTGGTGAATTATAGTCGAATTGATTTGAGTGATTTGGAAAAAAAGAAATTGTCAGAGCCTAATTATTCTTATGACGAAGCAGTTGTTTTTTATCTTCAGGAACTCATCAATACGATGAAACCAAAAAGTGAGTCAGTCTCTGTTTCGATGCCTGCTTTCACAGGATTGGTGTTTTTTGTTGATTTTCCGGTAATGGAACAAGATGAATTGAGTAATGCCTTGCATCTTGAAGCGCATAAATATATTCCTTCCGCACTTGAAGATGTAACACTTAGCTGGGAAGTGACTGATAGACACAATACTTCTGATGGTGAGAAGATGGGTATACTTCTCGTAGCTGCTTTGAATAAAGACATTGCCCGTTTCAAAAATTATATAGAGAAGACGACATTGAATCTTGGTCTTCTCGAATTGGAGATATTTTCTCTTGTACGATCGATCATTGGTGATGCATTAGGATTGTATGTGATTATTGATATGGGACTGCAAGCAACCAATATTCTTCTTGTGGAAAATGGTATTATTAAATCTAGTCGTAATGTTGGTGTGGGAGGAAAAGATATTACGCATACACTGAAAGAAAGTTTTGGTGTTACGGAGGAGAGAGCAGAAATAATGAAGAAAAGTGGAAAAAATTTCTTTACTTCGACAGAATCGAAAATAACTTTTCCATCGTTGCAGTCGGTAGCGAGTGAAGTTGTACGAATGCTTTCTGCGTATCAACCAGAACAAGACACTGTTTGTGAGAAGATCTTTCTTTCAGGTGGGAGCGCTCATCTTACGGGGTTAGCTGAATATTATACTGATCTTCTTCAGATAGAAGTTGAGAAAGCAGACCCTTGGAAGAATCTTTCTTATAAACCAGAACTTGAGTCGCGTATAAAAGAGTTTGGTGCATCGTTTTCTGTTGCTATTGGGCTTGCTCTTCATGGAGTTGAAACACATTTACATAAAAAAGTTCCATTAATACAAGAGAAAAAGACACTGAAAGATTTCTTTACAAAAACATTATAAATTCTCTGAGTGAGATTTTAAAATAAATATTAATACACAATATAATGGAAGAAACAAATTTTGCGTCAGATGCCGATAATAGAAAAAGGAAATCTCCATTTGGAGCGTCGATAATTATGGTGATTGTCTTTTTTCTTGTGCTTGCAGGGTGGGGTTTTATGAAATGGTATATTCAGACATTGGATACATCGATAAATCAAACAGCAGATCGTTTTAATGAAGTGTCCAAATCCTTTCATGGAGCATCAGTAGATCGAGTAAATGCTTTCGAAAAGAGGTTAGATATCGCAAAAACAGAGAAAGACAAGAAAGATAATATGCCGAATGATTTTCTTGCGAAGCTTGAAGAATTAACATTGCCAGAAGTGCGTATCAAGAAATATGAAGTAAATATGGAAAAAAAGACAATACAGGTAACGGGAATAACCAATAGTTTTCGATATACCGCTGAACAGATTGCTCAATTCAAAACAGATCCCTTCTTTCATAGTGTGACGGTGAGTAATTTTTCTAAAGATGAAGCTGGTATCATTACCTTTACTTTTGATGTCACTTTTTAATTTGTTTATTTTTTATTTTTATGAGTTTAAAATTTCTTACTTTTCCTTTTTTTTCTCTTCTGACATTGATAATCATCATTGGTTTTATGAAACCTGATTTTGATGTCATTCTTGAGAAGAAAAATGTTATAGAAACTCAAAATACTGCGATAATGAACGCTGATTCAATTTTGAAGCATATAGAAGATATGAATAATGATCTCAATAATCAGACACAAGAAGAACAGACACTCTTCTCATATCTACCTCGTACCATAGATCAAGATCCGATTATTGATGCTTTCAACTTCACTGCATCTCAAGCAGGTTTAGTTGTTACAAGCATTTCGTTTACCAAAGAGACAGGGAACAATGCTTCAGATATCGATTCTTCAGTGAATACATTTAGTACACTCGCTGTAGCGACAGATGCTACTACAGTGAATACATCTGATACACAAAAAGTACAGCCTCAAACATTTCTTTTTG
>JBBIRD010000013.1:0-4169 GCA_037441965.1 Candidatus Moraniibacteriota bacterium | reverse complement strand
ACTACAGTGAATACATCTGATACACAAAAAGTACAGCCTCAAACATTTCTTTTTGAGGGAAAAGTAACAGGATCCTATGAAGCGATAAAATCTTTTCTGAATCGTTTTAGTCATATAAATCGTTTCCAGAATGTGACTACTTTTTCTTTAGGAACAAAGGATAGTGGTAATAAAGAAGCCTTAGTAGGAACACTTGAGGCTACGATCAAAATTCAGTACGGATATCTTAAAGATAAACCTGTTGTTTCTGCACTCAATCTCGCATTTTTGAAAGAAGGGAAACCGTTTGATTTTGCTTTCGTTCAATCTATGAAACAAGATGCTACTCAACTTGATCCTCTTACTCGTACTTCCTCGGGCAAAGCCAATCCATTTCAATAAAAAAGAATATATTTGTAGAGGATAAATATAATGAGTCTATATGCAAGAACAAGATACACAAAAGAAACAAGATGGAGGGAATAATACTGTGCAAAAAACAGTTTTATCATCAACACAGAAGTATCAACCGCCGGTGTTACTGAATGTTCCTGAAAATCTTGATAAAACAACATTTTCAATTATTCCTGAAGAAACAGCGCGAAAATATCAACTTGTTCCTTTTGCTAAGGAGAAAGATGTTTTGTCAGTGGCGATGGTGCATCCAGATAATAGTGAAGCTCTCAGTGTTCTCCGGTTTCTTGCAGAAAAAGAACACGTAGCGATTAAGATTTTCTTGATTACGGAACATATATTCTTTGATATTGTGAAGCAATATTCTGGAACTGAAATTGCTCTCAAAGAAGCTATTGTTTCAATGAAAGAAGAAAAAAACGCTACTCATAATCAAGAACACAAAGAAAGAAAAACAGAGAGTCTACAGTCTTTTCAGAATGCTCCTATCGCTACGCTTGTAGAAGTGATTATTCAGCATGCTCTCGAGGGACGATCGAGTGATATTCATATCGAACCAGTTGAAGGCAATTTTCGAGTACGATTTCGTATCGACGGTATTCTTCATACTCAACTTGTCATACCTATAGAAGTAGGGAGAGCTGTTCTTTCTCGAATCAAGATTCTTTCAAATCTTAAAATTGATGAGAAAAGAAAACCTCAAGATGGGCGTTTTCGTTTTGAACAAAAAGGTGAAGAACCTATAGATCTTCGTGTTTCGAGTTTACCTGTTATTGATGGTGAGAAAATCGTTATGCGTGTACTTGATAAAAGCGCTAATTCTGCGAATGTTCATGATCTTGGACTCATCGGGAGGAATAAAACAGTACTTGAAGGTCGTGTGAGAGAACCAAACGGTATTATTCTCATTACAGGACCTACCGGTTCAGGAAAAACTACGACTCTGTATGCTTTTCTTCAGTTATTAAACAATGAAGATAAGAATATTGTAACTTTGGAAGATCCTGTAGAATATTATGTTGAAGGTATCAATCAAAGTCAGATTAAACCAGAAATTGGATATACATTTGCTTCAGGACTTCGATCTATATTGCGTCAGGATCCTAATGTCATTATGGTTGGTGAGATTCGTGATGTTGAGACGGCAGAGCTCGCTATTCATGCAGCGCTTACAGGACACTTAGTGTTTTCTACTTTGCACACAAATGATGCTATTGGTGCTATTCCGCGTCTTATCGATATGGGTATCGAATCATTTCTTCTTGCTTCGACACTTCAAGTAGTAGCTGCTCAGCGTCTTGTGCGTCGTATCTGTACAAGTTGTGCTGAGAAAATAACTTTGACTGAGTTACAAGAAGAGCGTATGCAAAAACTCTTTGATGATGTAAGTATTACTGACAAGACAGCGTATGGTCTTGATGCTGGTCAGAAAATGATTTTTTATAAGGGGAAGGGATGTAAAGAATGTAATCAGTCGGGGTATAAAGGGCGTGTCGCTTTATATGAAGTAGTAGAGGTTGATGAAAATGTACGCAGTATTATCTCTGACAAACAAGGGAATGAAACTGAATTATATAAAGCGTCTGAAGAGCAAAGTGTTACTTCTATGAAACAATCAGGTATTATGATGGCGTTGAAGAAAATCACGACACTTTCTGAAGTGGAACGCGTGACAGAGGGAAAAATATTGATTGATGAAGAATAAATAGAAAAAGAAAAAATAAAATAATATGGAAATACTTGATGTAGAAAATCGGTTAAAAAAATTACTTCTTCTTATGGGGGAGCAGGGAGCATCAGACCTCCATCTTGTTGTTGGTCGTTTCCCGACATTGCGTATTGATGGAAGATTAAATCCTGTAACCAATGAATCTCTTCTAACACCGGCCGATACAAAAGCTTTGAGTGATGTAATGCTTACTGAAGAGAAAAAACAAGAATTGACTTCTGTAGGACAAACAGATTTTTCTTATAGTTTTGAAAACGAGGTTCGTTTTCGTACGAACATTTTCATTCAAAAAGGTTATGTGAGTATTACGATGCGTTTTATTATGGACAAACTCCGCAATCTCGACGAATTAAATGTACCAGCATCGTTGTATGAATTTGCCAAATATTCTCAAGGACTTGTTCTCATTACTGGTCCTGTCGGGCATGGAAAATCGACAACGCTTGCAGCAATCATTGATTATATCAATCATAATCAAGAAAAACATATTATAACTATCGAAGACCCAATAGAATTTATTTATAACCAAGATAAATGTATTATCAATCAGCGTGAAGTGGGGCGTGATGCGAGAAATTTTCCAGATGCTTTGAGAGCAGTGTTTCGTGAAGATGTGAATGTTGTCCTTCTAGGAGAACTTCGCGATCTCGAGACGATCAGTACGGCGATGACCGCTGCAGAAACAGGGCACCTTATTTTTGCAACACTTCATACCAATGATAGTGCTCAGACGATCGATCGTATTATAGATGTTTTCCCTCCGAATCAACAAAATCAAATCCGTTCTCAACTTGCTAATGTGCTTCTTGGAGTTATTTCACAACGGCTTGTTCCTCGTATAGGAGGAGGGCGTGTGCCTGCAGTGGAGGTGATGTTCAAAAATAACGCTGTGGAGAATTTGATTCGCGAGAATAAAATCAATCAATTAGATTCTGTGATCGAAACAGGTATGAAAGAAGGTATGTTATCACTCGATCGTGTACTCGTTGATTTTGTTCGAAGAGGACTGATTACCGTTGATGATGCTTTTATCTTTGCGAAAAATCGTGATTATATGCAGACTCTTATGACAAAAGAATAATTTTATTTTGGAAAGTATATATTAAAAAATATTATTACATAAGATATGAAATTTTTGTTTAAAGCGAAAAATAGTTTTGGAAAAATGCAAGAAGGTATTGTCGAAGCAATGAATTGGGAAGCTGCTGCCAAGATCATTGAAAAAAACGGACTTATTCCTGTTACCATACAACAGGAAAAAGTAAGCCAAGCCTTTTCAAAATTGATTAAAAAATATCTTAACAGCGTGAGCCAAAAAGAGTTGATGATATTTTTCCGTCAATTATCGACACTTATTGAAGCGCGTGTCGCTATCGTAACTTCTATCAACACTATCGAAGCACAAACAGATAATGAATTTTTTCAGATTGTTCTTCAAGAAGTGGCAAGTGCTGTAAAAGAGGGTATGTCCTTCTCTAACGCACTTGAAAAACACGGAACTATTTTTTCTCCTCTCATAGTAAATATGGTGCGCGCAGGAGAATTGTCTGGAAACTTATCACAATCAATTTCGTTTATCGCAGATAGTATTGAAGAGAACTATAAGCTTACAAGTCAGATCAAAAGCGCTCTTTATTATCCGGTGTTTGTTCTTAGCGCGGCAGTGATCATCGGTTTTTTGGTAGCGACATTCGTTTTGCCAAATATCACAACAATGATTAAAGAGATGGGCGTGCCTGTTCCGTGGTATACAGAAGTGATTATTTCGTTCGGTGATTTTATGCAATCGTCATGGTGGATTGTTCTTCTTGCCCTCATTTTTGTTATAGGAGGTGTCGCATACTATATGAACTCTGTTGAGGGAAAACATCAATGGCAGATTATTTTATTGAGATTGCCAGTGATCGGAAGACTCGTACAGGGTGTATATATCGCTCGTTTTGCAAGTAACCTTAGTGTTCTTCTTGGGAGTGGTATTCCTGTTGTGAAAGCTCTTACGATCGTTGCTGATGTCGTCGGCAATCATATTTATAAGTCTATAATTCTC
>JBBIRD010000012.1:18473-27510 GCA_037441965.1 Candidatus Moraniibacteriota bacterium | reverse complement strand
TCTAAAATATCTTCTTCCTCTCATAAAATACCACTTTCTTTTTTTTCAGTCAATTATTCATTATTTTTATTTTTCAACATCCATATTATTTTTGAAATACAAAAAGATGTTCGTGCATTATGAGCAAGAAGTTACTTTAAATGAGATCTCGTGCGACTTCTGGCGACCGGTTTCCACGCCAATCAGATTTATGCGTTGCTCAATCCACATGACGAGGGAAAGTTTGTGTACGAAGTTTTTCTGGGTAAAAGTCTACTTTGATATTTTCGATTTTTAATTTGACACTTTTATCATTCAAGGCATTGAACAAATCGTCTTCGCGAGCTTCTCCTGTGTATGTTATTTTTATATCCAAATCAGAGTTATACTTTGAGGTTCCAGCAATCCTACTTCCGAACGGTTCAATGTTTTGTATTGAAAAATCCAAATCTTCAAAATGGAAATTTGCTCTCAAGGAATTGAAATGTGATAAGACAATATTTTCTATATCTTTTAGTCCATACTCTTTAAGTCCTTGAATAGTGCTCATAAGAAATTACTTGAGTCTGTATTTTCCCGCCTCGACAAACTCAAGATAGCCTTTATCTCTCAAGAATTGTAGTTGCTGTCTTATTTTCGGTTTTATATTTTTGTTTTCAGGATGAATTACAGATAAGTCGTGTTCAAAAGTATACACATCCTGTAGCGTGAATTCTGTTTTATTGAGTGAATCAATGCAATTCATAATATCTAAAATCCAACCCTTAGCGTCAGCTTTTTTAACTTTCTTCAAAAATACTGTCTTTTGCCATTTCTCCAAAACATCTTTTTTAGCAAGTTCTTTCCCATTTTCGATATAAAAAATCTGTCCTGCTTTTGGTATTTTCGAAAACAGAATATTTGAACCAATCCAACCAGCTCGCCTTGCATTTTCCGCTAAAGGCTTTCGTTTTTCGATAATTTCAGAAACAAAAAAGTGCTTCGGAACAACAAAGAAATCGTTAACACTTAAAATCTCAAGAAAATAGTTCATGAAAAAGAAATTTGGTTTTTCTGCAGAGTTAATCCGCTCTATCATTTTTGAGTAAGCACCTGCAGATATTTTTTTGCCAAACTTTCCTTGTTTCGATTTGAGCTCAAAGTCCTCCGTACATTTTCGACAATAAAAATCAGCGACCGGCTTATTGTTTTGGTACTCAAAAATAGACTCTCCACAGTTGGGACAATAAATTTCTTGCAAAACCCAACTCTCACTCAAAACTCTAATTTTTTGAGAAACGCTCGTGTAATTTGTTGCAAGTTTTTCATCAAAAATCAGATCCATATTTTTTATTTTAATTTTCGAAACTATTTCGGTTCTAGCAAATAATTTTCATTAGGGGATGCTTTTTTACTTACCACTTCTCAACTTTTTGAAAAAGTACGACATTAGTAATTGTCTGATTTTGTGTAGTCATAATTTTTCAAAAATTGATCGATACTCACCCAAAAAACTATGGCGATTTTTTTCCATTGTGCTAATTGTAAAATTTTGTTTACTATTCTCAACACTACTCATATACCCTCTATCTATAGAACACAAACTATTCTCTTGTTGACATCGAGATAACACTTTCTCCGTTCTACTTTACTAGATGTGAAAAATTGGCGGAAGCGGTGAGATTCGAACTCACGATACCCTTTCGGGTACGACAGTTTTCAAGACTGTTGCCTTCAACCACTCGGCCACGCTTCCATAATATAAAAAACAAATAACCTATCTGAACAAAACGATCAGCTCTTTTCTTTAGAGTAACAAGACTTTTCAAGTTTGTACAGAGCTATGGAGTCTTATTGATAAAATATGCTATACTTATTTTATGGAACGAACTGCATCCCACAAAATAGACAGGGTAGAACAAAACTCATCGGTGTATGGGAAGGTTCTTTTGAATTGGAAAGCGCTCGAACACGATCCACTCAAACTCGGTCCCAAGTCGCAATCGATCATTACTGTGCTTCTCATTCTTATCATCGCATACGCGCTCTATACTAATAGTCCTCTTATGGCTATTGTATTTGTATTGATTGGCGTTACCGGTTATCTCTCCCTCTACCAACAACCAAAAGAATTATTGTTCTTCATTACTTCACAGGGCATCATCGCTGGTAATGATTTCTATGAATACGACTCTATCGAATCCTTTTTCATTTATGAAGAAGATCCATTCAAAGATATTCTCAGTATTCAAACAGATGGCAAACTCGTTCCTTATGTCCATATTCCTATCCCTTCAGTAAATATTACCCTTCTCAGAGACACTCTTGACGAATATATCCCCGAGGAGAAACACGAGCCAGGACTAGTTGACACATTGGAAAAATTGTTACATATTTAAGTGTACTTTATTATTTATAAAAAAGTATATATTTTGCGCTTGTAGCTCAGTGGATAGAGCATCTGGTTGCGGTCCAGAGGGTCGCAGGTTCGATTCCTGCCAAGCGCACATTAAAAAAACAGCTTTTTATGGCTGTTTTTTTCATTTAAAAAATGTATGCTACTCTAGAGAAAGGTATGCTCTCATCGTTCAATGGATAGGATATTTCCCTCCGAAGGAAGTGATGCAGGTTCGATTCCTGCTGAGAGCACTAATATAGCACTTGACTTTTATCTGATAATCTGACATTATACAGAAGTTATTTAAAAAAAGAAAATACGAGGTGGAGAAAAGACGCTAAACAAACTTTATTGATTAAGGAGAATAATATGCTCGTTCCGGCTGAAATGGTATGGTTCCCGTCAGGGGATCAGGTGACATATGTGATGTGTGCTCGAGAGATTAACTTCTTCGAGGAACAAATCATTCGGAAAATATTAGACAATTATTATAAAAAGAAGAGGCCGAATTTCTCGAAATTGGCATTCGAAATAAACGGGAAAATGATCTCGTTCCGTCCTATTCGGTGCCCAAACAAACAACCTCCAAACAAAGAAGAGGTTATTATGGTTCTCAAAGCCATAGACTGCTATCCTCGAGAGAAGATGACGCTCAAAAAGAATGCTATGCGAGAAATCGCATAAAAAATTTTTAACTTTTCTTTCACCTCCTTGATCCTTTCCTTTTCGAAGGGTCTTTGGCCCACAGTGTTCATCGAATACTGTGGGCTTCTTTTTTTCTCAAAATATTTCCATAAAAGTGCTATACTCAAATATATGATTACTTTTCATACCCCTCTTGTTCACATCACTACCATAAAGAAACCATTGCTTGAGAAATTAAAACGCCTCGGTATTTTTACCGTATCGGATATACTCTATCATTTTCCACATCGTTACGAAGATTATGCAAAAATGAGTTCTATATCTTCTGTAATTTTCAATGAAAAATGCACTGTCGAAGGAACAATTGTTCACATCGAATCTGGACAGACATGGAAGAAAAAAATGTTTCTCACCGAAGCAACTCTTGAAGATGCGAGCGGTCAAATACGCCTCATCTGGTTCAATCAAAAGTTCGTCACTCAAATACTGAAAGAAGGTATCCTTATTCGTGTTTCAGGAAAAGTGAGTCGTGATAACAAAGGTCTAATAATAACGAATCCTGCTTTCGAGCGATCCTCAAAAGATGCTGTCCATACAGGAAGATTAGTTCCGATATACAAAGAAACGGCTGGTATTACTTCACGATTTTTCCGTTGGCAAATAACGAACATTTTTCAAAAACTTTCCTCATTTCCAGATCCTATTCCAGAAGAAATACTCGAACGCTTACATCTTCCCTCATTGAAACAAGCTCTTTTTTATATACACTTTCCAAAAAATGAAGAGTATTGGCTTATTGCACAGAAACGTTTTGCCTTTGATGAAATGTTGTTTGTTCAACTCAAAGCGCTCGAACTTAAAACCCTTTTCCAAACTGCAAAAAGTCATCCCCTTTTTTATGATGAAGAAAAACTCAAATCATTTATTGCTTCATTTCCATTTACTCTCACCTCTGCCCAACAAAAAGCATCCATGGAAATACTTGATGACCTAAAAAAAACGCGTCCGATGAACAGACTCTTAAATGGTGATGTCGGAAGCGGAAAAACTATGATCGCTATCATCGCCTCATTTGTCACTGCTGATCAAGGATTGCAAACAGCCCTACTTGCACCGACAGAAATACTTGCACGCCAACATTTTGAAAATTTTTCGCGTATCTTTGCTGGAACAAATCAAATAATCGCTCTGCTCACAGGAAGTTATCATATACTCGGAAAAGATACTGTCACGAGATCAACACTTCTGAAGGCTATCTCCGCTGGTATCCCCCACATCATCATTGGTACACACGCACTTCTTCAGGAAGATGTTGCGTTCCATTCTCTTTCCTTGATTATCGTCGATGAACAACATCGTTTTGGCGTATCGCAAAGAGCTAGGTTGCAAGAATTATCTTTCAACAGCCTTGATGGATCCGAAGAAAAAGTTCCTCATTTCCTCAGTATGACGGCAACACCGATCCCTCGTACACTCACTCTCACTTTCTTTGGTAATCTTGATCTTTCTTTGCTTGATGAACTTCCAAAAAATAGAAAGAAAATTATAACAAAGATTGGTCGAACAGCTCTGGATCGTGAAAAAATATATACATTTATACAAAATGAAATAAATAAAGGACGACAAGTTTTTTTCATCTTTCCTCTCGTAGAAGAGTCGCTAGCTATCAAAGATGTCAAAGCTGCCACCGTCCAACACAAACATCTTGCAGAAAAAGTTTTTCCACATCTCTCTATTGGACTCATTCATGGAAAAATGAAAGCAAAAGAGAAAGAAATGGTAATGAAAGATTTTTATGAAAAAAAATATGATATTCTTGTAGCTACTTCTGTTATAGAAGTCGGTATCGATATTCCAAATGCAACAATTATCATCATTGAAGAAGCAGAACGATTTGGACTTACTCAACTGCATCAGTTTCGTGGACGAGTGGGACGAGGAGAGCATCAATCGTATTGTTTCCTTTTTCCTAACGAACAATCATCAGGAATAAACGAAAGATTGAAAGTACTCGAAAGAACTTCAAACGGATTTGAAATCGCAGAGGCAGATCTTGGTATTCGCGGTCCTGGAGCGTTTTTTGGCACTCGTCAATCAGGTATGCCTGATATCACTATGGAAAATCTTATGAATGTCAAATTGATTGACATTGCTCACAAAGAAGCAGAAAAAATTCTTTCTCAGGATCCACACCTGACTTCACATCCTCTTCTCAAAGAAGCTTTGAAGAAATTTGAAGAACACATTCATTTAGAATAATACTCCTATCTTCTTCAATATATTTATCAAATAAAAAACTTTTATTGTTTTTTCATTTTTTCTGTTACCCAAAATTCACCAAAGTATTTTCCAAACAAAATTCGCGTTTGCGAATCGATAGCAGGAAAGGCAGAGAGAAATCCTACAATAGGAATAAGTATCCATTGAAAAAACATAAGGAAGAATCGAGACCAGTGATATCTCTTCGGACGAGGTGGGAGAGAGAGAAGTGACATCGGAATAGAAATACACAATCCCATCATACCAAGCGTCATCAATGTCTTCGTAACGAAAGGAAGGTTATGCGCAATCACACTTTCACGGAAAAGCGCTCCCCCAAAAATAAGAGGTAACCAACCAAGGAAAGTAAGAATAAATGATGTCGTTGCCCATGAATAATGCCCTTCAAGCATCTCAAATGTAACCCGTAATTTCGTACCGAAAGAAATAAGCTTATCTGGCCAAATAGCACGCATTGTTACTGGAAAATTTTCTATTCCGTATGCCCAACGACGCTTTTGTTTATATTGATTCACAAGTGTTTTCCAATATGTTTCTGCGAGTACTGCATCAAGAGAAATAGGGAGATGAATCGGTGTCACACGATAATCTCCATGAAAATAAGCAAGACATTTCCAATAGATAACTGAGTCTTCACTAATCATATTGACCGGCCAAAAACCAACCTTCACTAAAGTATCAAACGGTTCTGAATGTGATGAAAATGTAACCATTTCCTGACGAGTACTTTGATACAAATGCCAAAACGACGATCCAGTAACGACAAGACGGACAAAAGCATTGGTATCCCACAGATTATTATGATACATCGGGAGCGGTTGATATGCTCTTTGCAGACGCTTCGGATCGATGATGTATTCGTATGTAAGTGCTGCAAAATATTCTGGGTGCGCAACGCTATCGCAATCAAAGTTTGAAAAAATAACACGCTTATAATCAATATTTCGTGCATCAAGGTATTTCATCAATTCTCGTGCTGCAAAACGAGCATTTGATGCTTTGCATTTCATCTCACCGCCTTCAACGATGTGTGTCGTAACAAGAAAATCTCGAAAAACACCATCAAATTTCTTCTTCAGATACTCTACTTTTGGCAAACGAGTTTCTGGATTTTCTCTTTCTTCTGTCGCAAGAAGAATGATCATTTGTTCTTTCGGAAAATTACAATCCACCAATGACTGAATCGCTGGTTCAATAATTTCAGCTGGTTCTCCTGCTGTCGGGAGAAGCACAACATGAATCACTTCTTTCCAATCCATTATTTCTTTCGCTGATGGAATAATTTCCTTCGTCTCACGAAGTATTTTTTTTGTACGACTTATTTCTTTCCGTATCGTATGTCTTTCCTTCAGATGAAAGAGAGAAACTTCCTTCAAGCTGATACAGAGAGACAATAGCCGTTCTTCAAGAAGAACACTATATTTTTCTGGATGTACGATATTCTGACACCGTTCCCACCAATCAATTCGTTTTCCTTCGACGACAGCGCGTTGTCCAGATAAAGAAAAAAGAGAGATATACAATGCCTTGTGAATCCAATAAATATCAAAAACAATCACCAACACCGCTGCCCAAAGTGGTAGAAAAAAGGAGAGCACTATCATACCAAGAAGCGTCGTCCATGTCATTAGTCCAGGAATCATCTCGATGACACGCTGAGTACGACGAGCTTTTTTTTCTGTTGTTTTCGGATCAGGAAAATGAAAGTTTGAATCAGGAATTTGAAACATGATAGATATTGAACGATAAATTATAAAAAATTTCTTTTCTTTGTACTTTTTTCAGTATACCACTTCTCTTCTCTCTTTTCACCTAAATATGATATGATACCAGAAGTATAGAGTTTTGACAACACTCCCGGTGATGTTCTAAGAAAGAGTGTTTTTCTTTCATTTCTTATTTCGTACATCTATGATAATGCAAAAATTTCCTCAAGGTTTTCTCTGGGGCGCTTCCACGGCTTCTCATCAAGTCGAAGGAAATAATCATAATGATTGGTCAGAATGGGAAAAAGAAAACGCTGATCGACTCGCCAAAGAATCTGAAAAAAATTTTCAGTATAATCCTCACTGGAAAAAATGGGAGCGAGAGGCAACAAATCCAAAAAATTATATCTCTGGAGACGCTTGTGATCACTATAACCGATTTGAAAGCGATTTTGATCTCATTGTACAGCTCGGTATGAATGCACATCGTTTTTCTCTCGAATGGTCACGGATCGAACCAAAAGAAGGAGAGTTTGATGAGACAGCTCTACAACATTATCGAGATGTACTTCGTGCTTTACAACAAAGACACATCGTGCCATTTGTAACACTATGGCATTGGACACTTCCACTCTGGCTTTCTGAGAAAGATGGCATTGAAAACAAAGACTTCCCTTTTTATTTCACACGCTATACAGAAAAAATTACCGAAACATTAGGATCAGATATTCATTTCTGGATCACACAAAACGAACCTGACGTTGTTTCTGCTCATGCTTATTTGAAAGGTGTTTGGCCACCACAGAGAAAAAATTTCTTTTCTTATTATGCTGTCCTCAAAAATCTCATTCGTGCACACAAAGAAAGTTATGCTGTTATCAAACAACATTTTAAGGATGCGGAAGTTGGTATTGCTAAACACAATATCTGGTTCGAAGCAGTAGGAAACACGCTCTTCAATCGTTTCCTCAAAAAAATAGCAGATTTTTTCTGGAACGATTGGTTTTTGCGAAAAATAAAAAACGAACAAGATTTTATTGGGCTCAATCATTATAATCATCATCGTATTGATAAAGGTTTTTATAAGAATGAAAATAAAACTCAAACAGATTTTGGTTGGGAGTATTATCCAGAATCACTCTTCTTTGCTGTTAATGAATTGAAAAAATATCACAAACCAATCTACATTACGGAACACGGTATCGCTGATGCTGATGATCATCTCCGCCCTGAGTTCATACAAAAATCTCTTCGCTTTCTCTACCAAGCTATACAAGATGGTGCTGATGTTAGAGGCTATTTCCATTGGTCACTGATGGATAACTTCGAATGGGATAAAGGTTATTGGCTTCGATTTGGTCTCATTGCAATCAATTTTGAAACACAAATACGCACACCTCGCCCAAGCGCGCTCTTGTATGCTGATATTTGTAAGAATAATGCTCTTACCAAAAATGAAGATGAAAAATAAAAAATGAGGATTTTGCTAAAAAATCCTCATTTGTGTTGCATTGCAACGAATGCTGGTAGTTATTCTTCACACGATAAACAATCTAATCGAGTTTTTTGTTTATCCTCTTCGAAAGCAATAACACCGAGATTTGTCAGTGAAAAGCATTTTTTCTCATCAATTTTGATAAGACCTCGAATAATAAGAATTTTCACATCACTGCCGATAAGACTCGGAGCGTACCCTTTTTCATAACGCTCATTCAACCGTTTTGTTAACAACACAATTGATATCGGTTTGTTTGCTTCGGCAAGGATAGTAAGAATACGAGAATGTCGATTCGTAGACACTTTATTTACCTCTTTCTTTTGTTCAAAAAAAATACCATCTTATCATAAATGGCACTTCTAGTATAAGATTCTCCATACTTTTTGTCAAAAAATATCTTCTATTTCTTCTTTCCTCTTGCCAGAAAACAATTCCGTGCTATACTATCTACGCAGTTTCATCTGCTTTTTTGTTGTTCATTTTCATACTATTATGGCCTCATCGTCTATCGGTTAGGACACCAGGTTTTCATCCTGGGAAGAGGGGTTCGAC
>JBBIRD010000012.1:0-18373 GCA_037441965.1 Candidatus Moraniibacteriota bacterium | reverse complement strand
TCCCCTTGAGGCTACCATTAAAATAGAAAAAACTTGGGTTGATACTCAGGTTTTTGTTTTTGATAATTCCTTTGGGGAGGAGAAGGGCACGAGTAGAATACGAGTAAGCGAGTATTCTGTGTGTAGTGCCCAGGCTTCGCATCGGAGTGCGAAGGACTCCCCTTGAGGCTACCATTAAAATAGAAAAAACTTGGGTTGATACTCAGGTTTTTTTTGATAATTCCTTTGGGGAGGAGGAATGCTTAAGTAAACTACAAAAAAAGAGATTTCCTTGCACTTTTTACCAGGCTTGATAGAGTAGATATATCCGTCTAAAAAGAAAATACTATGCGAATATTAAGCATTGAAACATCGTGTGATGATACCGCTTCAGCTATTGTAGAGTGGAATGGAGAAAATGTATCTGTGCTTGCTCACACTCTCTCTTCACAAATCGCTCTCCATACAAAATGGGGAGGTGTCGTGCCAGCACTTGCATCACGCGAACATTTGAATAACATTGTACCTGTCATAGAAGAAACTTTTTCTCAGGCTCATCTCACAAAAGATGACATCGACCTCATCGCTGTTACCGAAGGGCCCGGACTTATGCCTGCTCTCATTATCGGTGTCAGTGCCGCAAAAACACTTGCTCTTCTTTGGAAAAAACCACTCATAGGTATTCAACACATTGAGGGACACATATACGCAAATCTCATTGAGAAGAAATCAACAGAAAATATTTTTCCTCTTATTGCTTTGGTTGTATCTGGTGGACACACACAAATTATTTTAATGAAGCAACATTTTCATTACACTTTACTCGGAGAAACAGAAGACGATGCAGTCGGTGAAGCGTTCGACAAAGTCGCACGAATGCTCGGACTTCCTTATCCCGGTGGTCCAGAAATAGGAAAGCGTGCCGACGCTTTTCGGAAAGAAAACAAAAATGAAGTTTTGCAACAACTAAATAAAAAATTTCCAAGACCAATGATCACAACAAATGATTTTAATTTCTCTTTTTCAGGATTGAAAACGGCCGTACTTTATGCTCTCAAAAAAGAATCTGCAGAAACACTCAGAAATGAACAATTTATTGATTCCCAGTGCTACGCTTTTCAAGAAGCAATCGTTGATGTATTGGCAACAAAAACAAAAAAAGCACTCAAATTATATTCACCGCATACTTTTGTTATTGCAGGAGGAGTATCTGCCAATGTTCGTTTGAGAGAACAACTCGCAACACTTATCTCAAATCATTTTCCTCAAACTACCTTTCTGACTCCTGAGTTTTCCTATTCACTCGACAACGCGGTTATGATCGGCGTCGCCGCTGCTTTCCGTTATGAACATATGAGCGAAACACAAAAAGAAACACTTCTCCATACTCCTCTTACACTTGATCCAAATGCTAATCTTAGCCTTCAAAATCTTTCACATTGAAATAAAGTTTATAGGATGATATTCTATCATTATGAAAGAACAATCAATTGCCACAACATACAATGCGAATGAATGGGAAAATGAACTCTATGACTTATGGGAAAAGAGTGGTTTTTTCAATCCAGATGTCTGTATCACTGCTCACATCACAGATGCAACAAAACCAGCATTTAGCATCGTCCTTCCTCCGCCAAATGTAACCGGAACACTCCACGCAGGACATGCTTCGATGCTCGCTATCGAAGATACAATCGTTCGTTATCATAGAATGAAAGGCGACCGAACACTCTGGCTTCCAGGGACTGATCATGCTTCTATTGCTACACAAAGTCGCGTAGAAAAAAATCTCATAAAAGATGAAGGAAAAACACGCCACGATTTTGGTCGTGAAGAGTTTCTAAAACGGGTAGAACAATTCGCACAAAATAGTCATGATACAATTATCAATCAGTGCAAGAAAATGGGATCATCGCTTGATTGGTCCAGGGAAGCATACACTCTTGATGAAAAACGAAGTCTCGCTGTCCGCACCGCTTTCAAAAGAATGTATGATGACGGCATTATCCATCAAGGCTTTCGTCCTATAAACTGGTCAACTAAAGGACAATCAACTTGTTCTGATGACGAATTAGTATATGTTGATCGTAAAGCAAAATTATACACATTTAAATATTCAAAAGATTTTCCTATTGCGATCGCTACCACAAGACCAGAAACGAAACTCGCTGACACGGCCGTAGCTGTCAATCCAGATGATAGACGATACCAAGAATTCATCGGCAAAACATTTGAAATAGAATCTTTCGCTAATGGACCACATCTTTCCATAAAAATTATTGCGGATAGAATGGTTGATGCTTCTTTTGGAACAGGAGCAGTCGGTATCACCCCTGCACACAGTCATACAGATTATGATTTTTTTCTTCGTCATCGTGATGAAATCAGTTTTATGCCTCTGTCTACTTCATCAGAAGCAGGAATTATTGATACTGATGGGAAAATGAACGGTGTAGCTGGGAAAAAATATCAAGGTCTCACTATTCTTGAAGCACGCGAAAAAGTTATAACGACATTAAAAGCATCAAATCTTTTAGAGAATGAGGAAGATATAGAACAAAGCATCGGAACAAGTGATCGTTACGAAGATATTATTGAGGTCTTACCTCTCAAACAATGGTTCATTGATGTCGATAAAGAATTTACACGAAAAGGGAGGATCACTTCACTGAAACAACTCATGCGTGAATCAGTAACATCTGGAAAAATAACTATTCTCCCAGATCGATTTGCAAAAACATATCTCCAATGGATAGATAATCTTCGTCCATGGTGCATCAGTCGACAAATTTGGTTTGGGCACCGCATTCCTGTTTGGTATCGTAACGAAGAAATATACTGCGGTATCAATGCTCCGACTGATAAAGGTTGGGAACAAGATACAGATACACTGGATACATGGTTCTCTTCAGGACTATGGACTTTCTCGACACTTGGTTGGCCGGACACTGAAGCACCTGACTTCAAAAATTTTCACCCTACCAATCTCCTTGAAACAGGTTATGATATTTTACCTTTTTGGGTAGCGCGAATGATTCTTATGACCGAATATCTTCTCGATACTCATCCATTTGATACCGTCTATCTGCACGGACTTGTTCGTGACGAGCAAGGTCAAAAAATGTCAAAAAGTCTTGGTAATGTTATGGATCCTCTCATTATCTCAGAAAAATATGGTGCTGACGCACTGCGTATGGCACTGATTTCAGGCAGTACTCCAGGAAACGACATCAAACTTTCTGACGAAAAAATTGTTGCTATGCGTAATTTTACCAACAAACTCTGGAACCTCGCGCGTTATGTAGGAATGGTCACAAAAGATGATGACAAAACACACAAAGATCTATCAGATGCAGATCGATCTATCACACAAAGACTGCGCTTTGTTACAAAAAGTATCACGGCTCATTTAGAACACTATGAACTTTCATTGGCTACTGAGGAACTTCGCGATTTCACATGGAATGAGTTTGCGGACTGGTATGTAGAAATTCACAAAGTCGAAAAAAATGACAGATTACTCCGATCTACCTTCAGTGATATACTCAAGCTCTGGCATCCATTTATGCCGTTTGTTACCGAGGCTATTCATCAGACATTTCATTTTGATACTCATAATATTCTGATGATCGCATCTTGGCCAACATTCCCCGATCAAAATGAAAACACCGAAGACAAAGAAATATTTGAACAAATAAAAAACCTCATCATTACTCTTCGTAATACTCGTGCTGTTTATCATATCGAACCAGCAAAAAAAATTACCATAAGCACAAATAGCACATCAGAAAATATTCTTCATCGTAATGAAGCAATGTTCAAGCGTCTTGCTCGAATAGAAGATATCAAAAACGATGGGGAATATAACCAGAATAACGCTATTCTGGTTCAATCTGGATCACTTCAAGTGTTCCTTCACATCGATGGTCTGATTGATATCACTAAAGAACGAGATCGCTTTGAAAAAGAAAAAACCGAAAAAGAAAAATATCAATCGTCATTAAAAGTTAAACTTGAAAACAAAAATTTCATAGAAAGAGCAAAACCTGAAATTATCCTTACTGAACAAGAAAAACTGAGACTTGTAGAAAAAGAAATCGAAGAAATCAATCATCACCTTTCATCGCTCCATATATTATAAAATATGTCATTGCTTCTTTTTTTTGTTTTTGGCATCCTTGCATCAGTCCTAGCACTCATTGTAGAGTTCCTGAGCATAAATATCTTTTCTCTCTCTATTACATTCGAAGAGACTTTTTCATTTCCTATATTTCTCTCTTTATTCGTTCTTGCATCCATCGAAGAACTTATGAAAGGGGTTCTGCTTTTTCGTTATCGAAATAGTATATTTCTTCAGAAAAAAATACCTTCTTCAATAGAAAAAATAATGTATGCTTTCTCTTTTGGATCAGGATTTTCTCTAGTAGAAGGCATATTTTCTCTTCAAGTAAATACTCCTCTTTCTCTGTTTCCGTTTCTCCAAACAACCTTCTTACACATAGGAACCAGCATTATTTTGTTACAAACATTTGTCTTTTCTAAACAGAACAATATCTTCTTTTTCTCACGAAAAAATATAAAGTACATATTATTTGCTATTAGTATACATATTTTTTTCAATGTTATTATTTTCTTTCAAGTATAGATATCCTCTCTTATAATGATATCTTGCGAATGTTTCTAAAATCATCTATACTGAGAATATATAAAGGTAATACAAAATATAATCATAATCCTATGACAAAAGAAAAAAGTTCATTTTTTGAAAGACTCACTGGTGCGAAAAATATTCAAGGAGGCAATTTTGGAGAACCTCTTCCTATTTATACCGAAGATCGAGAAGAAATTGTTTCTATGAGGGAACCTGCTCCTGCCTTTGCTATGCGTAGTGAAGAAACATGGGAAACTACCACTCATGAAGATCATAGTGAAAATGATGGATCTGAAGGACAACTCACTATCGATGTTTATCAAACAGAAAATGAAATCGTGATCAAGTCAACTATCGCCGGTGTAAAACCAGAAGATTTGGATGTTTCGATCAACAATGATATGGTTACCATCAAAGGAGAACGTAAAAATGAAGAAGAAGTAGAAAATGGAAACTATTATTATCAAGAATGTTATTGGGGATCATTCTCTCGATCAGTCTTGCTCCCTGTAGATGTTCTTCCAGAAAAGATAGATGCATCTCTCAAAAATGGAATCCTCACTATCCGCTTACCAAAAGCTGATACAACCAAAACAAAGAAGATTCAAGTGCGTGGTTTCTAATTTCTCTTTCACGAACAATCTCTATAGTTTTCCGCCGATTCCCTTTCTATGGAGTCGGCTTTTCCTCTCCGATCCATCATTATGAAAATATTATTTCAGTTTTGTCGCTATATTCTTACTTCCTTTGTATTTATTTTTTTCATATCCCTATTTTCCACTCCGATGACTGCGGAAGGATACTCTAAAGATAAAAATTCAATTATTGTTCTCCATATCGGAGATACAACAGAAACGCTTTCTTCGCTTGATATTGATAATCTTACACATTTTAATACAACAATATATCCCCTTCTTCAATATCAATCTACAATTGAAAACATTGATTTTTGTCCAACAAACACTCTTTTCTGTCAATTTTCTCTTTCATTATCAAAACGACATTCTTTTGCTCTAAACAAAAAAAGAACTCTTGATATAAAGGCCATTCAATCTTTCATCGCGATGATTGCCGAAAAAACGAAAAAAGATCCTATAGATGCTCAATTTACTTTTATAAACGGTCGAGTTGTTATAACCGGAAAAGAACAACTCGGACAAATACTCAATGAAGAAGAAAGTATCAAGCTTCTTTCATATACAATCAATCATTTAGAGAATATACAAGAAAATATAAATCTTCCTTTTACATCTGTCGAACCAAAAATTACAACTAAAAGTATAGAAGAACTCAAAATCAAAGAACTTATCGGCGAAGGAACAACAAATTTTAAAGGATCTACAAAAAATCGTATTTACAATATTGAAAGAGCTCTCAAACAATTTCAAAATATCATTATTGCTCCAAATGAAGAATTTTCTTTTGTAGAACATCTTGGTGAAGTTGACGGAGAACATGGTTATCTACCGGAACTCGTCATAAAGAACAATCAAACAACACCTGAATTTGGTGGAGGTATTTGCCAAGTATCGAGTACTGTATTTCGTACTGCTATTTATAGTGGTCTTAAGATAACGGCTCGTCGTAATCATGCTTACCCTGTACATTATTACTATCCTTATGGTATGGATGCTACGGTGTATCTTCCCAAACCAGATCTTACTTTTATCAACAATACTCCAGCCTCTATCTTGATGCAATCGACTATTGAAGGCACAAAACTTACTTTTCGTTTTTACGGAACAAATGATGGTCGAGAAATAAAAGTCGATGGACCACATATTCTCGAACACAATCCAGATGGTAGTATGAAAACCGTCTTTACTCAAGAAGTCAATAATGCTGATGGAAAGAATTTTATCCGCGATAGTTTTTTCAGTAATTATAAATCTCCAAGTCTTTTTCCTCAACCAGGACAGGAACAAATATTCACAACAAAACCAAATAATTGGAGCCTAAAACAATGGAATGAATATAAAAAGATCCATCCTTGATATCTTTCCTAAACCATTCATTGACGACTTATATTTATTTTGATAGGATAACTATGCGTTTTCTTTCTATAAAAACGTATTTTGTTTTGTTGGGCGCATAGCTCAGTTGGTAGAGCAGTGGCCTCTTAAGCCAACGGTCGCAGGTTCGATCCCTGCTGCGCCCACTGTGTTTTTACACAGTCAGCATTCCTTTGTCCTTGCCCCGATAGCTTAATGGATAAAGCAGGACTCTTCTAAGGTCTTGATGGGGGTCCGATTCCCTCTCGGGGCACATAAACAAAATAAGTACACTATAAAAGAAAGCAATCGCTTCTCGTATAACATTGAAAAAGTGCATAGAGTGGTGGCCATCGTTCAATGGTAGGACAATGGTTTGTGGTACCATGAATCAGGGTTCGATTCCCTGTGGCCACCCCTTTGTGCATTTACTCATCAACAGAACACACACAAGGTGTTCTGTTTTTTTTATTTTAGAAAGATAAATAAAAGATCTCACTTAACTTCATCCTTATTATTTATCAAGAATTTCATAGGTAAGGTTCACACTTACTCTTCCAGATTGTGTACCCGGTTCGATAATCGGTGGAACTTCTGATTTTACACTCATTGAAGTGTATCTCCCTCCACCAATCCCATCATTAATAGAATCCAAAGGAGATATAGCTGTATCTTCATAAATAGAAATGAGTTTTCCTATACGAAAATTACCAGCCTTTGCTATCTCGGTAGCTTTCTCTTTCGCTTGTATTATTGCCTCATTCCTTGCTTTTTGTTTTGCTTCCGTCGTATCATCAACCACAAATCGAACTTCTGAAACTGAATTCGCTCCATTTAAAACAACGCCAGAAAGAATATCACCAAGCACATCAAAGTTTCGCACTTTTACAGAAAGTGATTGAGTCAGAGTATATCCAGAAATTATTGGCGCTGGACACGAACCATTCATACATTCTGCGTAATCATATCGTGGCCTCAATGTATATTCATTTGTTTGCAAGTCCTTTTTTTCTACTCCCTGATCACCTAAAAACGCATTGATAGCATTCATCTTTTCAATATTTTGTTTCTGAATACTTGCTACATTTTTTCCTCCTTCCGTGACAACACTGACAGTAAACAGAGCAATATCTGTTGCAGTTTCCATTTTTGCATCTCCATTTACAGAAAAAGTTCGATTAGGAAAGGACTGATTTAAAGATTGACCGTAATAATACACATACCCTACCGACGAAAATGCCAGGAGACTCAGCGCTACTGTTTTTGCCAATGGGACATATTTTTCCAACATAAACATATTTTTAATACATATACAAAGATAGTATACAGTATTTTTGATAAATAAAAAAACAAGCGAAATAATTCGCTTTCATTGTATATATTTTCTTACATTATCTTCCACTACTATAAACCTTTGTATACCAAAAGATGTTTCGGAAGTCATTTGTGTGCGCTCGGAGGGGATCGAACCCCCGACCCTCTGGTTCGAAGCCAGATGCTCTAATCCACTGAGCTACGAGCGCAAATGTATATTATTAAACTTACTCCAAAGGAACACTATCGTCAACACTTTCTTTCTCAGAAAGATTATATTTTTCTATAAATTCACTCGGACATTCCCACCATTCCGGACGAGTTCGCTTTTCTCCTTCTTTCCAAAATCCAGGTAAAACATCATTTTGCCAAGAACCTGTATACAACGCAAAATGAAGATGTTCTTCCCAAAAACCATTCTCTTCTGTATTTCTTTCACCAACAAAACCAATAGGCTCTCCTATTTCTACTTTATCATTGATACGCTTGAAACAAGTACCTAGATGAGCATACACTGAATAGAATACTTTTCGAATGCTTGATTGTTTATGACGAATGATAATAATGTGTCCCCAATTCGGTTTTTCTTTTGTTCCAGGATGAAACGCGGAATAAACCACCTTCCCTCGTCCGCAAGCAAAAACATCCGTTCCTGCAGGAACTAGACAGTCTTCTCCTAGATGAATCCCCCATAAAATACCATTATATACGGAACGCTTCCCAAAAGGAGTGCCATTCACTTTATAATTCTTCAATGGAAATATAAGGCGAGGAGTGTGAAGATGTGCCATATAACATACTTGTTATTTATGTTATATTACCACAAATAAACTAAATTGTCAAAAGATAAAAATAAGAAAAATGATAAACAAAAACTTTTTATATTTTACAAAAATATATACAAAAGAATGAAAAGTCAATTTTACCTAGAAAATAAGAGTATATTTATTCTACTGAAACTGGAGCATCTTTTTTGCATTCACCGCAACAAGAATGATATGTAACAATCTCATACACTGCGGAAACACCAACAAGCACATAAATGATCCGAGAAATAAGCATTGACTGACCTCCAAAAAGTACCCCTAAATCCCATTGAAAAAGTCCTACAAGAAGCCAATTAAGCCCACCAACGACCAGCAAAAGAAACGAAAGTGTGTGTAATTTCATATGTATATGTCATTATATTTTATACAGAAACGCATCGACCAAAAGCGTTTCTATCCTCTTTTTATAGTATACACCAAAAAATACCACCGTAAAGAAAAAGTCAAGTTAAATAATTTCTTCATTTTGAGAAAAAAATCTAAAAAACAAAAGAAGTAGAACACAAAAAATACTCAAAAAGCAAAGGACTGACCACTCAGCAAGTGATAATGTTAGAAAGGTGAAATCTACTCTCATACAACTACCGACTCCTCCGAGAGCAGTAAGGACTGAATCAAAAAAAGAACCAAATGTAACAGCACACTTCGTAGAATCAATAGGAGAAGGATGATGTTGAAGCCATACCTGACGAGTTGCTATTGATCCACCAAAAATAGTTAAAGCAGAAAGTACTCCACTATATAAACGCACCCTCATAAAAGATACTGGGGAAGATGAGGAATATATCAAAAATGAAAGTATTCCAATAATAAGATACGTGTATCGTTGAACAATGCACAACGGACAAGGAACAACAAAAACAAAATACTGAAGCACGAGAGATGAAAGAAAAAGTCCAACGCAAAAAAGACTTATAAAACCAAATATATTTTTCGAATTGAAATATGACATATTCTTCTACAAAAAAGAAACACTTTTTACATATCTTATCTTGGCATCTTCAATACGTCAATCACTTTTCCGTTAATGACAAAATTGTCTTCTGGTGTCAAAAAAATCGGTTTATGTATTTTGTCTGTTGATTCAGGAAGAAGTGCAATCATTTTTCCATCAAGAGATCGATAGGTTTTTACAGTCGCAAGCCCATCAATGACTACAAGTACGCGATCACCATTATGATATTCTTTTTCTTCTGCATCAACCAAAATAAAATCTCCATTTTGAATCGTCTTTCCATTCACTTTTGCCTTATTCATTGATGTACCGGATATTTGTATTGCAAAAACATTTTTGTCTTTTACAAGACGCTTTGAAACACGGAGATACCCTTCAATATATTGATCAGCAAACATAGTCGCAACTCCAGCACTTGATGTGCCAAATACAGGGACCTGCATAAAAGAATCTGCATTCACTCCCTTCAAAAGAATACCTCTATCTTCTGAAGTGCGCTCAATGTATCCTTTTGCCTCCAATGCATTCAGATAGAGAAAAAAACTACGAAGACTTCTTAATTTGAGTCCGAGCTTACTTGTTTCTTCTCGAATTTCTCTCACAGTAGGCATTTCACCATTTTCTGTAAAATAGGTCTTGATAGCCTGCAAGACAATCTTTTGTTTTTGTGTGAGTATTTGCATAAGATTATTTGTTTACATAACTTACATACATAATAATACGGTATATCTTTTTTCTTGTCAAATACAAAAAATTTCTAAGACATTTTTTCTTCAAAGATTTAAAAAATCTCACCAGGCCATTGATCACTCATTGATATTGTATGATCTGCTTTTATAGCCAAATAAAAGGCATTCAATTGTTCTTCTAAGAGAGTATAATTTTCCTCTGGAGCAAAGAAAATACCTGAAGTCATAGAATCAGCCATAAACGCTGTTTTTGCCAATCCAGCACAACCTATAATCGTTTCTACTGATTGATGAGATTCCATATCGATAAGATGATTCCATTTACCAAAATGTCGTCTGAAACCATCAGACATCGCGAGTCCTTGATGAGAAAGAGTAATGGTACCAACCGCCATATTTGGCTTCCCTGGATATTCTATGGCAACACGAAAAGGATCTCCGCTAGCTTTGGTCGTTGCGAACATATCCCCTCCTCCGTCAACAAGAAAATACTCATATCCTGCTCGTTTCAAAATATCTGCTATTTTGTCTATACAATAACCTTTGCCAATGCCTCCAAAATCAAAAGCTATTGGACCATCAATAAAGAGCATTTGATTTTTAAGTGCCCACTGCGGAATATCTTCTCTAACACGATTGAAATGAGGAAGATTTTTTGTATTCCCGTATCCGATCTCTTCCAAAAAACTCGCCACAACAGGATTGTATCTTCCTCTTGTTACTGTACGAAGTATATCGGCTTGATGTAACAATGAAAAAAAATCTGAAGAAATTGGATATAAACCACGATGAGAAGTTCGAAAAGCATTCACCTCTGATTCACGAAGAAAACGAGAAAAACGCTTTTCAAAATGTTGAGTAAAATGAAAGATATTCTGCTTTACTTCTTCTGTTACAGAAGCACCATCGATTCTTACAAACCATTTTGTGCCAAGTCCATCAAAAGAAAACTCTTCCATGACAACTATAATAATTAAAGTTGTGCTTTCAATCGATCAATAGCACTATTGAAAGCATTCGTGGTATATGAAGATTTTGCCACATTATCAATACCTGAAAGTTCACTCAATTTTTTCCCAACAATCATTGCTGAAGCTTTTTCCGTAAAATTCTTCTTCTTCTCTGGAACTTCGCCCGTCTTTGCATCAAGTGTTGTTAAATGTGTAATGACATTATTTTCATCAAGCGAAACAACAAAACGAAGAGTGTCTTGTTTGTCTTCCGTTGCCATATAAGTAACTTCTGCGCTCACTTTTCGCACTTCAACAAATGACTCTGGCGCTGTCGTCGTTGCAAACGATCGATCATCGTCATCATCTCCATCACGCCAATTCTGAATAACTTTCACAAAATATCCATAATATACAAATGCTGTTGCTACAATAACAACCGCAATAAGAATAAGTCCTTTTTTTATTTTTGGCATATCAATATATGTTTTTATGTTGATTATTTATTTCTCACATTTTCAGTATACACCAATATATAAAAAAAGAAAAATCTCTCGAGAAAGATTTTTCTTAAATATATTTTTTCACAAAAAAATTAAGCGATCATATTATTGATATCTTCCAAAGCATCTTGAGTACTTTCGAAAATACGATTTCTTTTACGCATTTCGCCATACCAATGTTCTCTTTTTAGAGAATCTTTTACAAGACCGCCAATAGCAGAAAGAAAAACTTTTTTTCCTTTAGATTCAAGCGTATCAATCATTTCTTCAAGAGCCTCCACTCCATCCATATCAATAAAAAAGAGATTGCGAAGGGATAAAATAACAAATTTCGCATTTCCCTTCATTCCCCGAATAGTATTCAAATGCGATTGAACATTAACATAGGTAAGCTGACCGGCAAAGCGATAGACAAAAACATCTCCATGATCCTTCAAACGAAGAAACTTTGTCGCATTGACACGACCAATAATTTGTTTATTCTTATTGATCGTAATCTCTGTTTCAGATTTTGATACTCGATCGACAAAAATAAGAAGTGCTGCTGCAGCACCTACGAGAAGCCCTGTCATCGGTTCAACAACAATAGTCACTACCGCCACAAGGAGAGAAACAAAAAGTGCTGATTTATCATTGCGATAAATAGCAATATAGTGCTTCTTTTCGACCATTTGTATAGCAGTAAATACCAATACCGATGCAATAATAGGCAATGGCAAATATTTGAATACTGAAAGCAAAAGAAAAGAAATAAGAACAACAAAAAAACTACTCACAGTGGCTGACATTTTGTTATTTGCGCCACTTTTTATATTAAGGGCAGTCCGTGCAAGTGCTGCTGTTGCAGGAATACCTCCAAAAAGACCTGAGGCTATATTTGCCAAACCAACTCCTAAAACTTCCTTTCGTGAATCATGCTTCGTATGAGTCATACCATCAGCAACTTTTGCAGAGAGCAATGTCTCGAGAATAGCAACCAGACTGATAGCAAGAGCCCCCTCGATAACATTTGTATTCAAAACAAAAGCAATCTTTGGTACAGCAAAGAGATTTCCTGAGATATCCCCAAACTTAGTGAATAATGTTTGAATGGTTATATGAATCATTCCTACTTGCGACGCATATCCAAGCATAATACCAAGAGGTGCAAGGACAATCACTCCAGGAACATTTTTAAAAAAATATTTCCATACAAAAAGAAAAAGCAGTCCGATGCCGAAAATACCAAATGTCCACCATTCTGCAAATCCAATATGAAGAAGCGTTTCGTGCAGATTCTCGAGCATTTTCTCATGCACTGGAAGATTTTTCAATCCAAGAGCAAAATTCATCTGTCCTAACCCAATAATAAACGCTACACCAAGAGTGAAACCGTGTACAACACTCGATGGGATAAACATAATATATTTCTCCCAGCGCAACGCATACACTATTAAAATAAATACTCCTGCCAAAATTGCCAAGAGTGGCATAATCGCAATGCCATACGACATAGCATACACAATAAGAATTCCGGAAAGTGCACCAGTAGGACCAACGATATTATAATTACTCCCACCAAAAAAAGAAGCAATTAAACCCGCCCAAATAGACGTAATAACACCCATCAATGGCGTCGCTCCTGCAGCTACTGCGAGCGAAATAGACAAAGGAATAGAAACAAAAGCGACCGTCAATCCAGATTTCCAATTATATTTTATCCTTTCTTGAACACTAATGTACCGATGCATAAATTATTGTTTTTAAAAAAAAGAACATATACACAAAAATAATTGTTATTTTTTCAATAAAAAATAAAAAACATTTCTCAAAAGAGAAATAACATTTCTGAGTATACTCCAAAAAAATAGGTTGTCAATGAGACCTAAACTTCTCAAAAACAATAAAAACATCTATACTCAAAATATGAAACAAATTATCAAACAAAATATTGAAAAATCATCTTCCTCCATTGAAGGATTTGCTTTACATACAACAAAACATATCGGATCCCCTCTTTCTCTCGTGGCGCACACATTTTTCTTTGTCGGCGTTTTCTCACTGCAATGGTTCGGTTTTAGTTTTGACCAAATTATGCTGATTCTCACTACAGCAGTTTCTCTTGAAGCCATCTATCTCTCCATTTTCATTCAGATGACTATCAATCATCAGGCTCATAAACTCAATGCAGTCAGTAAGGATGTTGAAGAAATATCAGATGATGTAGAAGAGATATCTGATGATGTTGAAGAAATTTCCAAAGATATCGATGATATTCAAGAAGACGTAGAAGAAATCAGTGAAGATGTAGACGAACTCGGGAAACAAGATGAACGCAAAGCTCTCAAACACCAAAATGAACAGGAAAAAATCTATCACATTGAAAACATTCTTAAAGAACTTCTCAAGGAAATTCGTGATCTCGAAGATAAAAAGAAATAAAAGAACGAGGCTGTGTAGTTCACATACCTCGTTTATAAAATTCCTTATAACGATCTCTTTTATTTCTTCTTCGCAAGAGAAATTTCACTCAATCTCTTAGCGATAGCACGAAACTTCTCTGTTTCACTTAGAGGTTTCTGTTCCACAAAATCCGCTGGATAAATTGTTCCTTTGGAACTATTTCGTTTCCAAAAACGGAACTGGAATCGTCTATCATTCAGACGAGCTGATTTCAATTTTTTTACAAATGTCCCTGGAATAAGGAGAACATCATGAAGTTTCCCATCAGAACCTATCATATCGGGATAACGACTGATACTGTCATGACCCAATCCGCGCGAGGCAAGTTCTTGTTCAATACTCTCATTCGTAAATACATCACATTCTACAAACCATTGCACCAGAGATGTGCGAGATAATTCACTCATTTCCTACTCCTTTTTGAAAAAGTACTAAAACACAACATAGAAAAAATCTTCTATGAATTGCTATAATACTTATATATCACATCTTTGTCAATCGTATCTTCTTACATTCTCACTGAGTTGCAATTTACTTTTAAACAGAAGAACGTTTCGTTACTTATCTTCTCTTTTTTCAAAAGCGCGTAAAACTTCAACAGGAAGTGCAAAGATTACAGTATTCGACTGATCAGATGAAAGATCATTCAGTGTATTGAGCGTTCGAAGATGTAACGCTCCACTTGCAGAAGAAAGGATAGTCGCTGCTTTCGCGAGATTCTCAGATGCAATAACTTCACCTTCTGCTTTGATGATCACTGATCGTTTTTCTCTCTCAGCTTCCGCTTGTTTCCCAATCACGCGTTTCATTTCTTCTGGCAATGTAACATCCTTTAATTCAACTGAATGAACTTGAACACCCCATACATCAGTTGCTTTATCAACAATGATTCTGATGCGTTCCGCGATAGAATCCCTATTTGAAAGAAGTTGATCAAGATCGACTTCTCCGACGATATTTCGCATTGTCGTTTGAGCAAGTTGTGAGACGGCATAATACACATTTTCCACCTCAAGAATAGCTTTATTTGCTGAACTAATACGATAATAAATAACTGCATTCACGGTAACAGAAATGTTATCTTTCGTGATTGCTTCTTGATCAGGAACATCGACAGCTCGTACTCTCATATCCACCTTTTGATATGATTGGATCACTGGAAATACAAGTCGCCATCCCGGATCCATCTCACTGGTAAATTTCCCAAGAGTAAATTTTACGCCACGCTCATATTGGTTGATTTGTTTGATCGAAACAACGATCAATATCAATACAAAAATAAATATAATAGTTCCCATAATTTGTAATGTATTCAAAGTACTTAAAAATGGACCAAAGAAAACAATAAGAATAAATATAATAACAAAAGGAGACTGAATCTTTTCAAGAAATTCTTTTACTTGCTCAGCATTTTGATTCTTGAAATTCGAACTCATAATTACTTACGATTATTCCTTTGGTGTTTCAATAGGGCAAGTTGACACTCCAAAGAGTGTATACAGTGCGCAAAAGCGTATCAATCCTGTCAAAAAAACAATTCCACCAATAATCATAATCCACCACTTCGCCAACGAAAAACCAACGAAAACAAGTACTGCTCCGATTATAAAACGCACTATTCTATCAACATTACCTATGTTGTGTTTCATAGTATTGTATTTATAAATTACACTGGTATTATACCACAAAAAAACCTGCATACTATTGCTGGTCTTTGTACATATTTTTTCGACGTCTATCCTTTTCATAGACAAATAATCAAGTTTTTGTCCTTACTTATTACTACTGTTTCATTGATCATTTTCTTTCATCGTTCCAAAATATCTCTAAAAATAAAGAAAAAACACTCCTCGAAAGAGTGTTCAAAATAAAAGATATCCTCTTATGCAGTACACCGAGCACAAAGACAACCATCTGCAGAAATAAGTCCTTCAAAATAATTCTTTCCATAATTATAATGAAGCTCTTCTCCTGCTTTAATATTTTTTTTCGCAATAATAAAAATTCTTCCACGACGATTGACAGCTTCACAATTTGGTCTGCATGAATGATTGATATAACGAGCCATATTGTATCGAGGACTTCCATCAATATCAATACGACTACTTACATTGAAAATATAACGATTATTTCGTTTGTCCCCTTCTGTTACAGAGATGCGCTCACCGATGTATTCGATGATTGTTATCCCCTTCTTCATTGGAATAAGAGTGAAAAGTCCGAGACCTGCAGAAGATCGTTTTACTTTTAAAAATATATTTTTTTCTTGCATCTGATACATAATACAATATGCTCTATTTATAAAGAAAAATAACTTACAATATAATAAAGATAAAAAACAAGAAAACCTATCTTTCGATAGGCATCAAGAAAAAAGAAGTGAAGCACTAAATACTTCTTAATAAACAATATACAATCAATATCTTTTGCGGTTAGTCCTTTTTCGTAAGATCTCTTTTTAGTATGTTTCATTGCTAGAAATGCTCTCGCCTAAGCGTCGGCACTGAATTATACAATGAACGACCATAATGGTTGTGACTTTGATCATAGATCAAAATTCGTACACCTTTATCTCCCTAGAAAGGAGGTGATTCATCCACAGCTTCCGCTACGGATGCCTTGTTACGACTTCACCCTTATTACCAACCCTACCGTAGTTCCTGATTTGACACAGGACCTTCTGGTATTGCCGGCTCTCTTGGTGTGACGGGCGGTGAGTACAAGATCCGAGAACGCATTCACCGTTGCGTGGCTGATCAACGATTACTAGTGATTCCAGCTTCATGCAGGCGAGTTGCAGCCTGCAATCCGAACTGAGACCGAATTTTTGGGATTAGCTCCATCTCGCGATTTGGCAACCCTTTATTCCGGCCATTGTAGCACGTGTGTCGCCCAAGGTGTCAAAGGGCCATGCTGATTTGACGTCATCCCCGCCTTCCTCCCTCTCACTTGATCACAAACACATTGTTTCTGAACAAATGAGAGGGCAGTCTGAAGTGACATATATAACACTTCACAGGGGTTGCGCTCGTTTCCCGACTGAACGGAACATCTTACGACACGAGCTGACGACAACCATGCAGCACCTGGTCTAGCACTCTCGAAGAACATCCCATTTCTGGGCTCTGCAGCTAGATTTCAAACCTTGGTGAGGTGCCTCGCTTACTGTCGAATTAAACCACATGCTCCACCACTTGTGCGGATCCCCGTCTATTCCTTTGAGTTTTAATCTTGCGATCGTACTTCCCAGGCGGCATACTTAACGCGTTAGCTCCGGCACAGAAAGGGTCGATTCTCCCTGCACCTAGTATGCATCGTTTAGGGCGTGGACTACTAGGGTATCTAATCCTATTCGCTCCCCACGCTTTCGCAGCTCAGTGTCAGATATGTGCCAATCAGTTGCCTTCGCCTTGGGTGTTCTTTATGATATCAACGCATTTCACTACTACACCATAAATTCCACTGATCTCTCACATCCTCTAGATATGCCGTTTCGAACGCCTGTTCGGGGTTGAGCCCCGAGATTTAACGCCCGACTAACATATCCACCTACCTGCCCTTTACGCCCAATAAATCCGGATAACGCTTGAGGTCTCTGTATTACCGCTACTGCTGGCACAGAGTTAGTAACCTCTTATTCTTCAGGTACTCTCATCGAAATTGCTCCCTGAAAAAAGCGGTTTACAACCCGAAGGCCTTCATCCCGCACGCGGCGTCGCTCCATCAGACTTTCGTCCATTGTGGAATATTCTCGACTGCAGCCACCCGTAGGTGTTTGGACAGTGTCTCAGTTCCAATGTTGGGGGCCGTGCTCTCACACCCCCTACCCGTCATAGCCTTGGTGAGCCATTACCTCACCAACAAGCTGATAGGACATAGGCTTCTCCTAAAGCGATAAATCTTTACTCCGTAGAGCATATCATGTATTATTCCAAATTTCTCTGGATTATCCATGACTTTAGGGAAAATTCCTATGTTATCCGAACCCGTTTGCCAAGGGCCTAAACCCTTTCGACTTGCATGCCTTATCCACGCCGCCAGCGTTCATCCTGAGCCAGGATCAAACTCTCAA
>JBBIRD010000011.1:25637-28399 GCA_037441965.1 Candidatus Moraniibacteriota bacterium | reverse complement strand
GATTTTATGATATACTAAAAATAAGTTGTTTATATTATTTATGTTTTTCACAACACCATCATATAGAGTCATTTGTATCGGTTCTACTTCAAAAGATATTTTCTTCCCGACGGACGAAGGAGTAATTATTGAAACTCCTGAAGATATTACTTCGAAAGAAAAAATTGCTTTTGAGCTTGGAGGGAAATATCGTGTTGTAAATCGTTATGAGGCAGTAGGGGGCGTCGCTGCCAATGTTTCTCATGGATTAGTTAGGCTCGGTCACAATGCTTCTTGTTATAGCAAAATTGGTAATGATGAAGTAGGTGACTGGATTATAAATGAATTTCAATCAGCAAATGTGCCAACAAAACTCCTTTCTGTTGATAAATCAGCAAAAACAGATCTTTCGGCTATTGTTGTGTTAACGCAAAATGGAGAACGAACCATTTTTCATAACCGTGATGCGAATGAAAAATTGGAGATTATTGATACAAAATTGAAAGGCGCAGAATGGTTTTTTGTGAGTGCCTTGAATGGCAATTGGCAAGAAAACTTAAGAAAAATTCTTGCTTTAAAGAATAAAATGCATTGTTCCCTAGCTTTTAATCCTGGTCAACACAATATCAAATCTGATATTCAAATGGTTCTTCAAGTTATTGCGGAAAGTGATATCTTACTTTTGAATAAAGATGAAGCCATTGAACTCGTGCTGAATATGAAGAAAGATTTACCACGCGATCATCTTGATAATGAAATGTTTTTATTGAAGACTCTACATACTGTCGGTGCGAAGACTATCGGAATGACTGATGGGAAAAGAGGTGCTTGGAGTTTTGATGGTACAGAGTATTGGTATTGTCCAATTTTTACACGAGAAAATGTTGTTGACAGTACTGGTTGTGGAGATTCTTTTGCATCTGGATTTTTTTCCGCTATTCTTGATGGATATTCTATTGAAAAGGCACTTCAATATGGTATATTAAACAGTGGAAGCGTTATCGGTCATTATGGAGCGATTGCTGGGTTATTATCAAAAAGTGAAATGAGTGATATGATAGAGAAAGTACATCCTGAACGATTGAATTAGTGGTAAGAAGATGTATAAGAAAATAAAAGAGGTGTTAAATATAAAAATATAATTTTGAGGTTTTATATGGGGATTTTTTCAAAACTTCCGTGGAAGAAAGAAACTGATCTTATTTTGGCTCTTGATATAGGAACGGAGATCGTAAAGGCGATTATTTTTCGTATTGATCAACAAAAGAAAAGTGGTATTGTGATTGGTGTTGGTAGAGTGCCACAGAAAATTGGTAATATGCAAAGTGGTGCAGTGTCTGATATTAGCGGTGTTATCGAATCATCTCGTGAAGCCATCATACTTGCCAAAGAAAAAGCAGGTGTCAAGAAAGTCGAAAAAAGTATTATTGGTATCGCAGGGGAACTTGTTAAAGGAACAACGACTACTGTACATTATGAACGAGTAAATCCTGCACTCCATATTGGCATTGCCGAGTTACGAACTATTGTTGAAAGAGTTCAACAAAAAGCTTTTGAGCGTATCAAAAAACAATTAGCATGGGAAACAGGGCAAGAAGATATAGACGTGAAACTTATCAATGCTGCTATTGTCGATGTACGCATTGATGGGTACCGTCTTTCTAATCCTATCAATTTTCAAGGAACAGATGTTTCGATGAGTGTTTTTAATGCGTATGCTCCAATGATCCATTTGGGTGCCCTCCAAACTATTGCTGATGAATTGGATCTCGATCTGCTTTCTATCGCTGCAGAACCGTATGCAGTTGCTCGTTCTATCGAGGTTCCGGATATGATGGATTTTAATGCAATATTTATCGATATTGGAGGAGGCACGACGGATATTGCAGTAGTGCGTAACGGAGGACTCGAAGGGACAAAAATGTTTGCTCTCGGTGGTCGTGCTTTTACGAAACACTTGATGCAAGAGTTTAATCTGAGTTTTGAAATGGCTGAGAAAATGAAAATAGATTATACCAATGGTCAATTGAACAGTGAAGATACGGGAATCGTACGACAGATTTTTTCAGATGATTGTCGTGTTTGGATTGGTGGAGTTGAACTCTCGCTTCTTGAGTTTGCTGAAACTGATATGCTTCCATCACGGATTTTCCTTTGTGGTGGAGGATCAGCGTTACCGGAAATAAAAGAAACATTACTTTCACACGAATGGTGGGAAAAAACGTTACCTTTTTCGAAACAACCGCAAGTAGGATTTCTTCAACCACAAAATGTTACACGCATTGTTGACACAACAGGTGAATTAACGAATCCACAGGATATTACACCAGTCGGACTTGCAAATTTGGCTTTTCTTGATTATGTTGAGAAAGAAAAAATGCTTGCTAGTATTTTACACAGGAGTTTGGAATCTATAGAAAGACAATAAAAATTCTAAAATGTGCTCGTATGCCACAAATATTTTATATCGAATCTGATGAAGAAATTATCTCTGTGATTAGACGTTTGCATAAAGCAGATTCAAAGGAGATTCTTTTTGTTTTTCCGAAAAGAGCACTCGTTCTTCAGAGTATTATCAATTTACGCCTTCTTGCTCGAGAAGCAGAAAAATTTGATAAAGAAATAGTGATCGTCAGTCAAGATGAAGTAGGAAGAGCACTTGCTGAGAAGGCAGGTATTCCTACGGAAAATTATTCTGAAGATATTATGAAAAAAGCAACACATCTTGAACTTTCTGAAAAAGATTTGGAGATGCCTATGCAAATAATGCCACAAGAAGATGT
>JBBIRD010000011.1:0-25537 GCA_037441965.1 Candidatus Moraniibacteriota bacterium | reverse complement strand
GTACTTTTCTTTTTTTCGAAAGTAGAAATTACATTGACTCCATACAGAACGACTCAAACTGTTGATAAAGAGTTTCAAGGAATGATAGATACACAGAATGCCAGTGAAAATATCTTGTCTACTCGTATTATTGAAGCCGAGAAAGAAGTGAGCGTTAGTGTTTCTGCAACAGGAAAGAGTGAGGGTTCAGGACAAAAGGCACACGGTAAAATACAAATAATGAATTCTTATAGCACCGAAGATCAGCCTCTCATCGCAACAACGAGACTAGAGACAACAGATGGTAAATTATTTCGTCTCGAAGAAAATATTGTTGTTCCTGGTATGAAAGTGATTGATGGGAAAAATGAGCCAGGTGTTATAGAAGCATCGATTATTGCTGATCAAGTAGGTGAATCATACAATACTAAAGAACTTGTCGTATTTTCTATACCAGGATTCAAAGGGGGAGAGAAATATGCGAAGTTTACAGCGAAAGCAACTCAAGCAATCACAGGAGGGGGCACAGGCACACTTTCAGATGTAAATGTGATTGCTAAAGTAGACATCGATACAGCTATCAAAAATGCTGAAGATAAAGCAAAGGATCTGTTTTTGTCAGATATGCGCAATGATATGCTAAAAAACGAAGCCGTGATTGATGATCAAATAGAAATTACTCCTCTTGATAAACCAGTCTTACCAGAAATTGGATCTGTGTCAAACACATTTGAATATACAGGAATATTTAAGATGAGAGCGCTTGTTTTTGATGAACAAAAAATAAAAGAGAGTATTATTTCTGAGAATGAAAAGCCTCTTTTCCGTATCACGTCGATTCTACCATCGTATGATCATTCTATTGTTGATTTTTCATCCAATACATTTCGTATCAAAGTACATTCTATAATCGATACAGAAACAAATATCGATCAACAGAAAATAAAGAAGGCAGTGTTAGGACAAAAGAGTTCGTATATTGAGAATCTGACGAAGGATTTTCCGGAGGTGTACAAGGTACAATTTCGTTTCTCTTTTGGTGGTCTGATTGATGTTATTCCAAAAAATGAAAATCGTGTTTCTATTCTTATTGCGCCGAAAGAACCTTAATAAGACGCTATTTTTGCATAAAAACATAATAATTGCTAAACTGTTGTATCGTTATGAATAATGTATCAGATATTGAGAAGACACAGAGAAGAATGGAAATTGGGAGATATCAATTTGAACTTTTTAATTTACAAACAGAAGCGAAGAAATTTGAAGGAAAATATATTATAGCAGAGACAGAAATAAAGAGAATAAAAAAAGAAATAGACCATTTACGATCTGAACTTGAGACAAAAGAACATAATCTTGAATTATTGAAACGAGATAAAGAAAGAGCAGATGAAGAAGTTCTTCATATGAAGAAAAAGATAAATACGCTTTAAGGGAAATCACTGCAAAAGAACATTAATGAATTGAGAAAGAATGATATATGGAAGATGTACGAATGACATATTTGAAATTTTTTGAAGAGAAAGGACATAAAATTATTCCTTCTTCACCACTTGTTCCAGAAAATGACCCGACGACACTTTTTACAGGGTCAGGAATGCAACCGATTGTTCCATATTTACTCGGAACAAAACATCCACTAGGTTCGCGTATCACGGATTCGCAAAAATGTTTTCGAGCACAAGACATTGAAGAGGTTGGAGATAATCGACATACTACTTTTTTTGAGATGCTTGGGAATTGGTCATTTGGTGATTATTTTAAGGACGAACAAATTCAATGGATGTGGCAATTTTTGACTGAAAAAATACAACTTGATCCACAGCATCTTTTCTTTACATGTTTTCGTGGCAATGAATCTTTAGGTATTCCAAAGGATACGGAATCAGCACTTCTTTGGCAAAAACTTCTGAAGACAAGGGGTATAGAAGCGAAAATTGGTGAAGATCCAGAAAAAAATGGTATTCAAGAAAATGAGAAGATATTTTATTATTCTGAAAAGAAAAATTGGTGGAGTCGTTCTGGCGTGCCAAGCAATATGCCTGAAGGTGAACCAGGAGGTCCTGATACAGAAATGTTTTGGGATTTTGGTGCTTCTCTTGGTCTTCATGAAAAATCACCCTGGAAAAATGACCCCTGCCATACGAATTGTGATTGTGGACGGTTTATGGAAATTGGCAATAATGTGTTTATGGAGTACAGAAAAACAAGCACCGGTTTTGAAAAACTGATTCAGAAAAATGTTGATTTTGGAGGAGGATTAGAAAGACTTATTGCCGCTAAAGAAAATCAACCAGATATATTTTTTGGATATGTCTTCGATACCCTTCGTCATACCCTTGAAGAGTTGTCTCAAAAAAAATATGGTGAAGATGATACATATACTTATGCCTTTCGGGTGGTGATGGATCATATACGTGCAAGCGTATTTCTCATTGCAGATAGTGTTGTACCATCAAATACTGATCAAGGGTATATTCTCCGTAGACTTCTGCGTCGATCAGTACGATTTGCTGATATGCTTCATATAAAAACAGGATCACTTGCTTTGCTTGTACATCCTTTGGTTGAAGAATATCAAAAGGCATATCCATTCTTAAAAGAGAAAGAAGAATATATTGGAAAGATTATTCATTCTGAAGAAGAAAAATTTAGAGAAACACTTGTTCGAGGAATGAAAGAGTTAAAGAAATATCTTGCAAAAGAATCCTTCACTGGATCAGATGCTTTTGAGCTTTTTTCCACATATGGATTCCCTTTTGAAATGACCGAAGAAATTGCGAAAGAAGAAGGAAAAGAAATACATCGCGGAGATTTTCAGAAGGAGTTTGAGAAACATCAAACACTTTCACGCTCTGCTAGTGCTGGAAAGTTCAAAGGCGGTCTTGCTGATCAGAGTGAAATGTCAGTAAAATATCATACTGCCACGCATCTTTTACAACAAGCTCTCAGGGAAATATTAGGCAATCATGTGATGCAAAAGGGGAGCAATATTACCCCAGAACGATTACGCTTCGATTTTTCTCATTCTGAGAAGATGACTGATGAACAAAAGAAGAAAGTAGAAGATAGAGTAAATGAAAAGATTAAAGAATCCTTGTCTGTTACTTATCAGGATATTCCAAAAGAAGAAGCAGAAAAACTCGGTGCTATAGGACTTTTTGAAGAGAAATATGGAGAAAAAGTGCGTGTCTATAAAATTGGAGATTTTAGTCTTGAGTTTTGTGGTGGTCCTCATGTGACAAATACATCTGTATTGGGAAAGTTTAAGATTATCAAAGAAGAAGCTTGTTCAGCTGGTATTCGTCGCATAAAAGCTATACTTGAGTAGATGAAGTTTGACAATCTGATGAAAATACCGTATAGTGATTAGGTATATAAATGACTTATTTTTGGCATATGCTTGCGATTATTAGAACTGGTGGAAAGCAGTATAAGGTTTCCGAAGGACAGAAGGTAAAAATTGAAAAATTAGAAAAAGAAGTAGGTGATACTGTCACATTTGAAGTACTCTTTACAGGTGATGAAAAAGATGTACAAGTTGGTACACCTGTATTGACAAAGTCCGTTGTAGAAGGAAAAATAGTTGCTCAGGATCGTTATGAGAAAGTGAAAGGTATCAAACACAAAGCAAAGAAGCGCTATCTCGTTCGTTTTGGTCATCGTCAATCATATACTGAAGTAGAAATTACAAAAATTATTGCTTAGTCAATTTTTCTTTGAGAAATTAAAAACCAGTAGGGTGATACCTTGCTGGTTTTTTTGCTTCATTTTATCATATCTGTAAAAAAACGATATGCCTCTTTTTTTGCGCAAGATATGTGATACATATCATTTCCGCGTTTTATCTTTGATATTTCAGACAGGAATTTCCCTTTACATCTGAAACAATATTCCTCCCTTTCCTCTATCTCTTCATAGGAAACAAATTTTCCTTCCATTCCTGGTTGGAAGGGTACAAGATGAGTCATCATGTTTACTCCTTTGCAGTGATTACTCTTAAAAAATTATATCATTTCTTTGCGATTTGTCAATGATGCCGACAGAGTCATTTCATCAGCATATTCGATATCGCCACCAGTGGCCATACCGCGAGCAATGCGGGTTACTTTGATATGGAATGGTTCAAGTTTTTTCTTAAGATAGAGAGCAGTCATATCGCCTTCTGTTGTTGGATTGGTAGCAAGAATGACCTCTTGTATATTTTCATCTGTTATACGATGAAGAAGTTCTGTTATATGGAGATTATGACTATTATCGTTTTTTCCGCTTTCGATCAAACCTCCTAAAACATGATAGAGTCCTCGGTATAATCCGATGCGTTCGATGGCGATAACATCAAGAGGTTCTTCAACAAGACAGAGTGTGTCACTTTGTCTTTTTGGATCATCACAAATTGCGCAGAGATTACTTTCAGCGATATGAAAACAACGTTGGCAACTTTTTAGATGATGGAGCATCTCAAGATCTTCAGCGAAACTCTGTAATTTTTCTTCGTCTTGTTTGAAAAGATATAAAACGATACGCTCAGCCATTTTTGGTCCGACAGATGGAAGTGATGAAAAATGAGCAATAAGAGATTTAAAAACTTTTGGATAATGCATAGAAAAGAAAATGCGACATACAAACTAATAAAGTATGTATTTTATATTAATTATTATGTATTTTTTCAAGTGATTTGAAAGATGCAGAATTGTCATCAAAGAAAAGTTGAACCTTCCCAACAGGGCCATTACGATGTTTAGCGATAATGATATCAGCAATGTTTTTATTTGGTGTATCTGGTTTGACTCGATCTTCACGATAGAGAAAGAGAACGACATCGGCATCTTGTTCGATAGATCCTGATTCACGAAGATCTGAAAGTTTTGGTGTTTGATCTGGTCTGGATTCGACAGCACGAGAAAGCTGTGACAGAGCTATAATAGGGATATTGAGTTCGCGGGCCAGCTGTTTCAATCCACGTGATATTTCGGATATTTCTTGAACACGATTATCTCCTTTACTGCTACGACCTTCCATTAACTGAAGGTAATCAATGATAATCACTCCCAGATTGTGTTCTGCTTGTAACCGACGAGCCATAGTCCTCATCTCCATAATGTTGAGTGATCCAGAATCATCAATAAAGATAGGGGCTTCAGAAAGTACTCCCATAGCATCAGAAATGCGTTCGAAATCGTTATTAGGACCTTCGCTTGATAGTTTACCGGTACGCAGTTTCCAGAGATCAACACTCGCTTGTGAAGCGATCATACGATCAACAAGTTGATCAGATCCCATTTCAAGAGAGAAGATTCCCACCGGTACTTTTGAATAAATACCAATTTGTCTTGCTATATCAAGAGCAAAAGATGTTTTACCAACTGATGGTCTCGCACCAAGAATAACAAGATCAGATTTTTGTAATCCAGCAAGGATATTATCAAGATCAGGAAAGTGAGTCTGTACACCGCGAAAAGTATGATCACTTTTGTGAAGTTCATCAATACGATTAAAGGCAACTTCCAGAATAGATTTTATAGGGATAAAATCTTGTTTGATATATTTTTGTGAAACAGCAAATATTTTTTGTTCTGCTTGGTCGAGAAGTTTTTGTACATCTTCTGATTCATCATAGCCAAGTTCAGTGATATCACTCGCTGCGCGGATAAGACGACGAAGCATTGCTTTTTTCTGGACTACTTTGGCATAATGGACAACATTTGTTGCCGATGGAACAGAATTAACAAGTGATGCAAGATAATTTGATCCGCCAATTTTTTCGAGTTGAGCTTTTTCTTCGAGTTTGTTTGCAAGAGAGAGTACATCGATAGGTTCGCGTTCCTCATACAGCGTGAGCATAACTTCATAGATGAGATTGTGATCATCTTTATAGAAATCACCAACTTTGATGAGATCGGCAATTTTTATGATCGCATCTTTGTCTAACATCAAAGAACCGAGAACAGATGTTTCTGCTTCAAGATTATGTGGTGGCACGCGAAGATGTTCTTTTGTTTGGGTCATTTTCGTCTGTTTCTTTGGGTCATCCTATTATACTGTACTATCGAAGAGAATTCAACTGTTGGTATATTTTTCAGAAAAGAGGCTTTTTATGCCTTATGAACCTCATAACCATCTTTTGTATCTTTTATATTGTATCCACGAGAGAGGATAATGTCTCGTAGATGATCTGATTCAGAGAATCGCTTTTCATTACGAGCTTTCTCTCTCTCCTCCGCCATCTTTATGATTTCATCAGGAATGATTTCTTCTTCCTTGAGTCCGAAAAGGAAAAATATTTTTTTGAAAATAAGACGCAAATGAGTATTATTGAGAGATATATTTTTATCAAGAGATGTATTGATTTTTTTACAAAGCGCGAGTGTGAGAGAAAGTGCTTCAGGGGAATTCATATCGTCGTTCATAGCTTCTTCTATTTCTTTATATTCATCGCTACCATCAAAAGAAGTATTATCTGATATCTTTTCATTTTCTATTCTTTTTAATGTTGCAAAAATACTCATTCTATTTTTCTTAGCCTGAGAGAGTGATTCCCATGTGAAATTCATTTGACTGCGATATTGTGAGCTGAGGAGAAGTATACGAAAATCCATTGGAGAAAACCCTTGATTGATAATATCTTCGAGAATGTAAAAATTGCCTTTTGATTTAGACATTTTTTCTCCATTGATAAGAATATGTCTTGTATGAAGAAAATAATGTACAAAAGGTTTTTCGGTTACACCTTCTGACTGTACGATTTCTGCTTCGTGATGAGGAAAGATATTGTCTTCGCCTCCAGTATGGATATCGAAAGTATCACCAAGATATTCCATACTCATCGCACTACATTCGATGTGCCAACCAGGGTAGCCTTCGCTCCACGGTGATGGCCAATGCATCAGATGTTCTTTGGGTGCTTTGAGCCAGAGTGCAAAATCCCATGGATTTCTTTTGTCTGGATGTTCTTCAAGACGAGCACCAACTTTCAGATGTTCCAAAGTATTGCCGGAAAGCTTACCATAATCAGGAAAAGTTGTAACATCAAGAAAGACATTGCCATTTTTTTCATACGCATGACCTTTGGCGATGAGTATCTCGATAAGTTTTATCATTTGTTGTATATGAGCTGTGGCACGGGGGAAATAGTGCGCAGGAAGAATGTTCATTGCTTCTTCTGTTTTATGAAAATAGTTTTCATAAAAAAGGGTAATTTCTTCAGGTGTCTTTTTCTCTGCACGCGCTTTTTTCTCAATTTTATCTTCACCACTATCACCCTGAGCAATATCATCATTCGTCAAATGACCTGCATCAGTAATGTTCTTTATAAGACGGACTTCATAGCCAGCGTTCTCAAGCACTCTCCTTAATGTATCTGAAAAGACATACGCTCGGATATTGCCGATATGAATAAAACTATACACAGTAGGGCCACAACTGTACATTCCTACTTTTCCTGGTTCGAGAGATTGAAAATCTTCTTTTTTTTGAGTAAGAGTATTATAGAAACGCATACGAAAGACATAAACAGTTACAAAATTATGATACCATAGATATCATAATGAAGTAAAAAAACAATGTTCATTATTTTAGAGCCATTGTTTTATTTTGAAGATAGCGATGGTGGTCAGTGAAATAAGTGCCATAAATGAGGCATGGATCCAGAAAGCATACGGACTGCTTGCAAATGGGATAGTAGCACTCATCGCAAGCATATTTGAATATACGGTCATCGGGAGAAGAACTGCCGAGAAAATTGTAAGAACTTTCATTGTGAGATCGAGTTTATTGGAAAGAAGAGAGTTGTTTGTTGCTTCAAGAGCTTCAATAGTTTCTTTTTGACTTTCGAGAATATTCCATAGACGGATATTTGTACCGATCAAATCTTGGAAATAGATTTTTATGTCCGTCGGAATGAAAGGGTGATTCTTCTGTACAATCGATTCAAGAATAGATCTTTGTGGTTTGAGAGTGCGTCGAAAATTGAGAATATCTCGTTTCAGAACAGAGATTTCAAAAACCATTTCTTTTTCTTTTCCTGCGAAGACTTCTGTTTCAATAAAATCAAGTTTTTGACTAATATGATTGAGTCGTGGAAAACACGAATCCAATAATATCTCTATCACATCGTGCAAGAGATGCATAGGAGTTCTTTCGAAAGAAAGCTTTTTCTTCATTGCACTATTCTCGAGGCTTTCCATAAACTTTCCTAACTGATAAATACTTTGTCTATGGCTTGTAATGAGATGATGTTCTGTGAGAATAATATCAAGCTCACCAGGATAGGTGGTGCGATGTTGAGTATCAAAAAGTGGAATATGAATAGAAAGGAAAAGACAACTTTCGTATTGTACGATTTTTGGCTGATAAGTAGGGGTTGCCAATTCTTCAATAGCAAGAGGATGAATGTCAAAATTCTCTTGAAGATATGTGATATCGTTCTCTGTAGGATCTTCAAAATCAATCCATGTTATATTTTTGTGCTCGAGTTTTTTCATTTTTTTGTTTTCTTTTTGAAAATTGGATGAGATATTTTCTTTTTCTACTTCTCATTTTTAAAGTATATCAAAAAAGAAAAAAATTGACAAAAAAGTAGAGAGAGTTATTCTTTAATCAGAAACATTCATATTCTTTTCTATATGTGGAAGAAATTTGTTCTTCATATTATTTATATGTATCAAAAAACATTATCACTTGATCATGGTTTTTTGGGAAAAATTTTTGGAGAGCGTTTTTGTCGTTTCTATCCGACATGTAGCGCGTATACCTATGAAGCAGTTGAACGATATGGTGTCTTGAAAGGATGTCTGAAGGGTATGAAACGCATTCTCCGTTGTCATCCGTGGAATGATGGAGGATATGATCCTGTAAAATGATTGTTTTCGTTCTTTAACAAAAGGAGTTTGTATGAATCTTTTTATGTTGATGCTGTTTGATCATATATTGTCTATGCAAACGATGTCGATGGATGCTTTTAATCTGTTGATACGATTGAATAAACAGATATTACTTGGGGATGGATGTAGAGATCGTATATTTGATTATCCTTCACATTCGAAGCGGAGGAATTATTTCAAAAATGGAACAAGAAGGAATGGAAAATTGATGAGATAGATTTTTTAAGAAAGGGGTGTGTTATGGAACGTGTTTATCAAATATGGTGCTATGTAGCACAATGCTGGATTACTCCAGCTTTTGCGCTTGTCAATCGCGAAAGACGAAAAGATGAGTATGGTCATTTTCATAAAATATGTTGTCATTGTTCACACTGCAAGAATGTTGACAAAAGCATACCAACTCGACAATCCGCATTGAAAATAATCGGTGCGTAAAGTGGCAATGTTCACAAAAAAGAGACTTTTTCTAAAGTCTCTTTTTTCATAGATAATAATTCGTTTTTCTCTTATAGAAAGGTATTTTTTGATAGGTATTTTTTGAAATTAGCACTCTACTTGACAGAGTGCTAATTTATATTTATAATGGATTTGTAAGAATAAAAAATTATGAATGATCGTCAAAAACAATTACTTTCGGCTATCGTTGAGTTGTATACCAAAACAGCGATACCAGTAGGTTCGAAGGTTATCCTTGAGAATTATGATTTTGGTGTGAGTTCTGCAACATTGCGGAGTGATATGGTTGCTCTCGAGGAAGAAGGGTATCTCTATCAACCGCATATCTCTGCCGGACGCATTCCAACTGATGCTGGTTATCGTATTTTTGTTGAGGAAATGATGGGAGATAAAGATCTTTCGCGTGAAGATCAGAGACGCCTTCAGAAAGAACTTCTTGAACTCCGAGCGAAACATACACGACTCGGTCGTACAACTGCTAAACTTCTTTCATCTCTTTCTGGTAATCTTGCTGTTTCAGGTATCGTGGATCAAGATGAGTTCTATGATTTTGGTATGAGAGAGCTCATTGACAATCCAGAGTTTCAAGAGATGGACGCTCTTTGTCAACTCGTCGAAACACTTGATTCTCTTGATGAGAAGATAGATGGTATTATGCTCAAACTGAAGGATAATGAAACGCGTATATTTATTGGAAATGAAAATCCTATTGACGGTATCAATAATTGCTCAATGATTGTTGCTCCATATCAAAATAAAGGAGGCGAAAGAGGTATGCTCGCTATCATCGGTCCGAAACGTATGGACTATGCAAAGAATAAATCTCTCATTGAGTATATGAAAAAACTCCTTTCCTCATCGCTTGTTGTTATCATCTTTATTTCTCTGACCTAATGATATGGAACCAGAGAATAGCGAAGAGAAAGAAGAAGAAAATATATCAGATGAGAAAAAACAAAAAGAATTCGAATATATAAAAAATAGATTAACTCGTTCATCATAATAAATGTATGACACACAAAACAAAGCAAAAGAATAAAGATAATGAAGTAAAGGAAGAAGAAGTGAAAAATCAGGAACAAAAGGAAAGCACAGAAGAATCATCAGAGGAGAAGTCGAAATGGCAAATACAAGCAGAAGAATATCTCACTGATCTCAAAAGATCACAAGCAGATTTTGAAAATTATAAGAAGCGTCAGGGAGAAGCACAGAAGGATTTACGAGGAATGCTCATAGAAAAATTAGTGCTTGATATCATACCAGTACTTGATAATTTCCATTCTGCTACAGCTCATATTCCATCTGAACAAAAAACAAGTCCGTGGGTTGTTGGTATTCAGTATATCGAGAAACAATTAGAGGATGTTTTGAAACAAAATGGAGTGGAAATGATAACAGTAAATGCAGGGGATACATTTGATCCATCAATACATGAGGCTCTGGAGAAGAAACAAGCAAAGGAAGGAAATGAAGAAGAAACAAAAGAGAATCAAAAAGAAGATTTGTCTTTAGAACATACGATAACTGAAATACTTCAAAATGGATTCAAACTTGGAGGAAAAGTTATTCGACCCGCAAAAGTTATTATTCAATAAAGAAAAAATATTAACAATACAATAGGAGAGGAGGTGAAAATATATGACACGAAGTATCATTCCATTCCCAGTTCGCGATTTTGACCGATTTTTTGGTGATGATACACTTTCTTTTCGTGATTTTATTCCTGCTCTTGATATTTATCAAGATAAAGACAATGTTGTTGCAGAGATCGCTCTGCCAGGAGTAGATCCGAAGAAAGTAGACATCACTATCGAGAATGATGTCTTGACAGTGAGCGGTTCAACTGAGGAAAAAGAAGAAGTGAAGCGTGAGGATTATTATCATCGAGAAGTTCGTACGGGGAGTTTTTCTCGTTCAGTAGTACTTCCGATGGCAGTGAAAGGTAATGACACTAAAGCAAAATACGACAAAGGCGTTCTCGTTATTACTATGCCAAAGGAAGAATCTGTTAAACCAAAGAAAATTGCCGTACAAGTGAATGAGTAGTCCTGCTTGAAGCTGTTCTACTTGGCGCCGTAGAACAGCAGAAGAGTAGGAGTACTCGAAAAAACCACTCAATAAATAATTAAGTAAATAACAATAATGTTATGGCAAAGATATTAGGAATCGATTTGGGAACAACAAACTCGGCGATGTCATTCGTCGAAGGAGGAGCTCCATCAATTATCGAAAATAAGGAGGGAAATCGTACTACACCATCGATGGTTGCAGTATCGAAGACAGGGGAACGCCTTGTTGGACTCTTGGCAAAGCGTCAAGGTGTTACCAATCCAGAAAATACACTTTTTTCTGTGAAGCGTCTTATTGGTCGTCATTTTAATGATGATGAAGTGAAGCGTGATATGAAAACGCTTCCTTACAAAATTATTCAAGCTGGAGAAGGTGTGAAAATTGTAATGGGAGGAAAAGAATATTCTCCACAAGAAATCTCGGCAATGATCTTAAGTAAACTGAAAGCGGATGCAGAAGAAAAACTCGGTGAGAAAATCACTGATGCCGTGATCACTGTGCCAGCATATTTTGATGACTCACAGCGTAAAGCAACTAAAGAAGCAGGTGAGATTGCAGGATTTAATGTTCGTCGTATCATCAACGAACCAACTGCTGCTGCTCTTGCATACGGTTTTAACAAAAAGAAAGATGAAAAGATTGCTGTCTATGATTTAGGTGGTGGTACTTTTGATATCTCTATTCTCGAAGTTGCCGAAGATACCGTTGAAGTAAAATCAACTAATGGTGATACTCATCTTGGAGGCGATGACTTCGATCAAAGAATTATTCATTGGATATTAGATGAGTTTAAGAAACAAGAAGGGATAGATCTTTCAAAAGACACACTCGCGCTTCAGAGAATTAAAGAATCTGCAGAAAAAGCAAAGATTGAACTTTCGACTGCTAATGAAACAGAAATTAACCAACCATTTATCACTGCAGATGCAAGTGGTCCGAAACATTTACTTATTAAGCTTTCTCGTGCCAAACTTGAAGAATTGGTAGGTGATCTTGTTACTGCTTCATTTGAACCAGTAAAGAAGGCTCTTGCAGACGCAAAACTTTCTGTCTCTGATATCAGTGAAGTAGTACTCGTCGGTGGTATGACTCGTATGCCACTTGTACTTTCTGAAGTAGAGAAATTCTTTGGCAAGAAACCAAACATCACTGTCAATCCTGATGAAGTTGTGGCACTTGGAGCAGCTATTCAAGGAGGTGTGCTTGAAGGATCTGTGAAAGATGTTTTACTTCTTGATGTTACTCCGCTTACATTTGGTATTGAAACGATGGGGGGAGTTCGTACACCACTCATTGATAGAAATACAACTGTTCCAGTCAGTCGATCACAAGTTTTCTCAACTGCATCTGACAATCAACCATCGGTACAGATCCATGTTCTTCAAGGAGAGCGTGAGATGGCAAGTGATAACAAATCATTGGGACAATTTATTCTCGATGGTATTATGCCAGCTCCTCGTGGTATTCCGCAGATCGAAGTAACTTTTGATATTGATGCATCAGGTATTCTTACAGTGTCAGCAAAAGATAAAGCAACAGGCAAGAGTCAGAATATTCGCATTGAATCATCAACAGGACTTTCCAAAGATGAAATCGAACGAATGAAAAAAGATGCAGAGATGCACGCGGAAGAAGATAAGAAAAAGAAAGATCTTATCGAAGCTCGTAATATGGCCGATTCTCTTTCATATACAACTGAGAAGTCGATGAAGGATGCGGGGGACAAGATTACTCCTGAGGAGAAAAAACCAGTTGAGGAAGCTATCACAGAACTGAATAAAGTGAAAAATGGCGATGATCTTGACGCTATCAAGAAAGCAACAGAAACACTTTCTCAAGCAGCACAGAAGATAGGTGAAAAACTTTATAAAGCTGCACAAGAAGCTGAGGCTGCCAAAGCTGGTACGACAGGAGCACAGCCAGGGACAGAAGGTACTGGCACTACTGAAGCTCCGAAAGAAGCTGAGACCGAACCAGTTTCTGAAGAGAAGAAATAAGAGATTGGAAAAGAAAAAAGCCCATACGAATTTTTCGTGTGGGCTTTTGTGTGATGAAGAACATCAGTAATAGCCGAGGCTATTGTGAAATTCTTCTGTACTGCCAGGATACTTCCTGGCATTTTTTGTTTCGAAGGCTTCATCCTCCGAAATTGTATTTTTCTGATTCATTTTTTTAAGAATCAAAAAATATTTGTTGTAGGCTTGCGCCACTCTCTCTTGATGGCTGACGCTACAGCCACCAAACCGCGTAACAAACTCTTCCCAAAAAATTTGGTGAGAGTTTGCATACTTGAGAAGTTCATTCTCAGGATCGACCTGAGACAACTTTCGAGCTTCCTCGAAAGCCAGATTTTTGGTGACCATTAGCTGTGGATCATGCATTCTCTCTCTCCTTTTGTTGTTAAACAGGTATCAATTGTATCATTTTTTTATATTTTTGTCAATAATCAGTGTTTCAGTTCTACATTGCAATACATACTTTGTGGATGTGAAATTTTTCATAAAAGTGGTATATTGAAGAAGATATTTAGAGAATTTTTTATGAAATCTTCCGTATATAATAGAGAAGGTATTTTTCCAGTGATTGCAGCTCTCATCGGCAACGCTTTGATTACTGTAATGAAATTTTTTGGATTTTTTCTTTCCGGATCAGGAGCACTTTTTTCAGAAGCAATTCACAGTACTGCTGATACTCTGAATCAAATACTTCTTCTTATTGGTATAAAACTTTCTACAAAAAAAGCTGATGATAAATATTCATACGGGTATGGACTGGAACGCTTCTTCTGGGCACTTATTTCAGCGTGTGGAATATTTTTTCTTGGTGCAGGGGTAACTATTTATCACGGATTCCACGCATTGTATAACAAAGTCGTCCCTGATTTTAATGTCATATCGATTATCATACTTTTTATTTCATTTCTTCTCGAATCAACAACATTTATTCTCGCTCTTCGTGAGCTCAATGCAAAAAATAAAGGAATGAGTATGCAAAAAAAACTCGCAGAAGGTGATCCTGCAACGATTGCTATCTTATATGAAGATGGTGTCGCTGTTCTTGGAGTAATTATTGCTTTTGTAAGTATTATCGCGTCCATCATTACACAGAATCCTTTTTTTGATGCTTTTGGTTCTATTCTTATCGGTATTCTTCTTGGTATCGTTGCTCTACTTCTTATCAAGAAAAATCGCGCATACCTTATCGGACGAAATATCCCTGATGATGTGAAAGAAAAAATTATTCAGATATTGGAAGCTGACCCAACGATAGAAAAAGTACTTGATTTCAAATCATCGATTCTTGATGTTGGAGAATATCAAATCAAGTGTGATGTAGAATTCAATGGACCAGCGCTTATGACAGAAATTATGAAAAATTCTTCATTGCGTGATGAATATGAAGAAGTGAAAGATGATTATCAAAATTTCATTAAATTCATTGTGAGGTCAGTTGGGCGAGTTCCGAGGCTGATAGGGACATCTATTGATACACTCGAACTTCGTATTAGGACAGAAGTCCCAGAAGTGAAACATATCGATATCGAAATAAATTAAAAAGGCCCAAGCAAATTTTATTGCATAGGCCTTTCTTTTTTCAATAAGAGTTAGTATCTGTGCAAACACGAATACTTCTCCATTTTGCATTGATCTCTGCGACGGCGTCAAGAATTGCCTGGTGATAATTTCTGTATGCAATGAGGTAGTTCTCCCATTTGTTTTCAGTATTTTTTTCCCCAAATCGATCTATAAATATTGTCCAATTCTCATCGGTTTGTTCAGCAGTGATGTATCGTAAGAGTTCGTGTTGAGGATCTCTTTCATAGAGCATAGTAGCTCCATCGTGAATCATCTCAACAATTTCAATGACTGATATTGCGTTTGCGTTCATAGCTTACTCCTTTGTTAAAGAAAGAATAATTTTATCATTTTCATATATTTTGTCAATATTCCATATATGTCTTATACTCTAAAGACAAGTCATTTTTATAAAAATATGGAATTTTTTCGAACAATTAGAAAGAGTATTTATGATAGAGAGTTTTATACTGCTTTGAAAACAAGTACTTTCGTATCAGCTTTTAAATATTATTCTTTTCTCATTCTATCTGTCTCATTGATTATCTCTCTTTCTTTGGGTGCGTTTCTTTTTTTGTTCTTATCTCACGATGAAAAGATTGAAAATATTCGTACAGACATACTTGCTCTTTATCCTGATGAATTGACACTTCATTTTCAAGATGGAAAAATGACTTCTAATGTTTCAGAACCATACGCTATCCCAGTGCCATCTTCTTGGAATCTGCAATATCCAAAAAATATCCTTGTTATAAAAACAAAAGATACTATTGTCAAAGAAGATTTTCAGCGATACGAAACAAACATTTTACTTGGCAATGATTCTCTATGGATCTATGATAGTGGAAAAAAATCTATTGAAATTAAAAAAGTTGATGGATTCATTAAAGAGGACACTCTTATTACAAGAGATGTTGTTACAAAAATAATAGATACTGTTTTCAGTATAGGAAAAAAAGTTTTCGTTATTCTTTTGTTTTTTCTTCCATTTTTTATATTTGTATATTACTTTTCCTTCTATCTCTTCTATCTTATTTTTGGAGCGGTCATTATTTTTCTGATTGCAAAAATATTTGATCAATCGATAACGTATGGACAAGCGTACAAAATAGGCTTGCATCTCATTACTGTACCTGTTTTGTATGATCTTCTTTCTGTTGCTTCTTTATCGATAATTCATATTCCATTTGGTTTCACCTTGATTTTGATTGTAATGACATACCTTAATTTTGTTTCAAATACATCTGTTATAAAAACAGAATCAATAGATGATATTATTCAGGATACACAAATAATATCAAACGATAAGAAATAAGATATGGAAATACGATCGGTACAATTTGTGAAAGGTGTCATTGGATCAGAAGGATTGCCGAAACCTGCGCTTCCTACGGTGGCTTTTTTTGGTCGTTCGAATGTTGGGAAATCAAGTGTAATCAATTCTTTAGTGCAGAGAAAAGAAATGGCTCGATCAAGTTCGTCTGCCGGTCGCACTACTGAAATTAATTATTATCTCGTAAATGATGCTTGGTATCTTGTTGATCTTCCTGGTTATGGTTATGCAAATCGTCCTTCGGCAATACGAGCAAAACTTGAGAAACATCTCTCATGGTATGCAAGTACTGATGAAGTATCTTTTCTTTTTGTTGTTTTGATTGTTGATGCGGAAATAGGAGCGAAAGATTCTGATCGAAAAGCATTTCAATTGTTTCGTGAATATGGACGAAATATCATTATTCTTGCCAATAAGTCTGATAAAGGTGGTAGAAATAATATGATGAAAAATATTGAGAAACTTCGTCAGGAATTCTCAAATGTTCCTGTCATTCGTTATTCTGCAAAAACAGGAGAGGGGAGAAAAGAACTCCTTCAGACGCTTTTCCCACAAGAATAATAGTTGTATATTTTTTTATTGTATTGGGGTCACTTGAGCTCTTGACTAGTGATTATTTTTGTGTTTAAATATAAGTTCGATAGTTTTTTAACAACCAGGAGAAATGAAATGAAGAAAGTGTATTCTTTTGTGCTTTGTGGCGGACGCGGAGCGCGACTTGGTGTATTGACAGACACTCGAGCGAAACCGGCCGTTCCATTTGGCGGAAAATACAGGATTGTTGATTTTGTACTTTCTAATCTCTTCAATAGTGGATTTCGGACTATTGGAGCATTGGTCCAATATCGAAGTCAATTGCTGATGGATTACATCAGTACGAATTGGAGTTCTGTGCCTCGTTTGGGGTTTAATGTGTATACCATTCCACCGCAACAAGTTTTTGGTGAAGAATGGTATCGTGGGACAGCGGATGCAGTCTATCAAAATCTCGATACTGTACGAGAACACGGAACTTTTGATACAGTCTGCATTATGAGTGGCGATCACATCACAGCGATTGATCTTTCACAAATGCACAAATATCATGAGGAACGCGAATCGGTATTCACTGTCTGTGCAATGTCGGTTCCATCGTATGAGGCAGCAAGGCGATTTGGTGTCATCGAAGTTGATAGTGATGGTCGTATTGTTGGCTTCGAAGAAAAACCGGAGTGTCCAAAAGAGATTCCAGGGAAACCAGGGATGAGTTATATCTCTCTTGGTAATTACTTTGCTGATTTTCATCGACTCTCAAGCTATCTCGGTGAAGATGCCAATGCAACGGATACAGATCATGATTTTGGCAAAGACATCATTCCACAAATGGTACGATCCAATGAACGAGTGTTCGCTTATGATTATCGGGATAATCGTATTCCTGGTCAGAAAGAACACTATTGGCGAGATGTTGGAACAGTTCGGAGTTATCTTGAGGCAAATATGGATCTTGTTCAGTATGAACCTCAGATCAATCTGTATAACGAAGAATGGCCAATTTGGACACCTGCGGATAATCTACCAGGCGCTAAATTCGTGCGACCGCATCATAGACTTGGAAGTGGTGAACGCTTTATTGTGAGTGGAGGATGCATCGTACAAGATGCGTATCTTTGTGAGACAATACTCGGAAGAAATGTTCGAGTGTATGGTTCCAAAGTTTGTCAATCAGTCATTTGTGCTGGGGTAATTATTGGGGAGGGATCTTCATTGAGCAGAGTGATTGTTGATGAAGGAGTGATTATTCCACCACGAACCAAAATCGGTCGTGATATCGACAGCGATAAAGCTCGCGGGCTCTTTGTTGACGATAGTGGTGTTGTCATCGTCCCACAAGGCTATGTCTTCAGAGAGTAATTTATATGAAGAAAATCTTATTTTCCTTATTTGGAAAGTAAGATTTTTTTTATAAAAAATAGTAATATAAGGGATATTTTCTTGATATTTCTTCTTTTTTGAGATATACTTTAGGTACTTTTATGGAACAACAAGAAACAGAAAAGTCTTCTGGACAAGCAACAATCAAGGTATGTTTACATCGAAAATGTTGTGAAAAAGGAGCGGAAGATATTTATCGAAATTTGAAAGAAGGTTTTACAAAAGAAGAAGCGCTTGTTTTGCCTATTCACGAATGTTTCGGATTTTGTAAAGAAGGTCCGAATATCGCTATCAATGATAATATAGTGAAAGGTGTTCGTCCGTTTACTGCAGTAGAAATTGTTCGATCAGAGCTTGATAATCCTTCTTGTAAGGCAGATGGACTAGGATCAAAAAGCATTGAGAATCTTGATGCTGTCTTAGAGAATATAGAAAAATTATAAAAAAGAGAAAAATAAAAACAGACATTTGTAAAAAATAACGCTTTGTGGTACTGTGTTTTCTTACCTTTTTTGTAATGATTTTAAGATATGAAACGAAGAAGTGTTTTGTTGAAACAAGTGATACAGAAACATCGTAACAAATTACAAGAGAGTTTTTCTCGTGCAAAAAATCATACAAAACAACTTTTGAAAATAGCTTCTCTTTCTGAGAGAGATTCCCTCACTCTCGATGAGGAAATATTAAAAAACAAAAAAGATTTTCGTGTTTTTATCAAGCGTGTTTTATTTTTTGTCGTACTTTCTAAAGATCGTTTTGTTATTGCTATACAAAAGAGAATATCTGTATTACGAGAGATGTCAGAGAATAGAAGACCATTTTTACGAGATATATACGAGAGATGTATCATCAGAGCAGAATATACAAAGCGTGATTTTCTTTTCCTTTTTTTTGTTGCTTGTCTGATAGGAATAGGCGCAAAGACTTTTGCTACCTATACTCTCACGATGGGTTTTGAAGATTATACTCTCCCTTCAAAATCTATTCTTTATGATATGCATCAAATAGAGCAATCTTCTCCTTCAAAAATGAAAAAAAATTCTCGAGAGACTACCTTAAGAGGTGATATTTGTTCTGATATTATTCATTTATAGAAAAAAATATGGACATTATTTATCCAGAGAAAAATACTTTGTCGAAAATCTCATCAAATGATAAGAAGAAGATACAAAACCTGTCTGCATTGAGCATTCTGCTTTTTGGGCTTTTTATAGGGAGCTTGTTTGTTGATTTTGTGCAACTTGTCTTGCAAAGAGGTTTTTCCCGTAGTGTCGTTAAAGAATATGATCTTCTCAAAATGTCAGGGAAAACATGGGTAGCGTATTATGAGCCAAAGATTTCTGTGCAAGTTGTATCTGATGCAAGTTGTGACGAATGTAATCCGAATGAAGCATTGTTATGGCTTCGAAGAGTGATTCCTACTATTGAAGCCGTGAAAGTTGAGAGTGATTCTTTGGAAGGTGAAAAACTACGCAAACAATTTCAATTGACATCTATCCCTGCATTGATTTTTTCTTCGAATGTTACCGATACTCATTTTTATTCTCAAGCATCAAGTCTTTTTCAAGAAAAAGACGGAAGGTATTTCTTCGATATGGGAAAGATTGGATTGCCTGTGGGGAGATATTTAGATACTCCATCGATTGAAGATGATGATATTGTGGTTGGCGAGAAGAGTGCTCCAGTGAAAATTATTGAGTTTTCAGACTTTCAGTGTTCGTATTGTAAAACATTTCAGAGTGATATGAACGCCGTCTTGAAAGAATATCCAGGGAAAATTGTTTTTGTGTTTAAGCATCTCCCACTTTCATCACATTCACAATCAGAAAACGCTGCATTATCCGCTTCCTGTGCTTATGATCAAGGAAAGTTCCCTGTTTATAGTGAATATCTTTTTATGAAGCAAGATGAATGGGGGAAAACAACCGGGACACAAAAATTCAAAGACTATGCTTGGAGACTTGGTTTGGATGGCAGATCATTTGCAAAATGTTTGGATACGAAGAAATATGAAGAGAAAATTCTTTTGAACAAGAATGAAGCATTCCATTTTTCTCTTTCAGGAACACCGACAACATTTATCAATAATGTTTTTATCGAAGGTGCGGTAAAGAAAGAAGATCTCAAAAATATCATTGATCAAGAGCTTGAAAAATAATTCTAGAAGATGTGTCTATTGATACATCTTTGATATTTTTGTTTTTTTATTGTATACTCAAAGACGTTTTATGAAATGGAGCAAAAGCTGACATTTTTTGTAGCAGATAAAATAGAGAAGAAAATATCGAGCATAAGCCGGTGTAGCTCAGTTGGCAGAGCGACGCACTCGTAACGCGTAGGTCATCAGTTCGATTCTGATCATCGGCTCTAGAAAGAATAGAAAACAGGTTTGTTCTTACAAGTCTGTTTTTTATTTTCGATAATTGAAAATTATGATATACTCAGTGTATATGAATATGATACAAGAAAAAGTAGCAGTTCTTCAACAAAAACTCCTGCATCTGCAGGACTATCTTTGACTTTGATACGAAAGCATCGCGTAGAGAAGTTTTGCGAAAGCAGAGTACTGATCCTCAGTTTTGGAATGATCCAAAAGTCGCAGGACTGGTAATGCAAGAACTCGAATATCTGCAGAGTGAGAGTGATGATTTTGAAACAGCAAGAAAGAGTCTCGCAGATATTATCTCACTTGCTGAGATGGAAGATCTTGGTACCGATGACACTGTTCTTCTTGAGACGGAATACGAAAAGATGAAGAAAACGATTGAAGAATGGGAGTTAAAAACATTGTTAAGTGGAGAATATGATAAAAATAGTGTGCTTCTTACTGTACGAAGCGGAGCAGGAGGTGTTGACGCTCAAGATTTTGCAGAAATGATTCTTCGAATGTATATCAAATATGCAGAAAAAGTAGGGTACAAAGTTCGGCTTCTTGATGAATCTCGCGGTACAGAAGCAGGTATCAAAAGTGCAACAGTCGAAATAGATGGATTGTTTGCATACGGATATTTGCACGGAGAATCAGGTATTCATCGTCTTGTACGACTCTCTCCATTTAATGCAAACAGCCTACGTCAGACATCATTTGCGTCAGTTGAAGTTATGCCTGTTGTTGATGCGAAGATGATGATTCCTATAAAGTCGGAAGATTTGCGAATTGATACGTATCGTTCATCAGGTGCTGGTGGTCAGAATGTAAACAAAACAGAAAGTGCGGTAAGAATCACGCATATACCGACAGGATTAGTATCAGCGTGTCAGAGTGAACGATCACAACTTCAGAATAGAGAAGAAGCGATGAAAATGCTCCAATCAAAATTAGCCCAGAAACATATAGAAGAAGAAGCGGAAGCAAGAAGAAAACTGCGTGGTGATTTCAAAACAGCTGGTTGGAGTAATCAAATTCGTTCGTATGTACTTCATCCTTATACGCTTGTCAAAGATCATAGAACAGAAACAGAAACGAGTGATGCTACCAAAGTTTTAGAGGGTGAAATACAAATATTTATTGATAGCGAACTCCGTTTCCTCGTATCACATTAAAATTTTTTAAATACAAACATCAAGTACGCTTATGCCACAGACAGAAAACATTATCAGATTTGAAAATATATCAAAAGTTTTTCACGATGATATCGTGGTGCTTTCTGATATCAATGTAACTTTTCAAAAAGGAGAATTTGTTTCTATTGTCGGTGCGAGCGGTGCAGGGAAATCAACTTTACTTAAGCTTATTTACGCTGAAGAGGTTCCAAGTAGTGGGGAAGTCTATTTTGATGAACGCCCAATAGGGAAAATCAACCGGAAACATCTTCCATTTTTTCGTCGTAATATCGGTACGGTTTTTCAAGATTTCAAATTGCTTCCTCAGAAAACAGCGTTTGAAAATGTTGCTTACGCTCTTGAAGTGGATGGAAGAAGCACAGCAGAGATCAATGAAGAAGTACCAGAGATATTAGCTATTGTCGGACTTGAAGATAAAATGCACCAATTTCCAAGACAACTTTCAGGAGGTGAACAACAAAGAGTTTCTCTTGCAAGAGCTCTCATCCATCGTCCAAAAGTTATTATCGCCGATGAACCGACTGGCAATCTAGATCCTATGTCTTCAGATGAAATCATTCGTTTGCTCCTTGAAATCAATGCTCTTGGAACGACGGTACTTCTTGCAACACACAACAAAAGTATCGTTGATAAAATTGGAAAACGGGTTATACTGGTTGATAAAGGGCGTATTATCCAAGATCATGATAAGAGTAAATATATTTTAAAATAAAAAAGGTTTATGCATACATTGAAACTTTGGCGTACCTTCAAAGAGGGGAAGGAAAACTTTATGAGGAATGGTTGGCTGAGTTTTGCAACAATCAGTATTCTTTCTCTTTCACTCTTCATAGTAAGTCTTTCTTTTCTTCTTGGGACTACATCACAGCTTGTATTGCAGAATATGCGAGAGAAAGTGAGCGTCAGTATTTCTTTTAATCCTGATGTTCCGGAAGAACGCATTCATAATATTCAAAATGAATTGAAAAGTTATACTAAAGAAGTGGCTTCAGTCGAATATATTTCGAGAGAAGATGCTTTGAAACAGTTTCTTGCAGAAAGCGGTAATGATCCTGTCATTGCTCAAGCAGTGCAGGAGGTTGGGGAAAATCCTCTTCTCGCGTCACTTATTATTAAAGCAGTAAGGTCGGATCAGTATGAAATTATCGTAGAATCAATCAAGAAATCAAACTTTCAAAACGATATCAGTCGTATCAACTACGAAAAGAATAAAAAGATATTTGAACGCATCAATCATATTAGTCAAATAACACAAAAAGTCGGACTCGTACTGGGGTCGCTCTTCATTTTTATTGCTGTTTTGATTACATTTAACACTATACGCATTACGATTTATTCGCATAGGCAAGAATTTGAGATTATGCGCCTTGTTGGTGCTTCAAATATCTATGTGCGTATGCCTTTTGTATTTGAGGGAGCATTGTATGGACTCGTCTCTTCGATCATTACCATTATTTTTCTTTCGATTGTTTCATACTATATTGCACCTTATACAAACGGTGCGATGGCCATTGGTAATTTTATGGATCTGTACAAGCATTATGCCGTCTTCATTTTTCTTGCTCTTGTTGCTTTTGGAGTGATGCTTGGTGTTTTGAGTAGTGCTATTGCCATTCGTCGTTATCTCAAGACATAAAAAAAGAAAAAGGAGGTATTACTTGAAAAAAAACATATATTCAGCTAGAATAGATGAGTATTATTTTTTCGTATTTTCTTTAAAAGATCATACAAAGGAAAGCATTATTGGGGTGTGGCCAAGCGGTAAGGCAATGGGTTCTGGTCCCATGATCCTAGGTTCGAATCCTAGCACCCCAGCCAAAAAACAATTCTACTAATCAACATTCTTACAAAAATTGCCAGAGCATTTCGTTTGATGATTTTATGAAATAAAATTATGGCAAATACCAAAGAAGCAAAAGCACGAATAAAAATAAATAAACTACTTGAACAAGCTGGCTGGCGGTTTTTTGATGATGAAAACAGACAGGCTAACATTCAACTTGAGCCAAATGTCAAAATCACCAAGAACGATATCAATGCTTTTGGTGAGGATTTTGAAACAACCAAAAATGGATTTATTGATTTTCTTTTGTTGGACGAGCAAGGATTTCCGCTGGTTATTTTGGAAGCGAAGAAAGAAGATAAAAATCCACTGGACGGAAAAGAACAAGCCAGAAAATATGCTCATACAGAAAATGTTCGCTTTGTAATTCTTTCCAATGGAAATTTACATTATTTTTGGGATTTGGAACGAGGCGATCCTGAAATTATCACCGAATTTCCGACACAAGAATCTTTGAAACACAGACAAGATTTCAAACCAGACAATCAGCGTTTGGCAGACGAAGAAGTCAAAGACGATTATATCGCGCTTACTCAAAACCCAAATTTCAAAGATGATCCACGCTACAAGCAAGAAGAAACACGAGAACAATATCTTTGGGACGAAAACTTGCGAATTTTACGCTCATATCAGCTCAAAGCGGTTCACGCTTTGCAGAAATCTGCCGAAGCTGGAAATGATCGTTTTCTTTTTGAAATGGCGACAGGGACAGGAAAGACGCTTATTTCCGCAGCTGTCATCAAGTTATTTTTACGAACAGGCAACGCCAAAAGGATTTTGTTTTTAGTGGATCGTTTGGAATTGGAATATCAAGCCCACAAAAACTTTGTCCACTATTTGAGCAATGATTTTTCTTCCGTTATCTATAAGCAAAATCGTGATGACTGGAAAAAAGCGGAAGTGGTTATTACAACTGTTCAAAGTCTTTCATCGCAAGATAAATACAAAAAATTATTTTCCCCGACTGATTTTGATTTAGTTATTGCCGATGAATCACACCGAGCAATCGGCGGAAATTCGCGTGCAGTTTTTGAATATTTTATCGGCTACAAATTGGGCTTAACCGCAACGCCGAAAGATTATTTGAAAAATGTTGATCCGCAAAAACTTTCACAAAAAGATCCAAGGGGCTGGGAAAGACGACAACTCTTGGATACTTATACGACTTTTGGTTGTAAAAATGGCGAGCCAACTTTCCGTTTTAGCTTGCTTGACGGCGTGAAAGAAGGATTTTTGACCAATCCTATTGTTGTTGATACAAGAACAGAAATTACCACACAACTTCTTTCTGATGAAGGCTATAAAGTTTTAAAAGAATATGAAGCGAAAAATGATGAAGAAAAAATTGAAGAAATAAAGAAAAATATTTTTTGTGATGCTAATGAAAGCGAAGAAACATTTTTCCAAAAGGATTTTGAAAAAAAATTCTTTTCCGAAAAAACAAATCGCGTCTTTTGCCAAACACTGATTGAAAATGCTCTCAAAGACCCGATAAGCGGTGAAATCGGCAAGACCATTGTATTTTGCGTAAGCCAAAAACACGCTTCAAAAATCACTCAAACACTCAATCAAATAGCAAGCCGACTTTGGCCCGATAAATACAATTCCGATTTTGCGGTGCAAATAACCTCCAAAATTCCAGACGCTCAACAATTTGTAAATAATTTTTCACACAACACGCTCAACGGACACACCAAGTTTTTGGAAAACTATAAATCCAGCAAAACGAGAATTTGTGTCACTGTCGGAATGATGACCACAGGCTACGATTGCCAAGACATTTTGAATCTTGCGCTTATGCGCCCGATTTTCTCACCAACTGATTTTATTCAGATCAAAGGACGCGGAACAAGAAAATTCACTTTTGAATATACCGACGAATACGGCGAAAAGCACAAAAAACCAAAAGATCATTTCAAAT
>JBBIRD010000010.1:0-36620 GCA_037441965.1 Candidatus Moraniibacteriota bacterium | reverse complement strand
TTTCTTTAACAAAGGAAAAGACAAAGAAGAAACTCAAAAGGAGTAAAGAGAGTGAGTAAAACCAGAGAACCAAGGGCAACAGCCTTTCTGACGACAACAGGAACGCGTATCCCTATAAATACGCCATCAGTGCCAGGAATCGATGAGGAACTCATTGAAGCCGAAGAGCTCTGCGAAAGTGATGACAATGACGAAATAGAAGCCATTGCCATCAATCTTCAGCGCAATGTCTGGGTTTACGCCTAGTCTAACGCTTTAAAAAATGCCCGTTCTCTTAAGAGATACGGGCTTTTCATTTCTTCCCACGGCATGTGGTACTATTCCACAATCCTCGTCCTTCATTCCTAGCAGTTGCTTCTGCTTTACGAAAAATATCTTGTTTTGAAGTATCAGGAGGGTATGATGATACAAAAGCATATCCTTCCTTCACAAGAATCTCATTGATAAATATGCCATCATTCAAATAAACGAATCGAAGAAGTCTTCCATATACATCTCGATCAGACACATCTCTCACTAGCGACACTTCTTTTCCTTCAACCAGATTTTTATTATACATCATTGCTTCTTTACCGAAACATTCTACTTTCTTTCTTGGATCAACACTTTCTGGTGTATTGATACCGATATATCTCACTTTCTCTCCATTTTCCAATTCTATCGTATCTCCATCAATAACTCTTTTCACTTTTGCTTTTTCTTCATTGATCGGCAGATGAGATGAGAAAATATTCTGTTTCCATACTAAAAATAATCTCTGTATATCACTTTGTGAAATACTATATAGAAGAAAATAGACAAAAAAAAGAATGCTCAAAAAAAACAAGAATAAAATAAAGAAACTCTGCTTTCTGGTCATAAAGATTTATATCGAGGAACTCTTCGATTAAAACGGAAAGTTTTTCTTTCAGATTCATGAAAATGTTGCTCATAGAAATATTTTACTAGCTCTGTTATTACAAAATATCCTATCAAAAGAGAAAAAATTATCATTAGCATTTCTCTCGTAGGACGGATAAAGAAGAAAAATTCTTGACCAAAAATGAAAAATGGTAAGAGGAACGCAATGCTCAAAACTCCAAAAGAAAGGATGAGTAGTGGACAAGGTATTCGTTTCGATCGAAAAAACGGAAGATGTGTACGAAGCGAAAAAATAAGGATAACTTCTGTTGCAATACTTAGAAGGAACCAAGATGTCTGTAAAACAGCAGGATCCATACGGAAAAATTTTCCAAAAAGCATAAAATCAAAAACAGAACTTATAATACCAAACAATGTTGTCATTAAAATAATTGAATGCACCTTATAATTCTTCGGCTGTTGTAAGTCTTCTGAATCAACGGTATCAGTAGCAATCGCTACCATCGGAAAATCAGAAAGAAGATCAAGAAGAAGAATCTGTGCTGGAAGCAATGGCACAAAAGGAAGGAAGAGTGATGCTAATGCAACAGAATAAAAATTTCCAAAATTTGATGTAAGTGTTATTTTTAGATATTTTAGGATATTTGCAAAAATAGTTCGCCCTTCTTTGATGCCATCAATAACTGTTTCAAGGCTTTTATCAAGTAAGATGACATCAGCAGTACCTCGTGCGATATCTGAAGCGCCAGATACCACCAAACCTACATCTGCAATCTTCAATGCTGGAGCATCATTGATACCTTCCCCTAAAAAGCCTACTTCAGATTTCTCTTCAAGAATTTTAATGACTTCGTATTTCTCTCGTGGTGAGATACGAGCAAACACAGAGAAAGAATGTACCGCCTTTCTTTTTTCTTCATAATTCATCATCAAAAATTCTTGACCGGTAATAACATCTTCTCTATTTTTTATGAGTCCGACGGCATATCCTACGGCTCCAGCGACTTCTTTACTATCTCCCGTAAGAATCTTCACCTGTATCTGTAATGCTTGTGCCTTTTTCAGCGTTTCTTTTGTTGTCACTTTCAATGGATCGTAGAATGATATAAGTCCGATACATTCTAATTGTTGTTCTTCATACAATGTGTATTTTCCTTGTGCAGAAAAATCTCTTCTCGCTACTGCTAAGACACGCTCTCCTCGTAATCCTCTTTCCTTCATCCACTGTATTGATTTTTGCATCGCAAAAGAATCCATATTTTTTGAAAGTTTCAATATTTCCTCCGGTGCACCTCGTACAATAATTTCTCTCGATCCATCTTCTTTTTCAATAAGAACACTATTTCTTCTTCGTTCTGGATCAAAAGGAATACTATCAATACGATGAAACGATGAAAGAGAGCCTCTCTCATCTGAAGATAATTTACTCAATAACGCTCTATCGAAAGCGTCATGAAGATTTTTTTTGGATGTTGGTATCTCCAAAGATGATACAGATGCAAGCAGAAGACATCGTTGTATATCAGTAGACAGCACCTTATTTACTCTAAGGATATTTTCAGTGAGTGTGCCTGTTTTATCAGTACATAATATGTCGATACTTCCCAAATCTTCAATAGCAGAAAGTCTTTTGATAATGACTTTTTTCTTTGCAAGACGAAGTGCTCCTCGAGAAAGCGCGATGGTAACAATAGCAGGCAAAGCTTCAGGAATCACTGACACTGCTAAAACAAGTGAAAAAATAAGAAGCTCTGATATATTGATAGTATCGCCTTTGATAAAAAAATTCGCAATAAAAACAAGGATCAATGTTACTCCAACAAATTTCACAATAAAACGGCTGAACAAATCGATATTCTTTTCAAAACCTGTTTCTGATTTTGTTTCAGTAACCATTGATTCAATATCCCCAAGCATCGTCGATGTTCCCGTAGCGAAAACAACGCCCTCTCCTTGTCCGGAAGTGACATTTGTTCCAGCAAAACCAATATTATATGCCTGAAACATTTCTGTAGGAACATCTTTCAAACGCATCTCTTTCTTTCTCACTGCTACCGATTCTCCTGTCAAAACACTTTCATCGATAGAAAGTCCGGAACATTCGATAAAGCGTATATCTGCAGGGATTCTGTCTCCTGCTTTCACAAGTACGATATCACCCGGAACAATCTCTTCGCTTGGAATATCAATAATTTTCCCTCCTCGTCGTACACGAGAATGGAGTATTAAATACTTTTCAAGAAGCTTTACTGCTTTCTCTCCTCGATATTCTTGATATATTTCCAATCCAACATTAATAAAAATAAACAGCACGATAAGTCCTGCTTCGATATGATCCCCTAAAGAATACGAAAGAAGTCCAGCACCTAACAATAAATACAAGAATGGTGATCTAAGATGCCTCTTAACCATTTCTAATAGAGAAAAGGAATCTTTTTTAAAAGTGTTATGTCCTGAAGTCGTCAGGCATTGTTGAGCAAAGGAAGAAGAAAGTCCGTCTTTTGATGTTTGAAATTCCAAACATACTTGAGCAACTTCTTGTATCGCTATTTTTTTCCATTCCATATTTTTTGTTTTCTATTTATTTCTCCTTTTGTGTGAAAGTGCAAGAAGTGCTTCAAAATTATCTTCTTCTCCACTTTTATTTTTTTTCTCATAACTACATACTATACAACGATGAACAAGAAGATATCCACTCTTTTCTTGAGCAACAGAAATCGGTTCCATCATACCACGACACATTGAGAGGCGATCACCGGGAAAAATATCAACATGTTTACTCCATAAACACTGTGGGCAATGATTGGTATATCCATTACCAATAACATTTACAGCGCAGTGTTCGCAGAGGAAATCTTCTTTCCGTTTCTGAAATTTTTTTCTCGTTACTTCAACCATAAAAATATTCTTACAAGAATCTTTTTCTAGTATAGCAAAAAAACACTTTCTCCGCGAAAGTTTATTTTTTATCCAATAAAATATCATTCATTACATCTTCGTCCTGACAAGAATATTTATTACTTGCGGAATAAAATCGTTTCTTCGGACCATGACATCCGCCATTATCTTTGTATAAAGTGGCAAGAAAAGGGAGAAGAAATCCTGTATCTTTTGTAGTAAAATCTTTGTGGAGCATTCTTAATGTTTTTTCTCTTTGATCTTTACTCATTTGCGTAAAAGTACTCATATCATCACCGCGTTTACCGCTCCAATCAAGATGGATAAAAACATTATTTGCTTTCTTTGAAAATTGTGGGTGCCACAAAAGCGCCCAACACCAATCTCCAGGACGCTTCCACCATTTCGAAAAACAGGCTCCATTTTCAATACTGCCATCACTTCGCAAGCCAACCCCTCCTTCAATAAAATCAAACATACGCAAATATCTCTCATCAGTAATATCATTAGTCTGTGCTCCAACAAATATCTGAAGACCAATGAAACCAGCGTATTCACGCATATCGTGAATGATTTTTGGCATTACTGTTTCTTCCATATTTCCACTATCCTGATAGAAAACTTGTCCAAAAAGAAAACTTTGAATACCCATATCCATCGCCTGCTCTGCAATATATTGTACATATTTTTGATATTCTTCTTTCTCAAGAGATGGTTTGCAAGTATGTTCTCCCCAATAATTTTTACTTCCATTACGACACATCTCACTAAATTGAAAATAACGGTTTTCTTTCGGATAGAAATACTCTGCATTTGTGCTAATAGCCTCTGCAATAAACATTCCATACACTGTATTTGGTTTCGTGACTTTTGATTGTATTTTCTTTGCCAATTCAAAATCTGGTGGCCGAAGCCATGTTTCAAGTGCTCTATGAAGATAATAACAACGCGAACGATTGATAAGTGCAATAGAACTATTTACATCTCCTCCATAACCAGAAAGAAAACCATCTGCAACACACCCTGCTCTCTTCATCTTCTGCATTGATGGTCTTGGTGGAACAGGCACCGTTTCAGGTAAAGCAATGTCTTCGTTCTGCAATGGTTCATCTTCTACTACCGGATGCTCATCAACCCATTCTGAAAGCTTTGGGACTGTCTGTTGTTCCTGCAAAGAAGACAATTTTTTTTCCTGCTGAGAGGACAATGAAAAATATGATCCACTAAGAATCAATAAGACAATCGATGATGAGAAAAAAATATGTTTCTTTTTCATTTTTTAATTGTTTATTTATAAGAGAATAAATCGTTACTCTCCTTTCGTATCTTCTAGTATACACCACTTAAAAAAAGCAAAAAAGATGACATCTAATGCCATCTTTTTACATATTCTTTTTACTTCATTGCTCAATTAACGATCAAGAGAAATACCTCTTCTGCTATGGTGCTTCTTTGCAACGCGTATGCGCGTCATTTCTTTCTCAAGAAGAGCAATAGTACGCGCATATTCTTCTTCGTTTACAAGGAATGATTCTTTTTTCAAATCTTCTGCTCTCTTTCTGGCTTCCTCAGCACGAGCCAGATCGATCTCATCAGCGCGTTCGGCTGTGTCAGCAAGAATCACCATAGTATCATCGTGAAACTCTACAAACCCCCCTGATGTCGCGAGACTTATTTCATCACCTCCTGCTGTTTTTCGCACTAAAATCTCACCAGATTTCAATGTGCCAATAAATGGCAAATGTGAGGGAAGAAGAGTAACTTCTCCTCCCTCAACGGGTAGTGTCGCTTGATAAATCTCTTCTTCTAAGACCGTGCGCTCTGGAGTAACAATTTTGAATGTAATCATAAATGTAAAAAATAATTACTCTTTCAACTATTTTCGCCCTTCAGCAATCACTTCTTCGATAGAACCTTTCATATAAAACGCTTGCTCAGGAATGTCATCAAGTTCACCTGACAAAATACGCTCAAAACCAGTAATAGTCTCTTCAAGTTTTACATACTTTCCCTTGGCACCTGTAAATTGCTCTGCAACGAAGAATGGTTGTGAAAGATATTTTTGCACCTTACGAGCACGAGTCACCGTTTGTTTATCTTCATCAGAAAGCTCTTCCATACCAAGAATAGCAATAATATCTTGCAGATCTTTATATCGTTGAAGAATCTTCTGTACATTGCGTGCAACTGTGTAATGTTTCTCTCCAATAATCTGTGGATCAAGAATAGTAGAATTAGAATCAAGAGGATCGACGGCTGGATAAATACCAAGTTCTGAGAGTGCACGAGAGAGCACTACTGTCGAATCAAGATGAGCAAAAGTCGTCGCTGGAGCTGGATCGGTAAGATCATCAGCTGGTACATAAACTGCTTGAACAGAAGTAATCGAACCTTTCTTCGTTGAGGTAATACGCTCTTGCAATCCACCCATTTCTTCTGCCAGTGTCGGCTGATAGCCAACAGCACTAGGAATCCGTCCAAGTAATGCTGACACTTCAGAACCTGCTTGAGTAAAACGAAAAATATTATCAATGAAAAACAAAACATCTTTTCCTTCATCATCACGAAATGATTCAGCCATCGTCAGTGCCGTCAAAGCAACACGTTGACGAGATCCTGGAGGTTCGTTCATTTGACCAAATACAAGTGCGGTTTTCTCAAGCACTCCTGATTCCTTCATTTCATGATAGAGATCATTCCCTTCGCGCGTACGCTCACCAACACCAGCAAAAACAGAATATCCACCGTGTTCCTGTGCAATGTTTCGAATTAATTCCTGAATCACTACTGTTTTTCCTACACCTGCTCCACCGAACAATCCTACTTTTCCACCTTTCATAAAAGGACAAATGAGATCGATAGATTTGATACCGGTTTCAAAAACTTCTGCCTTCGTTGATTGTTCATCAAATGATGGTGCATTACGATGAATAGACCGTTTCATTTCTGTAGAAACTTCAGGTTTACCATCAATAGCCTTTCCCAAAACATTGAACATCCTTCCTAAAACTGCTTTTCCAACAGGTACCGAAATAGGCGCTCCTGTTGCAATAACTTCCATACCACGACTCACGCCATCAGTTGTACCCATAGCAACCGCTCTCACACGACTCCCCCCTAAATGTTGATGAACTTCCAGAATAAGCACATCATTCATAAGATGTATTTCCAATGCATCAAGAATATGAGGAAGAGTATTTCCTTCACCAAACTCTACATCAACAACCGGACCGATAACTTGAATGATTTTCCCTGTATTATTCATAACATTATTACATTATTTAAAAACGAATTGTATTATTTTACATTATTTTGTAACTGCCGACATACCAGCAGAAAGTTCAGCGATCTCTTGTGTGATTTTTCCTTGACGGATCTGATTATATGTCAGCGTCAAATCAGAAACCATATCTTTAGCTGCATCTGTTGCGTTCCTCATCGCCATCATACGAGCCGATTCTTGAGAAGCATTTGATTCAAGTATCGCATGATATAATTCCATTTCGATCAAACGAGGAATCATCTTCCATAACACTTTTTTGGGTGACGGTTCGATGACATATTCTGCCATAGCAGATGATTTCTTCATTGATTGAGTATGATCCATTTCATTGAGTGCCTTCTTGGTATCTTTTATGGTTACTGGTAATAATGCTCTGACTTTTACTTCTTGTACCATCACAGAAACATAATCAGTGTACACCATCACAACACGGTCTACGCGCTTTGATTCAAATTCTTCAATAATAATTTTCGCAATAGCTCTCATACCCTCGATTGTCGGAGCATTCATAGCATCAGGAAAAGAAGCAATAATTTCTTTTCCTAAACGGCGTAAAGTTGATTCCCCTTTTTTTCCTAGTGTGATAAATATCTGCTCTCTTTCAGCATCCGTTTTTAATATCTGTCGTAGATGTTTAATAACTTGCGCATTAAAAGCTCCACACAACCCTCTATTACTGGTAATAACAATATAGAGTTCTTTCTTAACAGGACGCGAGAGGAGAAGAGGATGTTCATCTTCTTTCGTAGCAAAACGAAGTTGTGAAAGGACATCAATAACACTTTCGGCATAAGGACGAATAGCAAGTACTGATTGTACCGATTTTCGCATTTTGACAGCCGAAATCATTTCCATAGCCCGAGTAATCTTACCCGTACTTTTTACTCCTTTGATGCGTCGTCTAATATCGCGTGCTGATGCCATAAGCTCAAATAATTTTCAATTTCAATAGAATGTTTTTTGTTCGCGTAAAAAATCTTTATGCCACAAAAGTTTCTTTGAACGCTCCAATGTGCTTCTTCAATAATTCCTCAACTTCAGGTGTCAATGCTTTTTCTTTGAGAATAGCTGTCAATACCTCTTTCCCTTCATTCATCAAATAAGCAACAAATTCTTTTTCAAATCGACTCACCTGTTCTATAACAATATCATCGATATGTCCACGAGTCAGTGCATACAAGACTGCAACCTCCTGTTCTACGGGAAGCGGTGCATACTGAGGTTGTTTCAAAAGTTCTGTGGCTCGTCTTCCTCGTTCGATCAATGATCGAGTTTTTTCGTCAAGATCAGATCCGAATTGTGCAAACGCTTCAAGTTCTCGAAATTGTGCAAGATCCAAACGCAATGTACCTGCCACCTGTTTCATTGCTTTTATTTGAGCTGAAGAACCAACGCGTGATACCGAAAGCCCAACATTGAGTGCTGGACGAATACCTTTATAAAACAAATCTGTTTCCAAATAGATCTGACCATCTGTAATAGAAATAACATTCGTAGGAATATATGCTGATACATCTCCTGCTTGTGTTTCAATAATAGGAAGTGCAGTAATCGATCCTCCTCCATTTTCTTTATTCAATTTTGCACTTCTTTCAAGAAGTCGTGAGTGAACATAAAAAACATCTCCAGGGTATGCTTCGCGTCCTGGTGGACGACGCAAAATAAGCGAAATTTGTCTATATGCTGTCGCATGTTTTGAAAGATCATCATAAATAATGAGGACATCTTTTCCTTGATCCATAAAATATTCACCTAAAGCACATCCTGCGTATGGGGCAATAAAAGAAAGTGCCGAAGGATCAGAAGCTCCCGCCACAACAACTGTTGTGTATGCAAGGGCGCCACTTTTTTCAAGTTCTGCAACGATACGAGCAATCTTTGATTCCTTTTGTCCGATAGCGACATAAATACAAAAAATATCTTGACCTTTTTGATTGATAATCGTATCGATAGCAATAGCTGTTTTTCCTGTCTGACGATCACCGATAATAAGTTCGCGCTGTCCTCTTCCAATAGGAATCAAAGCATCAATAGCTTTAATACCTGTTTGTACTGGTTGGTGCACCGATTGACGAGTAATAACTCCCGGAGCAATCTTTTCTACAGGATAAAAAGCGTTTGCTTTGATATCTCCTTTACCATCTATCGGTAATCCAAGTGGCGATAACACGCGACCGATAACATTTTCTCCGACTGGAACAGAAAGAATTTTCCCTGTGCTCTTCACCGTCATTCCTTCACAGACATCATCCATTTCTCCAAGAAGCATCACTCCTACTTCTCCTTCTTCAAGATTGAGCGCTACTCCGATCGTCCCATTTTCAAACTCTACCATTTCAGATGCCATCACATCACTCATACCGGCAACACGCGCAACACCATCACCAACTTCAAGCACTGTACCAATGGCTTCTGATTTTGATGTATATTGAAAATTTTCAATATTTTTCTTCAATTCTTGAATAAGAGGATTACTCATAATATTTCTCGATTAAGCTTTTAAAAAAGATTGTTTTATATATGTTAAAGTATGAGAGAGTGTTGCATCATACAAAACTTCATCAGTACGAAGACATACCCCTCCAATAATATTCTTATCAATCGTATAAGTAAGAATAATTTTCTTCTCTGGAAAAACTTTTTCTGCCTCTTTCATAATCTGCGCTTTCGTTACTTCATCGGCTTCTCTGGCAAGAGTAGCTTTTACAACTTGCACACCATCTTTCTTATCTTGCATTTTTTCAAGACACTCTATAATAGATCGTATCTTTTTACCTTCTTTTCGGCGTTTCAGAAAAGCAAAAAAATGTTGAACAAGCAAAACAATATCCGCCTCAGTTTTCCCTTGAGACAATTCTTCTAAACTTTTTGCATACTGTGAAATAGTTGGCCTCATAGACAATCACCAGAAAATCTTATTTATTCTTTGGTCATCTTCGCAATAAATTCTTTGTCTTTATCACTATCGATCTTCTCTTTCAATATCTTCTCAAGCGAAAAAATGACTAAATCTGCTATTTCTGCTTTCGCTTCAGAGAGTATTTTTCTTTTTTCTTCTTCAATTTTGATGCGTGCGTCTTCAATATATTGCTTCATTCGCTCTTCTGTTTCCTTCATCCTTTCTCTGTCACGCTTTTTTGCTAAATCTTCCGCTGACGCAATCATCGCTTTTGCTTCACTACGAGCTGATGTCAATATCTGTTTTTCTTGTTCTTCCAGAGCAATAAGCTTCTTTTGTGAAGCCTCTGCATCAGCAAGACCTTTCTCAATGCGTTTCGTTCTTTCTTCAAGAAATGTGAGCATTGGACGATATGCAAAATGACGCAATACCCAAAAGAGAATCCCAAAGTTTACCGCTTGAGCGATAAGTAATTTCCAATCAATACCTAATTTTGCAAAAACATCCATAAAAAAGAAAATCAAAAAATGAAACATTCTCTCTTTTGCACAGAATTATGCAAAAAGAATCATCAAAGCGATAACAAGTGCATAAATAGCCACCGCTTCCGTTACAGCAATAGCCAAAATCATTGTTGTTTGAATTTTTGATTGTGCTTCTGGATTACGACCGATCGCTTCAAGCGCTTTCGAAGCAAGCAAGCCAAGTCCAATGCCAGGGCCAAAAGCTCCAAGTCCCATTGCGATAGCTGCACCAATTAATTTCGCTGATTCTACTTCCATAAAATTATACTTATAAATTATTTATCAAATAAAATGAAACATTGACTATTGTACATCTGTTTTGTCTTTCTGTCGAGCTTTTTAATGTTCTGCAGGAATCGTGGCAGTCTTGAGAAATACGAGTGTAAGCATAGCAAACACAATAGCCTGAATAAATCCGACAAATATCTCAAGAAACATAAATGGAAGTGGGAGGAGATATGGAACAAGATGAAGCATAACCGTGAGTAACACTTCTCCTGCAAAAACATTCCCAAACAAACGAAAAGTGAAAGAAATCATTTTCCCTATCTCACTCACTAACTCCAAGATACCGACTGCTGTACCGATACCGTATGGTTTATGGAAAGGACTAATAAAAAACTTTTTTCCGTACTTTACAAAACCAAGCGTTGCAATGCCTGTCAATTGAACCGAAAGAACAGCAATAAGCGATAATGCAAGCGTAAAGTTGAGATCAGCAGAAGTGCTACGAAGGAAAGGGATAATCGTAGAATGTCCGTCTTTCAAATGAGTAAGTCCTACCGTGCCAAGCCCAGGGAGAAGCCCTGCCCAATTTGAAAAAAGAACAAAAAGGAAAATAGTCGCAATCAAAGGAAAAAACTGCTGAGCTTGTTTCCTGTCCTGTGTAACACTTTGAACGAGATCAAGCAGTGCTTCAAAAATAATTTCTAAAATATTTTGTATACCATAAGGAACTAAAGTTTTCTTCCTAATAATGTGTCGAGTAATCAAAATAAGAAATATGCTCACACACAAACCAACCAATAAAGAATTGGTAACAGGGAACCCAAAAAAATGAAAAAGATTTTCTGCTGCAATAGATATCTCCATAAAAAAATCACCTTGATAGAAACAAAAAAACGATTCTATTCTACCAGGAAGTACGATAATCGTCAAACAAAAAATATCCTAGATATTCTCTAACTGCATTTCTAGCTTTTTTCTTTCTTCTTCGAGTTTCATTTTTTCTCCAAGGAGAATATTCTTCTCGGCATTTGTCTCTTCTGCGAGTTTCATTTGTAACTCTTCCGCTCCTTTCAATTTCCTTCCTGCCTCCATTCGACTCACTAACATTTCTATCGAAGTTTGCATATGCTGTATCTGATCATTCGTCTTTATGAGGGCATTACGAATATCCTCTGCGTTTCCCTCTGATTCGTCCTGTTTCAAAGCATCAACAAATTCTCGTTCTACAGAGCGTCCTCCAGAAGCACTATTCTCAAATCCTGGTCTTTCTCCTCGCGGAACATACGGAGTGTCATTTTTACTACCCAACGCTGATTCGAAATTTTTCATAAAAAAGTAAAAAAATCAACTATTGTATATTATACCACAAAAAATATTCTCTCTGTATTTTGCATTGTTTTTTCTGCAATAGTCATTATTGTTTCACCTCGAAGATTGGCTATCTTTTCTGCTCCTTCAAAAACGCCCATCGGATCATTTCTCTTCCCTCTCCTTGATTGTGGTGCAAGAAATGGGCAATCTGTTTCAACAAATATTCTTTCCAAAGGAATCATCTTTACCGTTTCACACAGATCATCTTTTGTACCTATTAGCTGTTTTTTCGTCGGATAGGTGATATTAGCTGTAAAAGAAAAAAATGTGTTTGGCAGCTCAAGAAACTTCTGCGTTATCTCGGTATCCCCCATATAACAATGAAGGATACAAGGGACATCGGAAGAAGAAGATTGGGTATTATTTTTCAAAATCTCCAACAGATCTTCATAGGCATCGTTTAATCCTTTTGATGCACGACTATGAATAATGAGCGGAAGATGGAGTTCTTTTGCAAGTTTCATTTGTTCCAAAAATCCTGCTTTCTGAATATCCTTCTCATAACAAGTAATCGGCTCTTCTGTATGCGTATAATAATCAAGACCACATTCCCCGATCGCAATCACTTTCTTGGATGATTGAGCAAGGGCTTTGAGTGTCTCTATTTCTCTCGTTATATGTTTCTTATTCTTTGCAAGATCACTGAAAAAATGTGGGTGCATACCGACACTGGCAAAAAGTCCGTCATAGGCTTCGGCAAGACTAATAGACTTCTGACTTTCTTCTAAAGTGCAACCAACAACAAACATCTTCTCAATACCAGAAGCACGCGCTAGACGGATCACTTCATCTCGATCGTCATCAAAACTTTCCCAATATAAATGAGTATGGATATCATACATATTTTGCTTTGTCATCTATTTCAATCTTATAAAAAGTGGCTCAACCTTTCCTTCTCTGAGCGATTTCATAATTTTTTCTGATGTTTCTGGTAAGAATGGTGTAAGAAAAAAAGCAATATCGCGAATATCAAGAAGAAGTTTTGTAAGAACTTCATCAAACTTCACTTGATCTGTCTTCACAAGTATCCACGGTTTCGTCTCATCAATATATTTATTGGCTTGCGATACACTCTGCCAGATATATTGCAGTGATTCTGCAAGTTTATAAGCGTCAAGGAGTGTTACTAATTCTGAAGGAAATACTCTTTTTTCCCAAGAAAAATCCATATTTTTTTTCGAAAGATGTTCAGAAAGTTTCAATACACGAGAAACAAGGTTACCAAGTCCATTAGCTAGATCAGCGTTGTATTTCTCTGTCATTTTTTCCCACGAAAGATCTCCGTCTTTATTATATGGCAGTGCTGTCAGAAGAAGATAGCGTGTACCATCAACACCAAACTTTGTAACGAGTTCATCAGGATGAATAACATTACCGAGCGATTTAGAAAGTTTCTGCCCATTGATAGTGAGATATTCGTGAGCATAGATAGTGGTCGGCAAAGGGAGATTAGCTGAGAGAAGCATCGCGGGCCAATAAATAGCATGAAAACGAAGAATACCTTTACCGATAATATGCACTCGTTTTCCGTGAGACATCCAATACTTCTTATAAAGCGTACCGTCCGTCGCATAATCGAGTGCAGTGATATAATTTGAAAGCGCATCAACCCAAACATACATAATCTGTGATGCATCATCAGGAACAGGCACTCCCCAATTTTTTGCACGCGCCACTGAACGAGAAAGAGAAAAATCTTCAAGTCCCATCTCAATGAACGATACCACTTCATTCTTACGATATTCAGGGTAGATCTTGAGTTCATTATTTTTGATAAGATCTAGAAGTTGTTCTTGATAATTCGAAAGTTTGAAAAACCAATTTTCTTCTTCAATTCTTTCTGGTTCTTTCAGATGATCAGGACATTTTCCTTCTACGAGGTCCTTCTCCATTTTGAACTCCTCACATCCGATACAATACAGACCTGAATATTTTTTCTTATAGATATCTTCTGGTTTGAACGCTCTCCAGAGTTTCTCTGCGCCGGCAAAATGTTTCTTCTCAGTAGTACGAATGAATTGATCAAAAGAGAGATGAAGTGAGTGAGATAAATTCTCGAAAGCCTTAGCATACTGTGTTACGAGTGCCTCCGTTGGTATACCTGCTTTCTCCGCTGCTTGAACATTCTTCAAACTATTCTCATCTGAACCAGTAAGAAAATATGTATCGTCACCAAGTATACGATGGTATCTGGCAATCACATCAGTCATCACTTTTTCTGTAGCGTGTCCAGCGTGAGGATCAGCATTCACATAATCAATGGCTGTTGTAACAAAAAATGGCTTATTTACGATATTTCTTTCCATATATATTGACAAATACTCTTTTTTAAGATATAATTATAAGCTGTATGTTGTGTTGTTTTTTTTCATTTTTTTAGAAAAGGAGTAAGAAATGAAAAAAGAAGAAGTGATTGGTGAAGTGCTCTTTGCACTCAGTATTCTGGGCGTTATAGCCCTCATGATTTTTTCATTAAACTCCGTGTCCTGTGTACACGGAGGACCATGCTGGCTTGCCAGTTACTCATTCGGAGAGATGCTTCTGCATCTTTCCAATGCTTTCTTTGGAGGAAAATAATTTTCTCCATCCCTCCCCAAGCCTGTTTGTACATTGTACAGCAGGCTTTTCTTTTTGTTAATACGCAATAATAACAAACTCTCCTTTGATCTTTTCTGTGTGTTCGGTAAAGTATGTTCTTACTTCACCGATAGTCCCGCGCACGACTTCCTCAAATATTTTCGTAAGTTCACGACCAAGTACGATTTTTGTTTCCGGCGAAAAGCTTTCAAGAAGCTCGAGATTTTTCAGTATACGATGCGGAGATTCATAGTATATAACAGGCATTTCTGTTGAAACAATTTTTTTGAAAAATGTTTCACGACCTTTTTTGTGTGGTGGAAATCCGAGAAACATAAACTCACGCATATCAATACCCGCGACTGATACAACAGCGCCCAAAGCCGATGCGCCAGGCAAAGGAACTACAGGCACTTCTGCAAGCACTGCGAATGCGACCAGTCTATTGCCTGGATCAGAAAGACCTGGAGTACCAGCATAAGAAACGAAAGCAAAACTTTCTCCCTGTTTCAAGCGTTCGATGATCTGAAGCAGTTTCTTTTCTTCGGTATGTTCATGACATGAGATCATCGATTTTTGTAAAGCGTAATGTTGCAAAAGTTTACTCGTTACTCGAGTATCTTCACATAAAACTGCATCAACAGACTTCAATATCTCAATAGCTCGCAAGGTAATATCTGATAGATTACCTATCGGTGTCGCAACGATATAAAGTGTTCCTGTCATAATACAAAAAATTATTAAAAATAGGCATTCTTCTTTATTCCTGTGTCCTCACAATAAAATCATCAACAAACACAGAAAGCATCATCGTCAGTGGTACTGAAAGGATAATGCCGACTGGTCCAGCAAGTTCTGCTCCAACAAGAATAGCAATAATAAGTACAACCGGACTGATGCCTGCAGAATGCTTCATTACTTGAGGCGCGATAATATGAGCCTCGATCTGATGCGCAACAATATAGAAAATCGTTGTTGAAATACCCAGGAACGGAGAAGTAATGGAGGCTATAAGTATGGCAGGAATTGATGCAATAATGGGACCGATATAAGGAAGAATCTCCATTACCCCTCCAAAAAATGCTATCGCCAAAGCATACGGAACGCCTAAGAAAGAAAGCCCTATAAAATAAAGGGCAAAAGTAATAAGCATCAGAAGCATTTGCCCAAAGAGCCATTGACTTACTTTCCCTTGCATACGAGAAGCGATTGACAATGCTTGAGTATGGTATACCTTCGGCGTCAAAAGAAGAAAAAATCTTTCTACTCCTTTTTCTTCAAGAGATAAATAAAATGACAAGAAGAAAAAACCAATAAGATGGATAAACCCCTGAAAGATATTCACCGTTGTAGTCACAATGTGTGATAATCCTCCAGTGACACTGCCTGTAATACTCTGCAAAAATTGTCTTTTATCAAATTCAATACCGAAAGAGAAAAGGTACTGTTCAACACTTGTTAATAATGTCTCAAAATATTTTTCATATTCCGGCCAATAAGAAAGGAATGATTTTACTTCAGAGAAAAAAAGCGGAACAAGAAACATAAGAAGGACGAGACTTACTCCAAGGAGAAGAATATAAGCGAAAACAACTGCAAGCGTCCGAGGGAGTTTTATTTTCTGCAAACGCAAAACAAAAGGAGCTATCGCTACCGAAGTCAGTACCGCCAAAAAAACCAACAAAACAACATTTCTCACAAGATACAAAAAATATACTCCCAAAAGAAGAAGTGCGAGTTTTGTTGCGATCTTCACACCAATAGCAACGCGTTCATCATTCATATATCTCTGTTTATAATTTCACAATTTTCTCAAGAGCTTCTTTGTGTATATGTGGTCCAATAATTGCCAGGTTCAATTTTTGATTCTGAAAAATATCTTTTGCTACTCTCAAAACATCAGCTACTGTTACTCGGTCGATAGCCTTTCGTCTTTCTTCGAGTGTTGTAATTTTCCCATGCAATGTCTCCTCTGTAATAACATACTCTACAACATCATCTGATCCCTCAAAACCCATTGCCAATTTCCCTTTAATATACTCTTTCGCTTTCAATAATTCTTCTGTATCTACTTTTTCAGTTGCAATTCTCCTGTATTCTTCCAAAATAACCTCTATCGTTTTTTCGAGATTTTTATGTTCAATACCACATTGTGTTGCAAGGTATCCTGCATCGTAATAACTTTCTCCAGTTGTGTGCACACTATACGCAAGCCCTCTTCGTTCACGCACCGCCATAAAAAGTCTGCTTGACATACCACCTCCCAAGATAGTGGCTATCACCGAAAGCACATAACGATCCTTATGATTCATAGGATATGTACGAACACCGAGAAGCATATGCGTCTGATCGGTTTTCTTGTGTTGAAGGAATACTCCTGGTACAGATTGTTTTTCAACTATTTTTTTCCACTGCGGTTTTTCTCCTGTGCGAATATTTTTGAAGCGTTTCATAATTTCCTTTTTCATTTGCACTTCATCCATCTTTCCCGCGACACCAATCACCACATTACTCGCTACATATCCTCGATTCAGATATTTGATAAAATCCTTCCGTTGAAAACTCGCAATGTTTTCTTTTGTACCAATAATTTCCCAACCAAGTGGGTGATCACCGTATAAATGCATTTCCCACAAGTCTCCAATATGACGCATCGGCATATCTTCATACATATTGAGTTCTTGTGTGATTGGTCCGCGTTCGCGATCTATTTCTTCTTGTTCAAGTTTCGCGTGCAGAAAAATATCCGATACTACATCAAGAGCTACTTCCCAATGACGAGCTTCTACTTTCGCATAATAAGCAGTACGATCCTTGCCGGTATACGCATTGTATTCCGCACCGACCGCATCAAGTTCACGACTGATATCCATTGCAGTAGGACGCTTCTCTGTCCCCTTGAAAAACATATGTTCAAGAAAATGAGCGAGTCCATTTTCTTTCTGTGTTTCGTAGCGTGATCCGACGCCAGTCATCACCATTACTGTTACAGTTTCCGTTTCATGCATCGGAGCAAGGACTATGCGTAATCCATTTTTCAGTGTATGTTTTTTGAATTTCATTGCGTTACAGTTAAAAAATTAACTTCCATTTTATAAATAACCGATCAATAAACAAGAGCGTTCTTCAAATCTTCTATTTTTACACGAGTTTGTTTCATTGTATCACGATCGCGAAGAGTAACAGTTCCAGCCAATGAAGCATTATCACCCTGACCAATCGTATCAAAATCAACCGTCACACAATACGGTGTACCTATCTCATCTTGACGACGATACCGCTTCCCAACATTTCCATTATCATCGAACTCGGACCGAAAATCTTTTTTGAGATTCTCAAATATCTCTGTCGCTTTCTCTACAAGTTCTGATTTGTTCTTCATAAGTGGAAATATCGCCACTTGCACTGGCGCAAGTTTTTTTGGAAACTTAAGGACAATACGAGTGTCTTCGCCCGTTGATTCTTCTGTATAAGCTTCTGTCATCACTGCGAGAAATGTCCGATCAAGACCGACAGAAGTTTCGATAATCCAGGGTATATATTTCTCATTGGTATAAGGATCACGATAAGAGAGATCTATACCTGAAAACTTACTGTGTTGTGTAAGATCATAATCGCTTCGGTTATGAATCCCCTCAAGCTCTTTAAATCCGAAAGGAAATTGATATTCGATATCCCAGGCAGCCTTCGCATAGAACACAAGATTCTCGTGCTGATGCCAACGCAAGTGTTCTTTTTTAATACCAAGATCGATATAGTATTGAAAACGCTTGGTACGCCACTCTTCATATGCTTCCATTGCTTTATCAGGATGTACGAAATACTGCATTTCCATCTGTTCAAACTCCCGTTTGCGAAAAATAAACTGACGAGCAGTAATCTCGTTGCGAAATGCTTTTCCAATCTGGGCAATACCAAACGGAATCTTCACTCGTGATGAATCAAGCACATTTTTGAAATTCACATAAATCCCCTGACATGTTTCACCACGAAGATATGTCGGGTCTTTTGTGAAATCACCTGTGAAGTTTCCAAGATTAGACTGTACTAAAAGATTAAAAGCCTTAGATTCCGTAAAATCTTTCTGTTTACATTTAGGACATACCATTTTTTCTTTATTCGCCAAAAACAGCGCATTGATTTCTGCTTCAGTCATTTTCTCATCTGCAAAAACACCTGCTTCTTCAAGAAGGTGATCGACGCGTACACGAGTATGACATTTACGACACTCAGCAAGTGGATCGGAAAATCCGCTTATATGTCCGGATGCTTCCCATACTTTTGGTGACATAAAGATCGCGCTATCAAGTCCGACAATATTATTATGATCACGCACCATCGCTGTCCACCATGCTTCACGAATGTTTCTCGCAAGCTCTACTCCATACGGACCAAAATCGTACACTGCACCAAAACCTCCATAAATATCAGAAGACGGATAGACAAAACCGCGTCGTTTACACAGCGAAACAATTTTTTCGAGTACATCATTTTTTTCTTCGCTCATAGTGTATTATTATAATAAAAAACGCTCTTGACAAAAATGACTATTTCTTGTATCTTATACAAGTATATTCATATCATTGAGTGTACAGGTTCCTTGATTTTTTTTCAACTCTATCTTTTTTCTGGAGGTCAGTCGTGTTTGCTTTTACAATTATAATCTTCGGTGGTATTTTCCTCTTCCTCTTTTGGAAAATACTCCAACCTGAAGAAATAATCCCTTGCCCAATGTGTGAAAAGGGCTATGGTCGTCTTTTCACAGAAAAACCACCTCAAAAAAATAAATATTATAGAGAGAGGTTACATTATGCCTGCACCTGTGGGCATATCTGGACTCACTACTAAAAAATAAAAAGCGCGTTCGAAGACACTTCGTTCGGGCTTTTTTATTTGTCTTTCAATGTTTATGTACGAAGCTTCTCCATCAACTTCATATAGAAACGCAGATTGTGTTCTGAAGCCAGTTGAAAAGCCAATGATTCTCCTACTCGAAAAAGATGTTTGAGATAAGCTCTTGTATACCGTGTACACAATGTACAATCACACAATGTATCTACCGAAGTAAAATCTTTTGTATATTGTTCATTGTTGATATTCATCGTTTCGTAGAAATCAAGATGTTCCTCATCAATCTTCTCTGTTTCTTTCCATACAAACAATCGCCCGTGACGACCTTCACGCGTAGGAATCACACAATCAAACATATCCCAACCGACAGCATATAATCGCACGATATCTTCAGGTTTTCCTACTCCGAGAGCAAATCGTACTTTATCTTCTGGTATAAACGATGCAAGCGATGCCATCAAATTACCTAAAAATTTTCCTTCTGTATCAATATGCCGACCACCAAGTCCATATCCGTCAAATCCTATTTTTATCAATTCATCAGCGCAACGCTTTCGTTCCGAAAGCATCATTCCTCCCTGTACAACTCCAAAGAGCATCGGTCGTGTTTCATCGGTCAGGTGACGATCTATGACTTGTTTATCGTATTCATTGCGACAACGCTGTGCCCATCGTATTGTTCGATCGACTGCTTCAACAATCTCCTCTTCGCTTGCCTCATTGGGACGAGGATCGTCGAGACAAACCATCATATCAGTTCCAAGATCAAACTGAATCTGAATAGCTCGTTCAGGAGTAAGGAGATGTTTTGATCCGTCAATAACTGATCGAAACTGCGCTCCATCTTCAACAATGCTTCCAAGATCAGGATTTTTATGAATGAGAGAAAATACTTGATATCCACCAGAATCAGAAAGTACGGGCTTATCCCAATGCATAAATGTATGAATATCTCCTGCTTCTTTAATAAGATTCTCGCCCGGCTGAAGCATAAGATGATAGGTATTGACCACGAGTGCCTGAAGCCCAATTGTTTTCAGATGTTCTGAAGTGATACCTCTTACGGTAGCGCGTGTTGCATCCGGCATAAAAAAAGGAGTGTGTAAACTCCCATTTTTTGTTATCAATATCCCTCGTCGTTTTCCTTTTTTTACTTCTTTTCTCCAACCTATCATAATTATCATTTTAATCTGCAGAAGAAATTTGTCCTGCGGTAGTCATACCTTTATACACAGCATCTCGTTTAAGAGTATTTAGTATGGTCGGCCCTTTCTTACTTATTTTTTCATTCGTAAATGTATTGAGACCGGTGAAATCCATATCATTAACAAGAATCATTTCTCTTCCTAATCGATCAGGACCAGGAATAATAGAAACTTGAAACGCTATTTCTTTCATTTTTTCTTCAGACGAAACACTGCCTATATTCCACACAATTTCATTACTTCGTTCGTTATAAATAAATGAAGCATTCACAGGAGAATATCTCTCTTTGTACAAAACACCTGCAGGAAGATGCAATACCATTTCCGCGTTTTGTATATCACTCAAACTATGAGCAACACTCAAATGTATCGTATAGCTCGTTTCTTGTCCAACTTTCGGAGGTATAGGACCGCTATTTGTAAGAGAGGTATCCGTATAAAGTGCGTATGCGTCAATAATGGCATCTGACTTCAACTTCACTAACAGTGTGTTGCTGGCTATTATTTTATTCGATCCAATTGGTGTAGGAATATCCAAACTATCCATCTTTACCACTGTTTTGATGGTAATATTTTTTTTATCATCAGCTTGTAAGATACTCTTCACTGGCACAGAAAAAGAAACAGACCCTTCTCCTCCTACCGGCAACTGTTTCAGTGCTGGCACATCAGATGCCTTCCAAATAATCCTATGCTGTATTCCATCGTATGAACCATGAAGTAAAGAGAGTCGACTCAAATCAAGAAATGTCGGATCGATTTCTGCAATAATAATAGAATCGCGCAATCCGATGTCACCATCATTCTTATAATGAATAACATATTGCAATGTTTCTCCGGCACCTGCTATCAATTCTGTCGAATTATTTACTGTTTGAGAAAGAAAAAGCGGTGATGCGATCATACGCGTCTGACGCTCGTTTTCAGCATATGATACAAATGTATTATCGCCTCGATAAAAACCGATTGCACCGTGTACATTTTTATATTCTTTCTGTACACCACTGATAGTTCCTCGAATAATTATTTTTCCTTTTTCATAAGTATTGAGGTTGTCTATATACCAAATCGATTCCCCCTCAGACGGTTTTGGTTCCGCATTCAAAAATTGAAAATCTGATGGATAGTCTATTTTTACACGAAGATGAGAAAAATTTTTATCGCTTTTATTTCCGTAATCGACGATATACTCAATATTTTGTCCGGTCACAATTTCAAGAGGTGCGTTTATTTCAACAAAAAATGGCGATGAAACAAGGGTAACAATCATCTGGCTCGTTTTCTCTAATGCTGATGAAAGATTTTTTGGAGCATATTTCAGAGTTGCTTGAAGTGTTATTTTATCACCTTTAGAGCCGTAAAACTTCCCTTTGAAAGACATTTTTTTTTGAGTATGAGCTGGTATTTCACCAATAAACAAAGTTGCTTTTCCTGATCCGTTTACTTTCATACTACCATCTTCTATGATGTGGAAAGTGTCAGGATAAGAAAGTTCGATTTCCGCATTATGCAGACTTCCCCAGTTATTGTTCTCATAATTCACATTAAATGGAATCTCCTCAGCACTCACGACATCCTTCGATCCAGAAATTGACACTACCACTTGTGTTTCATCAAAAATCATCGAACGAATTTTTATGGTAGCAACAACAAGTGATGAAAGAATAATAATACCACTGATAACAAAGGCTATGATTCTCACCTTTTTCTTGTAGGTAGTTTCATTCAAAACTTCAATAGGATCCATACCTTTTACAGGTTGTTGCCAGAGTTCTTTCTTTTGAAAAATATCGGCAGAGGTATTTTCTGAATCTTTTCTTTCAGGATCAAATATATCGTTCTGTTTTCGAACAATCTTTACATTACGACGATACAGTTCCTCATTTAAATCTTCAAGTCCCATATATATTTTGATAGTATTTTTCTTTTTTATTGTATCAAAAAAAATTACTCTTCACAATGCACAAAAGTATATTCATTTACTGTTTTATCCAATCGAAAAAATGTTTTGCAATGAAAAAAATTTCACGAAGATCCTCTTTGTCCATCTGCACTTTTACAATGTTCTCTAGTTTTTGCGTCAAAAAAAGACGAAGAATCTTGATCATATTTTCACTCATTGGAAAAGCATCCTTAACAACTGAAGATGAATCCATCATTATCACCCCTCCTGCACTCGGACTAAAAAAATATTTTTTCCCTGAAACAAGTTTTGTTCCCGAAGCAACGCAATGTGTCGTATCAATAGCATAACCAAGATGTGAAAAAACCTGAAAAAGAAAACTTGATGTAATAAGCATTATTGTATCTTTTTTATGTTGTTTGGTGCACTCATTAACAATATGAATATAGGTAAAAAGAAGACGAAAAAGATCCGGGTCTTTATCATCCCATTCTATAAGTCGATCAAACATAGAAACAGCTTCCAGTACACTTTGCAATATATCTCCATCGCTTCGTAAAGCGAGAAAATTATTTTCTGCTACTGCACCGGCAATGCGTCCAGCACCCCTCCCTTTCACGACAATAATCATACCCTGCATCAATGTTTCAAGTTGTCCTGCAAGTTTCGCTTCAGATTTTCGTACGCCTTTTGCAAGAAGAGAAACTTTTCCAGATGTTTCGGTATACAATGTATAGAGTCGATCTGTCTCACCAACTTCCTTCTTACGAAGCACTATAGCATTATAACGAATTTCCATATTTTTTATTCTTTCTTTGAAATATCATTCTTTTGAGATGATTGATAGCTCATTGTAGAAACACTATTTCCTTCATGATCTTCATATACTACTTCAAAATTTGGTTTATGCTCTTCATCAAAGGAAACAAGGATGTTAGAAAGATGCGCGCTCTTTTTTGGGGCTTGCATCGAGAATCCAAGTTTCATAAACATCTCTTGCGCTATCCCCTCCTCTGCTCCTGTACTACACGAAAGAAGAACTGTCTGCGATCCTGGATCAAAAAAATTTTTAGCGCCCTTCATAATACTCTTTCTTGAAATATCTTCTTTCGTGATTAATGTGTGCAGATTACCTTCTTCTTCTCCAAAATGAATACTTCGCTCTGTTCCGTGACCACCAATCAATGCAAAAGATATCTTGTGACTCTCATCTCCTCTATTGTATGTGCGATCAAGACGGATCAATCGACGCGCAATCGCTTCTTGAGAACCGGCTTCAATAATGCGTATCAAACAATTCTTCTCTCGCAAAGTTTTTTGTACCTGATCAAATTGTAAGGCAGAATTAAAAAACGCTCCGTTGTGATCTGCAATAGGAAACAGTATGATGCCGTATGGATTCTTTTCATTTCTTTCTTCATATTGCTTCAGAAGCATATCTCTCGTATAACGACCGAAATGAGTAATACCAAACTGTGCATTGAGTGCCTGCGGTGCTACAGGAGAAGCTTGTTTCAATTCATATAATGCTTTGAGATTATATGCATACGCATATTGATGATCTAATTCCATTTTTTGTTTCTGTGACCCATCACTTGCATCCATCCACTCTCGCATTATTTTGCTTCCATTAAGACCTGTTATATTTATGGCCATCTTCAATATAAAATCTTTATTCAAGACAAATGATTCGGCATAAGTATGAAATATCTTTTGAAAAAAATTATTATACAAATCATTCCAATCTCGTCCTTCTTGGATTTCTTCTCCTGCTTCTTTTTTTCTTTGCTTCTCTTTTTCTTCTCTCCTTATTCGTTGATCCCACACTGCTTCAAACATCGACGCTATATGTCTCAGATTCTTCGGATTCTGAAAACGCAAAAACATTTCTTGCCAAACGTGTACAATCTCATCATTTGGAGATATTCGTATCTGATCAGAAAGAAGTTTTGTTAAAACAGGAATGTGATCACCCAGCATCATTTCCCCATATTCACGATGGTGTTCTACGGATGAATCCAGGAGACCACTCACAACCTCAAAAGCCATTTTTCTCTCAGTGGTATTTTTTTCATCACCGAGAATCTTTTGCATTGATTGCTCACTCTCTATCACTTTTGACTCAATCATTTCTGCGATCACTGCGTCGTCAGTTCCTTCGCGTTCACTGAAATGACCAAAATGATCCTCATCTCGTTTTTTAGTAACATCCCAAAGAGTAGAAATAAGTTGCAAGGTGATAAGTGCTGTTTCTTCATATTGTAAACCTTGTGAAATAATGTCTGGGTACTGTGAAAAGACATTTCTTATTTCATCAAATGTTTTTGATTTCACGATATCACTTTTCCTCCCTCGTGCAAAAGCAACTTTTCCTTCAAGAGATTCTATTGTCTTTTGCAAATTTGATAATTCTTCAAAAGAAAGATGCGATGCATTCGCCTCATTTTCTGTCTCACTCTCTGTCGCCTGAGAGGATATATTTTTCTCTTTTGTTAATGAAGAAAAAGATTCAATAGACATAATTTTTATTTCAAAAGATACTAGCAATACTATACCTCTATTCGTTTCAATGAAAAAGTAAATGACTCTCCTTCAATAGATACTGTTTCTGTATACTCTGCCTCCATAGACATTTTGTTCTCTATTTTTGTCGCGAGAACCTTCTTTGCAATTTCTTCCCCAAACTTTTCAAAAACACTTTCTTTGCCTTCATAAAAAAGGATGACGCGATCATCAACATTAAAATTTGCTTTTTTCCGTCCAGATTGAATAGCTCGGTTAATTTCATTCATTTCTCCTTCCAATTTTAATTCAGGGGTAAGAGTAAAGTCGAACATATTCGAATAACCATCTTTCTCGTCATAATGACTGCTATCATATTTTTTTACATTCAATTCTTCTTTCACAATTTCTTCCAAGTCGAAACCAAGCGGTTGAGCATTCACAGATTGTAATGGTTGTCTTACTTTAATTTTATTTTCAGATCGTTTTTGCAGACCAAGAGAAACTATAAAACGAGCCGTTTTCATATTTCCATTTAACTGTTCGTCAATCAATGATTCATCCGATGAAGGCCAATCAGCAAGATGTACCGATTCTTCATTAGTCAGATTTGTATATATCTCTTCGGCAATAAAAGGCGTAAATGGAGCCATTATTTTTGATAAAGTAACGAGTACATCATAGAGAGTTTGATAGGCACTTTCTTTGTCACTATCATCTTCTGATTTCCAAAAACGATCACGGCTACGACGGATATACCAATTAGAAAGATTATCAACAAATGGTGCAAATGCTCGTGTCGCTCGATTGAGCTCGTATTTTTCCATTGCCTCATCGACTTCTTTAATAAGAATCTGTAATTCCGACACTATCCAACGATCAAGGATATTTTTTGAAGGTTGAGTTTTCTTCTTTGGCTCCCACATATCTATAACGGCATATGTAATAAAAAATGAGTATGAGTTCCAAAGCATACGGAAAATATTTCTCATAATATCTGATAGATCTCTCTCAGAAAAATTCAAATTTTCCGCAGAAACGATAGGTGATGACAGAAGATAATACCGTAATGCATCGGCACCATATTTATTCAACATTTCCATTGGATCAGGATAATTTTTCAAACGCTTCGACATCTTCTTCCCATCTTCAGCAAGCACAATGCCGTTTACAATAACATTTTGAAAAGCATTTGATTCTTTTATTGCTGTACCGATAATATGCTGGTAATAAAACCATGCTCTGGTTTGATCAATGCCTTCAGCAATAAAATTGGCTGGAAATGTCTTTTCAAATTTCTCAGTATTTTCAAAAGGGTAATGAACCTCAGCGTATGGCATCGAACCACTATCAAACCATGTATCAAGGACATCTGGTATACGATGCATCATCTCTCCACATTTTTCACACGGTACAGTTATACTATCAACATAATGTTTATGAAGATCTTCTATCTTTTGTGAAGATGCGTCTTCGAGTTCTTTCACTGATCCAAATACTCGCATTTCTCCACATTCACATTTCCAAAGAGGCATTACCGATGCCCAATAGCGTTGTCTACTGATTGACCAATCACGCGCACCTTCAAGCCATTTTCCCCACCGACCTTCTTTGATATGTTCTGGTGACCAATGAATCTTATGGGCCAATTCCAACATTTTCGGTTTTATATCCGTAACGCGCACAAACCACGATGATGTTGCATAATTAAGAAGTGGGGTATCACAACGCCAACAATGTGGATAACTATGCTCATATTTCTCTTTTGCAAAAAGCAATCCTCGTTGAGAGAGATATTTGATAATCTCAATATCCATAGCTTGTGGATTCTCTCTTTCTTTGACAGGCATTCCCGCAAAATCTCTCACCTCTTGTTTCATAGTGCCGTCCATACTCACATGCTGAACCCAAGGTAAATTATTTATCTTACCGAGCTCCATATCTTCTTCTCCGAAAGCAGGCGCTTCGTGAGCGATACCTGTTCCCATTTCTGTTGTTACAAAATCAGCATGGTATATTTTCCAACCATTTTTATAATGCTTCAGTGTTTCATCGTGGAAATAATAATCAAAAGGTGGTATATAGAGTTTTCCGATCAACGCTTCTCCTTTCATTTCTTCAATAATATGATATGTTCTATCAGCGAACACTGCTGATAGTTTCTCTTTAGCAACAATATATTTTTCTTTCTCTCCGGTGATATTCACTTTTTGATATACGATATCCTTACCGACAGCTAAAGCCACATTTCCTGGAAGCGTCCACGGAGTTGTCGTCCATGCGAGAATAAATGTTCCTGGCTCATCAACCATTTCAAATTTTACGGTTACAGAAAGATCTTTCACATCTTTATATCCTTCAGCTACTTCCGATTGCGAAAGAGTTGTTTCACAGCGTGGACAGATATGCATCGTGCGATAACTTTCATAAATCAAATTTTTTTTCCACAGTTCCGCAAAGACCCACCAAACCGATTCCATATATTCAAGATCCATAGTCTTATAGGCATTCTCCATATCTGCCCACCGTCCAAATCTTCGCATCACTTTTTTCCATTCTTCAGTGTATTCCAAAACCTTTGATCGACAAACATCATTGAATTTCTCAACACCTATTTCTAAAATTTCTTTCTTGTGTGCGATACCAAGCTCTTTTTCTGCAATATTTTCAATAGGCAATCCGTGACAATCCCAACCCCATTTGCGTTCAACACGATAACCTTTCATTGTAAAATAACGTGGTACAGTATCTTTGATTGCACTCGCTACAATATGTCCATAATGTGGAGTACCTGTTGCAAATGGTGGTCCATCATAAAAACTATAGAGCTTATCAGCCGGTCTTCGTTCAATTGACTTCTCAAAAATTTTTTCCTTATCCCAAAAATCAATGATTGCTTCTTCCATTTTTGAAAAACTCACTTGCGATGTAACTTTCTTAAATACCATATTTTTACTCTAAAAAATAAAAACCCCTGACACGAAAATGTGCTCAGGGCGTCAACTGGCAAAAAAGCCAAACGCGGTACCACCTCGCTTCATCTGCAATAAGCAGATCTCTTTGAGAGCGATAACGGGCTCACCCGATAGATTCTACGTCTCGATATGAGATTTCTTTCTATGGCTCCAGAATGATTGTTCCTTCATTGCCTTTCAAAATTGTATGTACAGTATATCACAATACATATAAAAAGCAATAAAGAATCTCTTTTACTCATTCTGCAAGAGATACTAGAAGGCAATCATAATCAATTCTGAAATATGGTAACCAAAAGAAAAAACAGCTCCAAAAATAATAAGATGACAAAGAGAAAAGAAAAGGAATTCTCCTGATGTCGTATCGGAGGAAGCTTGGTGCATACTTTTTATTCAAAGATAACTGTCTGTTATAGCACCAATATTGATTTTGTCAAGACTCTGTAAGAATTACTTCTTTATACGAACCCTTCTCCGGATAATATGAATCGTCCAATGTTTGACCGATACTTTCTTCTTTCAAAATACCATACAATTGATCGAGCACATCGCCGTGTGATACAAGTACAATTTTTTTATGCGCATATATACTTTTTATATCTTCAAGCATTTGTGTTAATCGTCCCCTCATATCAATAAAACTTTCTACACCATCTTTGCCATCAGTAGTAATGCGCGCACGCATATCAGGATACCGAGAGAAAAATTTTTCTATTGGTTTTCCATTATAGATACCCATTCCCGTTTCATGAAGACGATCATCAATAAGTACTTCTTTCTTTGTCTTCTCAGCGATAATCTGCGCCGTTTCTCTCGTACGAGTCAAAGGCGAAGCGATAATAATATCAATGTCTTTCGTTGTAAGAAAATGAGCCGTTTCCTCTACTTGTTTTTTCCCTTTTTCTGTAAGATGCATCTTTTGTTTTTCTGGCAGAGCATTGCCTATGTGACTGACATTGTTTCCAGCCTCTCCATGACGCACAAGATAAAGAGTAAGCATACATTTTTATTTTAAGAAATGATAAATATCCACACCAATAGCAATAAAAAAAATCAATACAACTGATCCAACTGTTTTGAAAGCAAACCGAATTAACTTTTCATCCCAACTTTTTTCTTTTTGATATTTCTTTTTATGCTCTTTTGTTAGTCGTGCCATTTTTTTCTTTTTTATCAATTACAATACTGGCATAGAAGAATTCATATAGTAATCATCGATGCATTCTTCATACTAAAGTACATCAACATTGATACATCACCCTCTAACCAAACATTTTTTCAATATTTCTATCATATCGTACAAAAAGTAAAAAGAAAAGTCTCAGAAAAGATAGAAGAAGATACTAAAGTTTATGAGATATGTTCTGCTAAAATTGCTTTGATGGGGATGATGAAGAAACATTGGTGTTTTTTTCGTAAACACAAAAAGGAAAAGACACCAAGGTTTATGAAACATCCTGCGCCAAAATTGCTTTGGTGGGGATAGTGAAGAAACATTGGTGTTTTTTTCATAAACACGAAAAGAAAAAGACACCAAGGTTTATGAAACATCCTGCGCCAAAATTGCTTTGGTGGGGATAGTGAAGAAACATTGGTGTTTTTTTCATAAACACTAAAAAAAGAAAATGCCAACGAAAAAATATTTGCATCTTTCTCAAAAATAAGAAATTATTGCTATTCTTTCATTCTTTCGCTACATTAGAGATACATATATGACACTTATAGCAACTAACAAAAGAGCAGGCTTTGATTATACTCTAGGATCACGCTACGAGGCCGGTTTAATATTGACTGGATCAGAAGTAAAATCTATCAAAACAGGACATGCAAGTCTCAAAGGAAGTTTCGTTACTGTGAAAGGTACAGAACTCTATCTCACGAACGCTCTTATCCCTCGTTATGCTAATGCTCACAAAGAAACAAAACATGAAGATACCAGACCAAGAAAGCTCCTCCTCAAGAAGAGAGAAATACGCTCTCTAATAGGAAAATATCGCACTGAAGGCTTGACACTCGTGCCTATAAGGTTGTATACTAAGAAACAACTCGTCAAACTTGAATTTTCTATTGGAAAAGGAAAAAAATCCTACGATAAACGGGCAGATATAGGAAAAAGAGAGGCAAAACGCCGTATCGATCGAGCGATGAGAGCATAGACATTCGCGCTTACACTATTTGTTTCTCAAACAAGTATAAGCGGGGTTGTTTAGACTCGACAGGGTGTACTTTCAAAATAGGCAAGCCGACCTCGATGGTACGGTCGCTAAACTCGCCATCACGATGATAAATGCAAACTTCATCACAAAGACAAAGAATGCAATAGCGCAAGCTTTTGCTCCTTCTTTTGCTCTTGCTCTCGCCTAATTTACTTTAGCGCGTAGCCATCAGAATCCGGATTCTCGATACGGAACCTCTGGTGTCATAATATCGAGACGACACGAGATTATTTTTTTTCTTCCGATCTTTAGTTGTACTGCATAAAGAAAAGACCGTATGGATATTTTGTTTGTTTTTTTATTACATACTTTTATACAAAACACTCTAAGCTTGTAGAATATTTTGAAAAAACATTTCTGGACATGGGTGCAATTCCCATCAACTCCACATAATTTGATAGTACAAGAAGCAGTGAGAAGAAGACGCCACAATAGACCGAAACCAAAGCCACAAGTACTCGTACGATCACGACTCAACGAGCAGATTATTGCCCCAGAAGTCGTCGTTATCGATAGTGAGAATATCAACCGTGGTACGATGAAGCTTGCAGATGCTTTGGCATTAGCCAAAGAACAAGAAGCAGACTTAGTAGAAGTTTCTCCTCTTGCTGTTCCTCCTGTTTGCAAAATTACTGATTTCGGTAAACTCCAATATCGCAAAGATAAACAAGAACAACAACAGAAAGCAAAACAGAAGAAAGTAGAAACAAAAGGTATACGCATCGGTTTTCGTACTGATAGTCACGATCTCCTTTTCAAAAAAACTCAAGCTGAAAAATTCTTAAACAAAGGACACAAGGTTCGTATCGAAATTGTTCTTCGTGGAAGAGAGAAGGCTATGGCAGACAAAGCAAGAGAAAATCTCAATCTTTTCATTCAAAGCATCACTATCCCCCATCGTTTTGAAGAAGACATCAAACGCGGACCTATGGGATTTAACGCTCTCATCGTCGCCGAATAATAATGAATTTTTTATAATAATCGTATGCCAAAATTGAAAACAAGAAAATCAGTGAGTAAGAAAGTAAAAATCACTGGGAGTGGAAAACTCAAAACCCGCGCCACTGGTCAAAACCATTACAACTCTCGTGATACCGGCAAGGCTACTCGTGCCAAACGCAAAGACAACAGCGTGTATCCAGCAGTAGAAAAGAATATAAAAGCATCTCTTCCTTATTCATTCTAATTTTTATACTTTAAATTTCGATCACTACTATGACAAGAATCAAAAGAGGTGTGATGACAAAAAAGCGTCACAAAAATATTCTGCAAGCAGCCAAAGGTTTTCGCTGGGGACGCAAAAATCTTTTTACAAAAGCTAAAGAAGCAGTTATCAAGGCAGGTAAATACGCTCATCGTGATCGTCGTGCTAAGAAGCGCTCTTTTCGAGGTCTCTGGATCACTCGTCTTAATATCGCTCTAAGACAAAATGGTATGAAATACAGTGATTTCATTGCTCTAGAGGATAAGAAAAATATCGCTCTCGACCGTAAAGTACTCTCACAACTTGCAGTGGAAAATCCTGCTGTCTTTACAAAATTTGTCGAGAAAGTAAAATAATATATTCTCACTTCATAAAAAACTCTCCTTTATTCCAAGGAGAGTTTTTTCTATCAATACTCCACTACAGACTGAGTGAAAGGCGTTGTTTTTGTATTCTCTATCCTCTGTTTTCTAGCACTACTTGGCACTTGCTTTTTTATTGTTTTTGTGCTATAATAAACGGTTACAAATTGAGGCGGTGCCTCGAAAGTAACAAAAGTGGGTTTCGCCCACTTCGAGCACCTTAACAATTTTTTCTCTTGAAAGGAGATTATAATGAACGGCATTATACAAATCAGCTTGGCTGTACTTGCAAGTATTGTTGCAATGGCTTTTTTTCCTTTATCAATATCCATCTGGGTATTGGTTGTGACGGTATGGTATATTTTTGGATTTCAAATCATTCGCGAGAATGAACGTGGGGTCCAAGTGATATTAGGAAAACCGACATCAGTTGTTTCGTCAGGACTCAACTGGACACCATTCCTAATCGGAAAATTCCTCCGATACCCCACAGGTATTGTTGAGCTTAATTTCAAAAGAGCTGGGATAATTTCTCGTAAAGGGAAATTACCTCCCGACGCTGATGGAAATCAAGAAGACCGCATTTTCGGAACGGCAAATATCGGAGTTGATACATCGTTCCGTTTCAAATGGCCTCATCTTGATCGTGATTTGATAACGTGCGTCAAACTGCTTCCAAGTCCACAAGACACAGATGCTCTTATCAACATTTTTGAGGAACCTATCCTTGATCATGTACGGAATGCTGGGGGTAAAAAAATATGGGTCGAACTTGCCCGCGATAGACGCGGATTTGCTGAAGAAGTGCGCAAGAGCTTTCTCGAACATATCGAGTCAGCTCATAACACAGACACGAGCAATACGGGAAACATTATTACTGATTCTCATATCGAGGATCCTGTAGTAGCCATTGCTCACATCGATGTACCGGAGATTCTCCTTCAAAGCCTTACCGCAGAGGAGATCGCTCAACAGGAGAAATCAGCAACGGTCATAAGAGCACAAGGAGAGAAAGAAAAAACGGTGTTAGAAGGTCAAGGAAAAGCGACTGCACGCAAGAATTTCATCAAAGCAATTGGTGAAACCTCTGATGGTGTACGCATCCAGAGTCTTTTGACACTTGAAGCAATGGCACAAGGTCATGCTACAACAATCTTTCCGATACCAACGAATCTGTTGGATCAACTTTCTGATATCTTTGGTAAACCAGCAGGTCTTGATTTACCAAAACTTATCAAGGGACTGAATCCAAAACAGAAACAAGAGCTTATGCAGATTCTTGCAGAAGCACTCAAACAAAAACCAATCCAACAAAGAAGGAGAGATAAATGATAAGTATCATACTCGGCATTCTTCTCGTAATTGCTCTTGTCCTCTTTCGATTCGGGCAAGGCAGTTATTTGAAGGAATTCAGGTCTGTCATTGATCGTTTCAAAAAAACATCAATGAACAATACAGGTGCTTCTGTTACGCCACCTAATCCTAAATCAAAATCTTTGCCTGTGAAACAAATAATCGTCATAGCGATACTCATCGCTTTGTTCGTACATTTCTACACAGGAATAGGTTTCTTGGGACTTGAAGGGTATTCCAAAACTTTTGAGATCGAAGTAGCAACACTAGAACCTCATCAATTGTGCGGAGTACCTCCTGGCGAATACAGCTTCACTGTTCCTAAAGGGCGTGAAGTGGAGGTATTCATCGGAAGAGAAAAAACAGACATCACGAGCGCTGTGCGCGTGAACAAGACTGTTCCAAACGAACCATTCTCTGTCAAAGAGAATGGTTGTGTCGAGATTTCGTTTGCGGTCAATGAGTCGTTCCAAAAAAACGCCTTCGCAAAACAGATCATTGCCATAAAAATAAATTGATTCTCTGGCATAAAATGAAAAAACGGCGACAATGATATTATTCATTGATCGCCGTTTTCTTTTTGCTAAAATACATTATGCAGAAAAGAGTGTTGCAATCTGTGTGACTATAATAAGTGATGCCAAAGCAATAAAGATGCCGATGATAGCGTAGGTAACAATTTTTTTACCTGTTTCTGAACGCTTCTCATCTCCACCAGCAGTGATATAAGCAAGACCTCCGATAACGAGCATAATAAGACCAAGAATACCTACAATAGAAAGAAGGAACTGAAGAGTGCTCAGGGCTATCTCTGTTAATGTTTTTACTTGTCCGACAGGAGAATTTACTACTTCTGTCCAGCCAAGAATATCTCCTATTTGCCTCAGGAATGATGGCGCAGCGATACCTATGGCAAGACCAATCATCGAAGCAGTGATAGCACCTTTAGCGGTCTTCATACGCCCTTCATCTCCAGCAGAAACAATATACAGAATAGCACCAAGAACAATAAAAACAAGAGAAAGTACAACAATAATACCTCGTAGTGTACTTAGAATACTTCCAAGTACTCCTTCGACAGTATCAACAGAAAGAGGATTTTGAAACTCAATTGAAACAGAAGCATTTTGAGCTCCTGCTTTACAACACTTTAATCCATTCTCACACGTTGATATCGAAGTTTCTCCTGCATCACATGCACTTCTACAAATTTCACCAACACCATTACACAATGAGGTAGATGGTGCACAACATAATTTACCTGCACCGCAATAATCACCCGTTACCGATCGTCCTCCTGGACAATCACCATGAACAGTTTCACAGGTATTTGGTGATGCGCAAGCAGCTGCAGACGCTATCTGTGAAGAAGAGAAAAAGAGCGCTACAAAAAAAATAAAGGAAAGAAAAGATGTGATGCGCATATATTTTATTTTTTGATAATTGACTTGTAAAAAAATAATGATTTTCTTTTTTATACGGAAATAATCTTAAAAAATACTCTATGCAATATATTATGCACCAGCACCAGTAAGGAAGGCAACAGCATTGACAATAATCAGTCCAGAAAGAGCAATAACAAGACCAATGATGGCGTATGTCATATTTTTCTTCCCTGTTTCAGCAAGCTTCTCATCACCAGCAGAGAGAAGATACTGTGTACCAGATATAACAAAGGCTAATACTCCCAAAATACCAAGAATGCCAAGCACCCAATTAAGAATTCTTGTAATGAGAGCAAAAACAGACACATCAGAAAGCCCTCCAACCGTTGCTGAATCAGGAAAACATGTCCCTGCCTTTAGAGTGAATCCTGAAGGGCAATCCATGTCAGCAGCAGATACCAACTCTCCTTGCATTAAGAAAAGGATACTCATTCCAAGAACTATTAAGAAAAATATTTTGTGCATAAAGTTTGATTGTTTAAAAAAATTGCTCTAAAAAATCTAATAAATAGTAGTCGGGTCACCAAAAAAATTCTTTTCCCCTGCTCCCGTGAGACCTGCAATAGCATTGACGATAATGAGTCCGAGTAAGGCAATAGTCAATCCGATGATTGTATACATCATAATCGTTTTTGCCTTCTTTGCCTGATCTTCATCGCCGACAGATGTAATATAGAAGATACCAGAAACGACAAAACCTATGACCGACAAAATACCCAATAACCCAAGTATCCAATTCAGAAATACTGAAAGGATAGTAAAAATAGATTCATTCTGTAAAGTCGATACAGCAGACTGTGTCGTACTAACACTAAATCCAGAAGGATTCGTAGGAAGATCTGCAGCAAAGGAAGAAACGGTTCCTAAAAAAAATACAAAAACAATACCAGATAAAAGAAAGAGTGAAAATGAAATTTTTTTCATAAACATAGTATATTTTTTACATTTATTTTTTCTCAAAAAGAATTCTCTTTTCTCTCTAGAAAATTACTTTTTCTTCTATTATACTCTTCCCAAAAAAGAAACACAATATGTCTTGCTCAAAAAAGATCATTCTCCCAAAAGAGAGAATGATCTTTTACCTACAAAAAAGGATATCTACTACACTATTAGAAAGCTGACGGGTTACCTGCACCTCCGATAAGTCCGCTCAATGTATTGACAACGATAAGACCAATCAAAGCAATAACAAGACCAATAATGGAATACAACATAATACGCTTTCCTTTTTCTGCTTGCTCTTCGTCACCAGCAGCGGTGAGATAGAAGATACCAGCAATCACAAATCCTATAACAGCAAGAATGCCCAACAATCCAAGAAGCCAGTTGAGCACCCTTGAAATAAGATCGTAAAATGATTCGTTCTTTAAGCCTGTAGTAACTGGAGCAGCAGCGTTTACACTAAAACCTTCAGGAGTAGCTGTTGCAGCACCTGCTACAAAAGGAGCAAACGCGAGGATGCTTGATGCTCCTGCGTATACGAGTTGTTTAATATTTTTCATACTTTCTCACCCCCTTTCTTTTTTTATATTTTTTATTTTTTATTTTCTACACTCTTTATTAGGAGAAAAACGATGCAAGCTGTCCGGTCAGAATAAGCGAGGTAAGCGCAATGATCACACCAATAACAGATTCCAAGGCAATATTCTTAGCACGCTTCATACGATCTTCACTCCCATAAGCAGTGATATATACTATGCCAGAAATCACTAGTCCTAGTATACCAAGGACACCAACAATTGACAATACAAAATTAAAAATATTGGATAGAAAAGATGTAAGAGGAGGAGCATCACTGATCACTCCGGCATAGACAGTGGTGATAGAAAAAATATCGTTCATTCCCTTTGATAAATATTACATATATTATTTAATAACGGTTGTTGAGGTAGTATCGCAAGTAAATGTAAAACCGGTGGTATTCACACCAAGACCAGGAATATCAGCAGACATCACCTTAAGT
>JBBIRD010000009.1:0-36961 GCA_037441965.1 Candidatus Moraniibacteriota bacterium | reverse complement strand
ACTAGATACAGTTGGAATAGATTACGTTGTAATCTGATTCCTGATCCTACCGTAAACCTTACCATCAACGGATATCATAAAAGTACACCTACTTCAAAAACCCTTACAAAAAGAAGTTCTCTCGAGCTGCAATGGGAATCTACGGATGCTGATTCTTGTACGGGAGCTGGTGGAGCGTTTGGATTAGGTATATCTAAAACAAGTGGTAAAGTTTTTGCAACAGCTGAATCCTCACAAAATTATACGGTTACATGTACGAATGACAAGACTGGGCAATCTGCTTCTGATACCGTCAAGGTGAACCTCACTTGTACTCCATCATGTGATGAGTCTGCTTGTTCAAAATCTTGTGGAGGAGGAGAAAAAAAGAGAAGTTGTACAGGAATTGATTGTAATCCTTACGATCAAACAGTATCATGTAACACTCAAGCGTGTACTCAATCATCATGGAGAGAAATCACTCCACCATCGAATTAATCAACATAAAAATTATATCAACCGCCTCCATATATTTTGATGGCGGTTGTTTTCTTTTTGATGTGGTATACTGAAAGAGTTATCAGAATATATTTTTTCAAAAAATAAAAAAATCGTATGTCGTTTATTTTTTTTGCTCTTCTTGGATATTTGTGTAATGCCTTGGCAGCAATTCTCGATAAATACATCTTGTCTGGTCCGATAAAAACACCATCGGTGTATGCTTTTTTTGCTTCGATTTTTGGTTTATTTACGATACTATTTGTTCCTTTTGATTTGCGATTCTTTGGATGGTATGTGACGGGCATTTTCCTCCTCGCTGGAATATTATTTCTTTATGGTTTACTTGCTTTTTACAAAGCAGTTCAAGAAAATGAGATTTCTCGTATCTCGCCACTTGTGGGTACTGTACTTTCTCTCGTGACTTTTAGCGTAGCGATGATTATTCCAGAAGCCTTTACTGAAATATCTTTTTCTTTTCAACACATTCTTGCGCTTTTGCTTCTTATCAGTGGAGGGTTACTTATTTCTTTTGATCTTCCTGTAAAGAAAGGAGAGTATATATCACGCTTTGTTTTTATCGCTGGTGTGCTGATGGCCTTCTATCTTCTTCTTCTCAAGTATGGATATAGAGAGGGGAGTTTTGTTAATGGTTTGGTATGGTCACATATCGGGATGTTTGTTGGAGGGTTAAGCCTTCTTTTCTTTCCACAATGGAGAAAAGAGATATTGCAAGGTTCAAAAGACAAGTCAGCTCCTTCGAAACAAAATGCATACGCAGGACTTGTTTTTGTAGTCAATAAAGTTTTCGCAGGATTAGCAACTTTCCTTATTTCATATGCTTCTTTTCTTGGGTCTGTTTCTTTTGTACAAGCTCTTTCGGGTATGCAATATGTTTTTCTTCTCCTCATCGCTTTCCCACTTTCTTTCCGTTTCCCTCATATTTTTGGTGAGAAGCTTTTCTTTTGGGATTGGTTTCAGAAATTTTGTGCTATAGTACTTATTGGTATCGGATTGTGGCTTGCTTCTATTCATGGAGTAATATTTTCTTCATTATGATGTATTTTTTTTCTCATTTCAAACCTGTAATGAAAATGATTGCTTTTATTATTGGAATTATTATAGTAGGCATAATCATTCTTTTCATATACTTCAATCTTCCTGGACCAGATCCTCGTGAAGATGTGAAACTTGGTATGACATTTTCTTCTCGTTATGCAAGCGATCTCGGACTTGATTGGAAAAAAGTATATAGTGCACTTCTTGATGAAATAGGTGTGAAGAAGTTCCGTATTCCAGTGTACTGGGATCTTGTTGAAAAAGAAAAAGGTGTGTACGATTTTTCTGATGTTGATTGGCAAATAGATGAAGCAAAGAAGCGTCAAGCTGATATTATCCTTACTATCGGACTCAAAGTACCGAGATGGCCAGAATGTCATATTCCAGAGTGGGCAAACGAAAGCGATCAGATACGAAAACAAGGCATTCTTCATTTTATTGGCAAAACAATAACGAGATATAAAGATGAAAAAACGATTGTGAAATGGCAAATAGAAAATGAGCCATTTTTACCATTTGGTATTTGTCCGCCTTTTGATGTACATTTTCTGGAACAAGAAGTAGTCTTAGCAAAAACAGTTGATAAAACACGCCCCATTCTTTTGACAGATAGTGGAGAGCTGTCACTTTGGTATGGGCCTGCAAGTAGAGGAGATGAGTTTGGAACGACGATGTATCGTGACATTTATAGTAAACATGTTGGAGGATATTTCAGATATCCTATTGGGCCAAATTTCTTTCGGACAAAAGCGTGGATAGTACGCACTTTTGCAAAACAGAATAATCTTTCTGTCATCGAACTTCAAGCAGAACCTTGGGCATCTGGTTGGGTTGCTGATATGTCACTTGAAGAGCAATCTCGCACGATGAATGTAGTAAAATTGAAAGAAAATGTAGAATATGCCAAACGAGTTGGTTTTCCAGAAGTATATTTGTGGGGTGGAGAATGGTGGTATTGGATGAAGGAAAAGAAAAATGCTCCAGATATTTGGGAAACAGGAAAACATCTTTTCTCACAGCACAAATAATTTTCTTCGTTTCGTAGAGTATTTATGTCTAAAAAAACAGGGGAAAGAAAAATAGTGCTTATTATTCATAATGTACGGAGTGCTTATAATGTAGGAGCTCTTTTTCGTACTGCTGATGGAGCAGGAGTAGAGAGAGTTTTTCTTTCTGGATATACATTATCACCAGATAAAAGTGATAAGAAATATCTTACGAAGGCTGAGAAAGAACTAGCAAAGACAGCTCTCGGCGCAGAGAAGACTCTTCGTTGGGAAAAGGTGAAGTCATTTGCTTCTTTAGTGAGAAAATTACACCAAGAACATTTTGATATCGTTGCTCTTGAACAAGACGAAGCAAGTATTGATTATAGGAAATATCAAACAGAAAAAAACATAGCCCTGGTTGTTGGAAATGAAGTGAAGGGTGTCGATAAGAGTATTTTGAATCAGTGTGATGTGATCATAGATCTTCCGATGCGAGGAAAAAAGAATTCACTCAATGTTTCTGTTGCAGGAGGTGTTGCGCTTTATTTTTTTGCGAGTATACTATAAGTAGGTTTCTTTATACATAAATGAAATATAAAAAATAAACGAAAGAATATGTTTAAAAAAATAGGATTATTCGTTGTTATTTTAGGAGTATCTGCTTTAAGTGTAGGTATCGTTTTTGCAGACCAGAATAAAAAATGGCACAAGTTGAGCGGTAAATCTTATGAATCTTATAGTGACAAGAACAATAGAAATGACGATGAGAGGGATAGAGAAGAGGATCGTTTTTCGAGTCTTCAAAAAAGGTTAGACAAATATAAAGTAAAGAAACAAGCAGATGCAGAAGCAGACGAGCAAGAAGATATTATTCAAGAATCTGAAACAGAAATAACAACAGATGAAACTGAAGATCAACAAGTAAATATCTCTACAAAAACAGAAGAAGATACAAAGAAAGTGGAATATTATGTCGAACCAGTGAAAACTGAACCTGAGGAGAGTGGAAAGAGTAACTCAGATGATGTTGTTCTTCCGACATATTTAGGAACAGCACAGGAAATGGAGACAGGAGATTTCAATCTTACTGTTGATGCAAACAATACCCTTCCAAATGGTACATATCATTTGAAGCCAAAATTGTATAAAAAGGATGGTTCTGTGAAGAAAGGAAAGAAGAAAACTATTATTGTAGAATCTAAAATAAAACACATCGCTCCAGAAGACAAGAAAAAGTTTGAAAAATCTGAAGCAGATACTGACAATGACAATATTCCTGATAAGGAAGAGATTCGGCTTGGAACTAACCCGCTTCTTGCTGATTCAGATGGTGATGGATTCCTCGATGGAGATGAAATAAAAAATGGTTTTGACCCAATGAAGTTTTCTCCTGGAGATAAGAGTGATAAGATTGCTTATGAATCACCGAAACCAGTATTGGAAGAAGGTAAGACTGTTTCTTCATCGATTGTTGATGAAAAATTTGCTGTTAATTCTGTTGTTTTAGCAACAGTTGAAACGCCGTCTATCGTGAAAGATACTCCAAATACTGAAGTAAAAAAACCATCTTCAAAAAAAGTTGCTCGTTTTTCTGGAAAGGCATTGCCGAATATTTTCGTCACTCTTTATATCTTTAGTGATCCGATTGTCGTAACAGTCAAAACGGATGCTGCTGGTAATTGGTCATACGATCTTGATAAGGAAATCCCAGACGGTAATCATGAAGTATATGTTGCTGTAACAGATAATGTTGGAAAGATAACTTCACAGAGTCAAGCTCTTCCATTTGTGAAGACTGCTGATGCTATCGATATTGTGCCGACAGTATCTGCTGCTTCTTCAGAAGAAGTGCAAAATAACGCTACGCCTATCGAGAAATCAAAGACACAATTTTTCCTGATGATGTTTGTTATTATCACTACTTTTGTAGGTATTGCATTTGTGTTGATTGGTCGCAAATCATCCTTCATTAAATAAAGAACAGAAAAAATGTTGTTTCAATCGATACAGAAAGGCATAGAATTTACAAAGAAAAATCCAACAATTCTGTATTCAATTGTTCTTATTATTGTTATTGCAGCTGCTCTTTTTGGCAATAGTTATTATTCATTGAATAAGTTTCAAGATACGGCCGATGCTCTTCTTAAAAGCAAGGCTATTCTTGCTGAAAATGTTTTTCGTGTTTTAGGAAAAGACCTTTTTTCTCAACCAGAACTTCTGCAAGCAAGAATCAATCAATTGCAAGAAGAGAATAAACGGGATATTTCCGAATTAGTGGTTCTTACGAGAAATGAAGGCGATGATTCTTTTATTACGAGGGCTTCTACTCGTCCTGATACGATTGGGAAACCGATTGATACTGCTCTTACCCCGTATCTTATTCCTTGGCAAGATAGCAATATCACGCTTGCTTTTTTGACCAATGAAGATGGGAATAGATATTGGAATGTTGTGAAAAAAATCACTGATGAAGAAGGGAGAGGACTTGGTCTTATTGTGTTTCAGCTTTCTATAAAAGAACATGATGCATTTGTAGAGAAGGCTATTTTTCAGTCATATATGGTAGCCGTTGTTTCTCTTATTTGTGTGCTATTGCTTCTTATGAACCATATGCGGTTCTTTCATTATGCATTACGCGTCACAAAACTCGAAGAAGTGGATCATATGAAAGATGATTTTATTTCGATGGCAAGTCATGAGCTCAAAACACCGATTACTGTTCTTCGTGGATATGTTGATCTTCTGAGAGATGATGTGCAAAGTTCTACTTCTGAAGCATCGAAGAAACAATCCGAAGAATATTTGAATAATATGGATGGATCGTTGTTGCGTCTTAATGATCTTGTTGAAGATATTTTAAATGTGTCTCGACTTGAGCAAAATAGATTACCAATTACACTGCAATCAGTTGATTTGAAGCCTATTCTTGCTGAAATAAGCACTCAATTTTCTCTCTTGGCCCAAAATAAAGGATTAGAGTTTCGATATACTCCTATAGAATCACTTCTCGTATCTGCTGATCCTGAACGCCTCAAACAAATACTGGTTAATCTTGTAGGGAATGCAGTGAAATATACTTTGAAGGGGAACGTATCTCTCTCTATCAAAGAAGAAAAAAATGGAGATGTTTTAGTGGTGGTAGCCGATACTGGACTAGGTATTTCACCGGAAGGAATGGAACATCTTTTTGCAAAATTTTATCGCGTGAAAACCGACGAAACATCGAAGATTTCTGGCACAGGACTTGGATTGTGGATCTCTCGTGAGATCGCTCGTCAGATGAAAGGGGATATTACAGTAGAAAGTATTGAAGAAGTAGGATCTCATTTTATTCTTCATCTGAAAAAAATAACTGCATAATTATTTCTCTATGAAGAAAAATAGAATTGCCATTTTTGATATTGATGGTACAATCTTTCGAAAAAATTTACATTTTGAACTTATCAATGAACTTGCTTGGATGAAAATTTTTTCGGTAGAAGCTCGAAATAAACTTATAGAGGTGTATAGCGGATGGCTTGAACACAAAGGAACATATGAAGATTATCGTAAAGCACTTGTTACGCTCTATTCAAAACATATTAAAGGATGTTCACAGAAAGAAGTTTTCAAAGCGTGTGAGATTCTTATTCCTTTTCATGCAAAACGAACATATATTTATGCAGAAAAATTGATGAAAAAGTTACGAAAAGAAGGCTATCATATTATTGCAGTTTCTGGATCACCGATTGAGGTCGTTGAAGAATACAATAGACAATATCTTAATTTTGAAAATGTTTTTGGCAGTGTGTATGCACTTGACGCAGAAGGGAAATATACTGGTGAAGCATCATTTGAACCATCGCGAAATAAAGGGCAAGTCGTCGAACAATATGTGTATGAACACAAACTGACTTTCGAGGGTTCGTATGGTATTGGTGATACAGAATCTGATGGCAGTTTTTTGAAGCTTGTTGAATATCCGATTGCTTTCAATCCGAATCAGAATCTGAAAGCTCTAGCCGAGAAGGAAGACTGGAAAATAGTAGTGGAAAAGAAAGATGTCGTGTACGAAATTGATAAAGAATGTTATCATAAGATATCACTATGAACATCAATGCTTTTCTCGACAAGTTTCTTGAAAGAACTCTATGGCTATGGCTTCCATTTTATGCTTTTTTTGAATTGGTGAGAGAAATTGGTGAGAGGAATAATAAGAAAGAATAATCTCTCTCATTGTATGTTTTTTCTTTTTAAAGATAATGCGATATGGAGGCGTGCCATTATTCTTCTTCTTTGGATGAGTATTATTTTTTCTTTTTCGATGATGAAGGGGAGTTCTCAGGCATTCGATCCGCCTTTATGGTATTTTCTGGAGCGTAAAGGGGCACATATATTTGAATATGCCGTTTTATTTATTTTTTCAGTATCTTTTTTTAAGAGTGTTTTCCTGAAACAGTCTTTGATATCGATCATAGCTCTTTCAATCGTTTTTTCTATGACATATGCTGTGACTGACGAACTTCACCAATTTTTTGTTCCATATAGAGGTGCTCGTATGAGCGATGTTCTTATTGATAGTTTTGGTATCATTTGTATGGCTGTTATTCTCTTCTTTTTTTACCGAATAAAAGGGAAAAAACCGTGATATATCTTGACAAAAACGATTGTATGCTCTATAATAGAAGAGAAAGTGATGAGATGTACGGAAGTTCGCATACGCGAGCTTTTTTTATTGAAGAAGCATAATTGAAGTAATTAAGTAACATTATTATGGCAAAGAAAAAACAAGAAGTGGTAGCAGAAGAAGGAAGTCTTTCAGGTCGTTTAGGAGAATTTGGAAGTGCAGTGATGCAAATCGCTGAAGAAAAAGGTATTTCCAAAGAACGTGTCTTGGAAGTTGTAGAAGCTTCTTTGGCTGCTGCGTATAAAAAAGATTATGGTAAGAAAGGTCAAGTTATCAAGGCGGTTTTTGATGAAATAAAGAAAGAAGCGAATTTTTTTCTTGTAAAAGAAGTTGTCGATGAAACAGTGCGTGAATTCGCTCCAGAGATTCCGGAAGGTGAAGAAGAACAAAAAGAAGTTGAGAAAGAAGTCATCACGGAAGATGAAAATCGCTTACCTCGTTTCAATACAGAACGGGACATTCTTTTGGAAGAGGCAAAAAAAATAAAAAAAGGTGTAGCAATTGGTGATACTATTGAAATGCCACTTGAAAATCACGATACCTTTGGTCGTGTTGCTGCTCAAACAGCAAAACAAGTGATTATTCAGCGTATCCGTGAGGCTGAACGTGAGTCGATGTTTACTGAATATAAAGAAAAAGAGGGCCAGGTAGTAAATGGCGTTGTACAACGTGTAGAAGGAAGAAATGTTTTTGTAGATTTAGGAAAATCAATTGGCATCCTCTTCCCATCCGAACAAATAGAGGGAGAAAATTATCATGTTGGTCAACATATTAAAGTATTTTTGGCACGAGTAGAATCTGATACGAAAGGACCAGGACTTCTTCTTTCGCGCGCTCATCCTGAAATGGTTCGCCACCTTTTTTCTCTTGAGGTGCCAGAAATTTTCACAGGAACTGTCGAAATAAAAGCATTGGCGCGTGAAGCAGGCTCTCGTACAAAAATTGCTGTTTTTTCCGCAGAAGAAGGTGTTGATCCGATTGGTTCATGTGTCGGTCAGAAAGGAACACGAGTACAAGCAATTATCGATGAATTAGGTGGAGAAAAAATTGATATTATTGAATGGAGTGAGAATGCTGAGAAATTTATTAGCGCAGCTCTTGCCCCATCAAAAGTACTTTCTGTAAAGGTTTCTGAAGGAGAAAAGCAGGCTCTTGTGAGAGTTCCATCGGATCAGTTATCACTTGCTATTGGAAAGCGTGGACAGAATGTGCGTTTAGCAGCAAAACTCACTGGATATAAGATTGATGTTACCAGTGAAGACGTTGTCGAAGAATCATCATTTGAGATGCCTGAAGTGATTTCTGGTGATGATGATATGCTCTTAGAAGATAATAAATAGAGAAGGAAAAAATATAATACGTATAATACACAAGTATATGAATATGTGGCATGAAATTAGCGCAGGGGAAGATATTCCTTCTGTTATCAATGTGATTGTTGAATGTCCGAAGGGCACAAAGAACAAATATGAAATTGATAAAGAAACTGGTCTTATCAAGCTTGATCGCGCGATGAAAAGCGCTCAGGATTATCCGTTTGACTATGGATTTGTGCCACAAAGTTTGTGGGATGATGGTGATGCTCTTGATGTTGTTTTGTTGACAACATATCCTCTTTTTCCTGGAATCCTCGTGGAAGCAAGACCGGTAGGTATTATGACAATGATTGATTGTGGAGATAGCGATGATAAAATCATTGCTGTTCCGAAAAATGACCCTCGTTTTGATGAGATAAAAAATCTGAACGATATTAATAAACATACCTTAAAGGAGATGCAACATTTTTTCGAAACATATAAATCAATTGATGGGAAAAAAGTTGTTATCAAAGGATTTTCTGGAAAGAAAGATGCTTTGATAGCAGTAAAAAAAGGTTTGAAAATGTATCGGGATAAATTTCCACAAAGTAAATAAAAAGTTTTCTAATTGATGTGAATAATAATATTGTATGCAAGTAACAGTAAAGAAACTCCCAGAATCGAAGGTGGAAATATCTATCTCTTTGCCTTGGGAAGAATGGAAAAGTGAACTTGATCACGCGACAGAACATCTCGCAAAAGAAGTGAAGGTTTCTGGTTTTAGACCAGGAAAGGCTCCTCGAGATATGATTGAGAAACGTTTTGGAAAAGAGGCTATTTTGATGGAATCAGCTGAACATATTGTGAGTCATTCGTATGCAAAAGCACTCGAAGATCAAAAAATTGATGCCATTGGGCGTCCTGATGTGAAACTCGGTACTATTGCTTTGGAAAAATCATTTGAATATACAGTGACAACAGTGGTGATGCCCGAAGTCCATCTCAAATCGTGGGAAAAAGATATTAAGAAAATAAATGCTGATTTTTCTCAAAAAGAGATTCTTATAGAAGATGCAGAAATTGAAAAAGAAATTGAAAAGTTAGCTGAAATGAGAGCAAAACTTGTAACGGTGAATCGTGAAGCAAAATTAGGAGACAATGTCTTGGTAGATTTTTCTGTTTTTCAAGATGGAGTGTTGATAGAAAATGGAAAGAGTGAGAAACATCCGCTTGTACTTGGGAAAGGAGTATTTATTCCAGGATTTGAAGAGAATATTGTCGGTATGAAGGAAGGAGAGGAAAAAGAATTTGAGCTTCATTTCCCGAAAGAGTATCATGTGAAACATCTTGCAGGTAAGCCAGCGATATTTAAAGTAAAAGCAGGTATCGTTCAGGAACGACAAGTGGCAAAAATTGATGATGATTTTGCGAAGAGTCTTGGTAATTTTGAAACACTAGAGAAATTGAAAGAAAATATGCGAAATGGAATGCTCGAAGAAAAGAAGATGAAGAATAAGGAAGAACATCGCACGACTATTCTTGATACTTTAGTAGAAAAAGCGGAGCTCGAATATCCAGATATTCTTATTGAAGAAGAGGAATCTCGTATGATTCGTGAGTTTAGTGTCCAGGTTGAATCTATGGGACTTCAATTTGTGGATTATTTAAAGCAAATCAAAAAAACAGAAGATGATTTGAAAAAAGAATGGCTTCCTCAAGCGAAGAAACGTCTAGCAGCACATCTTATATTAGTACATCTTGCAAAAGATCAAGATATTGATGTAGATAGTCAAGAAATCGAAGCAGAAATGAATAGAACACTTCAGAGTTACAAAAATATCAAAGATGTGGAGAAAAATATTGATATGGAGCGTTTGTACACTGCTGTTCAGGGACAGCTTCGTAATGAAAAAACATTTGAATTCTTGGAAAAATTGTAAAATATTATGTACTGATATGAAGAATCAATATCTTGTTCCAATGGTAGTAGAGAAAACGAGTTTTGGTGAAAGAGCATACGATATTTATTCACGCTTGCTTCAGGATCGAATTATTTTCATTGGTTCACCGATCGATGACGGATTAGCAAATACTGTGATCGCTCAGCTTCTTTTTCTTGAATCACAGAATGTGAAAGAGGATATTAAAATGTATATTAATTCTCCTGGAGGATCAGTAACATCAGCTATGGCTATTTATGATACGATGCAGTATGTGAAGCCTGATATTCAGACAATTTGTATCGGTATGGCTGCTTCAGCTGCCGCACTCCTTCTTGCCTCTGGAAAGAAGGGCAAAAGAATGGCTCTTCCGAATAGTGAAGTAATGATTCATCAGGTGCTTGGTGGTACATCAGGGCAAGCAACGGATATTGATATTCACGCTCGACATATTTTGAAAACACGAGATCGATTAAATAAGATTCTTGCTCGGCATACTGGTAAGAAATTACAAAAAATTGAAGCAGATACTGAGCGTGATTATTTTATGAGCGCTGATGAGGCTCTAAAATATGGCATTGTGGATAAAGTGATTGCATAGAAATCATAAAAAATACCGAGAAATCGGTATTTTTTATTTTATTTTTTATTCAAGTATAGGCAGTAAACTGCTTCCATTCATTTCTTCTGGTTTTTCGATGCCCATAAGAGCAAGAATAGTAGGGGCGACATCTGAGAGAAGTCCGTTTACTTCGTTTTGTTCTCGCATCATCACTTCTGCTGTTTTTTCGCGATGGTTATCTGGAGTAATATACCAGAGTGGTACAGGATTCGTTGAATGTTCAGTATCTTTTTCTCCGGTACTGACTCTTTTTAATTCTTCAACATTACCATGATCTGCAGTCATAAGTATTATGCCACCTACTTTGAGAATAGCAGGAATGAGAATTGATAATGTTTTATCTGTTGCTTCGACGGCTTTGATAGATGCTTCTTCGTTGCCGGTATGTGCGACCATATCAGGATTGGCATAATTAATAAGAATAAAATCAAAAGTATTCTCTTTAAGAATATTCAATAAAGTTTCAGTAATTTTTGGAGAACTCATTTCAGGAATTTCATCGAAATGTGAGGTAGTAGGTGATGGGATAAGTATTCTCTCTTCACCAGGAAAAGCTTTTTCATTCCCGCCATTAAAAAAATAAGTAACATGAGCGTATTTTTCCGTTTCAGCGATACGGAGTTGTTTCATATTATGCAAACTCAGTTCTTCGCCAAGACAATGGGCTACTTTTTCGGGAGGAAAAGCCACTTCTACTGGTAAGTTTTTTTCATATTCTGTCATTGTTACAAAAGAAAGATTGAGTTTTGTTCTTTCAAAGCCATCAAAGAGAGGAAGAACGAAGGCTTGAGTGAGTTCACGCGCTCTATCCTCACGAAAGTTAAAAAATATGACGGTATCACCTTCTTCTATTAGTGCAATAGGAAGATTATTTTCAGAAAGATTGACTGGTTCTATGTATTCATCAGAAATGTTTTTAGCATACGCTTCTTCAAAAACAAGCATAGGATCGGATGCTATATTCTCTGATCCTTTTGTAAGCATCGTGTATGCTTTTTCAATACGATCCCAATTATTATTTCTGTCCATAGCAAAATTACGTCCTCCGAGACTTGCCACTTTGCCAATGCCAGTAAGTCTTATGGTGCGTTCAAGCTCTTTATATTGTTGGATACCTGCCGTAGGAGCAGAATCACGACCGTCTGTGAAGGCGTGTATGTATACTTCATCTAAGCCTTCATTTTTTGCAAGTCGAAGAAGAGCGGTCAGATGATCTCTATGAGAATGCACAGAACCAGAGCTCAAAAGTCCCATAATATGAACTTTTTTATTGGATGTCTTTGCTGTGCGTATCGCTTTGAGTATAACTTCGTTCTTGAAAAAACTTCCGTCTTGGATAGCTAGTGATATACGAGGAAGATTTTGATAAAGCACTCTTCCTGCACCTATTGTCATATGTCCTACCTCACTATTTCCAGCAGTATTCCAAGGAAGGCCTACAGAAATACCAGAGGCTTGGAGTGCGGTCACGGGATAGAAGCGGTTGAGTTTATCAAAAGTAGGAAGATTGGCTTCTCTAATAGGATTGCCAATAACACTATTACTTATTCCCCATCCATCAAGGACGATGAGAACCATTGGTTTATTCATTTTTTTGTTTCCTTAATTTCTCTTTACTTTGGCTAGTATAACATTTTTCTCTCTTTGACAAAAGCACTATCTCAGACTATGATATGTATACGTGTTTAATAGTTGATTTATTGCCAAAATTTGATAGTAAATAAGAGTCATTACACTGCTAAAGAATTATGTTGAAATATAGTTTCATCAACAATTTTTTTGTTCTAACCCTTCTGAGAGAAAAGAAGGTTTTGACGGTGCCTATTTTCTATCATTTGTCGGCATCACACATATATGACATTTTCAGTATTTTCCGTCATCGTACCCTTCGTACTTCTTATAATCGGGGTCTTTGTCGGCTATCTTGTTAGGCAGAATATTGCGAAAGGACAGCTTTCTACTGCTGAGGGTCAAGCAGCAAAAATGCTTTCTGAAGCAGAAACATCTGTTAAAGAAATTACTGTTGAAGCAAAGAAAAAAGCAGTAGAAATTCTTGAAGAAGCGAAAAAAAATGAACAAGCGCGTGAAGCAAAACTTACTTTACAAGAGGATCGTCTTGAAAAAAGAGAACTTCAGATAGAAAAAAATTCGGAAGAAATTATTGCTGAAAAGCAACGATTATTGAAGAAAGCAGATGAAATCAGAGCCATTCGCGATGAAACAGAAAAGCTCCACAAAGAAGAATTGACTCGTCTTGAAGAATTATCAAAACTTTCTCTGAAGGAAGCAGAGGAAAAACTTTTTGTTTTGGCAGAAGAGGAGAGTAAAGATGCTCTTGTAAAACGTATGTCAAAACTTGAAAATGAAAGTAATGAAGAGCTTGAGAAAAGATCGCTCAATATTATGGCAACTGTGATTCATAAATATTCTCGTTCACATGTGTCAGAATTTACAACAACAACAGTTGCTATTCCGTCAGATGAGGTAAAAGGAAAAATTATCGGAAAAGAAGGACGGAACATAAGAGCTCTAGAAAAAGAAACAGGAGTAGAGCTTATTGTTGATGATACGCCAGAAACGGTAATTATTTCCGGTTTTGATCCAGTGCGTCGTGAGGTTGCTCGTATTGCACTTGAAAAACTTGTTTCTGATGGACGCATACATCCGGCGCGTATTGAAGAAGCTGTCGAGGAAGCAAAGAAAGAACTTGATACAAAGATTAAGGAAGCTGGTGAAACTGCTGCTTATGATGCAGGGATCGCAGGTCTTCATCCGAAACTTTTGTATATTTTGGGACGACTGCGTTACCGTTATAGTTATAAGCAAAATGTTCTTTTGCATTCGTTGGAAGTATCATATATTGCAGGTGCTCTGGCTGCGGAACTTGGACTTGATGTAGCATGCGCGAAGAAAGCTGGACTTCTTCATGATATTGGTAAAGCAGTTGATCATGAAATTGAAGGTACTCATGTCAAGATTGGTATGCGTATTTTGGAAAAGTTTGGTATCGGACAAAATGTGATTGATGCTATGAAGTGTCATCATGATGAATATCCTCATCAGACAACAGAATCGTTTATTGTAACGGCAGCTGATGCTATCTCTGCTTCTCGCCCTGGTGCTCGAAAAGAAACGGCTGAAAAATATATTAAACGTCTTGAAGAATTAGAGGCACTGATCAATACTTTTCCGGAAGTTGAAAAATCGTATGCTATTCAAGCGGGACGGGAAGTGCGTATTTTTGTTAATCCAGAAAAAACAGATGATTTGAGTGCAATGAAACTTGCTCGTGATATTGCTAAGCGCATTGAAGAAGAATTGAAATATCCTGGTGAAATCAAAGTGAATGTATTTCGTGAAATGAGAGCAGTAGAATATGCTCGCTAGTGAGAAAAGAAAGAAACTGATTGAGAATATCTTATGAAAAAATCTGAGGGGGTTGCATTATTAAAAATAATGGCTTAGAATAAAGGAAGGAGTTTGATAATCAGTATCTTTATTACTTTCTTATCTTTTTGAAAAGAAGAGAAAGAAGATAAATGATCTAAACTAGAAAGGCAGGTGAGAATATGAACAATATAAACAAAGATACGCTCGTTCACGCTATTGTAGAAAAAACTGAGTTTTCGAAAAAAGATGTAGAGGCTATGCTTGAGTGCATGATTGATGAAATCACCACAGAACTTTCAAAAGGAAATAAAGTAACTCTCACTGGTTTCGGAACATTCAAAGTTTCCAAGCGTGCTGCTCGTGAAGGTATCAATCCACAGACGAAAGCTAAGATTACTATCCCAGCGATGACTGTTCCAAAATTTACTGCTGGAAAGACTCTTAAAGAAGCTGTAAGATAATTCGGATTTTGTTTCACAGGTACTCCTTTGAACAAAAAAAGATAGAATTATAACCCGCCTCTCATTTTGTGTTAAAGTGATGCGGGTTATAGTTATCGGAGCATAGTATAGTGGTAGTACGCGTGCCTTGGGCGCACGTAGTCTCGGTTCGATTCCGAGTGCTCCGACATTAATTGTATTCCTTTGCGGAATGATGAAAAAAATAGTTACAATCGGAGGGGGGACAGGAAGCTTCACTCTTCTTTCTGGTTTAAAAAAATATCCAATCGAACTTTCTGCTATTGTTTCAATGGCAGACGATGGTGGTTCAACAGGAGTGCTTCGTGATGAACTTGGTGTCTTGCCTCCAGGGGATGTTCGTCAGTGTTTAGTGGCACTTTCTGATTCTTCAGAGATGCTTCGTATGTTGATGAATTATCGTTTCGAAGAAGGAGGCCTTTCTGGACATAGTTTTGGCAATCTTCTTCTTTCTGCTCTTGAAAAAGTTACAGGAAGTTTTAGTGTAGGCGTTGAAGAGGCGGCTAAGATACTCAATGTTAAAGGCACTGTGATCCCTGTAACTCATAGCGATACAAAACTTTTTGTTCAATTGAAAAATGGAAGACTTCTTCAAGGAGAAAATGAAATCAATCATAATTTTGAGATTCAGAAGTTAGGAATTAAGAAAATGTATCTTATGCCTCGAGCGAAAGCGAATCCACGAGCCATAAAAAAGATTTTATCTGCAGATCTTATTGTAATGGGACCAGGCAATCATTATTGTTCTATTTTGCCCAATCTTCTTGTACAAGGTATTCCTGAAGCGATACAAAAATCGAAAGCCAAAGTGGTTTATAATTGTAATCTCGTCAATAAAAAAGGACAGACTGATAATTTTACTCTTGATGATTATATAGAGGCTATCGAAAAATATATCGGAAAGGGAAGAGTGGATTTTGCTACATATAATATTGGTCAACCGAACAGATCACTTTTGAAGAAATATGAAAAAGAAGGTGAGATTGTTCCTTTTTATAAGGCATTACATAAGAATCGCACCTATCGTGTTATTCAATCAGATTTTTTGAGTAAAGAAAAAATACATTTTTCTCAAGGAGATAAAATAGCACATACTCGTTCATTTATCAGACATGATACTGAAAAATTAGCGAAGGTACTTATGATGCTTTTAGAAATATCTGAGTATGAAAATATCTTTCATGATATGGTGTAAAAATGAAGGCGTAGTGTTCAAAAGAGAAAGAAGATTGGTTTTGACAAAACATATAAAGATGAGTATACTGAGAGAAAATTACTGATTTTTTTATGCAAGGATATACATTGACTCTTAAAGAAATGCGTGATGTTGCTGATGGCACACGGCTTTTTATTTTTGATAAACCGGAAGGATATGTTTTTGAAGCGGGGCAGTATGTTGCTATGGAAGTTCCGATGATCGAAGGAATTGATCTTGATAAAAGGGGACTTATTCGATCATTATCTATCGCTTCTGCTCCTTGTGAGTCAGAACTTTTTTTCTCAATGCGAAGAAGTATGAGTTCTTTTAAGCAGGTATGTTGGGCGATGACTCCTGGTATGACGGTAACTATTACCAAAGCCGTAGGCTTCTTTACTGTTCCAAAAGACAATCAGAAACCGATTATTTTTCTTGTTGGAGGTATCGGCGTAACGCCAGTACGAAGTATTTTGAAGCAGGCAGAATATGAGAAGAGTGTTCGTGATTTTACCTTTTTCTACTCGAATCGTTTTACCAAAGACGCTGCATTTAATGAAGAAATGAAAAATATAAAACTTGATCATTTTCGATATGTTACTGTCTTGAGTAAGTCGACGGATGCTTGTTCTGAGATGAATGATGAGCGTGGATATATTTGTGCTGATATGTTGAAGAAATATATTAAAGATGTTTCGGATAGTTTGTATTATATTGTAGGTTCGCCATATTTTAGTGAAGCCATAGAGAAAATGCTTGCTGACCTCGGTGTATCAAAAGAAAATTGTCATATGGATCCCTTTACAGGTATTCAAGCAGGGGGTACAGAACAGAAATAATTTTTTAGAGAAAGTTTATAGTATAAGCGGGTGTCGTATAACGGTTTATTATATCAGCCTTCCAAGCTGAGGACGGGGGTTCGACTCCCCCTACCCGCTCCAAAGAATTATAAAAGAATGATTTTCTATCATTCTTTTTCTTTTACAATAGTGAAGAGGAGTCGAAGGGCGCGAGTAGAATACGAGTGAGCGAGTATTCTGTGTGTAGCGCCCCGGCTTTTTGTCGGAGCAAAAAGGACTCCCCCTACCCGCTCCAAAGAATTATAAAAGAATGATTTTCTATCATTCTTTTTTTTACAATATAGTGAAGAGGAGTCGAAGGGCGTGAGTAGAATACGAGTGGTAGAATAAAGATATGCTCTTGCCAAAAAGAGATATATCTGATACAGTATACAAACAACAGAGAAAGTCCGACATTTCTTCCGCCTGAGAAATATGACTCATTGTCGAAGAGTCATATAAAAGGATTAGAAGAAATATATTCCCACGGGACAGATTTTCTTCGTTGGGATTTTTAATTTTTATCCATAAAGCGATCAAATATATGATTGAATATGAAATCTGTTATCTTGTTGGCGAATCAAAAGAAAGTGATTTGTCGAGCATTAAGGAGTCGGTAGAGAAGATTATTACCAATGAGGGAGGAGTATTTCTTGCTCCTATGACAGAAGAAAAAAGGAAAATGGCTTATGAAATAAAGAAAGAAACTCGCGGTATTTATATTGCGCGTCGTTTCACTTTACCAGATAAAGATGAAAGAGATGAGAAAGAGGAAGAAAAAACTGTTCATCCATTGACCACTATTAATAGAGCACTTCAATTATCAAAAGATGTTCTTCGTTTCATCATTCTTCGTGCTGAAGAACTCCCAGAACTGAAGGCAATTCCTCGTGTTGAAAAACCGAAAACAGAAGCTCATACTGGACATTATGAGAAGCGTGGTGCTATGCGTCCGATGCCACAATCTCCTATTGCTCCAAAGGAAGAAACAAAGAAAGTGAGCAACGAAGAAATTGATGATCAATTGAAAGCGCAACTTGATATATAAATAAATTTTCTAATACGTCATTTAATAATACATATATGAACGTAAATAAAGTTGTTCTCGTCGGTAGAGTAACTCGCGATCCAGAAATACGCACTACTCCTACAGGACAATCCGTTGCCACGCTTTCTCTCGCAACGAACAATTTCTGGACTGATAAAAGCGGGACAAAACAAGAAAAAACAGAATATCATAATATTGTTTTATGGGGTAGATTAGCAGAAATAGCTGGTCAGTATCTTACAAAAGGACAAGAATGTTTTATAGAGGGTCGTTTACAAACAAGGGAGTATACAGCGAAAGATGGAACAACTCGTCGTACAACAGAAATCATTGGTGAGAATATGCAACTAGGAAGTCGTGCTCAAGGTGCATCGCAAAGCAATAGTAATACTTCAAATAGCACTGCTTCTCCAGATCGTTTTGCAAAGAATACATCAGCGTCAAAACCAGCACCTATTGAAGAAGAAATACCAACCATCAATCTTGATGATGAGAGAGATGAAATCAAAATTGAAGATGTTCCATTTTAGAAAAACAGTGTGATTTATTATTTATTTATTATCAAATATTATGGAAGAAGCAATGAGTAAAAAATTTGCTAATCTTGATTATAAAGATGCTTATTTTCTCCGAAAGTTTTTGAATTCACAAGGAAAAATGTATCCGCCGAAAAAATACGGGCTTACAGCGAAAGAGCAGAGGGAATTGTCTCTTGCTGTGAAGCGTGCTCGTTTTATGGCGTTGATTCCTTATGTTATCAAATAGTTATAACGAATGCTTTTATGTTAAACATGACTGATATCAAAACAGGAAAAAAAATTATTTGGAACAATGAACCGTATGTTGTTCTGGAATACCTCCATTCCAAAATTGGACGAGGTGGAGCTGTGATGCGTACAAAACTCAAGAATTTGATTTCTGGTGTCATTATTGATTATACTTTTCAGGGTGCTGAAAAAGTCGAAGAAGCAGAGATTTCAAAGTCTCATGCTCAGTATCTGTATAATGATGGTGATGAATATCAATTTATGGATACGGAAACTTTCGATCAATTTTCTCTTTCAAAAGCGGTATTGGGAGATATTACTTCTTATTTGATTGAAGGTATGGATATGTCTGTACTCAATTGGAATGGAAAGCCAATTAACGTTGATCCTCCAGTCAAGGTTACTCTGACAGTGACGGATGCACCTCCAGGAATTAAAGGTGATACTGCATCAGGAGGTGGCAAAGTAGTTACTTTGGAAACAGGACTTCAGATCACTGCGCCACTCTTTATTAAGGTAGGAGATAAACTTGTTATTAATACCGAAAAAGGAACATACGTTTCTAGAGCATAGAGTAAAAGCCTCCATTCACAAATGGAGGCTTTTTGTTTTTTATAGAGTAAGAAATGAATAAAGTATTATATATAAAGCAAAAAAGTGTTCTTGATAGAAGTTGCCATTTTTCTTGGAATACAGTAAAATAGAGAAAGGAATATTCAAAGTTTGATGGTTTATCATTGAAACATTATGTTACTTTCTTCATATCTCTTTGGTATCCGTTTTTTTACATTTCTTACGGTATGTGCATTGTTGGGAATCGTCTTTCTCTTCGATCCGAGTGAAATTGGGAATGCAGGTATAGTTCTTTTTTTTCTTATACTTGCTTTTGCTTTGATTGGTATTTTTCTTCTTTTATTGATTTCAATATATCGAAAAATGCTTGGTGATGATACCGCAGTAGTATATCTTATGAGTATATTGAGACAGTCAATACTCCTCGCATGTTTTATTACTGGGATATTCTTATTTCAGTATTTACATATTTTAGTATGGTGGGATAGCGCACTCCTTTTTGTCTTTATATTACTTATTGAATTTACATTTCGTTATTTTTCTCATTCTGATAATAAATAATTTTCAAATATTTTAATTTCTCCACAACACTGATTTTATGGCAAAGAAAGAACAAACAAGTTATGGTGCAAAATCAATTCAGGTACTTGAAGGACTTGATCCTGTAAGAAAGCGTCCAGGTATGTATATTGGAGGAACATCGCTTGATGGGCTTCATCATCTTATTTGGGAGGTAGTAAATAACTCAATAGACGAAGCAATGGCAGGCTATTGTACCAGTATTCTTATCCGTCTTTTGCCAGATAATTGGATAGAGGTGACTGATAATGGTCGTGGTATTCCCGTAGAAATTCATCCTCAAACAAAGAAATCAACTCTCGAAACCGTTATGACAGTGCTTCATGCCGGAGGAAAGTTTGGAGGAGAAGGTGGCTATAAAATCTCTGGAGGGCTTCATGGTGTCGGTGTGTCGGTAGTAAATGCTCTTTCCAGTGTAACGAGAGTAACAGTAATGCGTGATGGAAAAATATGGACACAGGAATATCATCGAGGTAAACCGGTCGCTGATGTGAAGGCTGTCGGAAAATCTAAAACGACTGGCACAACAGTTGCTTTTCAAGCTGATCCAGAAATTTTTCCTGAGATTCGTTATTCTTGGAATAAGATTCTTGAATATCTTCGATACCAAGCTTTTCTTACTAAAGGTATTCGTATTTATGCTGAAGATTGTCGAGAGGTAACAAATGAGAAAGAAATGTATAAAGCAGAACGCCAGAGTTTTTATTTTGATTCAGGTATTGTTTCCTTTGTAAAATTTTTGAATCGAAAAAAGAATGTAAAGAATATCACACCGGTATATATTGAAAAAACTGTCAATGATATTTATACAGAGGTTTCTTTTCAGTTTACTGATGGTTTCAAAGAACATATGTATTCTTTTGCAAACAACATTCTTAATCCTGGCGGAGGAACTCATGTAACAGGATTCAAGATGGCACTTACGCGTTCGATGAATGATTATGCAAAAAAGAATAATCTTCTCAAAGAAAAAGACGGATCATTTACTTCGGAAGATCTGAGTGAAGGCTTAACTGCTGTTGTTTCTGTAAAATTGGCAAATCCTCAATTTGAAGGACAAACAAAGGATAAATTGAATAATAATGAAGTAAGAGGAGCAGTTTCTCAAGTGACCGCAGAAGGATTAGCAGAGTTTCTTGATACACATCCTAATGATGCACGAGCAATGATTGATAAGTGTCTTCTTACTGTGAGAGCGCGTATTGCTGCTCGTGCAGCTAAAGATGCTGTTCTTCGTAAAGGAGCGCTGGAAGGAATGACACTTCCAGGAAAACTTGCCGATTGTACTACTCGTGATGCTGAACGATCCGAAGTGTATATTGTAGAGGGAGATTCTGCAGGTGGTTCCGCAAAACAAGGACGCAATCGTGAGTTTCAAGCAATTTTACCTCTTCGTGGAAAATTGGTTAATGTTGAGAAAACAAGTCTTGATAAAGTAGTAAAGTCTGATACATTGAAACCAATTATTATTGCTTTGGGTGCCGGTATCGGAGAAACTTTTGACATTTCCAAACTTCGTTATGGGAAGGTTATCATTATGGCCGATGCTGATGTTGACGGTGCTCATATTCGTACATTACTTCTTACTTTCTTCTATCGTTATTACGAATCGCTTATTCGAGAAGGGCATGTATTTATTGCTCAGCCACCACTCTATCGTGTACAAAAAGGTAAGGATATTCGATACGCTTATACCGAAGAAGATAAATTGCACATTATCGAAGATTTGAAAAAAATAGCGTTAGAGAAAGCTTCTACGAAGAAAGGGAAGAAATCGAAAAAAGAAGAAGAGGAAGTGGAAGATACGGTTATTTTAGTTGAAAACGAAGGTGAGGGAAGTACTGCTCATGGCATTGCTCTGCAACGCTACAAAGGTCTCGGAGAAATGAATCCTGAACAGCTTTGGGAAACAACAATGGATCCTGATAATCGTATTATGCTGAAGGTGAGTATCGAAGATGCAGAGGCTGCTGATGAACTTTTTGATATTTTGATGGGGAATGAAGTTGAGCCTCGTCGGCGCTTTATTCAAACGCATGCGAAAACAGTGAAGAATCTAGATATTTAAAAAAGAAGAAATAAAAAACCTCTATTCTTTATATGAGTAGAGGCTTTTTATTTTTCGTTATTTTTTGTTACCGAGGATTTTGAACATTTTTGTTCCGCAGATCGTACAAAGACCTTTGAGAGCCTTTCGTCCATTTTTCATTTCTACTTCCTCAACATCTTTTATCTCTCTTTTATCCTTACATTTCATACAATGTCCCATTTGCACAATTTTTTCCTCTGTCATAAGAGTTCTATTATGAATAAATGATTGTCCTTATAGAATAAGCATTTTTCGAAAATTGTCAAACGCACTCATTTTTTGAAGAGAGAAAATAGAGAGAGTAATATGTATAAATGATTGACGAGAGATTATTTTTATGATAAACTATGGACACTCAAGAAGAGTTGGTATTTGATGTTTTTTACGAATATATTGCTTCTTTTGTTGCAATAAGTATATGTTTTTATGAAAATGCCGATTGAAAATCTACAGTCGATCATTCGTTGTCCTGTCTGTAATAAAAAATATAGACCCGCGAAAATGTTGATGATCGATGAAGATGAGAAAAGAACAACTTTTCATCTTTCTTGCACTGATTGTGGTGCATCATCGATGATTTTTGTTTCAATGGGACAGTTTGGTATCGTAAGTTTGGGTATATTGACCGATCTTGAACAAAGTGAAGCAAAAAGAGTTTTCTTTAGTACGGCAATATCTTCGGATAATATTCTTGAAGCGCATCAGTTCTTGAAGCAACACCATGGTGGAGTTGAAGTATTTCTCTAATTTATATCTTAAGAAGCAAATTTATGGCAGAGTTTACACTTTCAGTAAAGACACGAGAAAAATCAGAAAAAAATTTGTTTACTATGCGTAAGCAGGGTCTTATTCCAGCTGTTCTCTATGGGCATAAAACAAAAACAGAAATGTTTTGGGTAAATTATATTGCTTTTACAAAACTGTATGCAAAGGCAGGAGAGAGTAGTATTATTGAGCTTGATATTGAAAAGGGGAAGAAATTAAATGTTCTCATTCATGATGTTCAACTCGATCCTCTTTCGAGTCGTTTTTCTCATATTGACTTCTTTCAAGTACGTATGGATGAAAAACTTGAAGCTCATATTCCTCTTGAGTTCATTGGTGAAGCGCCAGCAGTGCGTGAAATGGGAGGTATGCTTCTGAAACCTATTGAAGAAATTTTTATAACTTGTTTGCCAAAAGATTTGCCACATATGCTTTCCGTTGATCTTTCTTCTCTGAAAACATTTGAAGATCATATTCAAGTGAAAGATATGATTATTCCATCAGGAGTGACCGTTCTTACAGAAATGGACACAACTGTTGCTCTTGTTGAAGCTCCTCGTACTGAAGCAGAATTGGAAGCTTTGAATGCTAAGGTGGAAGCGGATGTTACGAAAGTTGAAGGTGTAGTGAAGGAGACATCTTCTGCAAATGCAAAACCTGGTGATACGAAAGACGAAAAGAAGAAATAATGCGATAGTTTTTAATAAAAACCAGCTTGTATAGCTGGTTTTTTGTATGGCAGAATATAGAGCAGAGGAAAGGGAGGTATATTTTTTCTCGCCTCTCTTTTTTTATTGATGAAAGAGAAGATTTTTTATTTCTGAGAAGGTATTTGAAATGATAGTGTATTCTTCCTCGCTCAATGGTTGTAAAACATACGTATGAGCAGAAACGCAGAGATCGTTTTTTATATGAGATTTATCGTTTGTTTGACAGGCAAGGCAGAAAGGTTTCCCAATACCGATGCGTACACGAAAAAAATCTTGTGTGCCGATTTTTTCGATAATATCAGCAACACCATTGTGTCCAGCAGAACGAGAAGAAGGTGTTGTTTTATACATACCACGATCGATATCAAGATCATCATGAATAACAATAATATCAGTAGGAGCAAGTTTATAAAATTGAAGGAGTGTCTGTACAGTAGTTCCGGAATGATTCATAAATGTCATTGGCTTTACAAGAAGAATTTTTTCTCCATTTATGGATCCTTCACTGATTTCTGCTGACATTTTTTTTACTTCTCGAAATGTTTCAAATCCTAATGTTTCTTGCAAAGAATCAAGAAATAAAAAACCTATATTGTGATGTGTCATCGCATATTCTTTGCCTGGATTACCAAGTCCGATAATGAGTTTCATAAAGTAAAGAAAAAATATTTATAGAGAGAATGTTTTATTTTTTTTCATGTTTTTCTTGAGGAGGAATGATATCAAAATTTACATCTTCTTCTTGTGCGGGGTCTTTGAGTTCTTGATCGAGAGCAAACTCTTGAATAAGATCATTGCCGATTAAAAGAGAAAAATCCATTCTATTTTTGGTATCAGTTGTCTGAAGTTCTGGAAGAATTGCTCGTTTTTCGAGGGAGAGCTTTTTCAAGAGCTCATCAAGACTGAAAGATTTTTCTTCATCTGTATTTTTTTGTATTATACTCTTTTCTTCGATATTTTCTAGGGGGACAAAAGTTATCTCTACTTTTTCGAGCCCGACTTCTTCGAGAAGATATGATTTTATTTTCTGTGCAGTAGAGGCATTCTGACGATTCGTAATGAGAGAGAGAGAAGCTTTTTCATTTTTTATTTTTTCTTTGCGTACTTTGATATCCTCAAGATTAAAAATATGACTGCTAACATCTTGTATTTCATTCCAAGTGCCAACGCGTGGAACGAGAATAAAGGCAGTAATATCACCTACCTGTATATGAGAAACTCTCAGAAGACTTTCTTTTTTCCAAGCATCAACGACGAAAGTTGTTATATTTTTTGTGTCGAGTGTTTGGATTATTTCTAGAAATCTTTCCATATGAGCAGTTGTCATATCCGTTTCGATACTTTCTTCTAAAACATGAAGTAGATTATTTACCATTACGATATTGAAGAATGTCCCTAAGGAAAAAGCTTTTTCTTTGATAGCTGAAATGACTTGTTGTTGACGCTTCGCTCTTCCAAAATCACCTTCAGGATCATTATGTCGTTCTCGTACATATTTGAGAGCTGTTGCTCCGTCTAATGTTTGCCATCCTTTCTTTATCTCAAAAGTTTCATAACTATAATTTTTTCCTGGATAACGAGGATCATAGAAGTCCTTCATTACATCAAGTGAGATACCGTGAAGAGTATCGATTCCTTTTTCAAATCCATCAAAATCGAGAGTAAAAAAATAATGAATTTTTTCTCCGGTGATATCTTCAATAACAGTACGAATCGGTTCGATACCTGTTCCGTTTGTTATCCCGTATTGATAGAGAGCGTTTATTTTTGTAAAAAGTTGTGTTCCTGGAATTTCAACATAGAGATCTCTTGGAAGTGATAAGAGAGCAACTTTTTTTTCTCGAGTTTGAATACTGAGTACCATAATAGTATCAGTAAGATTTTTTCCTGGATAATGATTTCCTGCGCGTCCAAGAAGAAGAATGTTAATACGACCCGTTTCTTCACCAGAGAGGAGAATGTTTTTCGTAGTGATGATTGATGTTGCGAAATCTTTCATATCTGCAAATAAAGAAAGATTGCTCGTATTTTCAATCTGAATTTCTCTTCCTAATGAAGCACCTTTGTATATAAGGATAGCGCAAGAAAAGAGAATAAGAAGAAACAGAGAGAAAAAAAGAAAGAAGAAAAAACGTTTTAGAGAATGTTTTCTTTTTGGTATAGACGGACGTTTTTTTGGATAAAAAGAATGATCTTCGGAAGCATAATGAGATATATCATTCGTTTCATTTGGTAAAAGTAGTCCATGTATTTTTGATGGAGGAATCACCTTCTTTTGTTGTTTTTTATTGAGTCCGTCCATAATATTCTTATTTTCCTTTTAATAAAGCTTTTTTTAGACTTGCAAAAGTAGGAAAAATCTGTTACAATATGAGTGTTTTATCTGTCTGTATATTTTGCAGAAAATTTTTTATTTTTTATTTTTATTTATTGTGAATACGAATCAACAAGAAAAGAAACAAAATAATGAGGAATATATTAGTTTTTTTGAGCTTATTTTTGAAATGATTAAAGTGCTTATTCTTGCCCTGATCATCATTATACCGGTTCGTGTCTTTTTGTTCCAGCCTTTTTTTATTGAAGGATCAAGTATGGATCCAAATTTTCATGATGGGCAATATCTGGTAGTGAGTGAGTTTGGGTATAAACAAACGAAAATTTCTGAAAAAACTCTTATAAAACCGTTTAAATCTATTGTTCGTCAAGATGTTATAGTGTTCCGTTATCCAAGGAATCCATCGCAATTTTTTATTAAGCGTGTTATAGGACTTCCTGGAGAATCGGTAGAAGTGAAACAAGGAAAGATATACATATATAACGAAGAACATCCAGAAGGTTTTATTCTTGATGAAAAGGCATATATTGGGAATAATATCTTGACACAAGACATGTCAAGACGAGATGTAAAACAAGATGAGTATTATGTTATGGGTGATAATCGTATGAATAGCTCTGATTCGCGCATTTTTGGTCCGATCAATAAAGATAAAGTCATCGGCAGAGTACTTCTCAGAGTATGGCCAACGAGTGAATTCACTCTTTATTAATTAAATTTTTAAGCATACTGTTATGGTCCAGACAATAGTTAAAGACAAGAAGAGTCGTGATAGAAAGAATATGAAAAAGAAAGATACGAAGATTTCTGGGAAGAAAATGCAAAAAACAGAAGAAAAGATTACTCCTCAGTCTCTTCGTGGAATGAGAGATATCTTGCCTGAAGATCAGCCATATTGGGAACGCATCAGGAGGGTTTTGAGTCATTCTTCGCAAGAGTATGGTTTTCAACGCATTGATACTCCACTGGTGGAATACGAAAATCTTTTCACACGTTTGATAGGTACATCGACGGATATTGTTGATAAAGAGATGTATACTTTTACCACTCGTGGGGGAGATAAAGTAGCTCTCCGTCCAGAGTTTACTGCAGGTATTGCCCGTGCTTATATCGAACATGGTATGAGTATTTTACCAAAGCCAGTGAAACTTTTTTCTTTAGGGCCTGTGTATCGTTATGATCGTCCTCAAGAAGGACGATATAGAGAATTTTGGCAGGGTAATTTTGAATTATACGGTGAAGGAGATGCTATTTTGGATGCGCAGACTATTCAGTTAGCATATCGTACTGTACAACAATTAGGATTAAAAAATATCGAGTTTCAGATTAACAGCATCGGTGTACCAGAGTCACGACGCGATTATAGTAAGGCATTAGTCAGATATTTAGAGGCTCAAAAAAATAAATTGTGTCAAAATTGTCGTGAGCGACTCATAACCAATCCAATGAGAATTCTTGATTGTAAAGAAGATAAATGTATTCAACTCACTGCCCAGGCACCACAATCTATTGATTATCTTGATGAAGAATCAAGAACGCACTTTAAACATCTTCTTGAATATCTAGATGAGCTGGAACTTCCTTATGCTATCAATACTCGTTTGGTACGAGGACTGGATTATTATACGAAGACTGTTTTTGAAATTTGGTCAGGCGATAAAGATGGAAAAAAATACTCACTCGGAGGTGGCGGGCGTTATGATCGATTGATACAGATGATGGGTGGAGAAGCGACTCCTGCTATTGGTTTTGCTCTTGGTATAGATCGTATTATTCTTGAGATGAAGCGTACTCAAGTAAAACCATATCAAGAACCGAAGGCACGTGTTTTTTTGGCACAACTTGGTGATATGGCTAAGAAAAAGAGTTTAAAACTTTTTTCAGAATTAGAGAAAAATGGTATTTTGATTGCAGAAAGTTTTGGACGAGGAAGTTTGAAATCACAGATGCGTGTATCGAGTCGTGTAGGAGCAGAAGTGACCATTATTATTGGTCAGAAAGAAGCGCTTGATGATACGGCCATTGTGAAAGATATGGTATCGGGTACTCAGGAAACTGTTATTCATTCTCGATTAGTAGAAGCTGTAAAGAAGATATTGCGTACAAATCAAGAGTTGAAGATTAAAGAAGTAAATATTGTTCATACTTCCGAAGAAGAAGATGATGATAATAAAGAATAAAAATTATGTCAGACAATGTTTTTCAAAAAATTATTCGTAAAGAAATAAAAACAGATTTTTTATATGAAGATGATGATGTCCTTGCTTTTTATGATATCCATCCCATTGCACCAGTGCATGTTCTTATTATTCCGAAGAAACCTATCGAAAGTATCGCACAGATGTCAGAAGACGATATAACACTTGTCGGAAAAATGTTCTTTGTGGCAAGGAATATCGCACAGGATTTGAATATTTCTGAAAAAGGGTATAAGCTACTTATCCGGGTAGGAAAAGGTGGAGGACAGGAGATTCCTCATCTTCACCTCCATCTTCTTGGAGGAGCTATTCTTACGGAAAATATCCATCCCATAGGACAGATGTAATAGGAAAAAAAGAGGAGTTTTTATTATGTAACATAAAACAATGTAGGTTACATATAGAGATTATTCTAGAGAAAGGAGGTTGTTTATATGATTCAAGTGAAGAAAAAAGAGAAGGAAACAGCAGAAAGTCTGATTCGCCGTTTTTCACGCCGTGTACAACAAAGTGGCGTACTCCGTCAAGTTCGTAAATTGCGTTTTCGTACTGAAGAACAGAGTCGAATAAAACGACGCGATGAAGCTTTATATAAAGTGAAAATTCGTAAAGAAATCAATCGTCTGAAAAAATTGGGTAAGTTTGATGAAGATGCTTTACGTGATATTAAGAAAAAAATGTAGTGTTTTTTTCAAAAGAGGTCATTTATGAAAGAATGACCTCTTTACTTTTTAGAAGAAAAATTTTATAACATAGAATGTATGTATTTTAACAATCTTTTTACCACAGAGAAGAGTATTTTTTATACAAAAGAATTTTCTTCGCTGTGGTAAACTCAAACGGTTTGAGAGCCATCAGTATTTTTTGTGATAGGAGGAATAGTATGAAAAATATGCGAAATAATGAATCTCGCCCCATAACTCTTGGTCAAGGGAAACAGATTCTGAATCTTCTCTCACAACAAGGATTGAATAGTGCTGATGTTAATACTCTGTGCGATGGATATTTTCCTGATATGCTTAAGGCAATAAAACTTGGTGTGTTGCCATCGCGTGAAGCATTCCATAAATTTGTTGGACTGGGTCCATTGTTTGAGAGAGATCAATCTGGGCGTATCATAATCACTTTCACTGGAACAGGTTTTCTAGCAAATGAGTGGGTAGCACGAAGTATAGAATCAGGGTTTTATTTCACTGAGTGGGCATTAGATGCTTTAGCTTTTTCTGATTATGACAGAAGACATCGTCTCAAAGCGGGGCAATCATATTCAGTACTTCTTCTTCGTAGTAGTGAAATGGTAACATCTTGTCAGTCAGAGAATCATTTACAAATATCTATTGATCATGACTATACTCAATCAATGACAGTATGCGCTGAACTTGTATTCCTCGCACGCGAACTTCTTTCTAACGAAGTGATGAAAAGAATGAATATCAGTCGCATTACAGCCTTGCACGAACCAGTAATTGCTTCAAATAAAGCACCTTTCATATTTGTTTCATCGTGTTTGGGGCGTGATCGTGAGATCAGTGTTGCTCCAGCGAATGAAGAAAGTCGTTGGACAGATGCAGATGCTTTCTTGTGTCCTTTGTCTGTATAGATTTTCAGGTCTTTTTGTACAATGTACAAGAAGACCTTTTCTTTTTGGTTTTTTATTGAACATTTGATATACTAATACAATAATATATTACATATATTTTTATGACTCTTTATGAAACACTCGGTGCCGATCTTATTACTTCAATGAAAGAAGGGAATACATTGCGAAGAGATACTCTCCGTCTCCTTCAGAGTGCTATAAAAAATGTTGCTATTGAGAAGCGCAAAGATCCAAAAACATTGACCGATGATGAAGTGATGGATGTTATTAGGCGTCTTGTAAAACAAAGAAAAGACAGTATTGAACAATACAAAGCAGGAGGAAGAAATGATTTGGCTTTACAGGAAGAATCGGAACTGAATCTTCTTTCTGTTTATCTGCCGAAAGCGATGGAAGAAAATGAGTTGCGCGTTTTGGTGAAATCTCTTCTTGATCAAAATAATATGACAGCAAAATCACAAATAGGGCAAGCAATGGGTCTTGTGATGAAGCAAATAGGGAAGAATGTCCCCGGAGATGATGTAAAGCGTATGGTTGATTCGCTTCTTGTTTAATTTTCCTTGCTATGCGTATCATATTAGACTTTGATACTGAAGTGTCTATACCTTTTACTGAGGATTTTTTTCTTTTGATCGCAGAAAATACACTTATGGCATATACCTCTTCATTGCCTCAAGAGAGAGAAATTCATATGAGTGTTACCTGTGTTTTGAAGGAAAAAATTTTTGAATTAAACAAAAAATACAGAGGAATAGAGAAAGTTACTGATGTTCTTTCTTTTGGTGAATATACCCATCCAGTAGATTTTGTAAAAGAAACAATGTCGTCTATTTTTCTTGGAGAAATTTTTCTTTGTCCAGAGTTTATTAAGAAGGCATCTCTTGAAGATTGTGTAACCTTTGCACGAGAAATGACCTATGTTTTCTCTCACGGTATTCTTCATTTAATCGGCTTTGATCATGAAGAAGAGATGTTCCTTCTGCAAGAAAAAGTGACAGATGCATTGACTGGAAAAAAAGAGTATAGTGAAGATAGTATATAAAAGTGTAGGGAATATAAAATAAAAATATTTTTTATGAGTCGATTGAAACGAAGTTTTACTTATGCAATCAAAGGAATCTTTTTTGCTTTAAAGAATGAAAAGAATTTTCAAATAGAAACGATTATTTCAATTATTGTTATTTTTTTGATGTTTCTTTTTCCTCTTTCTCCATCAGAACGTTCATTAATCTTTCTTGCTATTGCATTGGTACTTGCTCTTGAACTCGCGAATACAGCACTTGAGAGAGTGATGGATATTTTGAAACCAAGGATTCATCCGTATGCGAGAGTGATTAAAGATGTAATGGCTGGAGCTGTCTTATTGGCTACTTTTTTTTCTATTGCTATTGGCCTTGTTGTTTTTTCACCTTATTTTTTGGCTCTTTTTTATTTGTAGGTTTCTTTGTTATTTTGCGTTTGGAAATTTTCAAGGTATACTATGTATTAAAGAGCCTCAGTTTTTCTTAAAGCTTACTATTTTATTTTTGTATGTCACGTGATCGTTATTATGTTGGTCTCGACATTGGTTCCTCGGAAGTGAGAGCTGTTATTGCTCAGGAAATTTCTTCTGAAGAACCATTGCGTGTTTTAGGTGTTGGATCAACACATTCTTTAGGTATGCGAAGAGGAGTTGTTGTAGATACTGACAATGTTGCTCAGTGTTGCAATAATGCTCTTGAGCAAGCGGAGCGTATGGCAGGGCATTCGGCAGATAGTGTTGTGGTGAGTGTTGGAGGTACTGATATTATGTGTCAAGACGCTCTTGGTGTTATTGCTGTTGGTCGTGCTGATGGTGAAGTTGTTGATGATGATATGACGCGTGTTCTCGAAGAAGTGCAAGCAAGGCTGACATTGGCACTCAATCGTGAAATTATTCATGTTATTCCAAAGAATTATCGACTGGATGATCAAAAAGATATCAAAAATCCCGTTGGAATGAGAGGGGTTCGGTTAGAAATGAATGCATTAGTTGTCAGTGGAAGTACTTCACATCTTAAGAATATCGTGCGTAGTCTCAAACAAGCAGGAACTCTCGCAGAAAGTTTTGTTGTTGAACCATTAGCGTGTGCCGAATCTGTGCTTTCTGTTCGTCAGAAAGAACTTGGAACGGCATTAGTCAATATTGGTGGGAGCACGACATCGATTGCTGTTTTTGAAGACGGAGATTTGCTTCATCTTGCTATTCTGCCTGTGGGGAGTGGACATATTACGAATGATATTGCTATCGGACTTCGCACATCTATTGAAGTTGCTGAAGCAGTCAAAATAAAGTTTGGTAATGTTTTTCCTGAGGAAATAAATAAGAAAGATGAGATCGATTTGAGTCTTTTTGATTCGAATGAAGACGGTTTCGCTTCTACTCGGCACATTGCAGAAATTATCGAAGCGCGTTTTGAAGAAATTTTTTCATTTGTAAATGAAGAGTTAAGAAAGATTCATCGCGAAGGACTTCTTCCTGGAGGAGTCGTGCTTACTGGCGGAGGATCTCTTTTGCCAGGTTCTGTTGATTTAGCGAAAAAAGTCTTCCGTCTTCCTGCACAGATTGGTTATCCAAAGCCATTAGGGGGGATACTTGATCAAGTAGATACTCCATCTTTTTCAACTGTTATAGGTCTTCTTCTTCTCGCACAGACGAATGCTGTTTTTCACTATGGTTCAAGTAAAGATGGAAATGTGCTTTCATCGAATATATATGATATACTAGAAAAAATGAAAAAATGGTTGAAGCAATTTCTTCCATAAAGTGTTTTTCATAAAAATATCAAAATACAAATGATCTTTTTGGGTAATAGTATCCATTTTTTTGTTTTCTTGACACATTTTTAGAGCATATGATAGAGTAGTTACTTAAGAAGGATATGTTTTTTGGAGAATAAGGATCAAGAAATGAGAAAAAGTATAGTATTTATTGAAGCAATATAACCAATTTTTAAAGGGGTGTATACATATGGCAGAGATCAAACCCGATATCGAGACATTTGCAAAAATTAAAGTCGTGGGTGTTGGTGGTTCTGGAGGTAATGGTATCTCACGGATGATCGATGCGAAAATTAAAGGTGTAGAATTTGTTGCTATTAATACTGATGCTCAGGCGCTTCATAATTCGAAAGCACAAGAAAAAATTCATATTGGAAAAAACCTCACGAAAGGATTGGGAGCAGGTATGAATCCAGAGATAGGTCGTCAAGCAGCCGAAGAAAATCGTGATGAAATCCAAGAAGTATTAAAGGGTGCTGATATGGTTTTTGTGGCTTGTGGTCTTGGTGGTGGTACTGGTTCTGGTGCTGCACCTATTGTCGCAGAAACAGCAAAAGAACTTGGAGCTCTTACTGTTGGAGTGGTTACAAAGCCATTTGCCTTTGAAGGATCACAACGCCGTTCTATCGCAGAGGAAGCTCTTTCAAATTTGAAGGATCGTGTCGATGCGCTTATTACCATTCCTAATGATAAACTGCTTTCTATTATTGATCGAAAAACAACCCTTATTAACGCTTTTCGAATTGTTGATGATGTACTTCGTCAGGGTGTACAGGGTATTTCTGATTTGATCACTAAACCAGGACTAGTCAATGTCGATTTTGCGGATGTAAGGGCTGTTATGGAAGATAGTGGAAGTGCTCTTATGGGCATTGGTATTGCTTCTGGTGATAATCGTGCTGTTGAGGCTGCTAAAGCTGCTATCAATAGTCCGCTTCTTGAACTTTCTATAGATGGTGCTAAAGGAGTATTGTTCAATATTTCTGGATCAAGTGATGTATCAATGGTTGAGATTAGTGAAGCTGCGAATGTCATTACAGAGAATATCGATCCTAATGCAAAAGTTATTTTTGGTACAGTCACTGATGATCAGATTCGTAAAGGAGAAATACAAATTACGGTTGTTGCTACCGGTTTTGATACTGCTCGTGTCAATGAACCGTCGATCGGACTTATTACAAACCGTTCTGTAACAAATAAAACAACTGTTTCTACGCCTTCTTCTCAACATCAACATACTATCGCATCATCTCGTTATACGAGTGGAGTAACAGGTGATTCTCTCGGTACTCATACAGAAGAAAAGCAAGAAGCAGATGATGATATTGTTGTTGATTTTTCTTCTCGTAGAATCGAGTCCCCTGAAATGATTATTAAAGAGAAAATTCAACCAATGACCATAAACCACCGTGCAGAAGCAAAAGAACTGGTTGAAGCGGAAGATGATCTTGATATTCCAACTTTTATTCGTCGCAAGATGAAAAAATAGCCACTTTTTCGTGGACAAAATACTTCTTTCGAATAGTGTATTTTTCTTTTCTGAAAATGAAGAGCGGTGTATACTAAGAATATAAATGTTTTATGATCGTACTTATTTGAGAAGTATTTTTATACTTTATGTTGTGTCCTTTTTGTAATCATCCTGAAACAAAAGTTGTTGATTCGCGCGATACTCAAGAAGGTCGTGCTATTCGTCGTCGTCGTGAATGTGAAAAATGTCATGCTCGCTTCAGTACATATGAGGAGATAGAAATTTTCCGTCTGCTTATTGTCAAAAAAGATGGTCATAAGGAAGAATATAGTCGAGAAAAAATAGAAAAAGGATTGCGACGTGCTTTTGAAAAACGACCTTCTGCTGAAGAAAAAATTGAAAAGATTTTAGGTGAAATAGAATATGCATTACACGAGAAACATACGAGTGAGATATTAAGTAAGGAGATAGGAACACTCGTGATGGAAAAATTAAAAGAAACTGATGAGGTCGCGTACATTCGGTTTATTAGTGTGTATAAATCTTTTGGAAGTGCTAAAAGTTTTCGTAGAGCGCTTGAAAAATTGGACGAATGTTTATGACAAGAATCTCTGTGAAGGTTATTCCGCGCGCATCGAAAAATGAGGTAGTTTGTATAAGTATGAGCGAGTATAAAGTGAGATTGACTGCGCCTCCAGTAGATGAGAAAGCAAATCATCTTTTGATCAAATTACTTGCACAGCATTTTGATATTGCACCAAGTTTGATCCGTGTAGTTGCAGGTGAAAAAAGCAGAAAGAAAATAGTAGAAATGCCATAATGTACAGAAACATTTTTTCTATGCGTAAGGATCAAGTGTTTTTCTTTCTTTGTTTGAGCTTTATTGGAGGAGTCTTTGGTGGCTCCTTTTTTTCTTTTTCTTCCCTTCCTTTTTTCTTTTTCTTTAGCACTTCTTTATGGTTTATTTTTTGTATTTCATTTCCTTCTCGTAATATATTTTTTTCTTTTCTTTTCTTTATTTCTTTTTCCTATGGTATTTTTCTTGTTCGACAATCATTTGATACATTTGATATAACCAATCTTCCGATAGACACAGTATCAGGAAGTATGAGAATAGCGAAAGAACCGGAGATGAAAAATTTTTTTCAGGAAATTATTCTTGCTCCAAAAACTTGCGTATCAGTATTTTGTCCGAAACAGAGAATATTGTGGCAAGCACCTATGACAATGGAAGTACAAGTAGGATCTTTGATAGATTTCTCGTGTCCTCTTTCTTTACCAAAAAATTTTGATGATACGTTCGATTACCGTATGTTTCTTGCCAAGGAAAATGTGGCCTATATATGTGAGAAAGAAAATAGTTTTCAGATTCTTCCTTCTGATTATATTTCACAATGGTATGCCTTTCTCTTTACTCCAAAAAAAGTTTTTGAACGAGCGATTGAACGGAGTCTTCCGCAACCAGAAGCGGGGCTTGCATTAGGTATTCTTATTGGTGGAAATCATCGATTGTCTGATTCATTGTCTCAACATTTTATAACTGTTGGTCTCACGCATATTGTTGCTATTTCTGGTTATAATATCACGCTGATCGCGCAGGGATTTATTTTTCTTGGTCTTACGCTCGGATTATGGAGAAAGCAAGCATTATGGTTTGCTCTTATCAGCATTTTTCTTTTTGTCATCTTAGTAGGCGCTCCAGCTTCTGCAGTGAGAGCAGGTATTATGGGGGTCTGTTTTTTCTTAGGACTTTTTTTTGGAAGAATATCGTATGGAATGAATATGCTTGTGTTTGCAAGTGCTTCGATGCTCTTTTTTGAGCCATTACTACTTCGTTTTGATATCGGATTTGTGTTGTCTTTCTTAGCTACTCTTGCGCTTATTCTTATTACTCCGTATTTGGATATCTTTTTTCCGAAGCCATTTTTCGGACGAAGTATAGTTCTTTTGTTTCTTCTCACTCTCTCTGTCGAGCTTTTTGTGATGCCAATTATTGTGTATCAATTTCATATTTTTTCACCAATTGTTGTTTTTATGAATATGATCATTCTTCCTTTAGTCCCGTATGCTATGATGGCGTCATTTGTAACCGGTATTACCTTTTTGATATTGCCAGGATTACATCTTCTTCCAGCAGGTATAGCGTATATATTTTTACGATGGATAACTGTGAGTGTTGAACAGATAGGGACAATAGATGGCATTTCTCAATCAATGACTCTTTCCCAGAATCTCTTTATTATATGGTATGTTTTTCTTTTTGTTTTTTTCTTTGGTATGAGAAAATATATGTATCATCATTATGTCAAAGAATCACCTTTTTAGAAGTTTTATTATCATCATTTCTTTTTTCGTTGTGTTTGCACTTTGTTTGTTTTGGTTTGAGCGTTATGAGAGAACAACTCGTATTGTTTTCCTTTCTGTAGGAGAAGGGGACGCCATTCTTATTTTACAAGGATCACATCAGATACTCATCGATGGTGGACGAAACGGAAAAGATCTCCTTTCTCATATTGGTAGGTATGTGCCATTTTGGGATCGTACTATAGAAACAGTGATCGCAACACATCCTGATGCGGATCATATTGGAGGATTTCCGGATCTCATTCGTACCTATAATGTCGATGTATTCCTTTCTACTGGTGCAGAGAGCGAGACGGAGACTTTTCTTTTGCTCAAAAAACGTCTTGAAGAAAATGCAGTACGAAGAGAGAAGGTGTTTCTTGGGAGCACTCTCTCATTTCCTTTTGGTGGTATGATAGAAATACTTTTTCCACAAACGCCTCTCCCAAAAGAAACCAAAGAATCGAATATAGGAAGTCTTGTAATGCGTTTTACTTATGGGGCAACCTCGATGCTTTTTACGGGAGATTTGCCAAACGAAGAAACATTTTTGAAAGAAATAAATCCGGTGGATATTTTGAAAGTTTCTCATCATGGATCGCGTTACTCAACCAGTGAATCTTTTTTGGATCAATTGAAACCAAAAGATGCAATAATCTCTGTCGGGAAGAATAGATACGGACATCCCAGTATTGATGTTCTCAATCGTCTGAAGAAAAAAGAAATCATC
>JBBIRD010000008.1:0-48024 GCA_037441965.1 Candidatus Moraniibacteriota bacterium | reverse complement strand
TGAGAGGAAGTATAACAGATGCAAACATTGTTGATGCATTGGTTGCACAATCAGATATAGTCGTCCATTTTGCTGCTGAATCACACGTCGATCGTTCCATTACTGGTCCGGATGTTTTTATAGATACGAATATCAAAGGAACCTTTGTTCTTCTTGAGGCAGTTCGTATACACAAGAAACGCTTCCATCATATTTCCACAGACGAAGTATTTGGCGCACTTGGTCCAGATGATAAAGCCTTTGACGAGAAAACAAAATATGATCCTCGAAGTCCTTATAGTGCCAGTAAAGCATCTTCGGATCATCTGGTTCGTGCATATTTCCATACATATCATCTCCCAGTTACAATTTCTAATTGTTCGAATAATTATGGCCCGTATCATTTTCCAGAGAAACTTATTCCATTAGCGATTACGAACATATTGGAAGGGAAAAAAATTCCTGTGTATGGTGATGGACTTCAAGTGCGAGACTGGCTTTATGTTGAAGATCATTGCCGAGCTATTGATCTGATTATCCACAATGGGATACTAGGTGAAACATATTGCATCGGAGGAGCAAGTGAACGAGAGAATATTTTTATTGTGAAAAAGATTATCGAATTTCTTGGTAAAGATGAGAGCAGTATTGAATATGTGAAAGATCGTGCGGGACACGACAGACGATATGCCATTGATTTTTCGAAAATAAAAAATGAGTTTGAATGGGAGCCAACAGTTGATCTTGAAACAGGTCTTCAAAAGACGGTGCAGTGGTTTCAACAAAATGAAGCTTGGTGGAAAAATATCAAATCAGGGATATATCAGGAGTATTATACAAAACAATATGGGAAATAAAGTACTTATACTTGGATCAAGGGGAATGCTTGGTCAAGAACTGGTGCGTATTTTTTCTTGTGATGAAAAATACAGTGTTGCAGGGTGGGATGTGAATGATATTGATGTGACAAATTTTTTCAATGCGGAAGAAAAAATTAAGGCGTATGCTCCGGATGTTCTTATCAATGCCGTTGCTTATAATGCAGTTGATGTGTGTGAAGAAAATGATGAAGAATATCGCAAAGCAATGGTATTAAATGCTGAAGTTCCGCAGTTTCTTGCACAGTTATCAAGACAAATGCATATTCTTTTCGTACATTACTCAACAGATTATGTTTTTGATGGGGAAAATAAAACAGGATATAGTGAAGATGCGCCTACTCATCCGATTTCACGATATGGTATGACTAAAAGGTGTGGAGAAGAATATGTAATGAAAGAAGGAGGGAATTATTATATTATTCGTCTTTCAAAACTGTTCGGAAAACCGGCTGAAAGTCAGATTGCAAAAAAAAGTTTTTTCGATATTATGCTTCATCTTGGTACAACGAAAGATGAAATACAGGCAGTAGATGATGAGAAAAGTTGTTTCACATATGCACCGGATTTAGCAAAAGAAACGAAGTCTTTAATAGAAGACAAAGCGTCTTTTGGTATCTACCATCTGCCGAATAGTGAAGATGTGACTTGGTATCAAGCTGTATTAGAGCTCTATACACAAGCCAAAATGCGCGTTATAATACATCCTGTAACAAGTAAGGCGTTTCCTCGTCCTGCCAAAAGGCCACGCTATTCGAAGCTTCTCAACACGAAGCGTCCCAAAGTGCGTTCGTATGTTGAAGCCCTCAAAGATTATCTTGCTTCTATGGAATAAAATTTTTTGCCATCTGGAACTTCGATGTATAAATTGGAAATGATATTCAAATACTATGATGAAATACAATACGATAAAGGAACAAGATGTACTCGCATTCAATGCTTTACAGGGAGAGATAAAAAGGCAAGAAGAAGGTTTCGAAATGATTGCTTCAGAGAATTATGTATCAGAAGCAGTACTTGAAGCGTTAGGAACAGTGTTTACAAATAAATATTCTGAAGGATATCCTGGCAGACGCTATTATGGCGGACAAGAGTTTACAGATGTTATAGAAACACTCGCTATCGATCGTGCCAAAAAACTTTTTGGAGCAGAACATGCCAATGTGCAACCACATGCTGGAGCGCCTGCTAATTTAGCAGCGTACTCTGCAATTCTCAAACCAGGAGATACGATTTTGGGTATGGATCTCTCTCATGGAGGACATTTGACGCATGGACATCCTTTGACACTTCCTGCACAAATATATCGATTTGTTGGATACAAAACAGAGTTAGATGGAACGATTGATTATAAAAAACTCGAAGCATTAGCAAAAGTAGAAAAGCCAAAACTTATTCTAGCTGGTTTTTCTTCATATACGAGACAGCTTGATTATGAAAAGATAACAGCGATCGCAAAAAAAGTTGGCGCCTATTCGATGATGGATATGGCACATATCGCTGGTTTGGTAGCAGGAAAAGCTGTACCGAGTCCTGTTCCATATTTTGATATTGTTACTACGACAACACATAAGACACTTCGTGGTCCTCGTGGCGGACTCATTCTTTGTAAAGCGTCATTAGCAAAGCAAATAGACAGAGCTGTTTTCCCAGGGCTTCAGGGCGGACCACTTATGAATACACTGATGGCTAAAGCAGTAGCGTTTGGAGAAGCACTCAAGCCAGCGTTTAAGAAATATGCGAAGCAAGTATTGAAGAATGCTAAGGTTCTGGAGAAAGAAATGAGAAAGTATGATAACACTCTTCTTTTTGGAGGAACTGACAATCATATGATTATGCTTGATGTAGTCACACATTATGGCATATCAGGGAAAGAAGCAGAAAAATTACTTGACGCTATTGGTATTACTGTTAATAAAAATGTCATCCCAGATGATCCTCGAGGTCCGATGGACCCGAGCGGTATTCGTATTGGTGTTCCTGCAATAACTACTCGCGGACTTAAAGAAAGAGAAGTAAAAATAATAGCAAAGTGTATTCACTATGCACTTGCTTCTGGTGGTGATGCAGAAGTTATTGCAGATATTAGAAAGACAGTAAAAAATTTGTGTCGAAGTTTTCCTGCTTATCGAAAGAATATTAAACGTTAATATATTTTCTTATGAAAGGTATTATTCTGGCTGGTGGTACTGGGACTCGTCTTCTCCCGCTTACCGCTGTGACATCCAAACAACTTCTTCCTGTGTATGATCGGCCGATGATTTTTTATCCACTGAATACTTTGATCAGTGCTGGCATCAGAGATATTCTTATTATTGTAGCGCCAGATCATTCGGGACATTTCCTAAACTTACTTGGTTCGATGTTTCATAAATTTGGTATTAATATTTCTTTTATTGTTCAGAAACAACCGCGTGGTTTAGCTGAAGCATTTATTTTGGCAGAAGACTTTATTGATGGTGAATCAGTTACTCTTATTTTGGGAGATAATATTTTTGAAGATGATTTTACCGATGCAATACAATCTTTTACAACAGGTGGGCGTATTTTTGCGAAGAAAGTATCAGATCCGCAACGCTTTGGAGTGGTAGAGTTCAGCGATACGAACGAAGTACTTTCCATCGAAGAAAAACCATCAGTACCGAAAAGTTCTTTTGCTATTCCCGGTATTTATATTTTTGACAAAGAGGTAGTTTTGGCAGCAAAGTCTATCAAACCTTCTGATCGTGGTGAATTAGAAATCACTGATGTACATAAATACTATCTTGATAAAAAGAAGTTAGATGTGAGAGTGATCGAGGGAGCATATTTCGACACAGGTACGCACGAATCTTTGTTTGAAGCGAGTCGTTATGTAAAAGATAATAATTTTCAAAGCCGATTTCATCCTATGGTGAATGATGCTATCACTGAGTTTAATGCAGATTTTAAGCAAGCAGTTTCTCTTAAAAAATAATTTTATATATCTATGCAAAATATAACACCACGAAAAATTAAAAAAGCTATTCTTCCTGTTGCTGGTTTCGGAACGCGTTTCTTGCCTGCTACAAAAGCCCAGCCAAAAGAAATGTTACCGGTCGTAGACAAACCAGTTGTTCAGTATCTTGTGGAAGAGGCTGTTGCATCAGGGATTGAAGAGATTATTTTCGTCACTGGTCGTGGAAAGAGAGCTATTGAAGATCATTTTGACATTTCGTATGAACTTGAAGATACTCTTGTAGAAAAAAATAAACAAGATCTGCTTGAAGTAGTGCAAAAGATATCTACATTAGCAAAGTTTTCGTATGTACGGCAACCTATTCCATTAGGTGATGGACATGCATTATTACAGGCTGCTCATTTGGTAGATGATGATGAATCTGTTCTTGTCATTTTTGGTGATTGTATCTATGATAGCAATGTTCCTGCATCAAAACAGTTGATACAAGCTTTCGAACAATATCAAACGCCAATTATTGGATTGTCAGAAGTTGCTCTTGATGATGTTTCGAAATTTGGTGTTGTAGCAGGAGAAAAACTCGATGAAAAAGATTGGAAAATAACATCTATTGTAGAGAAGCCAAAACCAGAAGACGCTCCAAGTAGATCAGTAGCGGTAGGAAAATATATTATTACGAACGATGTTTTCAAAGTGCTTGAAAGTATGGAATCAGGGAAATCAGGCGAGATTCGTCTGGCCGATGCATTCGATTTGATGCTTGGAGAAAATATCCCTATCCACGGAAGAAATCTAGAGGGAGAATGGTTGGATACGGGGGATAAGTTTAACTTCTTGAAGACAACCGTTCACTTTGGACTAAAACATCCAGAAATAGGAGAGAAATTTCGTGAATATCTGAAAAATTATTCACTCTAAGTGAATATATGTATTGGATATATCTTCTTATTTTTATTATCATTGTCTTTATACCGCAGATTATTCGTGACGGATATCTTTCTATCGGTGAAGAAAATCTTGAATCACTAGCCTTGCTTTCTTTTGGTGTATTTGCGTTTACGCTTTATCTCGCAAAAGAGAAAGAACTTATACACATATTTCAAGAAAAACTCCATTTACAGAAGAAGGCTCATATGATTACGAAAGATTTGTCAGATTCTTATTCATATATTGGTGGTATGAATCGTAAATTCGATATTGTCAAAAATCTCATTTTCTATCTTCCTGAATCTCAATCCAAACTTGCAGTAGAAGATTATACAAATACGTATGAACCTTTATTGCAAGCAGTCAAAGTTCTTGCTAAGGAAGAGGCTCTCTCTCTTCGTTTTGTCGATATGAAACAGAAGATCATTGTTCAATCTATTGATTTACCTACAAAAGAATATTTTTCATCATTTGATATTCGTACACTGATAGCATCAAAGAAAATGTTTTTTGAATCAGGAGATTTTTTTATTGTCCGATCACCAAGAAAAGCGAAAAATATAGTCGCCTTCCTCATTTTTCCTAAAGTGACTAATCAATTAGAGGATGTAGAGATGTTTAAGATTATTGCCTCTCAAGCACTTCTTTTGTTTGAACTTAATGTTGAAAAACAGTCGTTCAAAGAAAGATAATTGGATCAATGTTATTAAGTGAATATTTTTTCGTTATGCGTATAGGAATCGATGCTCGTTTCTATGGATCTATCGGTAAAGGTCTCGGTCGATATACCGAAAAACTGATCGGATATCTTGAAGAGATAGATGATGAGAATGAATATTTTATTTTCTTGCGTAAAGAAAATTTTTCTGTCTATCAACCTCGAAATTCGCATTTTAAGAAAGTGTTAGCCAATTATCATTGGTATGGTTTTTTGGAACAATTAGTTTTTCCGATAAAATTGTTATCATATCGTTTGGATATAGTACATTTTCCGCATTTTAATGTCCCTTTGTTGTATCCCAAGAAGTTTATCGTTACCATACATGATCTTATTTTACTGCATTATCCAACCGTACAGAATACAACCCGTTCAATACTATTTTATAAAATTAAATTCTTTTTCTATCGTCTCGTTATAGCTTCTGCTATTTATCGTGCTAAAAAAATTGTTGCTGTTTCCTCGTTCACTGCAAATGATATTGCATCAGAATATCCATTAAGTAAGAGTAAGATAGCAGTTATCTATGAGGCAGTTGATAATTTCTGTCATTTTTCATCAAGAGATGAAGAAAAATCTGTTTTAATGAAATATAATCTCGTATCTGATGACAAAAAAAACATTCCAGAAGATGAAATATATGCTATACTAAAACCATATTTTTTGTACGTTGGTAACGCATATCCGCATAAAAATCTTACTATTTTTCTGAAAATAGCACCGAGATTCCCTGCATATACATTTGTACTTGTAGGCAAGAAGGATTATTTTTATACGAGATTAAGAGAAAATGCAGAGAAAGAAAATATTAAAAATATTCTCTTCACTGATTTTGTGAACGATCAGGAATTGAATATTTTGTATCGTTTTGCTGTATGTTATGTTTTTCCTTCTTTTTATGAAGGATTTGGTTTTCCTCCACTTGAAGCAATGATAAGAGGGTTACCAGTGGTTGCTTCTTCCGAAGGTTCGATCCCTGAAGTGTTAGGAACATCAGCGTACTATTTCAATCCTCATAATAATCAGTCACTTGAAAAAGCATTGCAAGAAGTGATCACATCGTCATCCTTGACAGAATCATTAAAATCTTCAGGATATCATCAGGTAGAAAAATATAGTTTTCATCGTATGGCTAAAGAAACAAAAGCAATATACGAAGCAGAAAAATAAAGATCTGTATTGTGTTTATGCGTGAATATAAAAAACCAATATTTTCAGATATTAAGCGTTCTCCATCTTCATACCATATGAAACAGGAGAAGCCTATAAATGATGAACATTTTATAGTATCACCGTATGAAAAATCATCTGTATTAGAAAATTCTATTCCTATATTTGAACCAAAGAGACACATTTCTCAAAGAAAACAACAAAGTGGGCAGACATACCCATTTGTTTCAAAAAAGATAGTATTCTTTTTTTCTTTTTTTCTTTTTATTCTCTTCATCGGTTATAGAGGAGAAAAAATGCGAGTGCAAGTTCTGGAAGATGGAAATCGTGGTTTTGAGAATCTCGCGTTAGCAGTAGAAGGTATTAAGACTTCACATTTTGATGATTCATCAGAGGCATTTCGTGATGCATATAAAAACTTTTCTTCTGGAACTGAAAGTCTTTTTGTATGGGGAGGACCCTTGCTTTCTGTGACACAATTTATTCCTGGTTTATCGATCATCGCCTCTGGGAGATATGCTTTTGAAGCAGGAAAACATTTTTCATTGGCAGGTATTCCGCTGACGGTTATTGCAGAGGAGGTTGCTTCATCTAAAAATGCTTATTCTCAAGGTGAGAAGATATCATGGCTTGATTTCTTGACACGGATTGAGGTGCCTCTTCAACAGGCACAAAGTGAATTAGCGCTTGGTAACAATGCTCTTCAGAAGATAAAAATGAATGATATCCCTGAAGATAAAAGAGAAAAATTTCTTTCTGTGAAAAAGAATCTCCCGATTCTCCTTGGTCTTTTGAAAAGCTTTGATAATAACGAGCTATTGTTGAGAGAGTTTCTTGGAGGAAACGGTCCTCGAAAATATCTTTTTTTGCTTCAGAACAATCAAGAAATGCGTGCCACAGGAGGATTTATAGGAACATACGCTTTGATGGATGTTGAGAATGGTCGTATGAAAAGATTTTTTGTTGATGGTATTTTTAACCCTGATGGACAATTAAAAGAAAATATAGTACCACCAAAACCGATTCAAAAAATAAGCGCTGCGTGGAGTCTTCATGATAGTAATTGGTTTCCTGATTTTAAGGCTTCAGCGGAGAAAGCGATGTATTTTTATGAAAAAACAGGAGGACCAACAGTAGATGGAGTGGTTACACTGACGCCGACGGTGATGCAGAAATTACTCAAAGAAACAGGACCTATTGATTTACCGGAATATGGTATTTCTGTTGATAGTGATAATTTTATATCGTTGATCCAAGAACAAGTAGAAGTAAAATATGATAAAGAAGAAAACAAACCAAAAAAAATATTGGCTGATTTAACAGCACTCCTTATTGAAAAAGTATTTTCAATTCAGGATAAAAACACTTTGTATAGAGTGGCTAATGCTTTAGTGGAGGGACTGAATGAAAAACATATTCTGATGTATATGCGTCATCCTGATATAGAGACGCTTATCGATAATGCAGGTTGGTCTGGAAAAATACTCCCCACATCAAAAGATTATGTGAGTGTTATACATTCTAACATCAACGGTTACAAAACAGATGGCGTTATTGATGAAGTGATAAAACATACAGCAGAAATCAATGAAGATGGATCGATTGTCGACACACTAACTATTACTCGTACGCATCATGGAGGGAACACTCCTTATGAGTGGTGGAATAAGGTGAATGCAGATTATATGCGAGTATATGTTCCAAAAGGATCTATTCTTCTTTCTGCAAGAGGTTCGACATGGGAGTTTCCACCGGAACCATTAGATTATAAAGCGCTTGGCTTTCGAGTTGATAGTGATATCGAGAAAGAAGAATCATCAATTGTTATTGATGAAAAAACAGGGACTCGTATTTCTAGTGATGCTGATAAAACTGTTTTTGGATCATGGGTGTATGTAAGCCCACAAGAATCGGTAACAGTAGAATATCGTTACAAACTTCCTTTTTCGTTTGATATAAATAAGATGAATAATGGAGAAGCAGATTCTTATACCGTACTTTATCAAAAACAATCCGGATCTCCAGGCAGTCGTTTATTTTCAACAGTACTTTTCCCAGATAATCAAGATCCTGTTTGGCAAATGAATGGAAATCTGATACCGTATGAACGACGATGGGAGATGGAAACAAATCTGAAAACAGATGTTTTTTCTGGACTCGTTTTTATTCATAAAGAATAGTGGAAATGTTGTTTCGTTTTATAAAGAAAATTTCTGGATGGATGAGCGTTCCAAGTGCTACTGTGGGAAGTGCTGCTCTTTTGATTGCGATTGCTGGTCTTGTAAGTCGTTTTCTTGGATTTTTTCGTGACCGTATACTTGCATCAGAGTTTGGTGCAGGAGATATTCTCGATAGTTATTATGCTGCCTTTCGTATTCCTGATTTTCTATATAGTTTAATTATTCTCGGGGCGTTGAGCGCTGCTTTCATACCTGTTTTTACTTCTCTTATTGTTGAAGAAAAAAAACAAGATGCTTTTAGACTTACATCACACATTCTCTCTCTTCTTTTTATCCTTCTTGGGAGTTTTTCTTTGATTGGGATATTTTTTGCAGATACTTTGACACATTTTCTAGTTCCGGGATTTTCTCCTGAAAAAATAGAAATGACGACAGAGCTTACTCGTATAATGTTACTTTCCCCATTCTTCCTTTCAATGAGTGCTATCTTTGGAGGTGTTCTTGTTTCGTTTAAGCAATTTGTTGCATACTCTTTAGCGCCGATTGTGTATAATATCGGCATTATTTTTGGTGCCATTTTTTTGGCACCATTTATAGGATATGAAGGTCTTGCATTTGGAGTGGTGGTAGGATCATTTTTTCATATGTTGGTGCAATATCCATCATTTCGAAAAACAGGATTTCATTTTTCTTTTGATATAAAAAATGCATTTTCAGATCCTTTTGTTCGCAAGGTTATTCTTTTGATGATTCCTCGTACGCTTAGTCTTGCGGTAAGTCAAATGAGTCTTTTTTCTATAACATTCTTTGCATCAATTCTCTCTACGGGGAGCTTAGCTATTTTTACTTTAGCAAATAATATCCAAAGTATCCCTCTTGGACTTTTTGGTATTGCATTTTCTGTAGCTATTTTTCCGACACTTGCTTCGTTATCAACAAAGAAGAAAGATGATGAATTTTTTACAATACTTGCTGAGACATCGAGACAAATTCTCTTTTTCGTTCTTCCTCTTTCACTTTTTATGATTATTTTTCGTGCTCAACTTGTTCGTGTTATCTTAGGAGCAGGAAGTTTTGATTGGGAAGATACAATTTTAACTTTTGAAGTATTGAAGTTTCTTACTATAAGTCTTTTTGCACAAAGTCTTATTCCTCTGTTTGCACGAGCATTCTTTGCTCTTCAAGATACGAAAAGTCCTTTTTATATTGCGCTTTTCAGTACGATTATTCAGATTGTGCTTATCCCGTTGCTTCTTCCTGTATATGGAGTAAAAGGTCTTGCTATTGCTTTTTCGATAAGTACTATTTGTAATGTAGTTCTTCTTTATTTCTTTCTCCGCAAGCGTTTGTGTTCTTGGGATGATTACTTATTTTTTTCTCCACTGATGAAGATTTTCTTATCTGCTCTTGGAGCATCAATAATCGCACAATTTTCAAAATCTGTGTTTGCATTGACAATCAATGAACTGGACACATTTTGGAAAGTATTGTTTCAATTATCTATTGGTTTTGTTATAGGAGGAGTTTCATTTCTTGGAATGTGTCATTATTTCGATGTTGATGAACTCAAGATGGTTAAGCGTTTCATTTTTTGTAAGATATTGCGTCGTCCAGAAACAGCAACATTTACTGAAGACCATCCAGAACGAGGTGATTGGTAAGCAAAATATTTTTCTTGCAAAAAAGTATAATTTGTGTCAGAATGCTTTTGCCGAAAAGACGGCTTTTTTATTTTGAAGAGAAGAAATTATTTATTAAAGAAAGAAAGTATGGCTAAAGATAATGTTGTCATGCGATTTGATAAAGTATCTTTCGAATACGGACATAAAAAACCTATTTTAGATGAGGTGAGTTTTAGTATGCGAAGTGGTTCGAAAATAACACTTATGGGTCAAAATGGAGCAGGAAAAAGCTCTCTTTTTAAACTTATTACTGGCGAGGAAAAACCTCAATCTGGGCGTATTTCTGTTGATTCAGGTGCAACTGTTGCCATCGGAAGACAAACAATTCCTCGTACAGAACTTGATCTAACAGTTAAGGATTTTTTCGATCAATTTTTCAAAGGAAAAGAATGGGAATTAGAAATGGGTATTAGAGAAGTTTTAGAAGTGGTCAATCTTCCTATGCCGTCACTTGATAAAAAAATAAAAGAGTTTTCCGGAGGACAACAAGCGAGACTTCTTCTTGCGTCGGCTCTGATACAGGATCCAGATATTTTACTGCTTGATGAACCGACCAATAATCTTGATACTGCAGGTATTATGCATCTCACTTCATTCCTGATTGCGTATGAGAAAACCTGTATCGTCATTTCTCATGATGCAGATTTTTTGAATTCGTTTACTCATGGCGTTCTCTATCTTGATGTGTTTACTCATAAAATTGAGCAATATACAGGAGATTATTATGATGTAGTAGAAGAAATTGCAAAGAGAATTACAAAAGCGCAAAGTGAGAATGTTCGTCTTGAACGCACGATTCAGGAAAAGAAAGATCAGGCAAATGTTTTTGCAAACAAGGGAGGAAAACTGCGTGCTGTAGCCAAACGTATGCGTACACTTGCCGAAGAACTTGAAGAGAATAAAATGGATGTAAGACAAGAAGATAAAACTCTCCCACATTTTGAGATAGCATGTGCGGGAGTCGTCGGACCTATTGTAGAGATTCGTACGGTTAAACTCATTACTGATCTTGGTCCAGCAGTGAAGCGTGTTGATTTAGTGCTCAAGAAAAATATGCATCTTCTTGTATCTGGACCAAATGGTATTGGAAAGAGTACTTTTCTTGAAGCTTTGGCTTCAGGAGATAAAGATCGTGCTCATATTACTAATGGTATCAAAGTAGGATATTATCGTCAGGATTTTTCGACACTTGATTTTGGTAGCACTGTTATGGATACACTTCTCGCTTCGATGGAAGAAAAGAGTAAAGAACAAGCGTATAAAATAGCTACGAAATTTCTTATCCCTGCAGAATTGATGCAGAATAAAATAGAAAGTCTTTCTGAAGGACAAAAAGGGCTTTTGATGTTTGCTATTTTGTATGCAGAAAAACCAGATTTATTGATATTAGACGAACCAACAAACCATATTAATTTTCGTCACTTGCCTGTTATCGCCGAGGCTTTGGATGCATATAAAGGAGCGATGATTCTTGTTTCTCATGTGCCAGATTTCGTTGCTCAGATTCGTATTGATGAAGTACTAGATCTTGAAACGCTTCTCTAGAATGTTTCGTCTTTTTGAAAAAAAATACGAAAAAAAAGAAATATAATAGCTACGAAAGAAAGAAGAATAAGAGGAATGGTGCTAAAAGGAAATCGAATAATTGACAAAAAGAGTATTCCGAATGTTAGAAAAAATCCTATCCACACGAAAGGATTTTTTTTATTTTTTTCCAGAATAAAATTTTGCTCTAAAATGTGTCCAAGAATAAGTGCGAAGAATGAAATGAGAAAGAGTATAATGAAGAGTTTTGTAAGACTAATATGTGCTGTAATGAAAAGAGGAAGGAGTGTTTCAACGGTGAGTAATGAAAGAAATCCAAAGTAACCAATAAAAAGAAATTCAATGAGAAGATTGTAGATAAGTACAAGAACTCCATTTTCTTTGTAGTGAGTGATGAGCTGTATCCATTTATCAATGATATGAGTCATAATTTTATGTTAAGTGGAAAATGTGAAGAGTAAATTATTGTTGAATACCAAAACGAGAGAGTAATCGTTGTTTGATCTGAGAGAGGGTAAATAATACAGTGTTTTTATTTTTTTCTGTGTGGAATGATACATCAAGTATTTGGAGTTCGATGGGAAGTTCGTTTGTCTGTATGGAGAGTATAAAATCGTTTCCGAATTCAGCAGAGAGTGTATTGATAGATCCTGTACAAGAAAAAGAACGACCAAAAATCCCTGGTTCAAGAGTGCAAGAGGCTTTCTTGGAACTCTCTAGAGAAGAGACAAATATTGGTATTTGTTTCTCTTTCAGAAATTCGAGATAATCATTATTCGTGACTGGTCTTTTGAAACCTTGATCGATAAGATAGTATATGTCGGTATCCTTATCAAAAAGAAGTGTACCATTTGGATGTATTGCACCAGGCAGTATAATTCTTCCTCGCTTATAGATACCAATTTCTTCTTCGCTTGCAGGGATAACATTTTCAAAATGATATCCTAATGCAAGGAATGTTTCCGCATTGCCAAAAGGGCGTATATCATGTTCGCTGGTTATAATAAACACTCCATCGGCGAAAGAAACGAGTGATCCGATACGATATCCGATAAATTCTTCTGAGAGCGTGTGCGTACTGAGAAAATTATTTGTTTCTTCTCGAGCGAATGACTCTTCATAACGAGAGAGAAAAGCTGAAGTGCTGATGAATGGATATAGTGTCTCATTTTGCAATACATAATATGTATCATCAATCTTGTAAAGATTTTCTTTCGGAAATGCATCAATAGGATCTCCGAGAGGGAGAAGAAAACTTTGGTAAGTTCTGTGTATTTCTGCATAAATCGTCTCTACAAGATTTGATTTTTTTTCAAGAGCAAGATCGATGGCAAAAGAAGAGAAAAGTCCACTGAGGCTTGCAGAAGTTATCAGTGATCCGTGTTGCATTATCTTTCCGTTACCAGCCGGAGTATTTTGATCAGAATGAGGTGAAGAAAGAGTGTTATGAGAATTAGAAACACGAAAATTATATGTAAAAGAAAATGTAGGAAAAAAGAGTTGAACAGTGAAAATGTATATGAAAATACAAAGACTGAGATAAAAAATAATACGCAGAGTAGAGTATATCTTTTGTAGATGCGATGGTATAGGAGGAAGTTGCAACATATTTATTGAAAGAGAAAAAGTGAATTACGCGTTTCTTTAATGATTTTTTTTGGAAAAGAAGGGAAAATTGTGGACTGTATTATAGGATTTTCGAGTTGGTTTGTCTTGAAAATAAGAGTTTTTTGGAAAGAAAGACGGTGACCAAAAGGAAGAGTATATCTCATTTGATCTTTCTCTGGAACGATGAGATAGACATTCGTATAAGGTGTTGTATCCAATAGAGAGAGGTCATTTGGATTAAAGAAATAGACAACATTTTTCTGAGTGAGATATGAAGCTGTTCCAGTCATCATAGAAAAGCCGTTGCCTGTTACATCTCTTGCTACTAGCACAAGATCAGTATCAAGGAACATTTGACTTGTGGCAAGTACTTGCTTTTTTAAGTCCTGATTTTCTGCAAAAGAAAATCCAAAAATAAATGCAGGATATTGTGCAATAAAGAGTATGAAAAACGAAAGAATAAGAACAAAAAATAATTTTCCTTTTGGAAGCTCGAAAGGGAGATGTTTTTTAGAAGAGAAGAGAGAGGCGATGCCGATTATCGCTGAGAAGAGTAATGCGGGAAAAACAGAAAAGAAGAATCGTCTTAGCATCCACGGGTGGTCAGGCGAAATATTAGGATCAACGAGATAAATGAAAGTAGGGAAGGCAAGAAAGGCAGGAAGGAGGAGTATCCATTTTTTTTCTTTGATAAAAAAAAGTATACTAGTGAGACCAAGAATGAATATAATACCAAGTCCATAGAGGAAGAAAATCGACCAAAGAGATGGACTTACATTTGTCATTGATGGAGAGAAAGATGCGCTTTCTGTGATATGAAGAAATTTGAAGAGTGCTTTTCCGATCATAGTGTAATATGGGAGATTGACATTGAAATCAATGATCAAGATAACAATAAAAAACGATGCAGGGAGGAGAAAACTTCTCCAAAAGTATCGTCTGATAATAGAGCGTGTATTTTTCTGTAGAAAGAGTATGAAACAGACGACACTGAGTATTGCAAATCCTTCGATACGGGTGAATACAAGAAGTGATGTGGTAAGGAGTGTAGTCGCATAGGAGAGCAGAGTTCCTTTTTCGATAAAAGAAATGAGACTATAACAGAGAAAAAGAAAAAGAAAAAGTGCAAGGTTTTCACTCAGTGTTATTTTTGTGAACCATACGAAGAGAAAAGAAGTAGAAAAGAGAATAAGTCCCAAAGAAGCATAGAAAGGATGAGTAAATTTTCGTATGAGTGCATAGAAGAAGATCATCGAGAGAAAGAGGAGTACAGTATTATTTATAATAAATCCTTTTTCACCGAAGAGAGTGATACATCCCGCAAGCCAAGAGATATATCCGAGTGGAAATTGTGTTACCAGTTCGCCTGTTTGTGTATATGCAAATCCAGGGAAATTTTGTGCCAATCCCTGTTCGTGTAGAGCAAAAAAAGTGTGACTAGTAGGAGTCGAAAATATAAGTTTATTATTTTGTGCCAAACGAAAAGATGCTTCACTAATAGATCCTTGATCACGCCCTGAAAATATCGTCGGCACGGTATACATACCAATGAGAAATGTAAAAACAAGGGAGAAGAGGATAACTAATCGCATCTCAAGTGAAGTATGGAAGAGCATCTTTTTACCGATCAATACAAGAGAAAGAATGCTTATCCCGGCTCCAAGAAAGACGAATGAGGGAATAAATATATTCAAAAGAGTGAGGAGAAACAGAAACCAGAGAAAAAGAACAAAAATACCTCCAATGGCTATCGGAGCCATAGAGATGTGAGTATGTGTAAAAAGTGATTTGAGATAATGCATATATATAGTATACAACAAGAACAGCGTTTGCAAAGCACCGCGAATGCGTTTACAATAAGAGAAGATAGGATTTTTTGATTTTTGTTTCTGATAGGATTCTTTTTATGAAAATACTTGTTGTTGCCCCAACACCATTTTTTTCTGATCGTGGCACGCATATTCGTATTTTAGAAGAAGCGCTGGCTCTTGAAAAGCGTGGTCATACGGTGATGATTGCGACATATCACATTGGACAGGATATTCCTGAAAGTTTGCGGAGTCGTATTGATGTGAGACGCATTAAACGATTGCTTTTTTGGTATAAAAAACTTGAAGCGGGTCCTGATTGGCAAAAAATTTTACTTGATATAATGCTTCTTCGTAAGACATTTTATCTTGCTCGTACCTGGAAGCCAGATATCATTCATGGTCATTTACATGAAGGTGTGCTTATTGGCTTTATCGTGAAAAAACTTCTTTTTTTTCGTAACATAAAATTAGTAGCGGATTTTCATGGAAGTTTGACTAAAGAAATGGTATCTCATAGTTACCTTCGAGCAACAGGAATGCAAAAGCTGTTCGAATCTATAGAACAGTATATCAATAGATTAGGAGATAGAACGGTAGCAAGTTCTTTTGATAATGTTGAAAAAATGAATACAGTGGTGAGAAAATATCCTGTAGAAGTCCTTCTCGATGGCACAAGACTTTCTCTGTTCGAAAATATGCCCGAAGTTTCTTCTTTGCGAATGACGTTCAATATTCCAAAAGATAAGATTGTCATTACGTATACCGGTGCTCTTATTTCGAATAAAGGTATCAGAATGTTTCTTGAAGCTATCCCTCTTGTATGCAAGAAATATGAGAATGTACATTTTATTGTTGCAGGATCTCCTGCGGATCAGATTGCAGAATATCTGAAACAAGATATTTTCAAAAAGTATGTAACACTTATAAGTCCGTTACCATATTTTTCTCTTCCGAAAGTTCTTATGATGAGCGATATTGGAGTTGATCCTAAGGAAGCAATAACAAATCAGGCGAGTGGAAAAATGCTTCAGTATATGGGAGCAGGATTACCTGTTGTTTGTTTTGATACAGAAAATAATCGTCGGTATATGGAAGAAGGAGGTATATATGCAAAAGAAATGACGAAGGAAAGTTTTGCAGAAGCACTCGAGTCGCTTATTGTTTCTCCTGCGTTACGCAAAGAGAAAGGATCGATAAATCATACACGTGCCAAAATGTTCAGTTGGGAAGCATCAGCAGAAAAGCTAGAGGAAATATATCAATCTATCCTTTACGAAAAAAAATAATGAAACTTCTTCTTATTAAAATCGGCAAGGCATGGCATACACTAAGACGCGACGGATTGTTTCGTGGAGGAAGACGTATTATGACTTCTTTCTTTGCTCTTTTTCATAGAGTGCATCCTGGCGATATTCTTTTTATCACAGGAGGGGTGGGGGATAGCGCGAGATATCGTACAAAACATATTGCTGAAGAATTGACTTTGAATGGTTTCGTTTGTGATACGACAGTGCAAGATAACCCTTTTCTTGTTTCGTATGCAGATCGATTTTCTGTCTTTGTATTTCATAGGGTCCTCTATACACCGAGCGTACAAAAACTGATTGCAAAAATTAAACTTTTACAAAAAGAAATAATCTTCGAAACAGATGATCTCGTATATGATAAGGAGTTTCTAAAACATATGGATTATTTCCAAAAAATGAATACTTTTGAAAGAAAACTCTATGAAAATGGAGTTGGAGGAGAGATTTTAGCTGATCCCTATGTCAAAGTATGTACGACATCTACGACATATCTTGCAGAAAAACTTCGTGAAAAAGGTAAAAAAGTTTTTGTGATGAAAAATAAACTTTCAGCACAAGATATTTTATATGGAGAAAGAGCAATGAAGTTAAGAAATCGAAATGAACATATTGTTCGCATTGCTTATTTTTCCGGAACACCAAGTCATAATAAAGATTTTGCGGTTGTTGCTCCTGTATTAGCAAAAATACTGAGCATATATCCGTATGTTCGTTTAGTGTTAACAGGTCCACTGGATACTGATAATATACTTCTTCCGTATGCGTCCCAAATAGAACGCATCCCATTTTCGCCACGCAAGATTCATTTTGAAAATATTGCTAATATAGATATTAATATCGCTCCACTTGAAATCGGTAATCCATTTTGTGAATCTAAATCAGAACTTAAATGGTTTGAAGCAGGTATTGTAGGAGTGCCTACCATAGCGTCTGCTACAGAACCTTATACGGAAGCAATTACTGATGGCGTTGATGGATATATAGCGAAGACAGAAAATGAGTGGCAAGAGAAGCTTGAAAAGCTTATTCAAGACAAAGAAGCACGCGAAAAAATAGGTGAAATGGCTCGACAAACAGTGGTTAGTTGTTATACTGTAAGAGAAGATAAGAATACTGAATACTATTTTTATTTGAAAAAGTATCTAACGAAAAATATATGAAGATATTGATTACTGGAGGAGCTGGATTTATCGGATCAGCAACCGCGAAAAAACTTATAGAACGCGGAGATACCGTTGTCCTTATCGATAATTTTAATGATTATTATGATCCGCAATTGAAGCGTGATCGTATTAAAAAATTTCTTCGAGACTATAAGAGTGGTTTTGTGTTGTACAAAGGTGATATTCGTGATACGAAGTTTCTTGAAAGAGTCTTTAAGAAAGAAAAACCAGATAAAATCGTTCATCTTGCAGCGATGGCTGGTGTTCGTTATTCTCTCTTACATCCATCACTGTATGCTGATGTAAATGTGATGGGTACTGTGAATATGCTTGATATGTCTGTGAAGTATAAGATTAAAAATTTTTTGTACGCTTCATCGTCTTCTGTATATGGAAACAATACAAAATTGCCTTTTTCAGAATCTGATTCGGTAGATACTCCTATTTCGCCATATGCTGCAACAAAAAAATCAACGGAATTGTTAGCACATGTATATAGTCATATTTATTCTTTGCCGACTACTGGATTACGTTTTTTTACTGTTTATGGTCCGTGGGGACGTCCTGATATGGCCTTATTTGATTTTACAAGATCGATCATAGCTGATGAAGAGATAAAGGTATATAATTTTGGAAAAATGACGCGTAATTTTACATATATTGACGATATTGTATCAGGTATTCTCACGACTCTTGACGCTGATCTTCCGTATGGAGTTATGAATATTGGTGGCGATAAGGAAGAAACACTGATGCGTTTTATTGAAGTGATAGAAAAGAATATCGGTAAGATTGCAAAGAAAAAATTGATGCCTCTTCAGCCAGGTGATGTATTGAGTACAGTAGCGGATATCAGAAAATTGCGTAGATTAGGATGGAAACCAACAACGCGCATTGAAGAAGGAATAAAAAATTTCGTGAATTGGTATAAAGAATATTATAAAGTTCCTTCAGGAGAAAAAAATATCAAAAAATAAAAGTAATGATGAATATGCAAACACTTCTAACAAAGCGTGAATGGCTTAGTGTTAGTATTCTGATAGCACTGAGTATTTTCAGTTTCGAAGCATGGCAATCTTTCGACAAAGTGATGTCTGATAGTATTCAGTCTTTATGGCATTCGCTGAGCTGGTTTTCATTTTTAATGATAATACTTTTTCTTGGATCAGTTATTTGGAATAGGACCGCATTCTATGTTATTGGGAGTTTGATGATTTTTCTCCCTGGTCTGTATTTTATAAGATCTTGGGAGTATTTTCTTGTAGGGGTTCTTTCTCTCTTTCTTTTTTTCTTTGGATTATTGGCAGTAACGAAAGAATCAGAGGATCATATTCATTTTCATTTTTTCAAAAGTGTTCGAGGCGGGTCATTTTTTTTCGTATTAGGTCTTTCCCTTCTTCTTTCAACAGGTTATTATATATCATTGAAAAATCTTTCGTGGGAAGAAATGATACCAAGATTTCGTATTGGTGATGGCATAACAAAAGTTATCTTTAAAACTGCTAGTATAATACATCCGAGTTTTCTTCAACTTTCAAATGATGATATGACAGTTGATGATTTTTTGCATACTCTCTATATAAGTGAGGAGAAGAATATTGGAATGCCAGGTGCACCTGTTGATGTTCAAAATACAGAATCTTTCTTTCTAGAAATGGATCAGTTTCTCAAACAAAAGGATATCCCGTTTGTTTTTGATAGTAATCGTACAAAAACAGCAGAAAAATTATTTTTTGAAAACGGATATAAGCAGATGGAGTTACTTACAGGAAGACCAGTTTCTGGTGACGAAAGATTTTCTTCCGTACTTTCATATGCTGTTCAGAATAAACTGATTACTCTTATGAATGGAAATGAATCTGTGCGTCATATACCGCCAGAAGCATTCCCTTTCTTTTTGGCAATTCTTCTTTTTCTTACATTACTTTCTCTATCTTCATTGATTGTACCGATTTGTATATTTATCGCCTCAATTTTATTTTTCTTATTTTGCAAAATAGAATGGATTACCATTGCTACTATGCCTGTAGAACAAGAATATTTGAAGTGATAGAAACCGGTAGAGCGTTCTTAAGAAGACTATTTTTATTTCTGATGGATCAGTAAATTGGCACTCTATTGTTATGATTGCCAATTTTTCTTTTTTGGTGTAGTATAAAAAATACACAGAGAAGAGTGCAATTATATTGATAAAAAAGAGAAAAAAGATTCTATGGCAAATTATTATGAAACACTAGGAGTACCGAAGAATGCTTCTCAAGATGATATTAAGAAAGCCTTTCGTAAATTGGCTCATAAACATCATCCAGATAAAGCTGGCGGAGATGAGAAAAAATTCAAAGAGATTAATGAAGCATATCAAGTGCTTTCTGATGAAAGTAAACGCTCTCGGTATGATCAGACAGGTCAAGATTTTCATAGTCAGGGTTCATCAGGAAATAATGGTCAAGGTTTTGGTGGTTTTGGAGGATTCTATCAGAATGGTAATGCCTCTGGTTTTGATTTTTCTGGTACCGGATTTGAAGATATTTTTGGTGATATTTTTGGAGGTATGGGAGGGCGCTCTCGTACTCAATCACGAGGAGGATCTGACATCAGTGTAGATACAGAGATTACCTTTGAAGAAATGGTGAAGGGTGTAAAGAAAACAATTCGTTTACGAAAATTATCTTCCTGCGATGTTTGTTTTGGGACAGGTGGCGATCCGAGGTCAAAAGAAGAGGTTTGTAAGGATTGTGGTGGGAAAGGACAGGTACGGCGCACGATGCAGACGGTATTTGGTGCTTTTGCTCAGGCAGTAACTTGTGAAATGTGTCATGGTCGCGGAAAGATATATAGAGAAAAATGTCATTCTTGTCACGGTGCTGGTCGTGTGAATAAGGAAGAGGAAATACCTATTAATATTCCAGCTGGTATCGATAACAATCAAACATTGTCTCTTGAAGGATATGGAACAGCAGGTGAAGATGGAGCGCCTGCAGGTGATCTTTTAGTAACAGTCCATATTATTCCTCATTCATTTCTCAAGCGTAAAGGCAATGATATTCTTTCAGAGGTGTCTATGACATTTTCTCAAGCGGTGCTTGGAGATAAAATAAGCGTCGAAACGATTGACGGTTCTGTAACTATGAAAATTCCTTCGGGTACTCAATCAGGTGAAGTCTTTCGTATTCGTGGCAAAGGGGTTCCGATACTTGGTCATTTTGGAAGAGGGGATCATCTTGTGACGCTTATTCTTTTTGTTCCGAAAAAAGTTTCTCGTGAAGAGAAAAAACTTATCGAAGAATTGCATAAAATAAAGAGTGAAAAAAAGAGTGGGTGGTAATGCATTTTTGCTTGATAATAAAGTGTTTTTTTGCTTTTCAAAATGATTTCCTTTATAATAAAAAGGAAGATAATTATTTTTTAAAAAAACATTATTATGCAGAATCTTATTCAGGTGCTTCTTGTCGATGATGATGAAGAGAGTCGATCTTTATATGCAGAAAGTTTGCGAGCAGTTAATTTTCAAGTTATAGAAGGAAAAGATGGACTTGAAGGACTCGATTTGGCTACAAAATATTCTCCTAATATCATTGTCTCTGGAATCATTATGCCGAGGATGGACGGTTTTCAGTTTGTTGAGTCATTGAAGAAAAATGTTACTACAATGAATATTCCCGTCCTTTTTCTTTCACATTTAGGAAGAGGGGAAGATGAGAAACGCGCGAAAGAAATTGGAGTGAAAAACTTTCTTTTGAGAGATATGACAACACCGAAAGATATGGTTGAAGCTATCAATTCTTGTCTTGTTTCAGATACATATGTATTAGGTATTGATGCGTTTAGTTTTGATGCGGAAAAATTTGCAAAAACATTTAATCTGAATACAGATTTCATTTGTTCTGAAGAAAAACCGGGTGGTCGTATTACACTTACTCTGAAGAAAAATAAGAAAGGAGATAAAAGTTTTGATGCCGAAGTAACGTGTTCTTAGTATTTTCCTATGGTTGTATGGAAATACAGAAATGAGGATATTGAGACTGCTGTTTCTTCTCATATATATCATCCAGTGATTGAAAAATTGTTAGCAATAAGGGGATACAATGATGATGCATCCCGTCAGAGTTTTCTTTTTCCAAATTTTGATCGTGATATATATGATCCTTTCTTATTCTCACAAATGGAGAAAGTTGTTGCTCGACTTGGAGAGGCGAAGAAAAATACTGAAACAGTAGGTATCTTTGGTGATTTTGATGCTGATGGAGTAACTTCGTCAGTGATTATTCGTGAAGCACTGAACGCTCTTCATATTCCTGTTGCAGTCTATATTCCTGAAAAGATGAATGAAGGGCACGGATTTAATACTTTGTCGATTGATTTTTTTGAAAATAAAGGTATTAAACTTGTATTGACACTTGATTGTGGTATGACCAATCATGAAGCGATTTCGGAAGCAAAAAAAAGAGGTATCGATACCATTGTCATTGATCATCATCATGTGCCAGAAATACTGCCAGAGGCGTATGCAATCATTAATCCGAAGATTGTTTCAGAAAAATATCCTTTTAGAGAGCTTTGTGGAGCAGGAACGAGCTTCAAAGTCGCTCAAGCACTCTTTCGTCGATATATCCCTGATAAACAAGATCAATTGAAATGGATTTTAGATATTGTTGCTATCGGTACTATAGCAGATGTGATGCCACTTATTGGTGAAAATAGAGTGATAGTGAAATATGGTCTTCTTGTGCTTTCTAAAACACGTCGTATTGGTCTTCAAGAAATGTTTTCAGTAGGAAGAATGAAAATTGATGAAGATAATATGCCCGATACTCATACAGTCGGGTTTCAAATTGCTCCACGCATCAATGCTGCTTCGCGTATGGCACACGCGATGATCGCTCATAACTTATTTATGGAAGAAGATCGTGTGAAAGCGAGAGTTCTTGCTCTTGAGCTTGATACATACAATGTTGCCCGTCAAAAAATAAGCGCAGTTACCACAGACGAGGTAAGGAAAATAGCCAAAGAAAAATATAGTACAAGGAAATTCATTTTTGCTTTAGATGAAAAATTTCCTTTTGGAATTATTGGTTTAGTCGCAGGGCGTATTGCTCATGAATTTCATAAACCGACCTGTGTATTGACACGCGGTGAATCAGAGAGTAGAGGATCGTTTCGGAGTATTCCAGAACTCGATATTATAGAAGTAATTGAGCAATGTAGTGATTTATTGAAAAAATTTGGTGGTCATTCACAGGCAGCGGGAATGACTATAGAAAATAAAAATATTGATGCCTTTTATGAAAAATTTGATGCTTTAGCAACGAAAGCATTGACTGGCGTAACCACCGAGCCAGAGATATTAGTAGATATGAAGATACGCCCAGAACATATTACACCTGCATTGTACAGAGATCTGCAGTTATTGGCACCATTTGGCGAAGGGAATCCAGAGCCTACATTTGTATTGGAAAATATGATGATTGAAGAAGTTCGTTTTGTAGGGAGTGGAGAAGATCATCTGAAGTTTCGCCTTATCTCGTATGAAGATAAAACAAAAATATTTGACGCTATTGGTTTTTCTCTCGGGAAAAGTTTTTCAACTCTTAAAAAAGGAGATATACTTGACGTTCTCTTTCAATTGAGCGAGAATACCTGGAATGGAAAAACAACCATTCAATTGAAAGTTATAGATATTCAATTAAAGACCTGTTAGTTTTTTGTTCTTTTTCAAAGAGGAGGTATGGTATGGGGCTTTTTTCTAGACATCAAAGAATACCTACATTTAAAGTAGGAGAACGAGTGTGCTTTCTTTTTCAGAAAGATACGACGAAATTATTAGAAAAAGAGTGGTATATAGGTGAAATTGTGAGATTTCCTCTAGTAAAGGAAAGAGAGAAGGCAGTCGCAGAGATTTCTGTATATGATCTTTCGTTAGTAAAGTCGAGGAGCAGTGTTTTTTTAGATGAGTGCGCTTGTTCTGATCCGGTACCTTTTGCTGTATCCTTAGAAGTGATTGTTCGTAGTATTCTAAGTACACATTCAGCACTTTCTTTTTCAAGATTATCTAAGAATGTAATAGTGCCTTTGGATGATCTGTTAAAAGGAACTGAATATGACTTTTTGCGCGCCTTAGAAAAATACCATGTATCGACACTCAATGGTAAGTTGATATATTATTAAATAACCAATGAAATGAATGCATTTTGTTGGTTATTTTTTTGTAGGAAAAGAGAAATATGTATGTTATGATATAGAGGTAAATAGAAATCGATGCAAAATATGGAAAAGATTGTAATGTATAGCGATGGAGGTTCACGCGGTAATCCCGGCCCATCTGCTTTAGGTGTTTTTATAGAAACTCTCGAAAAGAAATACGGAGAATTTCTTGGTATAAAAACGAATAATGAAGCAGAATACCTTGCTATTATTTTTGGCCTGAAGAAAATAAAATCTTTGATTGGAAAAGCGAAGGCAAAAGAAATGACTATTGAATGTCGGATGGATAGTGAGCTTGCTTGTAGACAATTGAATCATCAATATAAAATAGAGAATGATAAATTACAACCATTGTTTCTTGAAATATGGAATTTGATGCTTGATTTTTCAGAAGTGAAATTTATCCATATAAAAAGAGAGTATAATACCGTAGCTGATGCGTGTGCCAATGAAGCGATGGACAAAGCAGAAAAAAATACACAATTATTTTAAAAAATATATTTATTGCATTATGTTTACTCAGAAGAGGATTGTTATTGGTATCTTTATAGTGTCTACTCTGTGGGGAGCGATATGGTATTATCGAAGTACGAAGGAAGTTATTCTTGTACAAACAGAAACAGTGAAACGCGGTTCTCTTTCTGAGACAGTGAGTGTGACCGGAGAGGTGTTACCGAGGTACTACGCAGATATTGCCTTTCAGAGTACGGGGACCGTTGATGAAGTGAATGTGAAGGAAGGTGATAGTGTCACAAAAGGACAGCGTATAGCTTCTCTTGATCGAATGGTTCTTTTTTCACAATTGAAAGAAGCGAGAATTGCTCTTTCGATTGTAGAACAAAATGAAAAACAAGCGCGTCTTCGTCGAAATGCACAAGGGAAAAGTTTTGCAGACCTGAAGCCAGAAGAACGCAATGCTATCAAACTCAAAACAGAACAAGCAAGGGAAAATGTTCGTACTCTTGAGGAACAGATGAAACAAAATGTAATCCTTGCTCCATTTGATGGACAAATCACGAGACTCAATCTTCGTGTGGGTGAAGTTGTGACATTAGGAAAAGTAATTGGCAGAATTTCTCAAATGAATAATTTTGTAATTGAATCACGCGTACCAGAATCTGATATTGTGAAAATTGCTCGCAATATGGAATCTCGTATTACTTTTGATGCATTGACATCTGGCGAAGTTTTTTCTGCTCATACAGAAGATATTGCCACATCAGCGACTGTTATCCAGGATGTTGTTTCTTACATTGTAAAGTTTTCTCTTGATAATCCTTTTGATCGTTTGAAAGACGGTATGACAGCAAATATTGATATCGAAACAGCAAAAAGAGATAATGTGCTCATCGTTCCGTTTCGAGCTTTGACTAAAGAGAATAGTAAGACATATGCCGAAGTGAAGAAAGAAGATGGAACATTTGTGAAAACAGAAGTGAAAACAGGTCTTGAAGGTGATGATGGGACGATAGAGATCAAATCTGGTCTTAAAGAGGGAGATGAAGTGACGATCGGATCAGTGCAGGCGAAGTAAGATATTGTGCAACATTCTATGAGTCTTATTGCTGTTTCAAATCTTGAAAAAATATATAAAAATGAAGGAGTGGAAACAAAAGCTCTCACTTCTGCAACTTTTCGCATAGAAAAAGGAGAGTTTATTTCGATTATGGGTCCATCAGGATCAGGCAAATCAACGCTGATGCAAATCCTTGGCCTTCTTGATCGATCGACAGGAGGATCGTATTTTTTAGAAGGAAAAGATGTTACCAAATTTACTGATGATGAACTCGCTCGTTTGAGAAACAAAACTATTGGGTTTGTTTTTCAAGCATTCAACTTGTTACCAAAGACAAGCGTGTATGAAAATGTAGAACTTCCACTTCTGTATGATGAGCAAATGAAAGAAAATAATGAGGAAAAAGTTTTGAAAGCTATCACAGCTGTCGATATGGTCCATCGGAAAAATTATCTCTCAAGTCAACTTTCAGGAGGAGAGAAACAGCGAGTGGCTATTGCAAGAGCTCTTGTGAATAATCCAGAAATTATCTTTGCTGATGAACCAACAGGTAATCTCGATTCGAAAGCAGGTTTGCAGGTTATGGCTATTTTACAGAAATTGAACGATATGGGACATACCATTGTTCTGGTTACTCATGAGACATACACTGCAGAACATGCCAAGAGAATTCTCTCGATGAAAGACGGATACATTGTTGGCGATGCTCTTGTGACTAATCGCCGTATTGCTAAAGAAGGAGAAACATTTCTCAAATGAAAGTATCAGATCCAATCAGAATATCATATCGAACATTATCGGCTTCTAAGCTTCGGTTTTTTTTGACGGTACTTGGTGTTGTGATTGGCGTAGCATCAGTGATACTTGTTATGGCTATTGGAGCGAGTGCGCAGAAGCTTGTACTCTCGCAAATAGAAAATGTCGGTTCGAATCTGATAGCTATTCTTCCTGGCGCATCTGAAGAGAAAGGTCCTCCTGCATCCGTACTTGGCATTATCACTACTACATTCACGAATGATGATCTAAGAGCGTTAAGAGAAAAGAGAAATGTTCCTCATCTTTCTGCTATCACAGGTTATGTAAGTGGATCAGCGACTGCAGAGTTTCAATCCACATCACTTGAATCGAGTTTTCAGGGTGTTTCTCCAGATCTGATACAAATAGAAAATGTGCGTATCGCTTCCGGACGCTTTTTCTTTCCCGAAGAAGAGAATGACCTTTCTCGTGTGATGGTTCTTGGTGCCGTGCGTGCCAAAGAACTTTTTTCTCATCGTAATCCGATCGGAGAAACAGTGACGCTAAAGAACATTCCTTTTAAAGTTGTTGGGGTTTTAGAGGAGCGGGGTTCAGCTGCATTTTCAAATCCGGATACACTGATTTATATTCCTCTTGAAACAGCGCAAAAACTTCTTCTGGGTATTAATTATCTCAATTCTGCAAGGGCAAAGATAGACGATCCTCTCAATATCGAACGAAGTATTGCTGATATCAATGTTCTTCTCCGTAAAAGACATCATATGGGAGAAAACGAAGAATCTGATTTTTCGGTACGGAGTACGGCTGCTGCTCTGGATATTTTGACGACTATTACAGATGTCCTCAAATATTTTCTCCTTGCGATCGCATCTATTTCCCTTCTTGTAGGGGGTATTGGAATTATGAATTCAATGCTTATTTCTGTTTCTCAGCGTGTGCGTGAGGTAGGTCTTAGAAAAGCTGTTGGTGCACAAAAGATACACATTATTACACAATTTCTCATAGAAGCATCTTTCATTACTATTGTTGGAGGAATTATTGGAATTATTTTTGGTATTTTGATTGCCTATATTGCTTCCTTGGTATTAGTGAAGCTTGGATATGATTGGAAATTTCTTGTACCACTTTCTTCTCTCGGTATTGGATTTTCAGTATCATTTATTATTGGTATCATCTTTGGGCTCTATCCAGCTATCAAAGCCTCACGCATAAGTCCTATGGAAGCATTACGCTATGAATAGTTTTGCAATAAAAAAAATAATTACTGCATTTTCTTTTGCAGTAAAAACAATACGAACACATAAAGCGCGAACATTCCTTGCTTTGCTTGGTGTTGTTATTGGGGTATTTGCTGTGGTAATCGTAATGACTTTGGGTGACGGAGTGAAAGGTTTTGTTTTGGGACAAGTAGCAAGTTTTGGTACCGATCTTATTCAAGTAGAAGTGAAGATTCCTGGCAATGGGAAACAATCATCAGGCAATGCTACAGGGAGAGCACAAGGAACACAGATCACGACCTTGACCGTTAAGGACGGTGAAGCAATTCATAAATTACCAAATGTGATAGCATCATACGCCGGGACAATTGGACAAGAACGAGCGGTGTATGGTTCAGTAGAAAAAAGAATTTTACTCTTTGGTACAGGAGCGGATGTTGTACAGGTTGATAGAAATGCAAAACTTGAGAGTGGAAGATTTTTTACTGATGCGGAGGACGCAAGTTTGGCACGGGTAGCTGTACTTGGTTCAGAAACAAAAAAAACATTTTTTGGTGATAGTAATGCGATCGGAGAATACATTACTTTGAAAGGTGAAAAATATCGTGTTATTGGAGTTCTTTCTTCACGAGGAGCAGTTGCTTTCCTCAATTTTGATACTTTCACTTATATACCGATTCAGACACTACAGAAGAAGATACTGGGTGTCAATTATGTTCAGATGATTTCAGTTCAGATGAAGAATGCAATGTATGAAAAGGAGACGGTCGCCGATATTGTTGCACTTCTCCGCAAGCGTCATGATATTGCCAATCCAGACAAAGATGATTTTGCAGTGTCTTCAACCAAAGAAGCACAGCAGACACTTGGTGATGTCCTTGGATCGCTGACTATTTTACTGCTTGCGCTGACTTCTATTTCATTGGTTGTCGGTGGAGTTGGTATTATGAATGTGATGTATGTATCTGTTTCAGAACGCACGAGTGAAATTGGACTTCGCAAAGCAGTTGGAGCTACGAGTGGAGGCATTCTTCGTCAATTTCTTTTTGAAGCACTGATCATTACTTTGTTAGGAGGTTTGATAGGTATCGGATTAGGAGTTTTAGTTTCTTTTGGTTTGAGTACTTTGTTTCGTTCTCTTGGATACAATTTGACGCTTCAATTTTCTTTTGTATCATTTCTTTTAGGAGCAGGATTTTCGACGGTTGTTGGTTTGATTTTTGGTATTTCTCCAGCATATCGTGCATCAAAACTTTCACCAATGGAGGCCTTGAGAAAAGAATAATTTTTCTATCGAAAACAACAGAATTGAAAGATTAGAGCGATGTTTTTTTCTGAGATGAGGCATTATCTAATGAAACCTGCTCATTGATAATCTTTTTTTCTACACGATTCTTCTTCATTTTTTGTGCTTTTTCTGCAGATATCTCCCGTCCCGTTTTTTTGTCAAAATAAATGACATTTGTTTTTTGAGAAAATATATTTTTTGGAAGAGGTGTATTGACTTTTGTATATGCAGTGAAACCAGTATGAGGAAAATGGAACAGTGCAGTATTCATAAAATCTCTCCAGATAGGAGCAGCGACAAAGATGCCATCAGCACCATTCTGCATCGGACGATTATCATTGTTACCTGCCCAGACAGCAACAGCGATCGATGGTGTATAACCGACCGTCCAAGCATCACGAAAGTTTTGTGTAGTGCCAGTTTTCGCAGCGACCGTGATTCCTTCTGGGAAGGCGAGCGGACTATGTGATCCAAATATCGGTGTGCGCGCTGTATTGTCGGAGAGAATAGAGTTTATCTTTTCTGCGATATCCTCATCGAGTACTCGTGATCCGTCGGTAGTATTGTTTTCTTGTATATGTTCTTTATCGTTTCTATCAATGATTTTGAGTATGGGTTTTGGTGTGTATTTGATTCCGTTTTGACTAAAGACAGAAAAAGCGCTTGCCATATCAATAGGTTTCACTTCTGCGCCACCAAGAACAAGTGCAAGTCCGTAGCGTTTCTTATCGGTGAGTGTAGTGATACCGAGTCGTGTTGCGAGGTCGATGGTATCAGAAACTCCGGCGAGTGCGAGTGTTTGTACTGCAGGAACATTGAGCGACATCGCAAGTGCTTGACGCATCGTCAGTACCCCGTGAAATTTTCCATCGTAGTTGCGCGGAATATATGGACGACCGGAACCGTCAGGACCAAAGTTGATTGGTCGATCGATAATCACAGATTCTGGTTGAAAACCTTTTTCAAAAGCTGTTGCATAAGCAAATGGTTTGAAAGCAGATCCTGGTTGACGCTGACTCGTCGTGATATTGACATTGCCATCAATACTTGTGTCAAAATAATTTTTTGAACCGACCATTGTCAAAATCTCCCCGTTTGTCGCTTGAAGGGCAATGAGTCCAGCATTGTTCGCTCCGCGCATTTTGTTTCTTTCTACTCCGTTTTGGATAGCAAGTTCACCCGCCTTCTGTAAATCCATATCGATAGTCGTATAGATAGAAAGTCCTTCAGTGCGAAGTGATTTTTGTGAATAGGTTTTTTCCAATTCGGCAATAGTATAAATTATGAAATGAGGAGCGATGATAGATCGTTTGAGTGGTTGTATATGTGAAAGAGTATCGTTAGCGAGTGCATCCTTCAGATCCTTTTTTGTAATATATGAGAGCTCATACATACGCATCAAAATCTCTTCCTGTCTTTTCTTGAGGGCTTTGGTATGTATATCATAAGGGGAGAAAAATGTTGGTGCATTTGGAAGACTTGCGAGGAGAGCGCTTTCTGCAAGTGTGAGATCAAGAGCTTTCTTATGAAAAAATGTTTCCGAAGCAGTTTCTATACCATACGCATTAGATCCATAAGGAACGGTATTCAGATAGAGATCGAGAATAGCATCTTTACTCAAGTGATTATCAATTTTTATTGCAAGAAACATTTCACGAATTTTTCTTTGCAGAGTACGCTCTTTCGTGAGATAGAGACTACGCGCAAGTTGTTGTGTGATAGTTGATCCACCCTGTTTTATTTCTCCACTTTTGATATCGATAATGAGTGCCCTGAGTATAGCAATGATGTCGATACCTTGGTGAGAATAAAAATGAGCATCCTCAGAAGCGATGGTGGCGAAGCGGATCATATCTGGTATTTCGTTATGTGAGATGACGATACGATTTTCTTCATCATAGAGTCGATAGAGTTCTGTTGTTCCGGTACGATCGAAGAATCGAGTGCTCTGATGAAGAGGAAAATGAGAGAGTGTGTCGATACTTGGTGTGCCGAAGAAATAAATAGCGAGAATACCCAACACACCGCCTAAGAAAATGAGACTTATTACCCAAAGCGTTTCGCGTATCAAAGTTTTCTTCATTACCGTACGCATCATAATACGAGAGGAAAAATCCTATAGAATGTTGAATGAAAAGAGACTCTTTTCTAAATACCATTTCTATTGTACTCTAAAGAAGATAGTTTTGTCTTTATTGTGAAAAATATGCGTCTACCAGTAATCAAACCTCTCTATTATTTTCTGAAAGCGTTGAGATTTCCTGTTATTTGGGAAGTTTCCATCGGTACGGTTTTGTATCGTGTGAAAGATGGTAAGAGAGAATACCTTATCTTGCATTATCCGAGCGGACATTATGATTTTGTCAAAGGTCATATGGAAGAAGGAGAAACCGAAGAAGAAACTTTGAGGCGTGAAACTGAAGAGGAAACAGGTATTACACAATTGCACATTTTCCCTCTTCGTCAAAGTACAAAATTTTTCTATATCGCTAGAGGTAGCGAGCGAGCCAAGCGTATTACAGCAAAGCGTGGTATTTGGATTTTCAAACAAGTACATTTTTATCCAGCTCAGACTGATGAGGAAGAAGTGCAGATATCTTTTGAACATACCGGATTTTCTTGGTTGACATACGAAGAAGCAGTGAAAAAAATAACCTTTGATAATGCGAAGTGTATACTCATCAATACGGAAAAATATATTCTTTCCCGATCTCCTTCGGAATAAAATATATGTTCTCTTTCTTTATTTTTCTCTCTTTACAAAAAAGGTATTTTCTGGTATAATTGATATTTGTTTTGTTTGATATTTTTTTCTTATGCTCACACTGAAAAACATACGAAAAACGTATGCTACTGCTCGTATTCTTGAGAAAGTTTCTTTTTCTTTGGGAGAAGGACAAAAAGTTGCATTAGTAGGACAAAATGGTGTCGGTAAATCGACATTGCTGAAAATAATCGCAGGTATCGAAACTTTTGATCGAGGAGAAATCATTAAACCTAATCGTGTGTTAGTCGGATATCTTCCTCAGGAAGTATCTGAAGAATCTGATGAAACAGTGCTTTCGTATCTTCGTCGTATGGTAGGTCTTGCGGAGCTTGAGAAAGAAATGAGTTTTCTTGAACCTCACTTGGAAGAGCTCGTATTATTAGAAAAATATGAAGCACTTCGTTTTGAATATACGAAACTTGGGGGAGATAATTTTAGGGATAAAGCACGAATAGTTCTAGACGGACTTGTACTTTCTCATATTGACCTCGATCGATCGGTAACTTCATTATCAGGTGGTGAAAAAAGGAAAGTGATGCTCTCAGGTGTTCTTCTTCGTGGTGTTGATATGCTTCTCCTTGATGAACCAACGAACAATCTTGATCTGCCGGCACTCCTGTGGCTCGAACGCTATTTGAAACATTCAAATGCTACTTGTATTATTGCATCACACGATCGTCGTTTTCTTGATAATGTTGTGAAAAAAGTGATTGAGATTGATTGGTATAAGCGTGATGTGACGATGTATACAGGAGGATGGAGCAGTTATGCGGAGATGAAAGCACACAATATCAGGAAACAAAGAGAAGCGTATCGTATGCAAGAAGATGAACGCGAAAGACTGTTGGTTTCTGTGGAACAAAAAATGGATTGGGTGGAACGCGTAAAAAATAGAAAGGTTTCAGATAAAGATAAAATGACATCCAATTTTAAAAAGGAGCGAGCTACAAGAAAGTTTACTGCATCGGCCAGAGCGTTAGAAGGGCGTCAGAAACGACTTCATAATGTCGAAAAACCATTGATTCGTGATCCTCTTTTTATTCCACTTACACCTATTCTTGTTGAGAAAGATGGAAATATTCTCTTGAAAAAAGTGAAAGCTGGTTATCCAAAAGGATTTTCTATCGGACCATTGGATATGAAAATTAGTTTTGGTGATCGCATAGCAATTCTCGGTGATAATGGCGTAGGGAAATCAACGCTCCTTCGAACAATCGAAGGTTCTCTCCCTCTTATTTCTGGAAAGAGAACAATCGGGGAAAAGATTATCTTTGGATATTTGATGCAAGAACATGAGAATATCACACGATCGATAACACCGTATGACTTATTTAAATATCGAACAGGTATTTTTGATCGGAGTGTGATCGCAACACATCTTTCATTTTTTCAATTTGCACCTGATGTTTTGAATGAGAAAATTGCTTCACTTTCACCTGGTGAGAGAGTAAGGCTTATTTTTGCTCTTCTGTCAGCGTTGAATGCCAATGTTCTTGTTCTTGATGAGCCAACAAATCATCTCGATCTTGAAGCAATAGAAGCTCTTGAAGAGGCGCTGGACGAATATAAAGGAACGATTCTTTTGGTAACACACGATAGACGATTTCTCGAGCGTGTTCGCCTAACAAAAACATTTTTCCTCGAAAACGGTATGCTTACACCAATAGAGAATTATGAAATGTATGCGAAGAAAACGAGTCCAAAAGTGAATCGTATTTTGAAACGCCTAGAAGAGCGAAAAACGATATAATACTTCCCATTTGCTTTGATGACGACTTTCCAGTATACTTTTGTTATATCTTTTTAGGATGTTTTACGGAATATGAATCAAATAAATAAGCAACGCTTTCGTTTTTTTCAGGTTATCTTTTTGACTATCATAGTTTCTATAATAGCGTATCCGCAATTAGTGAAGTTTATTGCACCTGTTTTCAATGTTGTGAATGCGTGGAAAGTGAATCAGGGACTTGATCTTCAAGGAGGGATTCATCTTGAATATAAAGCCGATGTTTCACAAATACCAAACGGTAAAGAAGGTGAAGCTCTTTCTTCGGCACAGGCCGTCATTGAGCGTCGTGTGAATGCTTTTGGTGTTGGAGAACCACTCGTTCAACTTTCACAATCAGGAACAGAGAAGAGAATTATTGTAGAACTTCCAGGAGTGAAAGATATTGAGCAGGCGAAGAAAATGATCAAAGAAACGCCGTTTCTTGAGTTTCGTGAGGAGACTGATCCGTCTTCAGATGTTTTCAAACAACTTGATACATTGAATGTTGGAACAAAAAAAACAGCTGAAGATACTCTAGAGAAAGTGAAGAAAGGTGGAGATTTTACTGCTTTAGCAAAGGAACTCAGTCAGGATCCGGGTTCAAAAGACAAAGGTGGTGATTTGGATTTTGTGAAGAAAGGATCACTTGTTCCAGAATTTGATACTGTTATTTTTGATACAAACTTTGCTTCAGGAAGTATTTATCCATCACTCGTAGAAACGACGTATGGTTGGCACATTATAAAAAAAATAGAGGAGCGTGGCGAGGGAGATAATCGTGAAGTGAGATCTGCACATATCCTTTTTCTCAAGCGTTCTATTGACCAGTATCCAGAACTCAAATGGACTGCCACTGGTTTGTCCGGAAAAAATCTTAAGAATGCCTCGGTGGATTATCGAAGTCAAGGCGTTGGATCACCGCAAGTATCGCTTCAATTTGATAGTGAAGGGACGAAACTTTTTGCGGATATCACGAAGAAAAACATCGGAAAACCAGTTGCTATTTTTCTTGATAAAGAAATTATCAGTCAGCCAACCGTACAGAATGAAATTGTTGCCGGTCAAGCAGTCATTACAGGAAATTTTACAATGCAAGAAGCTAATGATCTTGTAAAGCGTTTGAATGAAGGTGCTCTTCCTGTGCCAATTACTCTCGTGGGACAACAAAGTATTGATGCATCTCTTGGTGCTGATGCTCTTCAAAAGAGTTTGTTTGCAGGACTTGTTGGACTGGGTGCTGTCGCTATTTTTATGATTTTGTATTATCGTTTTCTTGGACTTGTAGCAGTGTTTGCTCTTCTTCTTTATAGCGCTATGCTTTTTGCTATTTTCAAACTTTCTGTTTTTACTCCTTTTGCTATCACGGTCACTCTTTCAGGTATTGCAGGTTTCATCTTGTCAATAGGTATGGCGGTTGATGCAAATGTGCTTATTTTTGAGCGTATGCGTGAAGAACTTGCATACGGGAAGAATATCCAGAAATCTCTTGAAGAAGGCTTTCGTCGTGCTTGGCCGAGTATTCGTGATGGTAATTATTCGACACTCATTACGACATTTATTTTGATTGCATCAGGTACAGGTTTTGTCAAAGGTTTTGCAATTATTCTTACGATAGGTGTTCTTCTTTCGATGTTTACCGCAGTTGTTTTGGTCCATATAATTTTACGCTTTATGATAGGACTATGGACAGAAAAGTATCTATGGGTTCTTGTTCCAAAAAAGAAACTTATTGATGATAAAGAATAAAGAATATGTTACATATCATTCAAAAAAGAATATACGCATATAGTGTTTCTCTGATACTTATTGTTATGAGTATAGGTATGGTTTCTTTTTGGGGGCTGAATCTGGGTCTTGATTTTAAGGGTGGTACTCTCATAGAAATACAATTTTCGAAAACAGCACCAGGTGTTCCTGAGGTAACTGAGATGCTTACAGATGTGATGCTTCAGAGTTTGACTGTTCAACCAACAGGAGAGAATACTCTTTTTCTTCGTTATCTTGCATCAGATGAAAATACGAATGAAAAAGTTTTAGAAAAACTGAAAACCTTCGATGCTGATCTGAAATTATTAAGAACAGATTTTATTGGAGGTTCAGTTTCCGATCAGATTAAGAAGCAAGCAATCATCGGTATTATTCTTTCAGTCATTGGTATTACTTTTTATATTGCTTGGGCATTTCGTCGTGTTTCTGGAATGGTTACGAGTTTTGAATTTGGACTGGGAGCTATTATTGCACTTATTCATGATATAGTGATTACTGTAGGTACTTTTTCATTTCTTGGTAAGTTTTATGGTATTGAAGTGGGAATACCTTTTGTCGCTGCCCTTCTTACTATTCTTGGTTATTCTGTCAATGATACTATTGTAGTATACGATAGAGTGAGGGAGAATCTCCTGCGTGCTCACAAAAAAGAAGATTTTGAAATAACAGTGAATCGTTCGCTTAATGAAACGCTCGGTCGTTCCTTTAATACTTCTTTTACGGTAATAATCACTCTTTTGGCAATTGTCATTTTCGGTGGTGAGAGCATTCGCTATTTTGCTCTTGCTATTCTCATTGGTGTTGGGTTTGGTACCTATTCTTCTATTTTTGTTGCCTCAGCTCTTCTTGTTACGATATATAAGATAAAGATGCAAAGAAAATAAAGAGAAACGAATATCAGAAAATTTTTTTAATTATTTATTCTAAAAAGTATGGTATGGAATCCTTTTAAAAAAGATGATGAAGAAAAAGAAACAGCACTTCCTCATATTCCAGGGATGCCGGATATGAAAGATATGAATATGTTTCAGCGTTTTGCGATGAAGAAACTGATGAGTATGAGTCCAGCAGAGCGTGAAAAATTGATGAAGAAAGCAATGACACCAAAAAATATTGAAAAAAATAAAGATGAGATTCTTGCTACTCTTGAATCGATGCGTAAAGCTGGACAGATTTCTGATGATCAATATCGTTTGACGAAAGCCAAGTTTGGTCTTAAATAAAAGATGATATGGAGAATGAAGAAAAAAAAATTGAAGAACTTTTGACGCGCGGTGTCGCAGAAGTAATCGATAAAGAACATTTGAAAAAACGATTGCTTGCGGGTGAGAAACTTCGTATCAAGCTTGGCGTTGATCCTACGAGTTCTAATGTTCATCTTGGACGCGCGGTACTCCTCCTCAAATTGCGAGACTTTCAAAAACTTGGACACCAGATTGTTTTTATTGTTGGTGATTTTACTGGAGTAATAGGGGATACCTCTGACAAAGAAAGTGAAAGACCGATGCTCGAATCAGCAGTCATTGAGGAGAATATGAAGACATATACAGAGCAAGTAGGAAAACTTCTTGATTTAGAGAAAACAGAGATTCATTATAATTCTACTTGGCTCAAAAAACTTGGTTATGAGGAGATAGGTGAACAAGCAGATATCTTTTCACTTGCTGAATTTATTGGGCGCGAGAATATCAAAAAACGTCTTGATGACGGGAAGAGAGTATCACTTCGAGAAGTGCTTTATCCTCTGATGCAAGGTTTTGATAGTATTGCTATCAATGCAGATGTAGAGATTGGTGGTACAGATCAACGGTTTAATCTTTTAGCAGGACGCCGTTTACAAGAAAAACATCACAAGAATCCCCAAGATATTCTGATGACCAATCTTATTTTAGGTACTGATGGTCGCAAGATGAGCTCGAGTTGGGGGAATACAATCAATCTTCTTGATACTCCAAATAATATGTTTGGAAAAGTGATGAGTATACCAGATGAGCTTATTATGTCGTATTTCGTACACTGTACCCGTGTTCCGATGGAAGATATTGCGAAGATAGCTGAAGACATCGTAACAGGTGCTAATCCAAGGGACGCAAAAATAAAACTTGCAAAGGAAATAACTGCTTTATATCATAGTGTTGAAGAAGCGAAGAAAGCTGAAACCTATTTTATTGACACTTTTTCGAAGAAACATATTCCTGATAATATACGAGAAATACATTGCATAGAAGGAACAAAACTTATTGATGTTTTGGCAGAACAACATCTTGCCGAAAGTAAATCAGATGCTCGTAGGAAAATGGAACAGGGTGGAGTATCTATTGATGATGAGAAGATGACTGATAGTAATATGTGTCTTCAGAAAAATCTTTCCGGAAAAGTACTTCGTGTCGGCAAGAAAGATTTTGTTCGTATTATTTTTGAGTAAATAAAGAAAACTGTTAGAATAGAATTATGATACAAGAACGCATCAAAAAAATAGCGAAAGAAGCAGAAACATCGATCGTAGAAATACAGACAATGGCAGAATTAGAATTGTGGGAAGTGAAATATCTGGGACGGAAGAGCGAATTGAATGAAATCCTCAAAGGATTGCGTGATATGACTGCTGAAGAAAAAAAGATCATCGGTCCACTTGGTAATACAACAAAACAACATCTTTTTCATATTTTTGAAGAGGCGAAGAATCAAATATCAGAGCGGAATATTGATTGGGAAAAAGAACGCATTGATATTACGGCACCAGGTATTTCTTTTGCTTCTGGACATTTGCATCCGATTACAGTACTTGAAAATGAGATTCAAGACATTTTTTCTTCGATGGGTTTTTCCATTACAGATGGACCTGAACTCGAGACAGAACATTATAATTTTGATGCACTCAATTTTCCAGTTGATCATCCTGCTCGTGATATGCAGGATACTTTTTGGCTTGAAGAAGATAAGAAATCAAAAGAACATCATCTCCTGCGTACGCAGACTTCGACTGTCCAGATACGATTTATGGAGGCAAATAAACCGCCATTTCGCGTTATTGTTCCAGGAAAAGTGTTTCGTAATGAGGCGACAGATGCTTCACATGAATTTGCTTTTCATCAGTTTGAATGTTTAATGGTAGGGGATGAAGGCGAAGTAACTGTCGCGACATTTAAATATGTTGCTGAAACATTTTTTAGTCAATTTTTTGGAAAACATATAGAGATTCGTTTACGCCCGAGTTTTTTCCCATTTACCGAACCATCATTTGAATTCGATATCAATTGTGTGATCTGTGATGGCAAAGGATGTTCTGCGTGCAAACAAACAGGTTGGCTCGAGATCGGTGGTGCGGGTATGGTAAACCAAAATGTCTTTGAAGCTGTCGGATATAAGAGAGGAAGATATCAGGGTTTTGCGTGGGGATTTGGACTGACTCGTTTGGCGATGATGAAATACAAAATCTCAGATATTCGTCTTCTTATGTCTGGTGATTTGCGTTTTATCCGTCAATTTTAGATTTATATATTGTGAATTATTGAAAGTAAGAAATTATGCATTACCCATATCATCTTATCAAAGAACTTTCTGGAACAAAGAAGACAAAAGAGCAGTTAGCTCATTTACTTTTAAAACATTCTTTCGAAGTGGAAGGCATTGAGAAATTCCCTCACGGCATAGACGGTGTTATTATCGGAAGAGTTCTTTCAGTGAAACAACATCCAAATGCTGATAAATTGCATATAACTGAAATTGAAGTAGGAAAGAAAGATATTCGTACAATCGTTTGTGGTGCTCCAAACATCGCCGAGGGACAAAAGGTCGCTGTCGCTCTTCCTGGTACAGATTTGCCGGGCGGAATACATATCACCACTGCAAAATTGCGCGGTATTGAATCAAATGGAATGGTATGTTCTGCAAAAGAGCTGGGTCTTGGAAGTGATCATTCAGGTATTTTGGTACTTGATGAGGATGCTCCTGTTGGTGCTTCTTTGGTAAAATTTATTGGTATTGATGATTATATTATTGAAGCGAAGATACTTCCAGATCGCGGTTCTGATGCGATAGCGTATTTGGGATTTGCGAGGGAGATTTCTGCTTTGGATAAACACACTCCTCATTTGATTGAGAAGAAAGTGAAGCCATTGCGTGTACCTGCATATAATCGTGCGCCAAAAGTTGTGATTGAAGACAAAAAAGCGTGTTTGCGATATGTTGGTCTTTCTTTCTCGGGTATTACTTTAGGAGAATCACCGATTTGGCTCAAAGTACAATTGATTCTTGCTGGTCTGCGTCCGATAAATAATATCGTTGATATTACCAATTATTTGATGCTTCTTACAGGACAACCGTTGCATGCTTTTGATACAGATACTTTGTCTGGCGCTATCACTATCCGTAAAGCGAAGAAGAATGAGAAACTGATGCTTCTCACAGGAGAAATCAAAAAATTATCTCTTGATGACCTTGTGATTGCTGATACGAAGAAGACATTAGCACTTGCTGGTGTGATGGGTGGTAAAGGTTCTGGTATTAGTGAAACAACAAAAAATATTTTTCTTGAGATTGCCACATTTGATGCATCAACAATTCGTCGTACAAAAAATAGACACAATCTTTCGACAGATGCGAGTTTTCGATATGAACGCGGACTTGATCCTAATCTTCCTCGGAGCGTAGCGAGTGAAGCAGTGCATCTCATTACAAGTATCGCTCACGGAAAATTGATAGGAATGCGAGATATATATCCAGGAGTAGTGAAACCTTGGAAGGTGTTGCTCTCCGTTGATCGTGTTGAGAAAATGTTAGGAATAAAGATACCGTTGTTTGAAATGGTACAGTATCTTGCATTACTCGGACTCTCAGTAAAAAAAGTTGTTGATCAGAAAGTGCTCGAAGTGATCGTTCCGACTCGTCGTCCTGATCTTCGGAATGAATGGGATCTTATAGAAGAGATAGGTCGTATGCGTGGTTACGATGCTGTTCCTGCTATTGCTCCATTACTTCCTCTTCTTCCTTGTACAAAAAATCCTCTCAAAACTTTTGAACGCGAGACGAAATCTCTTTTGGCACATATTGGTTTTGATGAAATTATGACCTATTCTTTCTACGGAGAGAAAGAAGCTTCTTTCGCATCACTCGACCTGCATATACATCCGGTACTTGCTAATCCTCTGACAGCTGATCAGCAATTCCTTCGTGTATCACTCCTTCCTCTTCTTCTTTCAAAAACCAAAGAAAATCTTCGTTCTTTTTCGTCTTTTGATATATTTGAATGGGGGAGCATTTTCACCAAACAAATAAAACCGACGAAACTTGGAGAACAGAAATCGCTTGGGCTTATTTCTGTCTTGCCAAAAAAGAGTGATGACGGTGAAGCATTTTTTACTTTGAAAGGAAAAGTAATGGCACTGCTTTCGTCGCTTCACATCGATCATCAACAGATTCTTTTTGAAGAAAAGAAATCATTTCCTGACTTTGCTCTCAGTCCGATGTTTCACGAAACGAGATCTGCTATCGTGAGTATTGCTGGGAAACCGATAGGAATGATCGGTGAGTTTCATCCAAGAACGCTCAAGTCATTTGGTTTGGAAAATCGTCTTGCGGGAGCAGAATTTTTTGTCGAAGCATTGCTTGCTTTGAAGAAAGATGCCGTGTTATTTACTCCTCTTCAGAGGTTCCCGTATGCTGTGCGTGACATTTCTCTTATATGTCCAAAACAAGTGACAGTTCGTACTATTGAAACAATAATAAAAGAAGCCGGGTCGCCACTTCTCAAACATATTGAACTTTTTGATATTTATAAAAATGGTGAGGAAAAAAGTTTTGCTTTCCATCTTTCTTTTGGCGCAGAAGATCGTACTCTTTCGAGTAGTGAAATGGATGCGTCTTTTGATAAAATTGTTGCCCTTGCAGAAAAGCGTTTGTCAGCAAGATTGAGGCTTTAATAGAGCTGTATACTGGACAAATTGTCATTTTTGTGCTATAATTTAGGTTGTATCTATTATAAAAAGATGCATTCGTTTTTTGTTCTTTTCTAGAACAGATTGGGCTATTACGCGACTATTTCTCTTGAAATAGAGTGAGGAAAGTCCGGACACTTAATTATCTTCGGATAGTAAAGGTAATGGGTAACTCCCATACATCGTGAGGTGCGAGGTGCGAGCAGAGACGCCTGATACGAAAGATGTCAGGCAACCAGCAATGGTTGAGTCTTCGTAGTAATACGAAGGGTGAAACGGCTAAATCCTTACTTGAGTGCAAGGTCGTGCTCTGAGTCATCAGAGAGAACCGCAAAGAGTTTATTGGTAACAATAAAACAAGATAAATTATAGTCGTCTTTTGAAAAAGAGATACAGAATCCGGCTTATAGATCTGTTCTAGAAAAAAGCAAAAAATGGTATAGTAATTATAATGAAGTAAAGAAGTGAAAATATGAAACGGTCGGAAATATTTTTTGGTGTTATTCAAGTCCCTGTGGACTTTCTTATGATTCTCTTCGCATCTGGTACAGCGTATTTTTTGCGAGGTTTGCCGATGCTTGAAGGATATGTCTCACGAGTCTTTACATTGAGTTTTTATGACTATCTTCATTTCGCTTTGATACTTGCACCATTTTTTATTTTCATCTTGGCGCTTGAAGGACTGTATCGGATGCGTGTGACGCGTCGTTTTTGGCAAGAGGCCTATGGTGTTACGAAGGCCATTACCTTTGGATTAATTATCATTATTATTGGGGTTTTTCTCAATAAGGAATGGTTTTCTTCTCGTTTCATTATCATCATAGGATGGCTTTTGGCTATTATTTATGTTGTTTTTGCTCGTTATATTATTCAACGCTTTCAGAAGTGGCTTCTCGTGCATAAGGGAATTGGTGTGCATCGCGTTTTGCTTATCGGTTTCAATGATAAGATGCGAACGATGCGTACACTTCTTGTAAAAAATAGATTGCTTGGTTATAAAGTAATCGATCAAATTGCTGATGAAAGCATTTCTCATATCAAAGAGATCCGTCGCACAAAAGGAATTGACGAAATTATTATTGGAGATTCTTCGATGACTGATGATGAACAGGCAAAACTCTTTGATTATTGTCAGATCAATAATATCTTGTATCGTTATTTCCCAACAACTTTACAAACAACTCATTTTTCTATGATGATTTTTAATGGTGAACCGATTATAGAATTTCACCATACACCTCTTGATGGCTGGGGACGAGTATTGAAGCGTATCTATGATATTCTTGCTGGATTCTTTTTGATCATACTCTTTTCTCCAGTGATGTTGATTATTGCTCTTTTGATAAAATTAGAAGATAAAGAAGGTCCGATTATTTACAAAAACGAACGCATCGGTGAAAATGGACAAAAGTTTTTTGTTTACAAGTTTCGCTATATGCTCTGGAAATATTGTATTACTTCTGAAAACAAGCATTTAGAAGAAGCGATGGAATATGAGAAGAAGCTTATCGCAGAACGAAATACTCGAGAGGGTGGTGTTCTCTATAAAATAAAAGATGATCCACGCAAAATGAAAGTAGGTGCTTTTATTGAGCGTTTCTCGCTTGATGAACTCCCACAATTCTTCAATGTACTCGAAGGCACGATGAGTCTTGTTGGTCCTCGTCCACATCAAGAGCGTGAGGTACAGCGTTATTCCGAATACCATCGTCGTCTGCTCACGATCAAGCCAGGAGTAACAGGTATGGCTCAAGTGTCGGGACGATCTGATCTTGCCTTTGAAGACGAATATAGTCTAGATGTTTTTTATATAGAAAATTGGTCGCTTTGGCTTGATATTATTATCTGTTTCAAAACAGCAGGAGCTCTCCTCCGTCGTCGAAAAAATCTTAAAAAGTAGATCTTTGGAATATGCAGAAGAACTCTCTCTACTCTGAGAGAGTTTTTTGATTTTTTTGTATATATTGCAGTATTTTTTACAGAAAAGTGCTATACTAATAAGTGTAATTCATTAAGACATATATGTATGCTTCTTCTCAAATGGCTTACGAGTGCGATGGCGTTTCTGATCCTTCCGTATATTGTTTCAGGAATTAGCGTAAAGAGCGTCGGAACTGCCCTGATCCTCGCTTTTTTTTGGGGAGTGATCAGCGTAACGATCAAACCGATTCTTCTTGTTTTGACGCTTCCGATCAATCTCCTCACACTTGGTATTTTTACTTTTGTTATCAATGGTTTTCTTCTTTGGCTTCTTGGAGGGTTTATCAAAGGTTTTGAAGTCCATGGTTTCTTCTCGGCTATGTTTGGAGCCATTGTCCTCTCTCTTATAGGCACTATCACTCATTTTGCAATGCGTAAATCTGATGCACAATGATGTTTTTCTTTATATCAATGGCGTATCTGTATTTTTTTGTAGAGGTATGCTACAATAAGATATATGATGAAAGCACACGAAAACTACCGCGAGCTGATTTGGATGCTTGCCAAAACTGATTTCAAACTCCGTTATCACGATTCGGTACTCGGATATCTATGGGCGCTTCTGAAACCACTCCTTACTTTTGCTGTTCTTAATTTTGTCTTTTCATCAGTATTCAATCCTCGAAGCACAGGAGCGGACACCTATTCTCTCCAGCTTCTTGTGAGTCTGATGATGTTCTACTTCTTCTCAGAAGGCACTTCGGCAGGTATGGCATCACTTCTGTCAAAATCTCAGCTCGTGACGAAGATATATGTGCCTCGTTGGACGATTATTATTGCTTCGACGATCAATGCAACACTGATATTTCTTATGAATCTTCTCGTTATTGTTTTTTTCTTTTTTATAAAAGGTTTTATGCCGAGTATTTCTGCGATTTTGATGTTCCTTCTTTTTTCGATTTGTATTTATATTATCGTACTTTCTTTCTCTTTGATTACCGCGCCACTCTATGTGAAGTTTCGTGACCTCGCTATGATATGGGAAGTACTTCTGATGATTATTCTTTATGCTACCCCGATTATTTATCCACTTTCGACGCTTCCTGCCTCGTATCATCAATTGATTCTGCTCAATCCTCTCGCTTTCATTATTCATTTTACGAAAGAGTCTCTCGTCAATAATCATTTTGCGACGATGCCTCAGTACACGGTATTCATTACGATTGTACTAGGAGTTTTTGCTTTGAGTATATGGTTTTATCGAAAATTCATTCCACGAGTTGCCGAAGATATGTAAAAATATGAACAAAGAAATAGCTATCAGTGTCAAAAATGTTTCCAAAACATTTAAAATCCCTCATGAGAAAGTGAGCAGTGTTCGTGGTGCTGTAACAGGTATCTTTCGTGATAAATCTTATGAAGAATTCAAAGCTCTTGATGATATCAGTTTTGAAGTAAAGAAAGGAGAATTCTTCGGTATTATAGGACGAAACGGCTCTGGCAAAAGCACACTTCTCAAGGTGCTTGCCGGCATTTATCAAGCTGATAAAGGTAAGGTGAAGATAAATGGTATGATTTCTCCATTTCTCGAACTTGGTATCGGATTTAATCCGGAACTATCAGGAAGAGATAATGTCTATCTCAATGCCACTGTTCTCGGTATGACGAAAGATCAAATCGATGAAAAGTTTGAGAGTATTGTGAAGTTCTCTGAGCTCGAACGATTCATCGATCAAAAACTGAAAAATTATTCCTCTGGAATGCAGGTCCGCCTCGCTTTCTCAGTGTCTATTCATGCCAATCGTGATATACTCCTTATGGATGAAGTGTTGGCGGTAGGGGATTCGAATTTTCAACAAAAATGCTTGGATCAATTTAATAAACTAAAAGAACAAGGGAAAACAATAATACTAGTAAGTCACGCACAAGCATCAGTCGAAGAATATTGTGATAGAGTTATAATGTTGAAGAACGGAAAAATTATGCGAGAAGGATCACCTTTGAATGTTTTTGCTTTTTATAATACTTCTTTGTTGAATTCGAATGAAACTATATTTAGAGATGAAGATAATATAACTCAAAAAGTAAAAAATACTCTAAAGATAGGGAATGAGAATGAAATTTTTTATGAAAATGATAAACGGTGGGGGAATTTTATGATAAGAGTTGAAGAGATGGTCTTTATTAAATCAGGTAGAGTATTTTCTACGCAGGATAATATATCAGGCAATATTAAAATAAAAATTCAAAAAAGAATAAAATCAATGTTTAATGTTGATTTGAGTTTAGCTATGTACAATGTCAAAGATACACTAATTTTTCTAGATAAAATAGTATTGAAAGATAATAAAGATGATTATATTAATGTTCCTTTTTCATTTAAGGTAAATGAACTTGTTGATGGATTGTATCGTTTTACATTAAGAATAGCTCATAAAGATGTTGATAAGAACGGTATTGTCTATGATCATTGGGATAAAGATAATCAAATTCGTATCAAAAATAATAATTCTAAATACCCAGGAATTCTGAATATAGGAAGTGTGTTTAAGAAGGATATAAAAATTATTGGTATGATTAGAATGAGAAATGAGTCTCTAATCTTACAGGATACATTAGATAGTTTCGCTAAAATTGTTGATGGCATTATCATCTATGATGATGCAAGTACTGATAATAGCGTAGATATAGCACGTAAACATAAAGCTGTTTTGAATGTTATTGAAAATAAGATATGGAAGAAAGATAGGCTCAGTGAGGAAACTGAAAATAGACAAATTCTACTTGAATATGCTCAACATTATGATCCAGAATGGATATTTTATGCTGATTGCGATGAGAGATTTGATAATGGTATTAGAGAATTTCTTTTATCTAACGAGTCCAAAAATATTGATGGTATTAGAATTCAACTTTTTGATGCTTATATAACATTAGATGATCAAAATCCATATAGTAATGGTCCATTATGGTGTTTTAGAAAAATGTTTGGACCAGAACGGAGAGATATTTTAATGATATGGCGAAACAAACGATCAGTGAGATATATTGGTTTGGACAAACGAGAGCCTGATGGTGTTGATAATATTATAACAATGTTTCATTGCCAACATTATGGAAAAGCACTCTCGTCCGAACATTGGGAGGAAACTTGTGATTATTATATCAATAATTTCCCAGATCCATACAGAGAAAAATGGCTCAAAAGAAAAGGGAAATTTTTACATAGTGTTTCTGATTTTGGCAGAGAGCTATATGATTGGAATAATGTTAAGAGAAACGCTATAAAAATAAATTAATGATAAGTAAAGGGGAATATACGAATGAAAATATTAATAACTAATCATCATTTAAGAAATAGAGCTGGATCAGAGCTTTTTACTTTTGAATTAGCAAAGCATCTCAAAGAGAGGGGGCATAATGTATTTGTCTTTTCTTTTGATTTAGGTGGTATTGCTGAAAAGATTAAAGAATTAAATATCTCAGTTACTGATAATTTATCGGATTTTAGAAATATAAGATTTGATATTATTCATGCTCAACACAACATTGCCGCAATAATTGCTAGATCGGTTTTCCAAAAAGTCCCTATGGTTTTTATGTCACATGGTTTTTTGCCTGAATTAGAACAATCACCATCCATTGATCTAGGAATATCTAAATTTATAGCGGTAAGCGAAGAAGTCGCTGAGAATCTTAAAAAAAATAACAGAATCCCTGATGAGAAAATAGAAATAATAAGAAATTTTGTTGATACACAAAAATTTATCTCTAAGAAAAATGTAAATAGAGTGCCAAAGAAATTGCTAGTAATCAGTAATCACTATATTGACCAAGTGAAGAATATTGTAGAAAGATCATGCATAGATCTAGATATTGAAGTACGCCATATTGGATTACCTGAAAATTCTGTTGAAAATGTTGTGGATTATATAAATGAATCAGATATTATAGTTACTCTTGGAAGAGGATGTTTGGAGGCAATGGCATGCGAGAGGAATGTTATTGTATATGATATTCATGGAGGCGATGGTTTTCTTGATGAAAAAAATTTTTATGATATCAGAAAAAATAATTTTTCTGGCAGAAGAAATGGTTTTATTTATTCAGTAGAAGAATTTAAGAATGAAATAAGTAAGTATAATCCAGATCAAGGAAAAAAATTAAGAAAGATTATAGAAAATGAGAATTCTATTAATACTATAATTAGTTCGATTGAGAAAATCTATTTTAGTGTATTAAAGAGTAATACTGATGTAATTTCACAAATAAAGAATAATCAACTTTATAATGAAATTATATTTTTAGAGAATGACATCAAGAGGGCAAATCATTTGTTGAATACTCTAGCACCGAAAGAACAAGAACTTCAGCAGAAGAACCAGGAACTTCAGCAAAAGGAACAAGAACTTCAACAGAAGAATCAGGAACTTCAGCAAAAGGAACAAGAAATTCAGTTTATAAAATCTTCAAAGTTTTGGAAATTACGTCAATGGGATGAAAAAATAAAATTTGCATTATTTTCTCCGATTAAATTTGTTAAAAAGTATATAAGTGAACTTTAGTTAAATTCTGTTCACAAAAATATTGAAATAATTAATATGGAAGATAAAACAATTGCGTTTACAATTGTCTCGTTGAATTATTTAAGCCTAGCAAGAATTTTAGGAAAATCATTCAAAAAACATCATCCTCATGCTGATTTTGTGATTCTTATTGTAGATAAGATAGAAGATAAGATTAATATCACAAAAGAAGAATTTAAGATTTATTTAGTTGATGATTTAGATATTAGCGAAAAGCAATCATTTTTCTTTAAGTATAATATTACTGAGCTCAATACAGCAGTTAAACCTTTATTTATAAAATACCTGTTTGAAAAGGAAAATTACTCTGAAGTTTTGTATATAGATCCCGACATTTATGTCTATAATTATCTCGAGGATGTTTTCTTTGGTTTGGAAAATAATGATATCGTTCTT
>JBBIRD010000007.1:0-50814 GCA_037441965.1 Candidatus Moraniibacteriota bacterium | reverse complement strand
GATGATTTCTTTTTTCTTCAGACGATTGAGAACATCAATACTGGGATGTCCGTATAAAAAATAAAAAATATCTTATTTATCTAAATAGGTAACAGATCGAGGGACGATCTGATCATAATAGATTGAGACATCACTGATCCATTTCCGGACACTTTCATCACTATGACCAACGCAACTTCTCCCACATTTCCAAACGATCATACTCTTTGGTTCACTGGTTTGTATTCTCTCGGTGAGTTGCTTTAATCTTTCTCCGATAATGTTTACTGCTTCTTCTTTACTACCAAAACACCCGTGTCCCATCTCGATACCACGCGTACCAGCTCCTTTGTATCCCCAATAATTAAAACAATCCTTTCCTGATGCATCAACAGGTACCCTCTTTCCCCAATTACTTTCTTTTTTCGCAATACCTACGATGAGTCCTGCAATCTCTCGATCATAAGTTGCAATTATATGAGTCATATCTGATATAGGATAACCGACTGTCAATGCGTCGATCTGTTTCTTAAGATCGTTATCATAATCTTTTATCTCCTTTTTTGATTCAAAAACTACATCATAAGGTACTTTCATTTCACAAGGGATAGGGTTTTGAAGAATAACCTCACTCTGAGATTGAAGAGAGAGAAACTGAGAAACATCTTTATTCCAATAACAACTTTCATCTTGAATACTTTCAGTTGTTTTTTGCACTGATGATTCTTGAGGAAGATATGTACTTCCTACATAATTATAAAAAGGAGAAAAAAAGAGAACAAGAAGAAAAAGAAAAAAGAACCTTTTTTGAGAAAAGAGATATTTTATATGAGATAAAGCATCAAATGTATGGCGTCTTCCTGTATAAAAACTACTGAAATCAACCTGCATAGAGTATCTGTTCCCAAACCACAATCTTCACGATCTATAGCCACTGAACAGTATTAAGAATTAAGGCCTCATTTTCTCTTGCAAAAAAAGAAGTGATGAAAACCTTCAAAGAACGTAAGTCTTATGATACTCATTTTTCCCTTTTTCGTCAAACTCATAAAATAAAAAATCCCTTATATAAGGGATTTTAATGAAAAAACAACGCTTTTACTCTTCAGCATCATCGCCTCCTGCCATACTAAAATACATATCAACATCAGCAATCCATTTCTTAACGCTTTCCCTACTATGACCGTTGCAACTAAAACCACATTTCCAAATAATCATTTTCTCTGGGGTATTAAGTGCCTCTGAATGTACAAGGGTATTGATACGCTTTGCGACGGTTTGCACGGCATCCTCACGACTATTGAAACATGTATGCCCACCTGTTCCCATCAGTTTTCTCACTCCACGATATCCCCAATAATTGAAACAATCCTGATCATTGAGTACTGGCACCCGTTTTCCCCAATTACTTTCTTTTTTTGCGATACCAATGAGAAATGCCATCGTGAGTCTATCCTGTTCAAAAATATATGGGAGCATTTCCTCAATAGGATAACCCTTTACCATTTCTCTAATGTTCTCTTTATACTTTTCATCTTCAGCTTCATTAAAATACTCAAAAAAGATATCAGCACCACTATTGTATGATATATCTTGAGTACGAGAAGAATCCTCTGTAGAAACTAATTCATTAGTCGACGATATCTGACTTACAGAAGAAGCTCGCACAAAAACCCCTGGTCCAAAAAATGTTTCTATAAAACCCATTGAAACAACACCAAAAATCACCCCAAGTGTCAGTGAAGCATACAATCTTTTATGAGGAGCAAGATCAGGAGTAATACTGCGTAGAGTATGCTTTACCGATCGTCTAAAAAGCTCCCATTTACGAATGAATGACCAGAAAATATCTCGTAGTGATCGTTTTTTCAATTGTTTGAGGAGTGGTTTTTTGTGAATGCAAATGCCATCAATAGATGATTGTTTCGGCAAATGAGGCATGATAGAATCTTTTTTATGAGAAGAAGAAAAAGGGTGCATCGAAATAACCTTTTTTCGAGCACTAACGACGTCCAACATTCTTTTTTGTTTTGACAGGACGTACAATGGTTTATTTTTATAAGGAGAATCTTTCATTTATTTTTTTGTTTCTATTGGAAGACTAACTTCTATTCCACTCTTTTCTTTAAAGAAATCGATAACCTCTACCTCACCGACATAACATTTCCCGTTACCACCATAAAGAAATGGGACACCCATACCATCTGGTTTGATATCACACACTTTCGCTCTTCGTTCCATTTCTTTTGCATTTGCTCTGTTCTTCCATACTTCTTTCTTCGTGAAAGAAACTTTTTCAGATACTTGCGGATTTGCTTCAAGAAAATCATTTACTACTTTACAATGTGGACAACCGTCTCCGTAATAATACACGATAGCATTCGGATCATCATTTTGTTGAGATATCTGTTCGTCTTGCAACCCAAAATAAACAATTGCACCAATGATAACAAAAAGAGAGCAAACAATAATAATAATTTTTTTATCAAATGCCATAAAAATATTCTCAATTTACTTTTTGTATCATAGCATATTTTTTTTGTCTTAACCAGAAGAAAAGAAAAATAGCACAAAGAAGCATAATGAAAGAAAGTATTTGTCCGAGGGAAAAATATCCGTTTATCAAAAGTCCTATCTGAAAATCAGGCTCTCTAAAATATTCAAGAAAAAAACGAATCACTGCATACAAAGCAAGATAAAGAGCGCTCAACGCCCCTACAAAAGGCATTTTTTTCCTCACAAAAAAAAGGATGAAAAATATCACAATGCCTTCAAAAAAGGCTTCATACAAAGAAGAAGGGTGCCTCAAGATATGAACAGGCAAAACTCCAGGAAAAAACATCCCCCACACCTTCTCTGTTGTTCTCCCATAGAGTTCTCCATTCAAAAAATTTCCCAATCGTCCAAAAAAAAGAGCAATCGGCAAAGAAAGAACCATAAAATCAGTGATATTCAAAAAAGATATTTTATATTTCTTCGAAAAAAGATATATCATCGATATTCCGCCAATAAGTCCACCATGATAACTCATTCCAGCAAAACCTGTCCATATATGTCTATCAAAATCATACGGGGAAAGAAATAAAGATGGTGAAGAAAGAAAAAGGGGGAAATTATAAAGAATAATATACCCTACCTTTCCTCCTATCAATGCGCCAATAAAGATCGCTATAAAAAGATCAAAGAGGTGTTCCGATAAAAAAAATCCTTGTTCTTTCCTTGCAAGAAATCGAGCAAAAAGAAAAGCAAGAAAAAATCCACCAAGAAAAAAAAGAGCGTACCAACGCACTGCAATAAAATATATCGAAAAAGCAATTGGCTCTATGTGTTCAGGAAAATGTTGCCAAAAAGAAACAAAAACATCCATAAAAATCGTAATGGTTTCAAAATATATCCTATTCTATGCCTCTTTATTATATTCTTTCAATTGATCTCGAAACTCAATCGCATAGATTTCTCCCAATGCCAAGAAAAGAGAAACAATAATAGGCCCAATAATAAACCCCGATAAACCAAATAATGCTATTCCTCCCAGTGTCGCGAAAAGTACAAGAAGTGGGTGCATTTCAGTATCTCTTCCAACAAGTTTTGGTCGAAGTATATTATCTATTACTGAAATAACCCCAAAACCGATTACCAATATAAAAACTCCTTGCCAAATATGACCTAGGAGAATCATAGCAATGCCTGCAGGAAGCCATACTATTCCAGATCCAAGGAGAGGAATAATCGAACACAGTATCATTACTAATCCCCAGATAGCTGGTGAAGGAATATCTGCGATGAAAAATGTTATTCCTCCAATGAAGCCTTGAATAACTCCAATCACTATAGTTCCTTTGAGTGTCGCTCTGCTAATAGAAACAAATTTTTTAATCAGTAACCGATCATGCTCATCTTTGAGCGGGCTCAAAGCCATCAAACGACCCAGCATACGTTTTCCATCGATAAGGAAATAAAAAAAAGTAAAAAACATTATAAATAGAAAGAAAATAAAACTCGTAACACCTTGATAAGCAGCTTGCAAAATACCAAGAGCACTCTGACTAAACTGTCTCACATCATTTACTATACGCTCTTGATTTAATGTCTGTGTATCAAAGAAAAGATTGAGATAAGGAAGTGATTGTACTTTCTCAATACTATTTTGAATAGTATTCTGAAGTGTTGATCCTTCTCCGAGAGAATGATACAAATTTGTCGCTTCACCAATAGCCAAACTCAATGTGAGAAAAATCGGTCCCACAACGACAAAAGCAACAAAAATACACGTAATAAGTGCGCTTGTTCCTTTCCATCCTCTCGTCCACTTTTCTAAAGTAAAATAAAATTTCTTAAACAAAGTAGCCAAAATAGCAGCAGCGATTATAGCGGTGAGAAAAGGTTGTAAAATAAAAAATACCAACACTCCTACAAGAAACAAGATAAGAAAGAAGAAATAAACATTCAGTGATTTAAGTTGCATAAAATTATGTATTTAATATGTGTGTATTATACACTTTAACTGCTTTTTTCGAAAATATCTTAAAATGAGGTTCTCCGAGAAGAATCTGAGCGTTAATAAAAAGTACAGGCTTACCTTGAATGAGTATTTTCTGATGCGGAGGACGGACAGAAAGTGTCAAATGATATTTCTCATCAAAATACCGTTTGATACCTGCTCTCGTATTATATCCGGAAGATAAAATAAATGGTTGAAATACATCTTCTTGTGAAGAATAATATCGACTATGTTTTTCATGAAGAAAGATATATGCTTTTGCTTCTTTCCAAGAATTTGTCCCTCTCTTTTTCATCTCTCCTTCCTGATCTTTCTTTTGTTTTTTCTGCTGACTTATGATCATTCTTTCCCTCTCTCCTTTTTCCTTATAATAAATACATTGACTACGAAGCATACAGGCTTCACATTTTGGACGAGCAAGACACAGGCTTGATCCGAAATCCATCAAAGCACCATTTAAGATATTTTTTGGTGTTTGAAAAATATTCTCCCAACTTTTTTCATCAATTATGAGATGTTTCCCTCCCAAAAAAAATCGTCCAATAACCCTCCGGAGATTTGTATCCCATGCAAGATAATCTGCACCATATGCAAAACTCATAATAGCCGAAGCAGTATAAGGACCTATTCCGGATAATCCTTCTAATAACTTCTTATCACGAGGAAATATTCCTCCGTATTTCGTTACGACTTCCTTTGCTGTTTTGAGCATATTGCGTCCACGAGCATAATATCCGAGACCTTCATAATACGGCAAAAAATCGTTCCAATGAGCTTCTGACAGAGATTCTACTGTAGGAAATCGTTTCAAAAATTTTGTATAATACTCTATAACACGATTGACTTGTGTTTGCTGAAGCATTATTTCCGATACCCACACTTCATACGCCGTCACATTTTTCCTACGCCATGGAAGATATTCTCTTCCTGCTTTTTCAGAAAAATCTCTTATATTTTCTTCAAAAAAATATCTCTTGTTCATTATTAAATATAGAAAATAATATTATATATCATAATAACAAAATTATTCTCAATAATTACACTCTTCACAATAATTTTGTTATTCTAAAATAACACCTCCGCCAAGACATACTTCATTATCATAAAAAACAGCAAATTGTCCTTCAGCAATACCCTTGTCTTTCTCATCAAGGAACACATCAAAAGAAGACTCTTCTCTTTTGCGAAGCGTACATTTATATTCTTTTGGTCCATGACGAAGCTTCACTGAATATGTTTTATTCTCCTCTGGAGCATTCACAAACCAATTCATTTTCCCAAGAACAAAATGATTACGCAATGATAGAACTTTTTTTCGATCATTCACAATAAATACGGTATTTGTTGTAAGATCTTTTTTAACAACATAAAACGGCCCGCCAGAAAGTCCAATACCTTGTCTTTGTCCGACAGTAAAATACCAAAAACCATTATGTTCTCCTACTTTTTCCCCTGTCTCAATATTTACTAAATCACCCTTTTTTTCACCAAGATGATATTTCAGAAATTGATTAAAAGAAATTTTTCCCAAAAAACAAATACCTTGACTATCTTTTCGTTTTGCATTCGGTAACTTATATTTTGTTGCCAATCGTCTTACTTCTTCTTTCTCATATTCTCCTATCGGAAAAAGAGCTCTCGAGAGTTGCTCTTGTGAAAGTTGTGACAAAAAATAGGTTTGATCTTTTATAGTATCAGGTGTTTTTTTTAGAAAAAATTTTCCATTTTTTTCACTTACTTTTGCATAATGTCCTGTCGCAATTTTTTCAAATCGATCTCCAATAAAATCATAAAAAGCTCCAAATTTAATACGCGCGTTGCATAACATATCCGGATTAGGAGTGCGTCCATTTTTCACTTCATCAAGGGTATAAGCAACTACTCTCTCCCAGTATTCCTTCTGAAATGGAATCACTTCCAATGGAACATTTGCCTGATCACAAACTGCACGCACATACAACAAATCATCTTCCCACGGACATTCTCCGAGAAACGAAAGCTCATCTTCAAGCCATATTTTCAGATAAAAGGCAGTCACTTCATAACCTTGATCCAAAAGAAGTCTCAAAGCCACAGAACTATCTACCCCACCTGACACGAGCACTGCTATTTTCATAATGTTTCATTTCTTCGAATCAAAAATGCATCGACAACTTTTTTTATTTCTTCTGCAGAATGACACTCCATCATACGCATACGAAGTTCTTTCGCACTATCAAAATGATTGATATATGCCTGATAATGTTTTTTCATTAATTCAAAACTTTTTGTGTTTTTCCATACCTCTTGAAAAAGAAAAGTGTGCTCTACAACCGCTTGCAATTTTTCCTCTACACTCACACTTCTTTTTTTATCATCAAAAAGCCAAGGGTTACCAAAAATCGCACGCCCCAACATCACACCATGTGCGCCCGTTTCTCTTGCTTTTTCTCTTGCGTCGATCAAATCTTTCACATCACCATTTCCAATAATCAATGTGCCACTTCCCTGAGCAATCTCTACCGCACGCTTGATGCGATCCCATTTCGCCGGAACTTTTGACATTTCTTTTTTTGTACGAGCATGAAGAGTGATGACTGCTGGTTTCATCTCAAGCAATTTCGGTAGCCATTCTTCCAGATTATCCTCAGTATATCCAAGTCTTGTTTTAATAGAGAGAGGAATCTGTCTTCCTGAAGCTTTTATACCCTCCTGTGCTGAACGAATGAGAGATTGAGCCAAGAGAGGATTTTTCATCAGTGTCGCTCCTGCGCCCTGTTTCATCACATTTTTATCTGGACATCCCATATTGATATCAATACCATCGAAGCCAAGCTCTGCAACCAGTTTTGTGGCTTCAAACATTTTCTCTGGATACGCCGTAAAAAGCTGTGCAACTATTGGTCGCTCATCTTCTGTATATGAAAGATCACGCAGAAGTATTTCTCGTCCTTTTGGATGACACAGTCCATCAGCAGAAACAAATTCTGTCCATAAAACATCAGGTTTCCCATATTGTGTAACAATATGACGAAAAACGACATCCGTCACATTTGCCATTGGTGCCAAAACAAAAAACGGTTTTTCTAGTTTTCCCCAAAATCCTAAATACGGTTTCATACAAACTATATATCAATCCGAATAATGCTTACAGGGCATGCTTCTGATGCTTCTTTATTTTTTTCATATTCCTCTTCATTCGCCTTCACAACTACAAACTCATCACCCTTCCACTCACCACCTCGCAAATCTGCCTTGCCATCTTCGTTATTCATAGTCCATCTTTCTGGAGCAATGAGGGCGCATGATCCACATCCGATGCAATCATCTCTTTTATGACAAATCGTTATCTTTTTTGTTCCCATATATTTTATATTTCTCTCAAAAAAATTACACAGATACTTCTAAAAAAATAAATCTTCATACGACATCATGCATTATTTTTTCTCTCTCCATATATACACCGCATCATTGATACGCACTCTTTCGTTTACTGGAAAAGTGACTGTATCACCTTTTTTTCCACTCTCTATAGGTTTCGTTTCTGCATTGCGTAATTCATCAATACTGCCTTCGTATACACCCGTCGTAGCGCCAAGAATACGAATCTCATCACCCTTTGCAAGTACTCCTGCATCGATTATCATCTCTGCAACACCAGCTTTAGCGAAATATTTTTTTATTGTTCCGACAAATATTTTTTCTTTCGTTGCCTTCGATCCATGAACATCGCTATATGCATCGAGTTCCTTTCCAAGATAATAATTTCCCTTCGACAATCCTCTATGGTACACCGTTTGTAATGCTTCAAAATATAACGCGATTTTTTCTTTGGTATATGTTCCATTGGCAATATCAGTAAGCGCTTGTCTGTATGTTTTTGTAATTGTATACACATATTCTGGCGAGCGTCCTCGTCCTTCAATTTTCCATGTTTGCACACCAGATTTTAGAAGTTCATCTAAGAAATCAATAGTACATATATCTGCAGCACTCATTACAAAATGATTGTCCAAAATAAGTTCCTTGCCTGTTTCTATATCAGTTACCCTATATTCTTTGCGACAATTTTGAAGACAGGCACCACGATTTGCAGAAGCATTATCGGTATAACTGCTCATAAAACAACGCCCTGATTGAGCCACACAAAGAGCTCCATGAATAAATGCTTCTATTTCCATCAATCTTCCTTCTCGTCCGCATAATTGTTCTTCACTGATACGATCATAAATAGATTTTATTTGATCCAATGTCAGCTCGCGAGCAAGCACTACTCTGTTTGTCATTGTAGAAAAAAATTTCAACGATTCGAAATTAGATACGGAAAATTGTACTGAGATATGAACAGGAATACCCACTTCATTACAATACTGAATAGTTGCAAAATCAAAAGCAATAATAGCATCAATATGATTCTCTTTTGCTGCATCCACTAATTTTCTCATAATCTTTGTATCATGATCATAGAGAAGCGTATTCACCGCAAGATATGTTTTCACTCTTTTCTTTTGACAAATATCTGCGACTTCTGCAAGATCAGCAAGAGTCAAATTCGCAGCGGCACGAGCACGCATATTGAGTTGAGTTACACCAAAATACACACTATTACAACCACCATTAATAGCAGCAGATAAACTCTCAAAACTCCCTGCTGGAGCCATAATTTCAACATTTTTTGGATCAATCATAATGATATGTTTATGTCAAATAAGTGTACTGTATTTCAAGAAAAAAAGAAACCCTGTGCAGATGTTTGATGATTCTCAAACAAAACTACACAGGGGGCAGATAAAAAGATACATTATCCTCTTGTTGCGCTACTGCCATCTGCAACACCTCATCCATACTGAGAAAAATTATTTCATTCGAAGTGTTCTTCGAAACACCCACAAAAAATTCTCCCAGAACATAGTCAAAGACTATCCATTCGCACGCATATATATCACCCGCCTGATCTTTCAAAAAAATACGGAGCGCCTTTCCTGTCTTTGTGAATCCTTTCACAACTTTTGCACTTCCTTTATTTCTGATTCGATCATCGATATCGTGTATATACACCGTACCATTATACACACCTCCATCTTTATACACATATACTTTTTCCAAACCACACTGTTTGAAAAGAGTCATAGGAGAACCTTTTCTATTTCGATCTTCCATCATCTTCCTCCTCTAAGATACTCTATTGAGTGTCTTTTTTGTACCAGAAAAAAGTGATTTTGTCTACCTATTGACACATTTTTCTTCTCTTGTTACAATAAATCAGACAATTTTAGTCCACATTATGAAAATATCCAGAAAAGCTTATTATGGGTTGCGAGCAGTACTCATTATTGCTCAAGCAAAAAAGCCTCTCTCTATACATACACTCTCAGAGATGGAATCTCTTCCTCAAACATACCTTGAAAAAATTCTTCAGACCCTTCGCAAAACAGGTATCGTGATTGCTCACAAAGGAGTAACTGGAGGCTACACGCTTGCTCATTCTCCTGATGAAATAAATGTCTGGGATATACTATCTCATCTCGATACTCCAATGAAAACATTTCCTCACTCTCTTTATGGTTCCCTTCCTTGTCTTCAAGTAAGTCACTGCCAAACAAATGAGGTCTGGAGAATCTTAGAAAACAAAATAGAAGAGACTCTTTCTGCTATTCCCCTCTCACAACTTATTCCAAAAAATATCTCTTAAATTGTATACTTTATGATCACTCTTGAAAAACTTTCTGCTTCTATTGAAGGTAAAAAAATACTTCATACTTTTTCATTTTCCTTCAAGCCAGGAAAAATATATGCCATTATGGGACCGAATGGTTCAGGTAAATCAACGCTTGCAAGTAGTATTGTAGGTCATCCAAGTATTACCCTCTCCTCTGCTTCAAAAATAATCATCAATGGAAAAAATATTAAAAATCTTTCCCCTGATAAAAGAGCTCTACTTGGTATTTTTCTTTCATTTCAGACACCGATGACATTGCCAGGTGTTACTGTTTTTGAACTCCTTCGTCTAGCTCTTGAAAAAAAAATGGATCCAGTAACACTCTATGAAAAAATAAAAATGTATGCGAAAGAACTTCATATTAAAGACGAACTTCTCAAAAGATCACTCAATGATGGGTTCTCTGGTGGGGAAAAAAAGAAACTTGAAGCGTTACAAGCGGTACTTCTCTCTCCATCATTCGCACTTTTTGATGAAATTGATACCGGTGTTGATGTAGATAGTCTCAAAATTATTTCTCAATTCTTAAAGAAACATCTTGCTAAAAAAGCAACGCTTGTTTTCATTACACATTCTACGCGATTGCTCTCATATATAAAACCAAATGAAATTCTTGTTATAAAAGAAGGTCGTCTTATTAAAACTGGAACATCTATACTCGCAAAAAAAATCGAAGAAAAAGGATTTGAATCAATCAAATAATATGAAGAGTACTCAGAAAAATACTATCGATCTTGGTGATTATAAATATGGTTTTTCGATGCCTGAGCATTCAGTGCACAAAACTCATCTTGGCCTGAACAGAAAAATTGTCAGCGAGATATCGACAATAAAGAATGAAGAAGATTGGATGAAAAATATACGCCTTTCAGCATTTGAAGCCTTCCAAAAAAAACCTCTTCCTCAATGGGGCGCCGATCTTTCCAAAATTGATTTTAATGCTATAACCTATTATCTCAAAGCTACTGATAAACAAGTAACTGATTGGAATGATCTGCCAAAAGATATCAAGGATACCTATGATCGCATTGGAGTGCCTGAATCAGAGAAAAAATTTCTCGCTGGGGTATCGGCACAATATGAGTCAGAAGTAGTCTATGAAAGTATGGATAAAGAACTAAGGAAACTGGGAGTTATCTTCTGTGATATGGATACAGCTGTAAAAAAATATCCAAAAATTGTTAAAGAATATTTTGGTAGTCTTATTCCAATGAATGATAATAAATTTGCTGCTCTCAATACAGCGGTATGGTCAGGAGGTTCTTTCGTCTATGTTCCCAAAGGAGTAAAGGTAAATCTTCCACTTCAAGCATATTTTCGTATCAATGCAGAAGCTTTCGGTCAATTTGAACGCACACTTATTATTGCAGAAGAAGGAAGTTCTGTTCATTATGTTGAAGGCTGTACAGCTCCTATTTATACCACATCCTCTCTTCATTCTGCTGTCGTCGAAATCTTTGTGAAAAAAAATGCTCATGTGCGTTATACAACCGTCCAAAACTGGAGTACCAATATCTTCAATCTCGTTACAAAACGTGCGAAAGCTGAGGAGAATGCTGTAATGGAATGGATAGATTGCAACATTGGATCTGGTGTAACAATGAAATATCCTGCAGTATATCTCACAGGAAAGAGAGCTCACGGAGAAGTCCTTTCTATCGCTTATGCTGGAAAAAATCAACACCAAGACGCTGGAGCGAAGATGGTACATCTTGCACCGCATACTACATCACGAATTATTTCAAAATCTCTTTCCAAAAATGGTGGCCGTACTTCATATCGAGGTCTTATTCATATTGGTCGTAATGCGAAAAATGCCAAATCTTCTGTTGTTTGCGATGCTCTCTTGCTCGATAATATCTCGCGTTCGGATACTTATCCGACTATGTCCATCAAAGAAAAAACTGCCCTCTTCGAACATGAAGCAACAGTCGAAAAAATAGGAGAAGAAAAACTTTTCTATCTTATGTCACGAGGCATAAAAAAAACTGACGCGGAAGGGCTTCTCGTAAACGGATTCATTAATCCTATCGTGAAAGAGATTCCACTTGAATACTCAATAGAACTCACTCGATTGATGAATATGAATATGGAAGGAAGTATTGGATAAAAATATATGCATTTCAAAGACATTACCACTGATATAGAAACGATATATACGCTCACAGAAAATGAACGGTATGTTTTTTTCTTATTTAATCGTTCTGGAAACATTACTTTTAATCTCATTCATAAAAATGCAGAGGCTTATATTTTTGCCTTCTTCATTGGAAAAGGAGAAGAAAAATACACTCTGACTATTACTCAGAATCATTCTGCTACACACAGTATTTCTCATACACTCATCAAAAGCGTTGTATCTGACACATCGTCATGTACCTATGATGGAACCATATTCATTGAGAATAAGGCCATAAATAGTGATGCTTCTCAAGAAAGTCGAGCACTGCTTCTCTCTTCCGATGCATCTGTTTCTATGAAACCGACACTAGAGATTCTTGCTGATGATGTCAAATGTTCTCATAAAGCCACAGCAAGTCCTCTCAATAGTGAAGCAATTTTTTTCGCAGAATCAAGAGGTATCTCTCTTCCAAAAGCTGAGAAACTCCTTATCGACGGATTTTTGAATGATGCTTTCGAAAAAATGAGCATTCTTTCTGTTGATGAAAAAATACTCAGTGCTCTTCGCAATAAAATTGTTTCTCATCTTTAAAAAAATATATTTATGCTTTCACCTCAAATGATAAAAAAAGATTTCCCTTTCTTTACACATCATAGAGATTATGTGTATTTAGATTCATCTGCGACAACGCTCAAACCACAGGCTGTCATAGATGCAGAAAGAGAATATATTGAGAAATATTCCACAAACATCGCACGTGGTCTTTATCCTCTTGCTGAAGAAACTACTGAAAAATTTGAAATGGCACGGCAGAAAATAGCAAGATTCATAGGTGCAAAAAGTGCTTCTGAAATTATTTTTACTTCCGGAACGACTGATTCTCTCAATCTTGCCTCTCTTCTTCTTCAAAAAAAAATAAAAACGAACGATAATATTGTAACAACAGTTATGGAGCATCATTCCAATTTTCTCCCTTGGAAAGAACTTGCCAAAGAACACTCATCTGAGCTCCGTATTCTTTCTCTCACAAAAGAAGGGTTCATCGATAAAGCAAGTCTCAAAAAATCTCTAGATCAAAAGACAAAAATCATTGCTTTCTCAGCGCTATCCAATGTTCTAGGAACAATCAATGATGTCAAGGAAATTATATCCATCATACGAAAAATTAATCCAGAGACAATCATTGTTGTTGATGCAGCTCAAGCAGTCTGTCATATTCCTATTGATGTTTCTGATTGGGATGCTGATTTTGTGGCATTTTCAGGACACAAAATGTTTGGCCCAACAGGCACAGGTGTTCTGTATGGCAAAAAAATGATCCTCGACACTTTATCGCCCGTACGCTTTGGTGGCGGTATGGTACTCGACAGTTGCGCCAAAGACACTGTTTACAAAGAACCTCCTTATTGTTTTGAAGCGGGTACACAAAATATCGGTGGTATTATTGCTCTGGGTACCGCTGTTGATTATATAGAGAATATAGGCCTCACCAATATACACACTTATGAGATGACTCTCACATCCTACGCTATTGAACAACTCAAAAAAAATTTTGGTGATGATATCTTTATTCTTGGACCACATCAAAAAGAAAAAAGAGGTGGGATTATTTCTTTCACATTCTCATCTATCCATCCACACGACATCGCGAGCATAGCGGGAGAACACGCTATTTGCATCAGAGCAGGTGAACACTGTACTACTCCTCTCCATCGTAGTCTTCATATTCCTGCCACAACTCGTCTTTCATTTTCCATATATAATACCAAACACGACATTGATACCTTCATCGATATTCTCAAAAAAACTAAAAAGATATTTCTCAATAAATAACACTTATTCAAAAAAATTATAAGTATTTATACTACGCTATGTCCATCTATCAAGACATTATACTCGATCATTATCGCAATCCACGCAATCAAGGAACGCTTAAAAAAGCGACTCATAGTGCTGATGCGTCTAACCTTTCTTGCGGAGATAAACTTCATATAGACATAATCATCAAAAATGATATGATAGAAGAAGTGAGTTTTTCTGGTTCTGGATGTGCTATTTCTCAAGCATCAGCTTCTCTGTTGACAGAGCATATCAAAAAACATACCATAAATCAGGTTCTCTCACTAACACCAAAAGATATCTTTGATCTCATTGGTGTAACGCTTTCTCCAGGTCGAATGAAATGTGGACTTCTTTCGCTTGAAACAATGAAGAAAGCTCTCACTCAAGGAAAAAACATAGTATAAAATAATAATTCATAAGATAACAAAACATTATGTCACAATGGAAAGATGAAACAAAGCCACACGGTCCAGTCAAACTCGCTAACGGATGGACAGTCGAAGTAGATGCTAACGCTTGCATCGGAGCTGCTCCTTGCACTGCGATGGCTTCTCATACATTTGCATTGAACGATGATGGAAAAGCAGGGATACTCGCCACTCTTGATGAGGATGATCAAGAAACCATTCTCAATGCTGCTCGCTCCTGCCCAGTTGCTGCTATCATTATTAAAGATGAAACAGGAAAAGTTATTTTCCCTGAATAGCAATAAAAAATCAAACAAACTGAAACAACTTTACAAAAAGATTTCAAAATTTTTTAGATGATCTATACAAAGAGTTTTTGACTGATGGTTCTCAAAAAGATATTTGAAATCTTTTCTTGTTCTCGTAAGAATATTTTTTCTTTCTCAAATATGTCTTCTGCAAAACTTTCTCTCAAAAATCAAGTTATAGAAAAACTGAAACTCGTACTTGATCCAGAACTTGGTATTTCAATATGGGAACTCGGACTTATTTATGAAATAATAATAAATAAAGAAGGACGGTGTACTATCACTATGACACTCACAACTATTGGGTGTCCCTTATTCGCACAAATTCAAAAAGAAATAGAGGATCGTATTATGGAGATAGATGGAATTGATGATGTAGTAGTCGAACTCGTTTTCGATCCACCGTGGAGCGTCGAAAAAATGTCTAAGGAATCAAAAATTCGACTTGGACTTGAATAGCATTTCTTATTTATATTTTTCAATCAAAGCATCAAGCGATTTTTGATGGAATGATCTTTCATATAAAGGATCATCTCCTTTTCTGACAAGCGTTTCGTATGTTGGTTTTCCTGTCCGTTCATACAAAATACCAAGGGCAAGTCGTTCAAGATCAAAAGCAATTTTCAGCGCTTCTATCTTATCTGTTTTATTATATGATTCATCAAGATAATAACTTTTTTCTTTAAACCACTGATAAGTGTTTTGTTTATTGAAGACAACACAAGGTTGGAATACATCAACAATCGCATATCCTTTATGGAGGATCGCTGATTTAATAATCTCTTTTGTTTGTAAAATATCCCCTACAAAAGCGCGTGCAACAAATGTCGCATCAAGTGAAAGCGCCACAGCAAGCGGATTGAATTGATCGACAATAACACCATCTGGCTGAAGAGGGTTTAATAATCCTTTCTCACTCATCGGTGATGCTTGTCCTTTTGTTAAGCCATAAATCATATTATCATGCACGATATTTGTAATATCAGGATTACGACGAATAGTATGTATGAAATGATTTCCTCCTTCACCATAAGTATCTCCATCACCACTTTCTGCAATAACCGTTAATTTTGGATTTACATTTTTGATAGCTATTGCTGGTGGCAATGCCCTCCCGTGTAAACCATTAAAATAATTTACTCGAAGATAGTGAGGAGTTTTTGCAGCCTGACCAATACCTGAACAAATGACCGCGTTTTCTGGCAGAATATCAAGCTCTGAAAGTGCCATTTTTACGATATTCAAAATCGGAAAATTACCACAACCTGGACACCAAGCTATATCCGTTTCTCTTGGCATATCATAAAGTTTTCTATCAATCATATGTATACAAATTCAAAATACAAAATCTTTAATTATCAATGTATGATTTCAATTTTTCTATCACTTCTTCTACCGAAAATGGATCACCATCATATTTCACTATTGAATGAACCTTCGCCAAGGCATATTCTGCCTTCAAAAGATGAGCAAATTGTGCTCCAGCATTATTCTCTAATACAATAATTTCTTTTTTAGAAAATATCTTTTTTGTATCTTTTGGCAACGGATACACCTGAGAGAAATGAAGTCCTGCTATGTGTTCATTTCCAAGATGAAGTATTGCTTCTTCAAGCACACCTCTATTGGAACCCCAGGCAATCACAATATATTTCGCATTTTTTGTGCTCCCTATTTCTGTTGGGAGAAGCGCATCATTGCGAATACCTTCCCATTTTCTCAAACGTTTTGCATGCATCAATATTCGCATTTCAGCACTTTCTGTAATATGAGCGCTTTCATCGTGTTCATCGCTATCGACACAAGCAAGGCCTGTACCATATCCCGGAACTCCACGAGGAGAAACACCGGAAGGAGTAATCGCATACCGTTTATATGATGCATCTGTTTGGATAATGTTATTTTCAAACACCTTCTTCTTCAAATTCTCTTTTGGAAAACTCCGAAGCGAATCAAGAAAATATTGATCTGTAAGAATAAACACAGGAATCTGATAGGTGTCTGCAATAAAGAAAGCCTGCTGTGCAATAAAAAAAGCTTCTTCCTGCGTTCCTGGAGCAAAAATGGCTCGAGGAAATTCGCCATGTCCAGCATACAAAACAAGATTGAGATCCGCTTGCTCGGTACGCGTAGGAAGTCCCGTTGCTGGTCCCGGTCTTTGTCCAATATGAACTACGATAGGAGTTTCGATAATACCCGCCAGACTCACTCCTTCAGTCATCAAATCAAAACCACCTCCAGAAGTCGAGACGAGAGCTCGTGCTCCGGCATACCAAGCACCAATGCTATGATTGATAGCAGAAATCTCATCTTCGGCTTGATCAATAATAATATCGAATTCTTTCTGATGTTTCGCAAGAAAAGCAAAGAGTCCTGTCCCTGGAGACATCGGATAAGAAGAGATATAATTACAACCAGAAGCAAGTATTCCAAGTCCTAATGCATCATTACCATCAACTAATATCTCTTTCTTAACTGCCGTATTATGAGGTAGATGCACTTCGATGCCTTCGTTATAGGCTATATGTTTTCCAAAATCATATCCTTTCTTTCCTGCTTCAATATTCTTTTCTACTACCACTTCTCCCTTACGAAGAAAATGTTCTCGAAGATATTCTTCAAAAACTTTTTCATTGGCTCGAAACATCCCAAGTACAATACCAACAGCTACTGTGCTGATATACAAAGGACTCCCTAATTCGTTGGCAAATGATGTAAATGGCACATCTATTACTTGACACGTATGATGACCGTTACATACTTTCTGACGCTCACCAAGAATAATAGTGTTTTGAGTGATGCGTTTTTTCAAATGAGATAAAACACCATCATCTAGGGCAAAAAGGAAATCAATACGCTTAACAAATGCATTTCTTTTTTGTTGAGTAATACGAATTTCCGTCGAATTACTTCCGCCTCGAATACGAGACATATATTCTTTGCTCGCAAAAACATAATAGCCTTCACGCTTCAGTACTTGCATCAATGTTGCTTCAATGGTTTGAATACCCATACCCGCTGATCCACCAAGCACGAGCGATACATCATTCTTCATATTTCATTTTTTTATTTGTCTTTTCATTATGAAAATCTTTTTTCATTATATCACACTTCCACGAACTTCTTGTTATTCTTTCTCAAGTTCTTTTTTCACTACCTCAAATTCATTCTCAATTTCTTGAAGGCGCGTACGACTTGCTTTTATAAGAACCGTTCCTTCTTTTATTTTCTCTAATCCTTTTTCTACATCTACTTCTTCTTGATTATCAAACCAAGAAATAATTTCTTGCACTTTACGGAGTGATTCACCCAAATTAACTTTTGACATATATCTCTTTTCTTTAAAAATTATTTTTCAAAAATTTCTTCCACTTGTACGACCGCTTTTCCTTGATCAAACTCAAGAGAAAGTTTTTCACCGATTTTTATATCAGCACAACTTTTAATAATATGTGTTTCTTTTTTTACAAGACTATAACCAAGTTTCAAAACGCGTGCGGGATCATACTGCTTCAGAAGAGAATCTTGATAATCAATATTTTCTTTCACCTGTCCTATCATCCGCAAAAGTCCATTTTCTAGACTTTTTTTATTCTGGGATAAAAACTCTCTTTTGCGCCTTATAAAAGCCTCTATTATGAATAATTTTTCACGCAAAGACTGGCGAAGCGTTTTGAAAATATCTTGAAAACCTTGTAAATACTGAAGGAGTGTTTTTGTATCTCCTTCAAGCGTATTCTTTGTTTCTGTGAGTATTTCTTTAAAAAGAAGTGGTAATTGTGTTTCAAAACGATGTACTCTATGACGAGCTTCATCAAAATGAAAGCGTAGTTCTTTTGCAGTAGCCGTAGGAGTTGAAACCATTTTATCAGAAACAAGAGCAGAAAGCGTTATATCTTTTTCGTGACCAACACCAAGAAGTGTCGGGATCTTTGATGAAGCTATTTCTCTCACGAGTGCTTCATTATTAAAGGCTTGCAAACTTTCCAAACTCCCTCCTCCACGAATAATAACTAATATGTCATATTTCTCTGGATGACGATTGAAGTATTTCACTGCGCTTATTATTTCAAAAACTGATTTCTTCCCTTCTACGCTCGTTGGAAAAAAAATCACCTTGAAACCCTGTTCTCCAAGATTCATTGTAAAGTCTCCGATAGCAGCACCTTGTTCTGAAGTAATAAGAGCAATGCGTTCTGGAAACATTGGTAATATTCTTTTCTTCTCAGGAAGAAAGAGTCCCTCATTCGAAAGTTTTTTATATAATTCTTCATACGCCTTCTGAAGAGCACCGGCTCCAGAAAGCTCAATCACTCCTACCTTCATAGAAAGACGGCCATTTGGTTTATAAATATCTGGAACACCTTCAATAGTAATTTGATCTCCAACTTTCAATTTCACTCCAGAAACATCGTATTGAAAACGAAAAATAAGACACTGTAAAGTGCTTTCATCTTTATCGTCCTTCAAAGTGAAATACACCACTCGTTCCCGTTCATCAACACTTGAAACCTCTCCTTGTATACGAGCTGCCATACCAGAAAGCTCAACATTCAGTCCGTCTAAAAATTGTGAAACGGATAGGGTCTGATCTGTCATTGTTTCATCGTTATGATCGCTCACTTTATTATTCTCCAATACTTTTTCCTCTGATTCTGTATGTATCACCATTGTATCTACATTGCCTTCGTTATCGTTCTGAAAAACACTATACGTCTTTATAATTCCAAGAAGCACTAATCCATATTTTCGAAACTTTGCATCCTTTATTCCTTTTATACAAAGCATTTCCTCTTTATTCTTCGGGAGAGTATCTACGAGAGATTGAAGAACTGCATTAGGAAAAACACGGAATGTTTCCACTCCTTCTGATCGTGCTTGTGTATCTCGCCATTTCCGAAGTTCCTGCAAAAGTGTCATAAAAATATCTCTCAATAATCTTCTATTGTATTATAACAAAAAAAGAAAAACCCTGCTTTTATTTGCAGAGTTATTTCCTTTCTTGTATTCAAGAACGAATGCAATTATTTGAGATATTTATCGACGCTTGCTTTCATATCAGTAAAACTATAAGCCCCCTTGAATGCTTCGGTATTTACCAAAAACTTCGGTGTACCACTCAAACCAAAAGTAGTCGAGATAGCCATATCTTCCGAGATGCGACTATCATATTTTCCGCTATCCAAACAAGATTTCATATCATTAGCATTCACAGCACTCTTGAGGAGTTCTGCTAAAACATCTGATTTTGTTTTATCATTTTTCAATTCACCATTCATCAGTTCATATCCCTCTTTACTCATCAAAAGATCATGTGCTTCCCAGAATTTCTTTTTTTCATAAGCACAATACAGAGCCTTTGTTCCCATCTCACCGTTTCCGTGTCCATTGGTATATATCCAAACAAAAGATGCTTTCCCTGCATCAACCAACTTCTTCATTTCTGATACTGGCGCAACATATGATCCTCCATCAGCAACCAATGTAAATTGTGACCCTGCTTGTTTATTAAAACTTGGATTTTTTCCGGCAGCGATATTACAATACGGACAACTCGGATCGCTAAACTCTACAAAAACTACTTTTGCATCTTTTTTTCCAAAGGTAATATTTTTTCCATTAAACAATCCTTTTAATTGATCCTTGGTAATTTCTGGATCAGCTGGCTGTTGTTGCTGTGCACCTTTCTCTGTCGATCCACTTCCTGATATTTTTATTGATCCAATAGATGATACAATGTCTTTTGTTGTTACAAACATCATACCTGCAATGACAAGACACGCCACCAGAACAGATCCTGAAATAAAAAGCGCATCATTGCTAACCTTCAACTTTTTCTCTTCCTCTGTTTCTTTCACAGAAGATACTTTCTCATTTTCCATATTATTTTTCCTTATTATTTAGCCTCTCTAGTATACTATACAAATTTCATTCATTCAAATGAAGGTATCGTTTAAAAACGCAATATCATTGGATGAAAAAGAAGGATATAACCCAAAAAAAGCATTAAAAAGCCACCAATAAGATTAGACCATCGAGAATATTGTGCAGTAAGATGAAGTTTATCAAAACCCCATAAAGCCAAACCAAAAACCAAAAAATCATCAATCATATAAAAGAAAATATAAAGAACTATATATCCTTGTGTTTGCAAAAAACTTAAATCGTTCATCTCTATAATTTTTGTAAACGCTTGAGGAATCCCGATAGAACAAGCAAACTCTATTACATTGACCGAAAAAGCAAGAAATATCACTCCAAGAACAGTAAGAAATGTAAGCGGTTCACTTGCAAGCTTTTTGATACGACCTGATATTTTCGCTTTCTCTTCGATATTGACTACTTTACAAGTACCATCAGCGGTATACCATTCATAAAGAAAAAATAATCCCCCTCCGATAGATATCATACCAACAAGCGGTGTTACAAAACGATCTAATCCAACAAAATCCCATGTCTTAAACCATACATTCAAAATAAGATAATACATTACGGTCTCAGCAATAATAAAAAGTCCCGCAAAAACAAACATACGCCTTCGTGATCCTATCTGTAACAATACTAAAAGAAAAGTAACAAGCACCCACATAGCACAAGGATTGAAACCATCGATGAGTCCTAAAATACTGGATAGAAGCGGTAAGGAATACTGCATAACATCAATCGTTGTTCTTATAAGAGGAAGCGTCACAAATAACGGTTCTGCTCTTGGTGTAATACATATCTCACTATCACACACTGGTCCTTGTGTATCATCGACTATACTGGATGCTCCAGAAAGAATTCCTTCAATACCAATACGCTGTTCATTTTTATATCTATCAACAAGAGCATTTATCCTCTTCCCTGTTGTCTTTTCTGAATCAAAACCCTGAAGAATAGTAACACCAATGACAGTCAATGGAGTTGTCTTCGTAATCTTTTCTTTCTCTGTAAAATGATAAAAAAGTGTTCTTCCTTCTTCTGTTTCAATATCGATATATTCTATTTCCAAATCACTTCTTTGTGTTTTCTGTGCATCAAGATATGTTTTCTCTGCTTTACAATGCGCACACTCTTTTCGCTCAAAAACTTGAATAAGCACACTGTTTTCCTTTTCATTGATAGTACTCTCTTGTGCAAAAACAGAAGAAGAAAAAGATGTAATACCTCCAAAAAACAGAAGGGAAAAACAAATACGAAAAAAATATTTCATAAAATAAAAAATGAAGAAATAATACTCTTATATATTTTTATGCTCCTGCGTACAAAAAGTCTTATATCGATTATCCAAATAGAGTATCACATCACGCAAGAAAATTGGCGTACCATATAAAGCAAATATCCACAGAAGTAAAAAACTCAAAAGAATACTCGCTGTTTGTAAAAGTTCAAAAATATTCAATGAGCCTTGTCGAAAGCCTTTCAAAAAGAAAATATGAAGGAGCATCAAAATAAGGAGAATGTATACAATTCGATGAAGTAATTTCCATCGTTTTGATCCAAGAAGATGAACACTGATCGTATTTGATGTCAAAAGAAGAGGAAGGGTAAAAAGAAATGCCATAATACCAAAAAAGAATATTGGCTGAAGAGAGAAGAATCGTGAATTGAGATATGGCTTAATGAAAACAAATGATGACGGATCAACAAAATAAGCAAGACTATGCACTGAAGCAAAACAACCCATCAAGATACCAAACTCTCTCCGCATACTCATCAGGAGAAAAAGAAGTTTCATTCGAAAAATCTTCGAAAGCGGACTCAAAAAAAGAAGAAAAAGAAGCATTGTTTCAGCCATACTGCCAAAATCTTTTCTCATTTCCGGTAAAAAAAGAAAGAAAAAACTTCCAAAAGCAATCAAAAGAATACCTTTCTTGAATAAAAAAATAGAGGTACTTATCAAAGAAACACAAAAATCATTCAATCGAAAGAAGAAAACAATAAGAGGATCAAGAAATTTGAGCACTGTAATAATCATATTCTTTCGATTTATTAGTTATTCGTAAGCGAGGTATTTTTAGACTCTGTTACAGGAGGATTATTTACTTCAGAATGTTTCAGGCGATAAAAATACATACCAAACAGTGAAAGAATAATGATATGGATAATTCCTAAAGTAATAATAACCGACACTTGTTTCATATTTTATTCAGAATAAAACTCTATACCTTGTCTATTCTATTCTTATTTTTTTCTCTTCGCAAACTCTCTTTTCTCTCACAAAAAATTCCATACAAAAAATAGAAAGAAAGAAAAAATAGAAAGAAAGAAAAAAATATGGTATACTTATTACAAGTAATAAAGAAAAAATGAACGAACAAAGCGAACCACTTATCTATACTGATAAACTCCGTGTCATCTACAATCAAGGCGCATCCAATGAAATGAGGGCTCTGGAAGAGACAAATGTTGCTATTTATCCAGAAGAATATGTCATTATCTATGGTCCTTCCGGATGCGGAAAATCGACACTCCTTTATTCTTTGTCAGGGCTCCAAAGCGCAACATATGGCGAAGTCTTTTTTCGTGGAAAATCTATCGCTAAAATGACTCGCAAAGAAGATCTTGAACTCCATCAAACAGGTATCGGAATGATCTTTCAGGCATTCTATCTTATCGGATCACTCGATATTTTGGATAATGTTTGCCTTCCAAAAGTATTCCGAGGTGAAGATCCAGAGGAAAGAAAAAAAGCAGGCATTCAACTTCTGCGCCGTTTTAGCATTGCAGGTCAGGCAGATAAATTTCCTAGCCAGCTCTCTGGTGGACAAAAGCAACGCGTAGCAATCGCACGATCACTTGTTAATGATCCTAAAATCATCTTTGCTGATGAGCCGGTAGGAAACCTCGATAGTGAAAGTGCTGAAAATGTGATGAAAATCCTAAAAGAATTGAATGAAATTGACAAAAAAACTATTGTACTTGTGACTCACAACCCTGATCATCTTCCCTATGCTGATCGCGTTATTTTTATGAAAGATGGGGTTATTATCAAAGAAGAAGTACACAAAGAAAAGCGTCCGATAAAGAAAATTGAAAGCACTATAGAGGAAGAAAAACCACCAGAAGAATCACTTGAACTCAAAATGCTTATGGCGTCATTCAAGAATCTTTTGCCACAACAAATTGATATACTTCTTGTTCCATTTAAAGCAAAGCAACTCCTCGCTCACCTTCTCTCACAACTGAATGATGAACAGGTAACTATGGCTGAAGCGTTTCTCAAAGAACTTTTGTTCAAAAATATCGATATTCAAACATTTACTCAAAAACTTGATGTTCCTCTTGATAATGGTGGTGCTGGTTGGAATAAAATGCGTGCCAAATCCTTCGCTGAGCAAGCACAAAAGATCATTGAACAAGCACAAAATATCAAACAAAACAGTCCCGAATATCTTTCTTCTTTCGCAGACTATCTCGTTGATCGATTTCATCTTCGCCTCGCACCTGATCAAAGAATGCAACTTGAAGATATCCTGAGATATCGTATCGAAAGTAAAATTGGTCAGATCGGTCTTCTTAAAAATTTGGATAGCAATATCAATGATCATGGACTTGGACTCAATAAGATTACTGCCGAAAAAGTAACTCGAGAGATTGAAATTATTATGCTTCTCAAATATTCTTAATACCTTATGCGTTTCCTCGATCTTCTCAAATTATCTCTCCGTATGTTTAAGGCTCGCACTATGCGAACACTTCTTACTATTCTCGGTATGAGTGTTGGTATTTCTGCAATTATTTTTCTAGTGTCTTTTGGATACGGACTTCAACGCACGCTTCTAGAAAAAATCACGACTTCAGATTCATTAGTCACACTTGATATTACTCAAGGCGATAGTACCCAGATCTTGAACAATAACACAATTAACGAACTCAAAAATATTCAAAATGTTACTGCTGTTATCCCAGTTCTTGAACTCCCTGGCCAAGGTAAATTTGATGATTTTACACTTGATGTAAGTACGGTCAGTTCTTCGGCATCGCTCCTCAAAAACGAAGGTTTAAAAATTGAAGCAGGAAAATATTTTCTTGAAAACGAAACTCAAAGTATTATCATCACCTCAGCGGTAGCTCGTATTTTCAATATCGATCCTCAGGATATGCTTGGAAAAACAGCTTATTTAACACTTTTTCAAAGCATTACGGCCGGTCAAGGATTTTCCTATAACCCACAAAAACTTTACACAGTAGTTGGTGTTGTATCTGGTGAAGAAAATATTATCTATCTATCACTTGATTCTCTGTCAGATTTCTCGATTGAAAATTACACAAAACTCAAAGCAAAATGTACCTCGACAAATACTCTAAATGATGTACGCACTGAAATAGAAAATAAAGGCTTCACTGCATCATCTATCTCTGAAACTATCGACCAAGCCAACAAGGTATTCAGCATTGTTCAGATTATTCTTATGGTCTTTGGTATGATTGCTCTCATTGTTTCTGCTATCGGTATGTTCAATACAATGACTATTGCACTGCTCGAGCGTACCGAGGAAATTGGTATTATGAAAGCTATCGGTGCCTCACGCGCCAGCATCTCACTTATGTTCGTGATGGAATCAACCCTTATGGGATTTCTTGGATCTCTTGGTGGAGTCGTTCTTGGTTATTCAGAAGGAAAAATACTAAATATAGGCATCAATCTTATTGCTACTCGATTTGGTGGCGAATCAGTCAATCTCTTTTTTAGTCCTACATGGTTTGTTATAACAGTTATTGCATTTGGTGCTTTCATTGGATTTCTTACTGGTATATTCCCAGCACGCAAAGCTTCCTCAATTGATACTCTTGAAGCACTCCGCTATAAATAAAAAAATATATTCATACAAAAAACAACATCAAGAAGATATTGTTTTTTATTTCCAGAAATTATACATCAACCTAATAAGTGGATCGAAGTGCATTCACAATGACCATTGCATCAATCACTTCTTGTAAAATAGCTCCATAAAAAGGTGTGATAAAACCAAAAGAGGCGATTATCATTCCTACTGTTGAAAGACTGATACCAACGATAATACCCTGCAAAGCAACGGTGTATGACCTACGCCCGATATGTACCGCATCACGAATAAGCATAACATCTCGTCCAAGAATTGCCACATCAGCCGCTTCGATCGAAGCACTATTTTCTGATCCAGAAAAAACAATACCGACATCAGCGAGCGCGAGTGCAGGAGCATCATTCATACCGTCACCTACCATACCAACTAATTCTCCATTCTTCTGATAACGATCAATAAGACTCGTCTTCTTCTCAGGTCTACATTCAGCATAAATAGGCAATTTAAATCGTCCAAATATATGTTCTGCGTTCTTTTTTTTATCTCCTGTAAGAATCCCTAAAGTATATCCTCGTTCTCGTAAATAGGTGAACATTTCTGAAACATCTTTTTTTAATATATCCTGAAACGAAAAACGCGCGATGCGATGATCTTCAGAGAAAAGATCTACCAAAATCCCGCTTTGTATAGTATCTTTTGCCTGCACAAGACTCATTTTTCTCCCCTCTACAAAACCGGAAATACCTTCGCCTATTTTTTCAACGACATCAGTCGCAACGAGTGCTTCCCCATCAGAGATATGGTATTCTTTCACAAAAGCCTTAGCAATCGGATGAAAAGAATGCTGTTCCAGAGCAGAAGCAATAGCTAAAATATGTTCACGAGAAAATGCTCTATCAAAGATCTCAATATGTTCCATCTTTGGTTCACCTAAAGTTAATGTTCCTGTTTTATCAAAAAAATACATCTTTGTCTTCGCAAGAAGTTCAAGTATAATAGGACTCTTGATAATAATATTTTTTCTTGCTGCTTTATTCAGACCTCCGATAAAACTGATGGGAGCTGCAATAAGAAGAGGACACGGAGTTGCTATCACTAACACAGCGAGAAATCTCTCCCAATCTGAAGAAAAAAAATATGCTCCCAATGCCAAAAATAATGCGCCAAAAGTGAAATAAAAATTATATTTTTCAGCAAGACGCACAACAGGAGCGGGATGCAATTTTCCTTCTTCTACCAGAGAAAGAATATTTCGATAACTTGAATGTTCAAAATCAGAAAGCACTCTGAGAGTAAGCGGTTCACCGATATTTATCGTACCGCTTTTCAAAACAGACATATGTGAATAAACCACTGGTTCCATTTCTCCAGTGATGTTTGCCTCATTCAGTAGTGCCTTATCAGAAAGCAAATATCCATCAAAAGCCAGCATTTCATTGGGACGAATAAGAATATGATCTCCTTTCTGTATTTTAGAAAGAGACATCTCCTGAGTACCTGTATCAGTAACGAGAAGTGCTATTTTAGGAATATTCTCAAATAATCCTCTCAGTGTTTTTTGCGCTCTTTTTGTACCGTATGTCTCAAGTGCAGCACTCATAGCGACCATCAGCGCTACAATAGCACCAGCAAGCCATTGATCTAATATAAATGCTACCCCTAAAGCCAAAAATGCGAGGTAATCAAGATTCCATCTTCCTCTTCTGATACGATCAAATGATTCTATCACGAGTTGCCCTATCCCAAAAAAGATCGGGAGTACGTAGATCTTTTCTTCTCCCAAAAAAAATGCAACAAAAATACACAGACTCATTACGAAAGGCAGACGAAATTCTTTACTCCAAAAAATATCAAAAATACTCATTTTCTTTTTTCTATTATTTTGTTTCACAATGTATACAATTTTTATATTTATATTTTCTCAAAGAAAAATTGAGTACTTTTTGTTCTTCTTGTTTCACTATTTCTCACTTACAATCATTGTTTGTATAGATACCGGTTCAACGGGTGAAGATCCTTCTCCTCCTGATTTTGTCGGTGCTTCTGCAATCATATCAACAATGTCCATTCCTGCAGTCACATGACCAAAAATAACATAATTTTTCGGAAGTGGCGTGTCTTTATGCATAATGAAGAATTGACTCCCATTAGTATTTGGTCCAGCGTTTGCCATCGCGAGCGTTCCTCTTGTATATTCACCTGTAAAAGACTCATCAGCAAATTGATACCCAGGCCCACCCATACCAGTACCTGTCGGATCACCTCCTTGAATCATAAAATTTTTAATCGTACGATGAAAAATTGTATTATCATAGAATTTCTCTTTTGCTAGAAAAATAAAATTATTCACTGTAAGAGGAGTATTCTTCGCATCAAGAGCGATCACGATATCACCCTTACTTGTTTTCATTGTCACGCTATATTCCTTTGTAGTATCAATCATCATTTCTGGTTTTGTAGTATACATTTTTTTTGTACTTATTTGATTAAGAGGTTCCTTTTTTTCTTCTAACGCTTTTTTTTCTTGAGAAATATTCTTATCTTGTTTCTCTGGTGGTGCCAATGATGATTCAGTATTTTGTTTCTCTTTATCAAGAGAGATTGATGTGTTAATAGGATCATCTTTTTTCACTTCTTGTGTCGTACACCCAGACAACAAAAAAGAAGAAAAAACGAACAATGTAATAGGAAAAAATATGCGATATAACATAGGGATGATAAAAAAATTACTTCTTTAAGTATAAACAACAAGAGAAAAACATACAAGAGGATACATTGACAAAGTGAAAAAAAGATGCTATACTAGATGTGTTGAGATAAAGAAAACGGGTGAGGACTCCATTGTCCTGTCCCGTTTTTTTCTTTCTTAATATGCGCTAAGCAAAACCGAGAGGTCGAATAAGGTTAAAATAAATATAAAAACAAAAAGAAGCTATCGTTTTAAAAAAAATTAAACATTAAAACATATTTTTATGGAACCAAAAATGGAAACAGAAGTAAGTACAGACGCATGTTCTACTGGCAGTTGCCCAAACTGTGCAAGAGTAGCAGAAGAGTCAAAACAAAGTGAGGAATTGAGCTTTGCATTCCTCTTAGCTCTCATACCAGTCATTAGTCTTACTTTCTTTGGTCAGATGGGTCTTTTATAAGAAACTTCTGATATATAAAAAATAAAAACCGGACATTGTAATGTCTGGTTTTTTATTTCACAGATTTTCTTATTTTGAGAATATCTCAAACATATTTCGCAAAGATACGCGCAAGATTATTCTTTTTCTTTCTCTACTGCATCGTTCACAAAAGCTGTTAATCTACGGTTCTCAAGCATTCTATTTAATAAGTGAAGCGTAAATAAAACGAGTACAGCTGAAAGAAAGATACGGAAAGTGAACAAAACGGAAGATGGAAGATATGATGCAATCGCTGCATAATATTTCCGAGGACCATTCATAGGACCTTCAGTCACCGGTTCATCTTTCACTTCTAATTGCACTGACGAATCAAAATGCAATTCAGAAGATGAAAAAGGCGATATTCCCCAAATATTCATCAACGCTTTTCGCAAATTAACATCTTCAGCTACTTCTGCTTTTACTCCAATGGTATATGTTTCCCCTACAGCTTTCGTAATATCAAATGGTGTTATCTTCTTACTGTCTAAAAAGTCTTGTGACGATGTGTCCATACCATCAAGAGTAAAGGTGACCGTTGCCTTCCTTCCTAAAAAGTTTGGCGTAAAATCAGCATAAAAAGAAACTCCTGTCGTTCCCTTATAAGCTTCATAAATAGAATCACTGAAGTCATCACATAAGTTCTCTAGACATTCGCTATTACCAACAACATCTACCAAAGATTTATACCGACCTAAAAACTTCCTCCAAGCACCATTTTCCTCATTGGTAGATTTTAAAGTAACACTTGGTTCGACAACCACAAAAGCGCGTGTAAGAGTAACTGTTTTATCCGTGATACTTCCTGACGGAGATACTTCATTGGCTGTCATAGTAACGGTATACATATCACCAGGATTACCGGTTACAGGAAAGAAATTTATTGCACCCTGAGCCTTGTCATCACAAGGGGAAGAAACGCGTGAATTACAAAGCAATGGCACACCATTGATTGTCCAGCGGAAATTTTGAAGATTTGAAGAATCGACTTTAAGTCCAATAATTTCATTTTTTATCACTTTACAAAGTGTTTTATCTAAATCATTATCATGACCATCACAAAGAGTGTCGTCTGTTATTAATCGAACTTTTCCTTGATCATCTGCTTCTACTCTTTTAACAGAAATCTTATCCGTAGAATTGATAAATTTAACCACAATATCACTCGTTCCTTTTCGTCTTTGATTCTCACCAAAACTCTCTACGGCAGTAACACGAAATCGAAGATATTTATAGTCCTCTATGTTGTTTATATCTTCATTTGTAAGATTCATTTTGAGTTGCAAACTATCAAGTCCATTTCCTTTAATGTTTCCAATAAGTTTTTTGTCGATTAAATCATCGGTAATGGGCTGAGAATTTTCGTTTTCAAAATCACTAATATTTCTTGCAATATCAATTTTCCAGTCAAAGAGTATATTTGCGATATTTTTATTGGCATTATCTACTGATGCTTGTACAAAAATTGTATCACCGCTTTTATCATCACTACTATCGTTGATAGGATCATCAGGAGTAGCAGATACAGCCAGCGTCAACCTTGTTGCCTGTCCTCCAACAGTCGGATCAACAAGACTTCTTGGGATACAGTCATTTAAATCCATATCTACAGTTGGAAAAGAAACACTATAACCTTTAATCATCTGAGAATAAGAACCTGTTGTTCCGGACGGATTACATTTTTTATTAGAAAATGCCCACATCGTCATAAAAGAAGTGTTATCATGTTTTGTAGGCACCAAAGAAGTTCCTTCTACAGCTACTCCAATCTTATCACCTTTTTGATAAGTCCAAGTAAAACTTGATTGACCGAGCCCTACAACATTGGCTTCATCTTTATTACCATTATCTGCAGTGCTTGGATCTCTTGGATTTGTCCCCCAAAATCCTTCTTCTCTTTCTTCAAAACGATTATCACCACTTTCAGAAGCTCTCGGGAAAAGATGTTGACATTTATTTGTAATAGCTCCTGATACATCTGCTGTAGAAGAACATGAAATCAAATTACTCCCATATATTGGACTTGAAGAATTAATATTTGTCACGCATTTAGGCGTACCTATATTACAAATAATCGTATTATTGAAACAAGCAGGAATCCCCGAAACAGTGTATCCTGTTTGACTGGTTTTGACAACATCTCCTGATGCATTTGCAGATGCACTAGCATTAGTAGCTGATGCAGATCCTCCGGTCCCTCCATTAGCATCTCCGGAACCACCAGTAGCTGATGAAGAGCCTCCTGTTGCAGAAGTATTCATTGTAAGAGTAGTGTTCTCAAGAGTGAGCTCTTCTACTGCACACGCAGGAGTGCGATTACCTGTACAAAGAGATCCATAAGAATCAATAAATCTGGTCTCGCTTGATCCCGAAGCAAGCTCATAATTAGTACCTGAAGAAGGATCGTTAATATAACAATATTCATTACTCGCTGTCGTCCTGTTAGCGCCACCAAAATGAGCTCTATAGCCATCATCATCAAGAGGACCGAGGTCTGCATTATCTGTTGTATCGTACCCATTCTGAACGAGAATTCTTCCAGCAGTTATTTTCCAATCCTCAACATCTATATTTCCATTATTATCTGCATCACAAGAACGCTTTTGTGGATCATTTCGATCATACGACTTCTCTATATCACACCCATTTCGCTTCAGCGACCATGTATAATACATATCTTCTTCGGAATTTGAAAAAAATGTTGGAAAAGCTTTTGCGGTAATCTTTTCTCCTTCTTTCGGATCACTCGGAGTAAAAAAAATCGAAACTTCTGGGACAGTCATTTTTCCCGAAGAAACATTCATTGCTTCACCTATATTTTGTATAGAACCGGTATCAAGATGGTAGCGCTTCTCTACATCAGAAAGGACACTTGATGGGGAAGGAATCTTTGGTCCTCCAAACAAAGCGAATGCAGGAAGAGTATTAACAAGAAAAAATTGTATGATAAAAACAAATGTAAAAAAATGCTTAATTTTTCCGCGATGAAATCTCATAAATATGTATTTTAAAAATAGCTAGTGTGAAATAAGAAAAAAAATATCAACAAGAAAGAGAAACATCCAACTCGCAACAAAAGAATACCAGAGCGATTTTGAAAAGTAAACAATGAGTCCAGCAAATGGACAGAAAAGAAGGAGAGGGAACCGTTGCCATGAGATATCATTGATCGAAAATAACACGAAAAAGAGTGTCTGTATCAAAATAGCCCACATACCAAAATCTTTTAACCAAAAAAATTGTATCAATCCTCTAAAGAATACTTCATAAAGCATTAAAAGAATTGAAACAACAATAAGCTCATAAAAAACAAACCACCAAAAGCTCACTTGAACAATCCCTGGCAATACATATGATTCTTTGAAGGAAGGAAAGAAGTTTATGGTCCACCAAAAAATACTGAAAGTGAAAAGAACAGAAAGAATACCAAGGAACAATCCTGTCCAGAAATAACCTTTCTGAAAACCGATATTTTCCCAAGGTTCTTTCATCACTATTCTACTATAAACAAGTGGAATAATCAAAAAGAAAACAATGCTCACAATAAACTGTTGGAGAATTGGACTCACGGTTTCACTTTCTGAAAAAAAGAAGAGAAAAAGAAGAGAAAAAATAACTAAAAGGAATGTGATCAAAAACCGCCTAAAGAAAGAAAGTAATTGTACGAATGTTTGCATCATTTTTTTGATAACATAATCTGATTATTTTATTCTCAAGAAAATCTGATCTTACCCTTCTGCTTCTTTTTTTGCTTGTTTCCAAGCTTTCTTCGCTAAAAAATACAGCATGAACACCATCACTGTTTCAATGGGAAGAAAATTAAGACCAAAACCAATCGCTTCAACTATTCCAAAAAATATGACTACCAAACCACGCGTTGTTTGCATATTTTGACTTCCTCCTGATCGATCAAAAATATACAGCAATAACCAAATAAGAAAAGACAAACACAGAGTCAATATCGTACCAATACCAGGCAAAGATCCAATAAATATCAAATCAAGCGTATCCTTAAAGAGAGCAATTATCCCCACTCCGCCATAAAGTAAAAGAGATGGTTTCTCTCCTGTGAAGATTGGTTTTCCTGATTGGTCTTTATTTCTCTGTCTTCTCATAACATCAGAAATGTTTTCCTATAAATATTTTTTCTATCTTCCTGCATCAAAATCTGCTTTCGCTTGTTCTATTTCAAGAAGCTGTTTCGGATCTGAAGTAATAATTTGATCTTCACTATATGAAGCAATGATCTTTATTGCTGCATGCTTTGATCCAGCAAAAAATATTCCCTCTCCGACATTGCTTTCAAGCAACAAAAACTTCTCATGATCCGTGAGATAAAATGTCTCAGCAACAAGATCGATCGAAGATGGCGATTGACGAAGAAGGAGTTGCATCGAAGAGTTAGTAATAATCGGTTTCCCATATCGAGATGCATTAAAGTCTCCAATGTCTTGAGTAATAGTAGTAAGTCCAGTATAGTATTTTCGACAACGCTTAGCGATACCAAAAATAAATGCGGCTGCATCCTCATGTTGCATCATTATCCAGGCTTCATCCACAACAATAACTCGTTTCTTCATATGGGCACGGATTTCATTCCAAATAAACTGCAAGATAATATACATCGCAATAGGACGAAGTTCTTCTTCAAGATCACGGATATTAAATACCACTAACTGATTATTCATCTCAATATTTGTTTGCTTGTTAAGGAATCCGCCAAAAATACCTTCTGTATAGCGCTCCAAACGCGCTGCCAAAGATTCTGCTCCTTCCATATTCTCAAGTACGGCATAAAGATCCGACATAGTTGGAAAAGAAGAGTATGTCAGCTGAGAAAAATCACTTGACTCCAAAATATCTCGCATCGCATATGTCTCTCGTATAGCACGGTCAATGATAGAATCTTCCTCTGGCGTAACAGATCCAAGCATCAAATGAAGAAGTCCAATAAGACTGGCGATAGTGTTACGAAAAATATCAGCACTATTTTCTTCACCAATGTTCGTCGGAAGATCGAAAGGATTGAGATGAACATCAGAAGAAAGAGATATTTTAAGAAAAGCCCCTCCGACAGCATCACACAAATGTTTGTATTCATTTTCTGGATCAATAATAATAACACCAGCACCAAACATCATCGATCGCAAAACTTCGAGTTTTACAGTATAGCTCTTTCCAGCACCTGATTTTGCAAAAACAACCATATTTGCATTTTCCATTTTGAAACGATCAAAAAGAATAAGGCTATTATTGTGTCTATTGATGCCATAAAGAATACCTTCGTTAGAGGAAAGATCTGAGGAAACAAATGGGAATGTTGTAGAAAGTGGTTCAGTATTCAAATTACTGGCAACATCCAATGTATCACTTGCAAGGGGTCTTGTAGCAATAAATCCTTGATCCATTCGCATCACGGCAGGTTTTATATACACCAATTGAGCTTCAAGAATAGATTCAATAAGTTTTGATTTATCACTCAATTCTTTTTCATCGTTCCCATATACCGTAAGGTACAATCCAAAACGAAAAAATTTCTCTGTTCCTTGTTGCAAATTAGTACGAAGTGTTTCAATATCCTGTAAAGCCGTCTCTAGAACAGGATCGCTTATTTTCCCATTCTCAGCTTCAATACTTATTTGTGACTGAACTTGTGTAGAAGATTTACGCAAATTTTTTAAAATCTCTGCACTATCGATCGGATGAATAAAGAAAGCTGTATCCATCGAAAAATCTATGTTGATAATAGGTGAAAACCAATTGGTAGAAAGAAACCTCGGATATGCGACGACAAAATATGTTCGAGAGAGCACTTCTCCTATCTGCATAGTATTCGGTATAAGTTTGATAGCAGGAGGAGCAATGAAATCGCGGATGTTCGTCAAACCTTCCTGATACAATTTCTCTTCTTCATTCATTTCTGGAGAATGAAGACCTGAAAAAATATCTTTGAAGAGAGAAGATTTTTTTTCATTTTTTTTGTCAATAATTTCAATGCCTTGATTCATGATTTTGAATACATTTATTTTTAAGAAAGTACTTCTACATTATTAATATCTTTTATTACTGAGGCAGTAAAAAGCGATGGGTTATAACTATTATAAAGAAGTTCTATAATCTCGGCAGTATTCAAGGCTACTGTATACACTCCAGTACTATTTAATGCCTGAATGATATGTTCCACTCGTTGTAAAAGTTGAGAATGATAGGTTTCAAAGAGTTGACCCTTTCCTCCATTTGAAGCCTCTTTTGTTCTAAAGATACTAAAGAGTTTTGTTTGGATTCCTCCGTCTTTATCCTCTACCGGAGAGAATGGAACGACAACATAGAAGTATTTGGACATAATACTTGAAATGTTTGTAAGGTTCTTTATAAAAAGTTTGTATTCGGTAATTTGGAAACGAAGCAGCTCATTCTCCTGCTCTTTTTCCACAATATCAAGCATTTTTATATATGGATCAATATTGAAACGACGAGAAGATATAACAATTTGCAAGGGGAAATCGAGTGAATTGAGTAATGATTGATATTGAGCAATGATAGCGTCCTGTTCTTCTGAAGATTTCAGGTCAAAATTAATAGAAGAAACAAGAAGAACTGATCGGAGTGATCCGTTTTTCATAATAATAACGCCATCACGGATCTTATCAACATCCACATACTGTTGTGTACTTGATCCTTTTGATGTTTCTTTTTTTTGAGTTAAAAATTCCATTGTCTTTTTTTATTACTTATATTTTCCTTCATTTTAATCTCTAAAAGAATGTCGCGGATCGTCAAGAATTTTTGCAAATGCTTGCAACTTCTCATTATTTATCTCTTTTATTGGTTTCGTTTGAACAGGGGGAGGTGTATCTACAGGTTTCGTTTCTGGACTTTTATCAGCGGATTTTCTCCACACGGCTACTTTTGGTCTAAAAAGAAAAAGTATTGCATAAAACACAAAGGTAGTCATTGGAAATCCGTTTGGCTTATAAAAAGCAAAAGCAACAAAGAGAAGTACTACCGGAATAGTAGCAATAACAAAAAGTGCAGTGTCAAACAATTTGAAAAATAACATAATCACCACACCCATACCAATCATCCAACCAAGTTGTTTCCAGGTAAGAGGTCCAACAATTTTGTCTTCAACATCAATAAATTGTGGTACGCTAAACATCATAGAGAGAGCAAAAAAGATAACATTTTCTATTATACAAAATAACAAACTTCATTAAATGCTACTTATCCCTTTGTGAAGGTCGAATCATAAATGGATCAGCATCTTCAAACACCTCTGGAACAAAATCTTTCACAGGTTTCTCAGGCATAACAAATGCTGGTTGAACTTGATTCTGAGTTTGAGATTGGGAATCAGGTGAACGATCCGATGATTTGGCTTTAATAATGAAAGGTTGCAATTTTTTCTTTTCTACTTTCATCTCTTTTGGAGTATTCATATTAAGACCAGGAGGGGTAGGGACAACTGGAGGTTTTGTAATTTTTGGTGTTTCTTCTTCTTTCATATCTTCTTTTTTTACTTCTTGTCGTATTGTTTTATTTTTTATCATCATTTCTTTTTCTGCAGGAAAAATATGATTTGAAGAAAAACGGAGAGTATCTTTATGAGGCGAAAAAGAAGGAGAAAGCGGTTGTGAAGGAATAGGAATAACTGGAGGTTTTGTAACGAGTGGTTTTTCCTCTCCTTTCATCTCTTTTGGAGCATTCACATCGAAAGTAGAGAATGCTGGGAAAAGAATTTCTTGATGTTCTGTGTCAATAGTGAGAGGCAAATTCTCTTCAATAGATTTAATAAGAAGACTGACTCGTTCACGATCTTCAGAAGAAAGTTTCTTGCCATTCTCAGAACGAAACAAGAAATTGCCACGCACAACACTATCATGATGGCCAACTCCGAGCTCATCACGATAACATTTGATCCAATACGAAAGAGATGGTCTCACAGGATCGCTCTGTGATTTGATACGAATTCTTTCTTTAGTAATCAATTGGTTGCCAAGTCTTTCATACCGAGACAATGCTTGCAAAAGAGGAATGCTTAATGCTGTTTTCTTTGATGTCATTTCTTCCTCATTCTGTATAACAAGTTTCGGTTCGATGGTAAGAATATTGTTTTGAATAAAAAGAACAATGTCTTTAGCTTGATGAGGATCCCTTCCACCAATCATTTCCAACATAGAAGCGATTTTTACTTCGCATTCCTGTAGTGTCATTTCTTTAAAGAAAATCTTACGAATAAAAAGGCTAATATAAGCAACTGATGCATTGTTTAAACCAAATTTTTTCTGCAAAAATTGAAGCTGTAGAAATATCTCTTTTGAAGTAAGAATGTCTTGATCTTTCAAAGAAAGCGCTCTAAGCTTATCCCAATCTTCAGAAGTAGCTCCGCATTTTCCAGATTGAACAGATCCATCAGACGAAATCATCATCGGAAAATAAATGAGTATATCACTATTTTGTAATTGTTTTTCCATACTATTCAATACATTACTTAGATTCTATCATTCACAGATTTATTCAATTTCTTTCGAATTTCTTGAGCGCGTTGAATATCTTCCATAGAACCACTTCGTTCCAATTGTTTGATGTAATTGATCGCTTCAGTACCATAATTCGAATGAGTAAAGATTTTTTGTTTTGCTACTTCTTCTGCAGTCATATGATCGAAAATATCTTGGATAGCAGTACGAGCCGATCCGCCTGGAGCAGAAGCTGCGACTGCAACAAGTGTTGAAATTTGACCTTCTTTTCTCATTTTTCCATCAAGTTTCCCTTGTACAGACGGATTGCGTGTTATGATATTTTGATATTCAGCATCTGAAAGATTAAGAGCGTTCCCACTGGCTTTATCTATCAACGCGGTAATAGCTTTCGTATCGGTACCAAGTCTTCCAATAGCCTGAGCAAGTTCTGTTCCTGTTGTATATATTTCTGCACCCGCCTTCTTTACTATTCTTTGAGTTTTCTCACGAGTAATATCTGGTAAGAAATTCCTGTTCGCATGAGTTATTGCGTTTGTTGCAGAAGCTATATCAGCGCTATTGTGGAGCAGATCTTTCTTCGAAAGGATATTGGCTGCAGCCTCTACTTCTGCATCTGAAGTATTACCAGAACGATCATTCATTCTTCTTCGAAGTTCTGCTTCACTAATACGCTCTTCTTCCATTTTCTTTTCAGCTTCTGCTACTTTCTTATTATGCTGATTTTCGATAACACGAGCCTCCGCATTTTCTACTCCAGACGCCCGAGCTTGCAACTGTTCTTCTTTCTCTTTACTTGCTTCACTCCAATACTTCGGCGTAACAAATTTCAAAAACTTATGATTCTCTGCACGCTCTTTATATCCTTTTCCATAGCCTCTCGTAAGAGTGTTATTAACTATTTTCTTTGCCATCCATCGAGAGACCTTTTGTCCTTGACCTACAACAGAGCTCGCTCCTGCAATAGAAAACTTCTGAGCAAGACTCATCGCCATCCACAACATAATAATCGGGATAGTGAAAAGAAGCATCGCAGCAAAAAAACCTGTATCATTAGAAGTAGAACCAGCGACATTCCCCGCGCTCTGTATTAATGTACTATTCATACCTGCAACATTGTTAGCAGTACCATCTCCCAAAGAAGCAAAAACACGGACAGATACAAGAAGCATCAGCATTGCTGCCGGACCAAAAAAAGCATATTTCCAAAAAGAATCCCACCACATTTTCGCGTATGTATTCAGTCCAGGGATGATCGATGCTGCAAATCCAACCGATGAAAACATAACAAGCACCACAAGAGCAACAAGACGAATCACAAACATCACCGAAAGAACAAGCAAAGTGACAGCAAAAAGAAAGATAAAAACAATCGCCATAAGTATACGACTTGCATCTGAATCCGATTCTTGTGGCAATAAAATATGTTTTAATTGTGAAGCAGAGAATGTCTGTCCGAAAAGATCTGTATTTCCATCAGGTCTTGCCATCATTTGATTTGCAAAAAAATACATCGGTACATTGGTCATATCAATAAGGGCTCTCGATACCGGAAAACTGAAATTAATAAAAAGAGCAGCAAGAACAATGCTGAGAAGAGTCTTCTTAAAATTTTTCTCAATCTGAAAAACGACCGAAAAAGCAGTGTATAAAAGCACGAGAATGAAGAAGAGATTAAAGAAATCACGAATAAACTTCCAGGATTCATAGACACCGGGATTATTCATCAGAGTTTGTATACTTTCTGGTTTAATCGCCCATTCAAAAATAGTAATAGCAAGAGAAGCAAATATTCCAAACATAGAGAAAATAGCATACAAAATTTCTCTTACCCAATTCGATGGACTCCACCACTGCCACTCCGCTTCTACAAAATGTGTCTGGAACAAAAAAACAACGCCACAAAAAAAAGGAAGCATTAAAAAAGTGAGGAGTCTATTTTTCTTTCTATTTTTTTCTGTAAAAAACATATATCTCTCAAAGAATAGAGAGTAAAAAAATTATCTTTATAGAAAGTATATCACAATAAAAAAAAGAGGGAAAGTTTTTTTCAAAAACACATTCTCTCTTTCTTCTTTTGATACTGAAATACTAATAAATAAAGCCTTTGATATATCGACTACTTGCAGAGAGGGTTCGTCGATCAACCTTCCCCCATTTCACATAATTCATCTCACTTACCGTAATCGTATCTCCAGAAACTTTTTCTACCAAAGCCACATGCCCATAATATCTATTTTCTGTGGTTACCATAATAGCACCGACTTTTGGTACGCGACCTGTTTTATAACCAAGTGCTTTTGCTTTATACAACCATGTTCCTGCATTGCCACTCCACGGAACATAGCGTTTCGAAGCGACATACCATGTACACCAACCAAAAGGAAATTTGTGCCCCGTTCCCGCCTTACCATCAAGAACACGAAATCCTGAAGAAATATCTTTTGCGACTCCTCCTATCGAGGAGGCGTATTCCCTACGCTCGATTGTACCAGAAGGAGTCGTTCTTCGAGGAGTGGTATCTTCTTTCTTTCCTCCAGGAATAATAATCACATCACCGACCGAAATATCTCCATTGGCAGGCAATTCATTATAAGCAATAATTTCATCTCTTTTGGCTTTATATGTACTAGCGATAGAATCAAGCGTATCTCCTGTCTTCACTGCATACGAAAATCCTGCTACTGGAAGAATAAATATCTGATCCCCCGGCCTTATTTCATCAACATTATCCAAATCATTTGCCCACAATATAGTATTCACAGTAATACCATTGCGTGAAGCTATACCACTCACCGTATCGCCTTCTACTACCGTATATATTTTCACACCACCTTCCTCTTCAGGATCTTTTGAAATAGAACTTGTTTCTGTTGAAAGTATTGACTGAGTGGAAGTGAGTTGTCCTTGCATATCAAGAAGAGAAGTATCATCCTTCTGATTTGGATCGACAACCGGAACAGCATTCAAAAGAGGCAGAGATGAGAGGTTTTCCTCATTATTCACTTGTGCCGATCGATATTTTTTTGGAGTAGAGGTAGTATCAACATTCTCACTATTTACATATCCGAATAGAGAACTATTCGTTGCATTTCCTTGTGTAAAATTACTTGCAGAAACGAGCAATGCACTTGAAGCTACAATAGAAAAAGCAGAGTAATTACGAAAAACACGAACAACACGGTATCCAGAAGTTTCCTTGAGAGAATGTAAAAGATGTGTCTGATACTCGTGAATATGCGTATGTACACTCTTTATAAAACGACGCATATTTATTTCTTGGTATCTTTTTTGTGTACGAAAGAAAAAAGACTGTAGAAGTCTTCTACTCGCTATCATACGAGCTTTCAAAAAATCAACTGGGAATAAAGTTTTTATAAAACTCTCGCCTTTCGATCAATAAATACTCTAGATATATTTTCTCTTCAAAAAGAAGAAACAAATAATCATCAAGGATTTATCCTAATTTTTACAAAATTCAGTATAACTCTTTCCTTTCATAAGGTCAATAAAGAAAAGCCTCTATTTCTTCATTATTGGCTTAAATAAAGCATATTTTATGTGTATAAACCTATATTATGGCTTAAATAAAGCCTTTATGAAAAAATCACAAAAAACATTTTGCACAATCAATACTGATGGTTGATATATGATATACTATAGAGAAAGATTTCTTCCTTTTTTCCTTATTTATGTCTCAAAAAAAACTCCAAAATACAGAAATATACGCTTTAGCAAAGCAATTTTGTGATCATTTAGAAATAGAAATGAACCGTTCAAAACGGACTACCGAAAGTTATATTCGTACCCTTTCGTACTTTTTTCTCTGGGGAAACATAGAAACACCTCAAGACATCACAGCAGAAAAAGTACATTTATACAGAATCTATCTCAACAGAAAGATGACACGATCAGGGCAGACACTAAAAAAAACTACTCAATCATATCAAGCAATCGTTATTCGTACTTTCCTTAAATATCTTGCCAAACAAGATATTCATACTCTCAATGCTGAAAAAATTGAAGTCGGCAAATCGCCCGATCGTCAAGTAGATTTTCTCGAATATGAAGAAATAGAAAGACTGCTCTCTTCTGCTACAGGGAATACTGAAAAATCACTTCGCGATCATGCTATTCTCGAGCTTTTGTTCTCTTCAGGTCTTCGTGTATCAGAACTTGTTGGTCTTGATCGTCATCATATTAACCTCGATAAAGAAGAGTTCAGTGTCCGTGGAAAAGGAGGGAAAATTCGTATTGTTTTTATCTCTCCAGATGCAAAAATGGCTCTCAAAAAATACCTTGATCGTCGAGTCGATGTCGATACAGCACTTTTTGTTTCCCAAAAAAATCTTCGATTAAAAAATACCAAATTATCTCCGAAAGAAAGTCATCGACTTACCGTACGCAGTATCGAACGCCTGGTGAAATATTATGCTGTCAAAGCTGGTATTGTGAAAGATGTCCATCCTCATACCCTGCGCCACAGTTTTGCCACAGATCTTCTTCAAAATGGAGCGGATATTCGCTCAGTGCAATCAATGCTTGGTCATTCTTCTATTACCACCACTCAGATTTACACCCACATCACCAATGAACATCTCAAAAATGTTCATCAAGCATTTCATGCAAAAAGAAAGAAGTTAAAATAATTTATGCTTTATGAAGAGGGGCAACACCAAGCATCATTTTTTTTACTCCTGAACGCTTAAAGGCAATTGTGGCTAAATTTCCAGAGAGAGAAATGATCAATCCGGTACCAAATTGCGGATGAGTTACTATATCACCTGCTCTCACATCGAGAGAAGTGAGCGGTTTTTCTGTTGTTGCGTCTTCACTTGTTTGAGGAATACTCTTTGCCATTCGAGTGAAAGAGGCACTCCTCTGAGATGATCCATTAAAATAATTTTTCCCATTATATGATTTCTGTAAAGAACGCTTCCCGAGCATTCCAGAAGATACTTGTTCCAATTCTTTTATTAATTCTGTTGGTATTTCTTCCAAGAATCGCGATGGTTGATTGATTTGCGTTGATCCAAAAAGAGTTCTTTGTTCAGCGTGAAGCAAATACACTTTTTCTTTAGCGCGTGTAATGCCGACATACATCAATCTTCTTTCCTCTTCTAATTCATTTGAAGAAAGAGCACTCCTTGAGTGAGGGAAAATACCTTCTTCAAGTCCCAAAATAAATACTTGAGGAAACTCCAAGCCTTTTGAGCTATGGATAGTCATCAGATGTACTACATCACTTTCTTGACTAATACTGTCCGTATCAGAAGACAGTGCCACTTCCTCTAAAAATCGATGTAATGCTTCATCTAAAGCAATATCGCTATACTTTTTTGCAACAGAAAAAAGTTCTTGAACATTTTCTTGTCGTGTTTCTCCCTCACTTGTTCCATCAGCTAAACTTTCAAAATATCCACTTCGTTTTGTGATGGCATCAAGAAGTTCTGGAAAAAGAAAATCAGTACGACGGTCAATTTCTTCTCTTAATTTCAAAAAAATATCAACAAAATCTCGAATGGCTTTCAATTTCACTTCACGCAGTCCACTGGTTTCAGTTGTCATTTCATATCCTGCCTCAAAAAGATTACAACCTCTTTCTTTACTGAATTGAATCCATTTATCCAATGTCGATTTTCCAAGTCCACGCTTCGGCTCGTTAATAATTCTCTCCAGAGCAAGAATATCACGTGGATTCTCCAAAAGACGAACATACGCTATCACATCTTTGATCTCTTTTCGTTGATAAAACTTGAGACCTCCAACTACTTTATACTGTATAGAATGACGAAGAAACATTTCTTCAACAATACGCGATTGAGCATTCGTTCGATACAGTACAGCAAATTTATCGAATGAAAAACCATCTGTATGTTTCTTTACTATTGTTTCAGCCACAAATCGCGCTTCAGCTTCTTCATCTTCAGCCGGACAAACAGTAATAAGTTCGCCTGTTTTCACATCAGTCCATAATTTTTTATGTCGTTGATTGATATTCTTTGAAATAATACCATCTGCCGCATCAAGAATAATTTGTGTCGATCGGTAATTGCGATCAAGAGTAATCACCGTTGCTTCAGTATAATCCTTTTCAAAATTGAGAATATTTTTTATATCTGCTTGACGCCATCCATAAATAGACTGGTAGTCATCACCAATAACAAAAATATTATGATGTTCTTTAGCAAGAAGATATACTAGAAGATACTGCGGATAATTCGTATCTTGATATTCGTCAACCATAATATATCGAAACATTTTCTGATACTTTGCAAGAATATCTGGATGCTCTTGAAAAAGTTTTACTGTCAGCATAATAAGGTCATCAAAATCAAGGGCATTTGTTCTTCTGAGCTCACTCTGGTACTCGGTATACACTTTTGCGATTATTTCTTCAAAATAACTTCCTGCCTGCAAAACAAATTGAGATTCATCAATAAACGCATTTTTTGCACGCGAAATACCTTCCATAATGGCTTTTGGCTTGATTTGATCAGGGTTTATTTCAAGAATCTTCATAGCTTTTTTCACAACTGATTCCTGATCCTGACTATCAACAATATTGAAGCGTTTGTCGTATCCCAATACTTCTATCTCTCGACGCAAAATGCGACAACAAATATTGTGAAATGTACCAATATTTTGAGGCAGAATACTTTCTCCATATTCCGCAACATCACTTTGTGATAATAATTTTTCGATACGCTCTCGCATTTCTCCTGCTGCTTTATTGGTAAATGTTACAGCAAGAATAGCGTTTGGAGACACCTTTTTCTCGTGTATCAAGTACGCAATACGATGCGTCAGCGTTTTCGTTTTTCCTGATCCAGCTCCTGCCAGTATCAAAACCGGTCCTTCAGTAGTGAGCACTGCTCGTAATTGCTCAGGATTTAACCCTTTTTCCCAAAATTTCATACATTTTTTCGATTATTCATAACTGTGCTATTCTAGCATAATTCGAAGGAACACTCTATATTTAGAAATAATCTATGTTATATTAAAGACATATGAAAAAATTTCTTACCCGTTTCATCAACAATATTGAAAATGCGGAAATAACTTTGCCTTTTTTTGTGGTAACTTTCTTTACCCTTATTTTCACTCGATTGCTTATTGAAAATACATTTGGACTTTTCAAAGAACACGCGCTCTTCTTTTTCTTTTTTGAATTCACACACACATTCCTCTTTTTTCTCTGTTCATTTTTACTTCTTGTTTTTCTTGTTCGTTATGCTGGAAAGATCCATTTCAAACAAGCAACAAATGTTCTTCTTTTTGGATTTCTGATCATTCTCACTCCGCCAATTATTGACAACATCATCTTTCACGGCAATCATTTTTGGAGTTTCTATGAATTCGATGGATTTGTAGGCTTAATAAAAAGATTTTTTACATTTTTCGGCGATACTCCTGATATGGGAATCACCTACGGCGTTCGCGTTGAGGTGGCCATTGTCACTCTCGCTCTCTTCCTCTATACCTTCATAAAATCAAAAGAAAAGAAAAAAGCCTTCATTGTTGCTTTTATTGCTTATAGTATTCTATTTATTCTCGGAACATTTCCTTCTTGGCTCACACTCATCATTCTTTTTTTCGAAAAAAGTTTTCTTGCTATTGATCAGAATGATGTCGCCAAACTTTTTCTGGCTCCACAATATATTTTTTCACTCAATTTAAGTGATTTACGCAGTGTTCTCAATGTCAAAATGAGTCTTGTTTATAGCATATTCAGTACCTTCTTGATAGGACTACTTCTTTATAAAGAATATCCTTCTTATTTTTTCGCACTCTTACGCAATGTTCGTATTCCACAAGTCATCTATCATGGGGGACTTTTCTTTCTTGGTATAGCACTGGCTTTTTTCTTCACTGACGCTTCATTAAACATCGACTTTTTTTCTCTTGCAGGTATACTGGTTATGCTCATTGCCATAGAGAGTGCCTGGATAGCCTCAGTGCTTTGGAATGATATCTTCGACAAAAATATCGACAGCATCACCAATACTGATCGTCCTCTCATTACTTCTTCCATTACCCAAACACTCTATCAGACATTTGCTCTTCTTTTTTTCATCACATCACTTCTTTTCTCTGGAATTATGAGTTTCCCTGCGACACTTCTCCTTCTGTGTTATCAGGCAATCGCATGGCTCTATTCTGCTCCACCAATCAGACTCAAACGCTTTCCAATCATCGCAACTCTCTTTGCTGGATTTGCAGGCATACTTATTCTCATCATTGGATTCATTATGATCGCTCCAGAAAAAAATATCTCTGCTCTCCCATTACCTATTCTTACTTATTTATTCTTTGCCTACACACTTTGTCTTCCTATTAAAGACTTCAAGGATATAGTCGGCGATAAAAAAGATCATATCTTCACTCTTCCCGTACTTCTTGGTATCGAAAAAGCGAAAATTGTCATTGGTAGTCTTATCTTCTTTCTCTTCATTCTGAGCCCATTTATTTTACATGCTCGATCACTTTTCTTCTCTGCTCTCATCTTCGGTAGTATGGCTTTTTGGACAATCCAAAAAGGAGAAGAAAACAATTTTTCTTTCTTCTCCTTTCGAAAATTACCAGGTATTATTCTTGCTCTCACTACGCTTTATGGACTGACAATCGTATTCTTTCTATTTTAATGATACATAAGAAGAATATATTTTTCTAAAATAAACTCTGTAACTTCTCCCAGTCGTTTACCGATAATGCCTGAGCACGAATGTCTCGCCGTAAACCAATTTCCATAAGTTTCGTTTCGATACTTTCTTTGGATAGACCCAGACTTGATGAAAGATTATTTGCCAATGTTTTTCGACGAGCAGAAAATCCGGCACGAGCAAGACGAAATACTTTTCTATCTGCCTCTTTATCATATTTTCTTTTTGGAAAGAGAGAGATCACAGCACTATCTACTTTTGGTATCGGATCAAAAGATTCTTTCGGAACAAAAAGCACCTTCTCTACTGTGGCATAGTACTGTGCCATAAGGGAAAGAAGGCTCATCGAACCAGTCTTTGCACTGAGTCTTTCTGCAACTTCATTCTGTACCATCAAAGTCATCGAGATAGGCTGATAAGGAAGCGAGAGAAGCGTACGAATAATCGGCGCGGTAATATAATACGGGATATTTGCAATAATTTTATAGGGATGTTCTGAAAACAAAGATGTTTCTAATGCTTCTTTTAAATCCATATCTAAGACATTTCCTTCGAGTAAAGAAAACCCTTCTGACGATTTGAAAATCTCCGTCAAATGAAGAACAAGAGAATGGTCAATCTCAATAGCAAGAACATTGGCTGTTCTCTCTACTAACCTTGAAGTAAGCATCCCTGTTCCAGGACCAATTTCAAATACCCAATCATTTGAATTCACTTTTGCTTTCTCGAGAATATCCTCAATAATTTTTTCATCGTTAAGAAAATTTTGTCCGAGTGATTTCTTCGCTATTATAGACATACCGTATAGAGAGATAAAATGATAATACTCTCAGTATATCAAAAAAAGACAATTATTTATATCGGAGAGCCTCAAGTGGATCGATACGACTCGCGCGTTTTGCTGGCACTACTGCCGTAAGAAAGCCTACGAAAGCCGCAAAGATAAGAATGAGTCCCACAAACCATGTCGGCGTATAAAAAAGATTGACTGAAGTTCCACCAAGACGCACTGCGAGAAAGTTAATAGCAATGTTCAACCCCCTGCCACCAGCAATACCCAAAACAACCCCACCTAATCCTCCAAGAAATCCCATAATAATCGATTCTGCAAGAAATAAAATGGAGATTGTTATATCGGACGCACCGATAGATTTCATAATACCGATCTCTTCGGTTCGTTCCATAAGAGTAATCGTCATTGTATTGAACATACCAATAGCGGAAACAACCAGTGCTACAATACCAAAACTCATAAGCACAATCTGCACAATGGAAAATATTTTATTTGCCTGATCAATCGTATCAGAAAGAGAAGAAACAAGCAGTCCAATTTCCATAATCTTTTCTCGTACACCCTGCATTACATCACTTGATTGACACTTCACTTTCAATTGAGAATAATGCGTCAAAGAATCTTCTGGCAAAGAATTGCTATGCACATAAATGAGAGATTCTTCACTTGGAAGTACTCCAACAATTTTATATTTTGTATCAACTTCAATTTTCTCCAATTTTTCTTGTGCGGTTGCTTTCTCTGTACTTGGAACAAAAAAAGTAAGCTCTATTGTCTTGCCAAGTACATCTCCATTATCTTTTTCAAGCACTGAAGCGAGCGTAGAAGAGATAATGATATTTTCAATATCTGCGTCATTCATTGTCGATCCTCTTTCAAGACGAAACCCGCTCAGTTTCATAAAATTTGGCGTTGTTGCTACGACGGAAAGATCAAGGGATATATTATCAATAATGCCTTGAGCAGTCAGACGAGAAGCTGGACTTACTTCCACTACTTCAGGGAAAGTTCGTATAGTATCTATTATTTCTTGATTGATCGGAACAAGAGCAGAGCTTGCTTCTGTCACATCAAGTGTTACGAGGGAATCTGATGTTGTGATGCGATCAAGTAACGCCTTTTGCAATCCGTATCCCAAAGAAACCAGAAAGAGAACTGCTCCAATACCGACGCTCATACCCAAGATAGTCAAAGCTGTACGCATTTTTCGTGCTTTGAACATACGTGTTGATAATGTGAAAGCGTCAGAAAATTTCATAATAACTTCCTCTAATATTTAATGAGACAAATAATCTCTACTTCACTTGCTACTCTTCTCGCAGTAAACTTATGTATACCTAATCCTCCTTTTTTCCACGAAAGATCAAGCAGATGATTGAGTCCTTCGGTATCTATTTTATTTTCCAATCGTTCGTTCAAAATCGATTGAAAGCGTGCCATTTGCTCTTCATTACATTGAAGATCAAAAAGTTTATTGAGATATGCACCTACATCATTTTTTGTTTCCTCTGGTTTCTCTTTCATCTTTCTCGCCAGCGTTACAAGATCGTCAACACGATGAGAAAACGAATCTGCGCGACGAGCATTCCAACTGGCACCACCAGCAGTCATTTCTGTATCCAACATTGTTTGCAATTGTTCTCTATTCAAATTTTGAAAAAGATATTCTTGCAAAAATCCTTCAGTAATTTTCACTTGCTCTTCGGTAATTTCAGAAAAAATATGAAACATCATTTGCTTAATTTTATATGGCATAAGGAGGGATGAAACTTGTTCCTGTGGCATTCCTTGAAACGATCGAAGAAGCATCTCTAACTCTGGTGAACGCTTTTCGGCCTCTATTTTTGGCACCGCGGTAACCGCAGGAGCGAGCGGTCTTTTTTCTTTGTGAACTTCTTCTCGTATAAGCTTTCCATCTTTCATAAAGATATTTCTATCTCCGTATGGCAAGTGATTTGGTTCGTGAGTAACAAGAATAATTGTTTTTTTATCTACTTCATTGAGTTCTTTGAGAATAGCCATTACATTCGTTGCAGAGGCACTGTCAAGGTTTCCAACAGGCTCATCAGCAAAGATAATGTCTGGCTTATTGATAAGTGATCTGGCAATCGATGCTCTTTGTTTCTGCCCACCAGAGAGCTCGCTAGGAAACTTATAGGCTTGTTCCAAAATGCCAAAACGCTTGAGTAATTCCATTCCTTCTTCTCTTCTTTTTTTCTTATCTTCATTACGAAAAAGTTTCGGAAGGCAAATGTTATCGATGATGGTCAATGATGGGATAAGAAAAAATGCCTGAAAGATAATTCCCATACCCGTTTGATGATAGAGGAGTACATCTTTCTTCGTCATTTGAGAAAATGCTCGCCCATTACAAAAAATTTCTCCTGATGTTGGAGCTTGAAGAGCTGCCAGAGAATAAAGAAGCGTCGATTTGCCACATCCCGATGGTCCAAAAACAATCACAAACTCTTCTCTATAAATATCCAAACTGACATCTTGCAGAGATCGCATTTCATTTTGTTTACCTGCATTATAGACAACATTCAAATGCTCAGTATGAAGAAGCGATGTGGAAGTATCAGTTATGATTTCACTCATACTTTTTATTTCAGAAATATACTTATTCAGTATACAACACTTATTATATCTTCGCCCAGCTAAAAATATCTTTGAAATTTCCAATAATCATCTGAATCACATTTTCACTCAATTGCGGAGTAAGAATCATTCTTTCTTTTGATACCGTTTCATTGCCAGACTTATCAGTAGAATGCGCTTTGAGGAAATAGACAGAACCTACTTTGAAAGTGGTAATAACAGCAATGTGCGCCGTAGAATATCCTTCTTTGATAGCCAGTGTTTTTTCTTCTCCTCCTGTGCCTTCTTTATAAGTAATCATTGTCGTTGTCGGTTCATTGGTATACCAAGAGATGATAGATTGGACTTTGCCGTCTTGAGAAAGTGCCATATCGGCTTTCAATTGATCGATTTCTGGAGGCGTCGTATCTTGACTAGTTGTGAAAGAGGAAACATCTTGAGTTACTTTATTTCCAGCCTCATCAGAAGCAACTATTTTTCCAGAATATGATGCTCCAGGTTGAAGATTTTTAAGTGAAACGATATGAGCAAGTGCAAGATCAGGTTTTCCTTGTGTACCAGTGTCTTTCCCATCTTTTACATTCACAAAACTGATATTAGCATCGGTAGGAACACTTGTATTGAAACTGACTTCGACTTCTGTATCAGAGATGACTTTACTCGATACATTACTAATTTTTGGTAAAGAACGCGGAGAGAAAGTATAGTCAGAAGAAGAAAAAAGATTATTATCTTTGTCTTTCCCCTTCACTCGAAAGTGATACAACTCATTGCTCGTAAGTTTTGTGATCGTCATACTATGCTCTTTCTTTTGAGTTGTGCTTTCTTGTTTATCTCCGTATGTTTCGGTCAATCCATATTCTACGAGAGAAGACATCAATGTACTTGTTTTCCAAGCAAGAGAAACTTCGCCTATCTTATTTGATACGATATTGATCGAAGAAATAGTAGATGGAGAAGATGTCGTAAATGAAGATTCAGAAGAAGTAGTGATATTCCCTCTTGCGTCAGAAGAAAGAACAACAAAATAATACTTCGTGCTCGGAACGAGATTTTTTAGAAGAATGGTATGGTCGGTAGTATAGGCAGAAGTGGTCTGATTAATCACATAATCACCTTCCATAGCACCATAATCCGCAGTAATACCATAACTCACATAGCCATTCGCCAGTTCATCGGTCGTCCAAGTAACCGTAGCATTCTCTCCTGTGATAGCCGAAACACTAACACTTGAAACATTTGGTGCAGTGATGTCGCCTCCTTCACTACCACTATCTACCTGCAGTGCTTTCGTTGTAAAACTGCCTTCAGGAGCTACGATCGTTGTATCCAGATTGTCGATGCAGGTAGCCTGATAATAATATGTTGTAAGGAAAAGAAGAGAAGTCAGAGTGATAGAGTGTTTTTTATTCTCTAAAATCTCTGTTACTGGTGTAGCAGTATAATTTCCTGGTATCGTTCCATATTCAATACTGCACATC
>JBBIRD010000006.1:0-51638 GCA_037441965.1 Candidatus Moraniibacteriota bacterium | reverse complement strand
ATAAGTCTATAATTCTCGAAGCTAGTGAAAACGTGAAGATAGGAGATGTGATGAGTGCATCCTTTATGAAATCAGAGAGAATCCCTCCTATTGTCGCCCAGATGATCCATATCGGTGAAGAGACAGGTACACTCCCAGTAGTACTTCAGAGCGTAGGAAAGTTTTATAAACAAGAAGTAGATACAACCACGAAGAATCTTACTGCTTTGATGGAACCAGTACTTATCGTTTTTCTTGGTATCGGGGTCGCGATTATGGTGATGGGAATACTCCTTCCTATATACAATATTGCAGGACAGATGTAGAAATATATCAGGAAATGTTGGATCTTTTTTGTTTGTTTGAGTATCGATACAAGTGTATACAAAAAAATAAAAAAAGAGTATACTAGAAATATACTTGATGAAACAATAGAGAAGTTTCCAAATATAATATATAAAGTAAAAAGAAGGAGGTGAGAATATGAAAATTAAAAAAGAAAAAAATACAGTACAAACGATAATACGTAATAAAACAAAAAATAGATATATGGAAAAAACATTTAAGGGTTTTACTCTTATCGAACTCCTTATAGTTATTGCTATCATTGGTATTCTCGCTTCAATCGTACTTGTTTCACTTTCTGGTGCTCGTGAAAAAGCGAAGCAAGCAGAGTTTAAGGCTGGAGCATCGAGTCTTGTAGCAGGATATGTATCGGAATGTGATAATGCGAGTGGAGATGTTGCTAATGTGACTCCGCCTCCTTCGGTTTCTGCTACTGTTGTCACTAATTGTACAGATGGAGATTTTGAAGTGACTGCTACTCCTGTTTTTGGAGGACTTCCTACTACTTGTGTTTCAGCTACTCTGACATCGACTGGTGCTGATTATACAAATTGTCCATAATTTTTTTATTATTTTTTAAGAAAAATTACTATGAAAAGAGTATTGAAAGGGTTCACTCTTATTGAACTTCTTATCGTTATTGCCATCATTGGTATTCTCGCATCTATTGTTTTGGTGAGTTTAAATAGTGCTCGTACAAAAGCAAAGGTTGCTTCTTGGAAGGCATCAGTTACCAGTACTAATCCTGGTGCGGTTATGTGCTGTTCTGATGGATCTCCATTATCAGTCGGCCTTGGCGCAGCTATGTGTACTGGAGGAGCTTCGTGGCCAGCCGCTGCAGCGGTTGGTGCTCTAGCGGTTGGTACTAATTGTACTGCTACCTCTTATGATTTCTCATATACTATCACTCCTACTGGTGATGTACTTGGTCAATGTGCATCTGCTACTTGTACTCAAACTGGATGTGTATTTACTAGTACTGCTACTGGAAAGTGTTAGGTTTATAGAATTTTTGATGAGTAATAAAACAGTCTTCCAGGGCTGTTTTATTATTATTCTAACATTTTTTCTATCATATTATTTTTTTATGGTATTATCCTTGGTTAATACATTATGAAATATCAAAATGTTTTTTCTTTGTAAAAAAGAAAAAAGTATGATATTCTAAAAGAAAAGAATAGATATTTTTTTATTTTATTATAGATATTCTTATGTATTTTTTTTGGATATTTTTTTTCTTTGGACTTATCATCGGAAGTTTTCTCAATGTGCTTGTGTATCGCTTGAAAGACGCTGAGACACTTCTTGGCCGGTCTTTCTGTCGAAAATGCAAACATCAGATACGGTGGTATGATAATGTTCCTGTGATTAGCTTTCTTCTCCTGCGTGGACAATGTCGTGATTGCAAGGAGAAAATCTCATGGCAATATCCGATACTCGAGGGAGTGACGGGAGTATTGTTTGGCTTGACAGGTATGTTCTTCTTTGATCCGTTATCAAATGTTTCTCTCATAGAAACAGGATGGATACTTTTTGTTATGAGTTCTTTCCTTGTGATTGCGGTGTATGATATGCGTTATATGGAGATACCGATGGTGATGATTTTCGTGAGTGCTTTTGTTACTCTTCTTTTCTTATTTTATACATTCTTTATTGATTCATTGCCATTTTTTTCTTCGCGACTCTTCTTTGGTCTTTCGGGAGGTTTGATTATTTTTCTTTTCTTTTTCTTATTGGTTTGGATGTCTCACGAAACTTGGATGGGATGGGGTGACGTATGGCTCGGTTTGGTATCAGGACTTGTTGTTGGTTTGTCATTAGCCCTTCCTCTGCTTACAATTTCCTTTGGTATCGGAGCGATGATCGGAATTATCCTTATTATGTTCAAGAAGAAAGGAATGAAAAGTCAGATACCGTTTGCTCCTTTTCTTGTTCTTGGGACACTTCTCATACTTTTTTTGCCAAAGATTTTTCCGATGTTAAATCGTTTTCTTTTTTTGTAATTTTTTGGTATATTTAAAAGAGAGAGAATAAAATAAAAAATAAAAATTGCTTCGTGTGAAGCGCTGATCTTTGTATGATAAAAATTTTTCAGAAAAATAGAGGAGTAACGCTTATTGAGCTTGTAGTTGTTATGGCCATTTTGGGTATTATGGCGGCCATTACCACAACTTCTTACAATGCAGGAAAAATAAAAAGAGATGTAGAAACAAATGCTCGTGAATTTGCTGCAGTTCTTCGTTTGGCACAGAATTATGCATTGAGTGGGAAACAGTCCGGGAGTCAAACATGTGGATATAGAGTGGAGAGTGTTGCACCGTCTTCTTATAGCATTATCCCTCTTTCTTTCAATACGAATAATTGCATAACAGACGGTACGGCCATAGAATCATATACTCTGAAGTATGGGGTTATTATTACGACAACAAATGCAAAAGTAACCTTTCTGATGCCGTATGGAACTATTGGAAGTGGTTCTGATAATCAGATTACCTTTTCGAAAGGAAGTGTTTCTCAATATGTATGCGTTGCTACATCTGGAGAAATAAAGTATTCAACAAACCCTTGTTGATAATGATATTTGTAAAAACAATACATTGTATGTTTATTGTGAGAAAAAAAATATGGATTACAAGTTATAAAGGCGCTCTGCTTGTCGAAGTGCTTTTGGCTATTTTCGTTATCAGTATAGGGCTTCTTGCAGTAATGCAACTTATCACCGGCAGTATACAGACTTCTTTTTTGAATCGCGATACCATCATAGCTACCGGACTTTCGCAAGAAGGTGCTGAACTTGTGCGTAACATACGCGATAATTCTTTTGTGGCTACCCCTAGTACTCCATTTATAAAGTTTTCAACTATTAACAAGTTCTGTTCGGTAACATATGAGACGACTTCAACATTGACTTGTACACGACTCATAGGGTCTTCTTATGCACTTCATAATAATGGAAGTACTTTTTATACAACTTCTGCAAGTAATCCTTTGACGAAATTTCAACGTCTTGTATATATAGACTATAACAACGTAGACAAGGCAGAGGTGACCAGTTTTGTGTATTGGGGAAATGTTCCAATATCTGTGAAGACAACAGGAGGGAAAGGGGATTGTTCAGTAGAAAATAAATGCGTATATACAGATATCGTTTTGACCAAATGGAAAGAAGTCTTATGAAAAAAAGTGTTGTGTTTCAGAAAAAAAATCGAGGGTTTACATTGGTAGAAGTGCTGGTGGCGACTTTTGTGTTTGTGATTGCGATGTCTGCTGTATCGCATATATTTGTCTCCGCTTTTTCTGCCTATCGGGAAGAAAAAATTGTGGAAGATAACCTTGAAAATGCTCAGTTCATAATGAATACTATGGCAAAGGAGCTTCGTGGGTCGTCCATAGTAAGTCCTAGTACAGATACAAATGTGATCAAATTTTATAATTATGGATTGAAAACATGCTTTATATATAATATCAACTCCAGTGGTTCCTTAATGAAGGGTACACAAGAAAATACAGCTGATACCTCTTCATGTAATAGCGCAGGAGTGTTTCCAAGTACCCCAGTTCTTACAGGTGTTAGTGGTTCATCATTTTCTACTTTTCCATCGCAGTTGAAAACTGTTGGAAAAGTAACTATTCTCCTTAAGATAGGAGGAAGCAGTGGCTCTCATCCAGCTCTCGTGCAGACAACGGTATCACTTCGTGATTATGAAGTGTCAGGATTGTAAAACAAATGTTCTCCTAATAACCCTTCTCCTTTGTGCTGAAACGATGTAGTATAGAAATATGATCCCTTCATTTATTACTGAAGAAGAGGCTTTTCTTCGAGTACAAACATTGACACAGGAAATTAACAAACACCGGCGTTTGTATCATACATTGGACGCGCCGGTGATTTCCGATGAAGCATATGACTCTCTTTTTGATGAGCTTGTTTTGCTTGAAAAAAAATTTCCTCGATTGAAGACGTCAGAGAGTCCGACGCAACAGATAGGTTCCAAACCATTGAATGCTTTTGAGAAAGTGAGACATTCCCAGAGGCAATGGTCATTTGATGATATTTTCGATCGACAAGGACTTATTAATTGGGACAAAAAGGTCAGAAATTTGTTGGCAAGATATGAACAGAATATAACATTATCATTTGTTAATCATTCTACGATTGAGTATGTTTGTGAACTGAAAATAGATGGATTGAAAGCTATATTGACATATGAACAAGGGAAACTCATACGCGGTGCGACACGCGGTGATGGTGAAGTCGGAGAAAATGTTACAGAAAATATCCGTACCATTCGTACGATTCCATCAACATTAAAGAAATCTCTTGACATCACTGTCGTAGGTGAAATCTGGCTTTCCAAAGACGAACTTGAACGCATCAATACAGAACGAATAAAAAATGGTGAATCATTGTTTGCTAATCCACGCAACGCAGCCGCAGGATCTCTTCGTCAGCTTGATTCTCGAGTGATCGCAGAACGAAACCTTGATTCTTTTGTATATGACATTGATGTTCTTTCAGAAACATACACCTTCCCCACGACGCAAGAAGCGGAATTGAAATTATTGAGAGAGATTGGTTTTTCTGTCAATCTTGAGTTTCGTGTTTGCAAAACGCTTGAAGAAATTGAAGCGTATTATAAAGAGTGGAATACAAAGAGAAAAAATCTGCCGTATGCTCTTGATGGTATCGTAATCAAGGTAAACGAAAAGCGCTTACAAGATGCACTCGGTTATACCGGGAAGTCTCCTCGTTTTGGTATTGCGTATAAGTTTCCTGCAGAACAAGCGACAACAGTCATAGAAGATGTACAGATCCAGATCGGACGGACAGGCGCACTTACTCCGGTAGCCCATCTTCGTCCAGTACGCATTGCAGGGTCGGTGGTGAGTCGTGCGACATTACATAATTTTGATGAAATACAACGTCTCGGAGTACGCATCGGTGATACCGTAATCATTCAAAAAGCAGGAGATATTATTCCAGAAATTGTTTCCGTTATAGAAAATCTTCGCACAGGAAAAGAAAGAGAGATTTCTCTCCCGACACATTGTCCAATATGCGGAAATGAAGTGAAGCGGATAACAATCGGTATGAATACTTCTTCAGACACTCTATCCGGTGATTTAAGTTCTTCGATTTATTGTACCAATAAAAATTGTTTTGCTATCGAGAAAGAAAAAATAGTTCACGCCGTTTCAAAAAAAGGTTTGAATATTGTTGGACTTGGAGAAAAAATTGTTCTTGTACTTATTGAACAAGGTTTGATAAAAAATGTTGCGGATATTTTCTCATTAACAGTGGGAGATCTCACGCCCATTGATCGTTTTGGTGAAAAATCTGCTGAAAAATTAGTGATGGCTATCAAAAATGCTAAGAAAGTTCCTCTCAACAAGTTCCTTTTTGCGCTTGGTATCAGATATGTAGGAGAAGAAACAGCTGATCTTATTGCACGAAATATAATTGACCATATACATCATCCACAAGAATTGATGTCTTTTTTCTCGAAGCAAAATGAAGAACAATGGAAAAAAATCGATGGTATCGGAGAGAAATCTGCGGAAAGTCTTGTAGAGTGGTTTGCTGATCCGAAGAATCGCGATCTTTTAATGATGTTTCATTCCGCTGGTATCATTTTGTATGTACCGGAGAGACGAAATGATATACGGCAGATGTTTGCAGGGAGAACATTCGTACTTACCGGAGAGCTTCATTCCTTTACAAGAGATGCATTGAAAGCTATTATAAAGGAACGAGGCGGTACTATTTCCTCTTCTGTAAGTCATAAAACAGATTATGTTATTGTCGGAGAAAATCCTGGAAGTAAATATATCAATGCGAAGAAACTTGGAGTAAAAATAGTCGACGAAACAGAACTTAAACAATTATTAGCAATATCATAAGAGAGTAAAAATATGCTCACGAAAGAAGAAGTAGAAAATGTTGCACTTCTCAGTCGAATAGGACTGACAGAAGAAGATATTCCTCGATACCAGAAAGATCTATCCGCAGTTCTTGATTTTTTTCGTGAATTGGAAACATTGCCAACAGATGATGTGATGCCTATCGGGCACATTACTGGTAGAACGGATGTGATGCGAAGCGATGAGAGTGAGGTATGTAGTGAATTAGAAGTGCAACACATAATGCACAATGTTCCAGAAACAAAAGATGGTTTCGTAAAAGTAAAATCTGTATTCTAAATGATAGTATGATTCGTCAATTACATAACAAGTTAGTAGCGGGAGAAATTACCGCAGTAGATCTCGCTCAACAATATCTTCGAGTGATTCAAGAAAAGGACCCTGAAATACTTGCTTATCTTACAGTGCTTGAAGAACAGGTATTGCACGAAGCAACGCTTGTTGATGAGAAATTAAAACGAGGCGAGTCCATCGATCTTCTCGAGGGTATTCCTGGAGCTATCAAAGATAATATCTTGATAGAAGGAGTTCGTGCGACATCTGCTTCAAAAATTCTTGATAATTATATTGCTCCGTATGATGCTACGGTTATTGCTCGATTGAAATCTGTACATACATTGTTTCTTGGTAAGACGAATATGGATGAGTTTGCGTTTGGTTCGTCGACAGAAAGTAGCGCCTATCAAGTAACGAAGAATCCTTATGATCAAACGCGTGTTCCTGGGGGGACATCAGGTGGATCTGCTGCTTGTGTTGCTTCAGGAGAAGCAGTATGGGCACTCGGATCAGATACTGGTGGTTCCATTCGTCAACCAGCCTCTTTCTGTGGTGTAGTAGGATTGAAGCCAACATACGGCAGGGTGAGTCGCTATGGGCTTATGGCAGGCGCATCAAGTTTGGATCAGATTGGTCCGATTGCACAAACGGTAGAAGATGTTGCCATCGTATTTTCTCGTATCGCGGGTCATGATCCTTGTGATGCTACGACTGCTGAAGGTGGGTATGAAAAAAAATACGAAGATTATTTAGGTAATGATGTTCGTGGAAAGAAAATCGGTATCCCTAAAGAATATTTTTCTGCTGATCTTGATCCAAGAATTAAAGCTTTGTGTGATACAGCTATCGAACATTTCAAAACGCTCGGTATAGAAGTAAAAGAAATATCTCTGCCACATAGTTCGTATGCTCTGCCTTCGTACTATATTATTCAGCCATGTGAAGTGAGTTCTAATTTTGCAAGATATGACGGTATTCGTTTTGGACTTTCTATTGATGATAAAGAAGATTCAAGAGAGAAAACAAGCACTCTGCTTGAAACCTATCTTGATACGCGTCGATATGGTTTCGGAGCAGAAGTAAAGCGTCGTATTATGCTTGGAACATACAGTCTTTCTTCGGGATATTATGATGCATATTATCTCAAGGCACAGAAAGTGAGAGCACTATTGAAACAAGATTTTGAGAAAGCTTTTGAGCAAGTTGATTTTATTTTTTCACCAACGACTCCGGAACCAGCTTTCAAAATAGGATCAAAAACTACTGATCCTCTCAAAATGTATTTGGGTGATGTATATACAATTACAGCGAATCTCACGGGTGTACCTGCTATTTCTTTTCCTATTGGAAGCGTAGAAGAAGAAGGAAAACATTTGCCTATTGGTGGGCAACTGCAAGGCAAATGGTTTGATGAGGAGAATCTATTGTGTGTTGCTGACGCTTTCGAAAAAATACATCAAAAAAATAGAGAAAAATAATTGTATGGATATTGATTTTCTTGCTCTTGCTCTTGAAATATGGAACGGTCTTGTTGTATTTTTTTCTGCTTCGATTATTGTCAAAGTTGTCAAAGTATTCCTTTTTGTGTACGTTGTTGTTCTTTTCGCTGATATTGTGATGTTGCTTATTTTGCGAGGAATATCAGGAAATGTGAGGACTGCTTTGTATGGCACAGTTCGTCCCATTATCTCCAAATCTCAAGCTATTGTGCGTTTTGAAAAAATTCTTGATCGTTTGAAAGGCACCAATCCTTCACAGTATAAAGTAGCTATTCTGGAAGCCGATGTGTTTGCAGAAGAACTCCTGCTTGGTATGGATTACAAAGGAAAGACGATGGGCGAAAAACTTGAAAATATACAGAATGGTCAAATAGAAACAAAAGAAAAATTGGTTGAAGCACATACTATCAGAAATAGGATTATTCATGAACCAGATTTTATGCTCACAAAAGAAGAAGCAGAACATTGGATAGGAAACTACCGAGCTTTTTTTGATGAAATGGAGCTTTTTTAGAGAAGAAAACTGTTCTTTTTTCTCTCTTGACGATATGAGATATTCGTGATATCTTTCTTATACAAAGCCCTTGGGGCTTTTTTTAAGAGGTGAAATTTGATCATAAAAAATATGAATGCGATATTGCAATTTCTCTCTGAAGCCAAAGCTGAACTTTCTCGTGTAAATTGGCCGACTCGGAAGCAGATTTTTTTATATACTCTTTTAGTTATTTCGATTAGTGTATTCGTTGCATTTTTTCTCGGAAGTTTAGACTATTTTTTCAGTACACTTGTTACTAAGTTTCTCATTAAATAATTTCTTTGTTATGGCAAAGCAAACACAACATCATGGACGCGCTTGGTATGTACTTCACACCTATTCAGGATATGAAGACAATGTAACTCGTAATTTGAAACAAAGAATCGATTCGATGGATATGCAAGAGCTCATTTTTGATGTTCTTGTTCCCAAAGAAAAGAAAATTAAGATCAAAGGTGGTAAGCGTGTTGTCGTTGAAGAAAGGATCTATCCAGGATATGTTTTGGTAGATATGATTGTGACGGATGCTTCTTGGTATGTTGTGCGTAACACCCCAAATGTTACAGGCTTTATCGGACTTGGTACTACACCTACTCCTGTAGATATGAAAGAAATTGAAGCTTTGAAAAAACGTATGGGTGTTGCTGAACCGAAATACAAGATTGATGTTCATATTGGTGATTCTATCAGTATCGTTGATGGTCCATTCAAAGATTTTGAAGGCAAGATTCAAGAAGTCGATGAAGCAAAAGGAAAAGTAAAAGTTTTTGTATCGATATTTGGTCGTGAAACACCCGTTGAACTTGATTTTCTTCAGGTTAAGAAAGCATAATTTATCAAAATAGTATTACTCTTATGGCAAAGGCAATAAAAGCAGTTATAAAATTACAGATTGCAGCAGGAAAAGCAAATCCAGCTCCTCCAGTCGGACCAGCTCTTGGACAACACGGACTGAATATTCAGGACTTTTGTTCGAAGTTTAACGCAGCAACTCAGGATCGTATGGGTGATATTGTTCCAGCTGAGATTACTGTTTTTGAAGATCGTACTTTTTCGTTTGTTCTGAAAACTTCCCCAGCATCTGATCTTTTGAAGAAAGCTGCTGGTATCGCTAAAGGAGCATCAAATCCTCTCAAAGATAAAGCAGGATCAGTAACGATGGCACAAGTGAAAGAAATTGCTGAGAAGAAAATGGAAGATTTGAATGCTCATACTGTAGAACAAGCTACAAAAATCATCGCAGGATCAGCTCGTTCTATGGGTATAAAAGTAATTGATTAATTTTTTTAATGTGTGGGAGCCAGATAAGGCGTTTGTACCACGTAACAATATTATGTCACAAAGCAAAAATTATAAAAAAGTAATGGAGAAGATGGAGGCAGGAAAAATGTATACGCCAGAAGAGGCCTTTGCTTTTATTAGAGAAAATAAAATGGCTCGCTTTGACGAAGCAGTAGAAGTACATATGCGACTTGGTATCAATACGAAAAAATCTGATGAGATGATTCGTATGACACTTGTCCTCCCAGAAGGTACTGGTCGTACGAAACGTGTAGCAGTTGTAACGAGTACAAAAGAAAAAGAAGCAGAAGAAGCCAAAGCTGATCTTATTGGTGGCGAAGAACTCATTGCTGATATCAAAAACGGTAAGATAATTCCTGGACAAGCTTTTGATGTTCTTCTTGCAACACCAGAAATGATGCCGAAACTTGCTCTTGTTGCTAAAGTTTTGGGGCAGAAAGGTATGATGCCAAGTCCAAAAACTGAAACAGTAACGGTGAAAATTAAAGAAACAGTTGAAATGTTAAAGAAGGGAAAGAAAGTGAGTTTTAAGAATGATGATACTGGAAATATCCATCAAGTTATTGGTAAATCATCTTTTTCTTCAGAAGCACTTTTGGCAAATTATACTGTTCTCAAAGAAACATTGGATCGTTCTAAACCGGAAAATATGAAAGGAAAGCTGATCAAATCCATATCTATTTGTTCGACAATGGGACCGAGTCTTCCGATCAAGTTCTAATATTATTTCTTTAAAACGGGCTAGTAAAATAGCCTGTTTTTTTTGTGCTTTTGTTTAGAGAAAGGTTGTGATATACTGGTAAAATAGCTTTTTTATTATCCATTTTTCAAGTACTCTATGATGACAGAACAATACGAGATAGAAATAAAATCTTTACTTGGAAGTAGAGAGAGTGCAGACGCTTTGCTTACAAAGATGCACACATTTGATGCAGAAACAAAATGTATCGGTGAAAGTAGTCAGCTCAATCATTATTTCATTACAGGGGACACAGAGAAGATTTTTTCTCATATTGCACCGTATGTGAGCGAAGAAAAACAAATGTCTTTAAAAAAGATTCTGTACGAAGGAAAAAATATCTCTATTCGTACACGAAAAGCAAACGACAGAGTATTATTCGTTATCAAGGCTTCCATTGATGATACAACGAGTTCTAATGGTACAGCGCGTCTCGAGTTTGAAACTGAAATGCCTGATCTTTCTTTGGATATGCTTGATCATTTGCTCCTTGATTCTGATTGTGTCTATCAAGCAAAATGGTCGCGTGATCGTAAAGAATATGCCTTTCAAGATATGACTGTTTGTATTGATAAAAATGCTGGCTATGGGTATATAGCAGAGTTTGAAAAAATCGTTACTGACGGATCAGAAGCAGAAGTTGTGAAGAAAAATCTTCGTGAAACAATGCAACGACTGCAAGTGCAAGAACTTGATCAAGAAAGACTGGCTCGTATGTTCGCTCATTACAACGAGCATTGGTCAGAATATTATGGTACCGAAAAAACATTTACTATCCTTTAATATATTTCTTTATGTATCTCTCTGATAAAGACATCAAACAGGCAGTGAAAGACGGGACGATTACAATTAAAAATTTTGATCCAAAGCGTTTAGGTTCAGTAAGTTATGATGTGATATTAGATAATGATTTTATTGTTACTGATGTTCATAATACGCCTTTTATTGATCCAGTAAAAAAAATATTTCCTCATACCAAAGAACATCATGTGAAAGAAGGTGAAGCTTTCTATCTCTTCCCAGGAGAAACAGTGCTCGGCAAGGTGCGAGATTTTGTAGGGAGCGATACCTATCTTATTCAAATTTCCGGAAAAAGTAGTTTGGCGCGTGTTGGTTTAGTTGTGCATAATACTGCAGGGTTGATTAATCCGGGACATTTTCTCAACCTTACTCTTGAATTGTCAAATATCAACAGGGTACCACTAGTTCTCCGTCCTGGTATGCAGATAGCACAGTTTGTTTTTTCAACACTAACAAGTCCGGTAGAAAATAATTATAAAAATTTTGGTCGTTTTAGTAAGAATAATTGGTCTCATTTTGAACCAGAGAAGAAGCGTATTCTAAAAAAGAAATAAGTTTTGTGTGAAAAATATTATGAGTACGAAACATCATCCAGAGTATCAATATCTTGATATGGTAAAAACGATTCTTGAAAAAGGATCAGATAAAGAAGTGTTCTTTACCCCGGAGATTTTGAAGAAATATGAAGAGAAAAACGAGAAACCACCATTTATTCGATCAATTTTTGGATATTCGATGCGATATAATATGGCTGATGGCTTTCCTCTTTTGACAACAAAAAAAGTTTTTCATCGAGGTATTATTCATGAACTTCTTTGGTTTCTGCGTGGTGATTCTAATATCAAATATCTTGTTGATAATGATGTACACATTTGGGACGAATGGGCGTGGAAGCGATATAACAAGCAAGCATCCGATGAAGGATTATCTGAAATGACACAAGAAGATTTTATTACAAAATTGAAGTCACTTCCATCAAATGATGCATTTGTAAAAAAATGGGGCGATCTCGTTACTATTTACGGACGGATGTGGCGACGCTGGCCTGCAAGCGATGGCAGAGAGATCGATCAATTGGCCTGGGTGATCGATGGATTGAAAGATAAACCATTTCGCAAGTCTTATGTTATTTCTGCATGGAATCCTGATTTTATTTATGCGATGGCATCAAGTGGTAATGCGAATGAAGTACCTCCATTTTGTCATACGACATTTCAGTTTCAAGTAACAGATAACAACACTCTTAATTTGGGACTATATCAACGGAGCGCAGATACTTTTCTTGGTGTGCCATTTAACATCGCTAGTTACGCATTGCTTCTTCATATGGTGGCACAGGTAACAGGACTCAAAGCAGGAGAGTTTGTACATTTTTTTGGCGATGCCCATATTTATAGCAATCATTTTGATCAAGCGAAAGAGCAACTGACTCGTGAACCAAAACCATTTCCGAAGCTCGTTCTCAATCCCGAAAGGAAGAGTATTGATGATTTTGTTTTTGAAGATATTATGATCGAAGGGTATGATCCTCATCCGGCGATTCGTGCAGAGATTGCGAATATTGGTGGTTTTGAGAAGAAAGATAATACATTATTTACTCTCAAGAAAAATAGTTTATGATGAAAAAACCTCGTTTGAGTATTATTGTGGCAATTGATGAGAAGAGAGGTATCGGAAAAGATAATCATCTTTTATGGCACATTTCTGAAGATCTGAAACATTTTAAGGAATTAACAGCAGGACATACAGTGGTGATGGGTGAAAATACATATCACTCTATTGGACGACCTTTGCCTCATCGAACAAACATTATTTTATCTCTAACAGAAGGTTTTTCTCCTGAAGGTTGTATTGTTGTTTCATCCCTTGATGAAGCCATAAATGAAGCAAATAAATATGAGAAAGAAGAGATATTTATTATTGGAGGAGCCAGTATTTACAAACAATTTCTTCCTCGTGTGGATCGTTTATATTTGACGCTTGTATCAGGGGTATACGATGCTGATACTTTTTTCCCTCCGTATGATGAGTTTACAAAAAAAATAAGTGAAGAAAAAATAAGTAATGATGAACATATATTTTCATTTGTTGTAATGGAGAGATAATTTTTTTAAAAAAATATTTTATATGCAGAAAATAATTTTAGGGATTTCAGGAGAAATAGCATCAGGTAAGGATACTGTGGGAAAATACATTGCCAAACAATATAACGCTTCTTCAATTCGTTTTTCTCAACCATTACGAGATATACTGGATCGATTGTATTTTGATCAGAATAGAGAAAATATGGCGAAGCTTTCTCTGTATGTCAGGAAGGCGTTTGGCGAAGATATTTTTTCGCGAGTTATTTTGACGGAGGCGAAGAAAAGTGAGAGTACTCTTGTGGTTGTTGATGGTATTCGTCGATATTCTGATATTGTGCATTTGGAAAATGAAACACATTTTTATCTTGTATATGTAGAAACTTCAGCTGAAGCGAGATATAAACGTTTGATACAAAGACGCCAGAATACTGATGATATGATGAAAACGGAAGTACAATTCGAGAAGGATGCGTTACTTGAGACAGAAAAACAGATTCGTGACTTGAAAGAACGCGCGGATTTTGTTATTAATAATGATGGAACTCTTGAAGAGTTGTATGCACAAGTTGATCAAATAGTGAAAAAGATTCAAAATGGAGAGAAATGAGAGAAATAGTGGTATACTCTCGATTTTCTAAAGGTCAATCTTTAAAGTGAAATACGCATTTTATGAAATACAATGTTACTATAGGAATGGAAATACACGCGGAGCTTAAAACAGCATCAAAAATGTTTTGCTCGTGTAAGAATGGACTTGGTCTTGAGAAAACACCAAATGTCAATATTTGCCCTGTTTGTACAGCTCAGCCAGGAACATTGCCTGTGCCAAATCGTAAGGCTATAGAAGCAGTACAGAGAGTAGGGTTAGCGCTTGGTTGTACATTACGACTTCAGTCAAAGTTTGATCGTAAAAATTATTTTTATCCAGATATCCCGAAAGGTTATCAGATTTCTCAGTATGATGAACCGTTTTGTGAGCATGGCGTAATGGAAATAGAGGATAATGGAACGAAGAAATCTTTTCGTATCACTCGTATTCATCTTGAAGAAGACACTGGTAAATCAATGCATCCAACAGGAGAACATTTTACGCTTGTAGATTTTAATCGTGCCGGAGTGCCACTTATGGAACTCGTTACGGAAGCGGATTTTACTAACGGAAAAGATGTAAGACTTTTCTGTCAAAAACTCCGTCAAACACTTCGTTATCTTGATGTTTCAGATGCCGATATGGAAAAAGGTCAAATGCGTTGCGAAGTTAATATCTCATTATATAAAGAAGGTGATGATAGGCTCTCAGGAACAAAAGCAGAGATAAAAAATATCAATTCTTTTCGTTCTGTAGAACGGTCAATCGAATATGAGATCACCAGACAGACAAGTGTTCTCGAAGCAGGAGGGACCCTTATACAAGAGACAAGAGGTTGGGATGAAGCAAAAGGAGTAACTGTTTCTCAGCGCAAGAAAGAGTCCGCTCATGATTATCGTTATTTTCCTGAACCAGATATTCCACCGTTCCTGTTTACTGAGGAATATGTTGATAGATTACGAGCGACACTTCCTGAATTGCCTGATGCTAAGTTTCATCGTTTTGTATCCGAATATGGATTACCTGCATCTGATGTCGTTACTCTTACGGAAGATCGACTGTTAGCCTCTTACTTTGAATCTGTAGCGAGTGAACTTGAGGAAAAAATAAAATCGAAAGAAATTACAGTGCCATTTGAACGATTACTTAAACTTGCTTCAAATTATATATTAACCGAAATTCGAAAATATTTTTCGGAAAACGGGGAAGATATCACTACGATAAAAATCACTCCTGAGAATTATGCCGAGTTTATTGGTATTGTTGCGATGGGAAAGATCAATTCTAGTGCTGCACAGACTGTACTTGCTGAAATGTATAAAGGTGGAGATAATGATCCATCACACATTATTGAGCGTCTGAACTTGTCTCAATTGAGTGATGTTTCTGAACTTGAAGTAGTTGTTGACACTGTTCTTTCTGTAAATGAAAAATCTATAACTGATTATCGTGCAGGGAAACAAAACGCTTTCCAGTTTCTTATTGGACAAGTGATGAAGGAAACGAAATGAAAAGCAAATCCAAAAATAGTTGCTGATGTTTTGAAGAAAAAATTGGGATAAGTTTCTGAGTATTTTTTAAGAAGTTTTATTGAGAATGTCTTTGTTGATGATTTTGGTAACTTCTTTTGCAGAAGTAATATAATGAATGGTGGCACCCATTTTCTCCCAACGCTTGATCCATGTGATTTGGCGTTTAGCATAATGTTTTATTTCAATATTGAGACGTTCCTTCATCTCAGATAATGAAATCTTTTTTTGGAGGAATAAAGCAATATACCTGTACTCTAATCCGAAGCTTTCGAGTCGTTTGAAACTGACGCCTTCTTTGTGTAATTGTTGTACTTCGGCAATCATTCCTTCCTTGAGTCTTTTTTCAAGACGCTTTTCTATATTTTGAAAAAGGAGTTCTTTCTTTGGACAAAGAGCAATGAGAATAAAATGAGAGAGATATTTTTTTGTATAGAGTGATGCGTTAGAAGATTCTCTCTTGGGAACTTTTCCAAGATACTGAATGATTTCGAGAGCACGAATAAGACGAATCTTATTATGTCTGTCGATTGTTTTTGCGCGATCCACATCTTTCTCTTTGAGCAAGGAAAAAAGCTCTTCTGTAGAGAATGTTTCAAGTTTTTTACGCAAGGATAGATCAGGTTTCACTGAAGGAAAAGTATTTTCTTCAATAAGAGATTGAATAAAAAAACCTGTTCCGCCACAGATAATGGGAAGCTTTTTTCGTTTTTGAATATTGAGAAGAGCCTTTCTCGCATCTCGAATAAATTGAGTAACATTGTATGTTCTTTTTGGACTTGCTCTATCGATCAAATAATGAACGATACCTTCAGAGAAGTATTTTCTGCTATTTTTAGATTGATGAGGAAGTGCATCGCGTAGTACTTTTCCTGTACCAATATCCATTCCTTTATAGACCTGACGACTATCAGCTGAGATGATTTCTCCATCGTATTGTTTTGCCAGTGCAATAGCTAAATCCGACTTTCCAGAAGCCGTTGGACCGATAATAACAATAGTTTTCATAATAGTCACAGGGATCGGTTTATTCTTTATAAAAATCAGAAAATTGATAATAAAAAGATTGTTATGTTAAGATATGAAGAGTTATGAAAATTGTAGTATGTATTCTAGGAATAAACAAGTCTTAGAGTATATATTCGTACAGAAAGTAGACTGATAACAATAACATTCTTAATAAGAATATATTGTATAGGACAGAATAATTATGGGATGTATGATAACATTATTTCGCACAGGAATTATAATGGTTGGTATAAGTGTTCTTGTTTTTATGCTTTTGGAACCTTGTTTTGAGGGGAGAAATATACACTCTTCATTCGTTCAGATTTATTTTGGAGATCCTTTTTTGGCGTATGTGTATCTTTCTTCAATATCATTTTTTGTAGCATTGTATCAGATGTTCGTACTTACAGGTTATCAGAAACAATCTTTATTATTTTCTTTTAGAGCTTTGCATATTATCCGATACAGTATGATATCTCTCCTCTTTTCTCTTTTCGGTGCAGAAGCTTATTTTTTTATTGTTCAAAAAAACAGAGAAGACGATATCGCAGGAGGAGTAGTTTTGGGAGCATTGATGATTGCTATTTGTATTGTGATTTTTTGGATAACTTTTATTTTTGAACGCCGTTTACGACAGAGAAGAGAAAACTTTCATACCTTCTCTGAATGATGATCTATTCTGAGTGAGACATTTTTTATTGTACCGATTCTATGCCTTCAATATTTCTTATTTGGGTAAGATGATCTTCAGTTGGAGCAATCGAGAATGTTGTTTCGATAAGAGAGTTTTGAATTTTGACAGATACTTTTTGTGGACCATTGGGAATAGTTTTCAGACATTGAGAAAGATGTTCAATAATTTTTGTTGGAGCATCTTTTTTAATATTGATTTGGAGAATCGGGATTTCATTTTTGGTAGATATGTGTTCTTTTGTATTTTTTACACGAGTAGCTTCCGCTCTTGCAAATTGATGAAGAGTGTTTTCTGAAACTTTTTCTACACCTTCCGCGATGCATTTTAGAGTGTCATCTTTCTGTGAAATACGAGCGTCTACGATGACCACTTCTCCTACAATCCAGAACTCGCCTGTTCTTTCAGCTGTTTTTCCAAAGACGAGAACTTCTATACGACCTGTTGTATCTTCGAGACCAACAAAATACATTGTTTGTTGTCTTTTAGTAAGGATTTTTCTTACATCTGTGATGACTCCGCCAATACGAACCCTGCTGTCATCTTCTTTCTTTTCAAGATTGTGGAGAGATGTAGTTGTTTTTTTAAAATATGCTTCAAAGGCGTTGACAGGGTGATCGCTTACATAAAGACCTAACAATTCCTTTTCCCAATTTTGTGTCATCTTTCTTGTAGCTATAAGAGCAGGTGAAAGTTTTATCATACTTGTTTCCATAGTCATTTCACCAAAAAGACTATTTGAGTGTGTTTCTGCGATTGTTTTGAGATTTCTCCCATATTGTAAAATAGCTTCTATACTTTCGAGAAGTTGATTTTTCTCACCAAAACCTTCAAGAGCACCAACCTTAATCAGCGCTTCAAGAGATTTCTTATTGAGATCTTTTGTTTTTACACGCTTTACGAAATCTTCGAGAGAAGTATATTTCCCTCCTCGTTTTCGTTCGAGAACAATTTCTTCTGCAACAATCGTTCCAACATTCTTGATAGCGTTGAGTCCAAAACGAACGCGTTTTGAATCAGTGTCTTCTTCGTTATGTACAACAGAAAACTCTCCAAAACTTTCATTGATGTGTGGAGGGAGAACTTCGATACCTATTTCTTTAGCTTCGCGTACTTCAATAGCAATGCGTTCGATATTGTCTTGATCAGAGGTGAGAAGCGCTGCCATAAACTCTGCTGGATAATGCGCCTTGAGATAGGCTGTTTCATATCCGATGAGTGCATAACAGGCTGCATGAGAACGATTGAATCCATAACCAGCAAATGGTTCGATAAATGAGAATACTTTTTCAGCAACTTTTTTTTGTACGCCATTTTTGATACATCCATCAATAAATTTTGCTCGTTGCTCGACAACCAATTCTTTTATTTTCTTTCCCACTGCTTTACGAAGTACGTCAGCTTCACCATAACTGAAACCAGCAAGCTCTCTTGCAATCTGCATCAGCTGTTCTTGATACACAGCAACACCGTAGGTATTTTGTAGAATTGGTTCGAGTGATGGATGCAGGTATTCGATTTTTTTTGTACCATGTTTTCCTCCGATGAAGTCAGGGATATATTCCATCGGACCAGGACGATACAGGGCGACCATAGCGATAATATCTTCAAAAATTGTTGGTTTCAATTGTTTGAGATAGCGTTTCATTCCTGAACTTTCAAGTTGAAAAACACCAGTCGTATGAGCATCTTGTAAAAGTTTGAATGTAAGCGTATCATCGATAGGAATTTTTTCGATATTGATACTTTCATTCCTTGTTTTGCGGATAATACGAAGTGTGTTTTGGATAATAGTGAGGTTTCGAAGCCCGAGGAAATCCATTTTAAGAAGTCCTATTTTTTCTACGGCTGCGCATTTTGTTGAATTTGCATATTGTGTCACAACACCGACTCTTGTTCCAGAAACACGTTGCAAGGGAGTGTATTCTGTAACAGGATCTTTCGTAATGACAACACCACATGCGTGCATTGATGCATGTCTTGCCAATCCCTCAACCTTCATAGCTGTGTCAATCAATTTTTTTATATCTGCATTATCTTCATACCATTTCTTGATCTCGGGTACTTCTGCAAGTGATGTAGCGATAGAGGTGAACATCGGAATCATTTTTGAAGTTTTATCACAAATTTCATACGGAAATCCAAGAGCGCGTCCGGTATCGCGTATAGCAGCACGAGCAGCCATCGTTCCAAAAGTAATAATTTGTGCAACATGATCATTTCCGTATTTTTCGCGTACATAATTCAAGACATCGTCTCGACGATTATCAGCAAAATCCATATCGATATCAGGCATTGAAATGCGTTCTGGATTGAGAAAGCGTTCAAAAAGAAGTGTATACTTTATAGGATCGAGATCAGTAATACCTGTGAGATAAGCCACAAAACTTCCTGCTGCAGATCCGCGACCCGGACCGACAACAATTTTATTTTCTTTCGCCCAGTTTACGAAATCTTGCACAATGAGAAAATATGAAGCGAAGCCTGTTTTTTCGATGACACCAAGCTCATAGTTCATACGAGTGTATTGTTCTTCAGTGATAGTTTGTTCAGGATAGCGTTTTGAAAGTCCTTTTTCACAGAGTTCACGAAGAAATGCATCAGCTGTCTTTCCTTCGGGTAAAGGAAATGAAGGAAGATGATTTTCTCCAAGGTGTAAGGTAAAATTACAAGAATCGACGATGACCTGTGTGTTACTTATAGCCTCAGGAAAATCTTTGAAGATAGTCGTCATTTCTTCTTCGGAACGCATCGAAAGATCAAGTGCCATCATACTGAATCGTTCCTTATCAGAAACTTTTTTATTATCTCTTATACAAAGAAGAACATCTTGTATTTCTGCGTGTTCTTTTTTTATATAGTGCACATCATTCGTTGCTACAAGAGGGATATTTGTTTCACGATTTATTTGAATAATGCCTTGATTGGCAATCACTTGGTTTTCGTAATCGAAGTTTGGTCCAAGCTCGAGATAAAAATTATTTTTTCCGAATATCTCTTCATATTCGAGAGCAATCATCTTTGCTCGATCATAATTTCCATAGATGATTTCTGACGGTATCTCACCTTGAAGTGATCCTGAAAGAGCGATGAGTCCCTCATGATATTTTCTTAAGAGTTTCTTATCAGCACGAGCCTTATAATAAAATCCATCGAGTTGAGCAATGGAAATAATTTTCATAAGATTCTTATATCCGATCTCGTTTTTTACAAGAAGAACAATTTGATGACGCCTCTTGTCCTCCATGGTATTGTTTTTACTTTCGAGGTTTTCACAAATGAATATTTCTGCTCCGAAAATTGGTTTTATCCCAAATTCTTTCGCTTTTATATAAAATTCAACAGCACCATAGAGAGCGGAAGTATCAGTGAGTGCGAGTGCGGTCATATTATATTCTTTTGCTTGAGCCAGGAGATCCTCAAGTTTAGGAAGTGCTGTAAGAAGACTATAATGAGAATGAACATGAAGATGGGTGAACATAGGGGAGTATGAGTCTTAAAATAAATAATAAAAAGCCTCGCCAAAAATGACGAAGCAGAATTATGGAATATGAAATGGATATCGGAACATAAGTGTGTGTCTCTCATAGCCCGGAGAAACTCCATGGGTTTTGCAGAGAAGTTTATGATAGGAAAAGTATATCATTTTTCAGCAGAGAAGTGAAATAGGTCTTTTTATTTGAGAGTTTTCATAGAATCACATATACTAGAGTATATGTTTGAAACAACTTTCGAAAAAGAATTGAGCCTTATTGCAGAGAGAAAATCAGACCCTCTGTATATTGTCGGTATTGATGAGGCAGGCAGAGGTCCTCTAGCAGGTCCTGTCGTTGCGAGCGCTGTATGTTATAAGGATATGTCTTTCTCGATACCGAGAGAGTGTGAGAAATTTTTTGTTGATATCAAAGACTCAAAAAAACTTTCAGAAAAAAAACGGGAGAAAATGTTTGATCTTATTCACGAATATTTTTATGTTGGCGTAGGCATTGTGAACGCTGAAACGATCGATCGGGTAAATATCCTTCAGGCGACATTCCTTGCAATGAAAAGTGCGATATCAGATGTGGAGAGAAAACTTTCTAAAGAAGCTTTTTCTCATATACATCTCCTTGTTGATGGAAATCAGATTATTCCCAACTGTTCTTTTCCACAGGAAGCAATTATAGGAGGGGATAGCATAGTGAAATCTATTGCTGCATCTTCTATTATTGCCAAAGTGACACGCGATCGTATTATTGAAGCGTATGATAAGGAATATCCCGGATATGGATTTGCCAAACATAAGGGGTATGGGACAAAAGATCATTTTGATGCACTTCGTCGTCTTGGTCCTTGTCCAATTCATAGAATGTCATTTCGACCTGTGTTACTTGCATTGCCAGAAAATGTCAATAGGCGTTTTGCAAATGTTTTGAAATCAAAAAAAAGAAAATAAAGAGCGTGTATTTCTTATAGAGAGTGGACTATCTTGCCAAAAGTTCGAATGGATGTTATACTAAAAAAGTTAATAATTTTCTACTGCTATGGCAAACCCAAAACAGAGGCATACCCATCATCGTCGTGATCGTGCCCGCAAACAATATGATGTTGAATTAGTCAATACTACAGAGTGTCCAAAATGCAAATCTCGTATTCTCCCACATCGGATTTGTCCAACTTGTGGTTCCTATAAAGGAAAAGAGATGATCAATACTGCTCCAAAGCTCAAAAATGAAAAAACAAAAAAGACTGCTTAAGGAACGCTTTTTTGACGTACCTTTCGCATTCCATTCAATATAAATGGCAAATAGGCATCTTCAAAGATCAGTCGCAATGCAATCACTTTTTGAGTGGGATTTTCAGGGTAGGCACAATGATCAGTCTCGCGTTATATTAAAGCGGAATATGCTTGAATTTGCTCCTGGTCTTGATGAGAGTATTTTTGCTGAGCATCTCCTCGAAGGAACATTGCGTGAACAGGACACTATTGATAAGCTTATTGAGAAATGCGCTCCTGAGTGGCCTATTGAACAAATTACTGTGATGGATCGTACCATTCTTCGTCTTGGTATTTACGAACTGATGTTTGGTAATTATGATGAAGTGCCTCCTAAAGTTGCCATCAATGAAGCTATAGAACTTGCAAAAACGTTTGGTAGCGATGCGAGTGCTCGTTTTGTCAACGGTGTTCTTGGTACAATTTATCGTGAGATGGGAGAACCGATGAAAAATGATATTTCAGAAAATCACAAAAAAAAGATTGAAGAAGAAGAAACAAAAGTTGTTAAAAAATCGCAACGAGCATCAAAGAAAAAAGAAATTGAATAAAGCGTCTTCGGACGCTTTTTGTGAAGATACTCTATTTTTTCATCATTATGGAACAAAAAATGCAGATTGAACTTTTGAAGAAGAAACTTGGAATTGATATTGTAGATACAGATCTCTTCGAAGAAGCACTGACACATAGATCCTATTTAAATGAACATAAAGGATATAAACATCCTCACAATGAACGATTAGAGTTTTTAGGTGATGCGGTACTTGAACTTGTGGTAACAAAATATTTGTTTGATCATTTTCAAAATCCAGAAGGTGATTTGACAAATTTTCGTGCTTCTTTGGTCAATGGAGATATGCTTGGAAAAATAGGTCATGAGCTTGGATTACAAGATTTTCTTTTGATGAGTCGTGGTGAAAGTAAGGATACTGGACGCGCTCGTACCTATCTTGTTGCTAATGCAATGGAATCTGTGATTGGTGCTTTATATATGGATCAGGGATATGATTCGGCAAAGAAGTTTATAGAAAAATATGTCATTGTGCATTTAGATGAAGTATTGGCAGAAGGTTTGTATACTGATCCTAAAAGCCATTTTCAAGAATTAGCTCAGGAGAAAACAGGTATTACGCCAAGTTACAGAGTACTCAAAGAATGGGGGCCAGATCATGACAGACATTTTATTGCAGGAGTTTTTCTAGGTGAAGATTTGATAGCAGAAGGTGAAGGATCTTCGAAACAAGATGCTCAGCGTGAAGCAGCTCGAAAAGGCGTTATTGTTAAAGGCTGGAAAGAATGATTCCTTTCTGAGAAGTCTCTCTTTTTATTTATGCGTTTTTCTTTTTTTATCGAAATGGGGTATACTGTGAAAGAGTAAGTATTCTCCTTGTTTTTTATTTGTCATCTGATATGTATTTAAAGAAACTTGAAATGAGTGGATTTAAGTCCTTTGCTCATAAAACAGCGTTGGATTTTTTACCTGATTGTGAAGTTTCTCATCAAGGAAAATGTGGCATTACAGCAATTGTCGGTCCAAATGGATCTGGTAAATCGAATGTGGCAGATGCTATACGATGGGCTATCGGAGAACAATCTCTGAAGAATCTTCGTGGAAAAAAATCAGAAGATGTCATTTTTTCTGGTACAGATAAAAAAACACGACTTGGTACTGCTTCAGTCACTTTGTATTTTGATAATTCTGATAAGAAGATCCCGATTGAATTTGCTGAAGTATCTATTACTCGAAAAATATATCGAAGCGGAGAGAGTGAATATTTGATTAATGGTGCAAAAGTTCGTTTATTAGATATTGTTGATTTACTTGCTAAAGCTGGAATTGGGAAAGATAGTTATTGTGTCATTACTCAGGGTATGTCTGATGCGGTACTCAATGCGACCGTAGGAGAACGGCGATCTATTTTTGAAGATGCTGCCGGCGTGAAACAATATCAAATTGAAAAAGAACGCGCACAGCGAAAACTGGAAAGTACGAAAGAAAATTTGGTACGCGTTGATAGTCTTTTAGTTGAAATAGAACCTCATCTAAAAAATCTGAGACGCCAAGCTGAGAAGGCATCACAAGAGAAAGAAATCACAGAGCGTTTGCGATCGAAGCAACTTCTTTTATACGGTTTTCTTTGGCATAATTTTCAATATGAACGCTCGATTATTTTTTCGGAGCGTGATAATGCTGAGAAACAAATCTTTGATTTGGAAATAGCAGTGAACACGCTGGCTAGTGAAGTAGCGAAAGCCTCAGAAATGATGGGGGATCAAAGTAAAGAAGAAACAATAACACAGTCCATTCGTACGCTTCGTGATGCGAGTAATACCTTTCTTCGTGATAGAAGCATCATCGATGGGAAAATTGAAATTGAAAAAGAGAGACAAAAAAGTGAAGAAATTATTCGAGTTATTCCTGTTGATCTTCGTTATGTGCAAAAAGCTCTTGAAGAAATACAAGAACAGCAAAATGAAATTATTCAACGCATTCAGAATGCTACAAAGATTGAAGATATTCAAGATATTAAAGAATTTGCACAATTGATTCATCAAAAACTCGCTGATTTATATAGGAAAGCAGGGGAAGGAAGTGTCAAAGAAAAGAAAACTCTTTCATTGCCTGATAATGAGAAGAAAGCGAGTGATGAAAAAATACAATCATTGATCAAAGAAAAAGAAGAGATCAATCGAAAGCTTACTGAGATTCAATCTTCTTTGAATGAACAAGAAAAGATAGCGGAAGCACTGCGTGAAGAGAGTCGTGTTAGCAGAGAAATGTTTTTTTCTAAAGAAAAAGAGTGGCGTGAAAAAGAATATCAGTTGACGCGCTTGAAGGATGTTTCTAATGAAGTAAAAGTGCGTTTGGCGCGTATTGAAGTACGAGAAGAAGATCTGATTCATCTTGTAAAGACTGAACTTGCGATGAATGTAAATGATTTACATTATGACAACACGCCCGTTGAAAAGGAAAAACTTGAGCGTGAGATTTATCGTCTCAAAATGGAAGTGGAACACATCGGCACTATCGATCCACTTGTTGTAGAAGAGTATAAAGAAACAGAAGAGCGCTTTGCTTTCCTGACTCGTGAATCAACCGATTCGAAACAAGCTATAGAATCTTTGCGTACTGTAACTCAAGAAATGGATATTAAAATTGATAAGGAGTTTCAGAACGCTTTTACAGAAATTAAGAAAAAATTTGAAGAATATTTTAAGATTATTTTTGGTGGAGGAAAGGCCGAGATTGAAATTGTCGCATTAAAAAAACGCAATCGTCAGATGGAAGATGAAGGAGATATAGATACAGATGAAACACCTACTCACTCATCGGAAGAGAATAGTGAATTAGGTATAGAAATTTTTGCTTGTCCTCCTGGAAAAAAAATAACGAACCTCTCAATGCTTTCCGGAGGCGAAAGATCCCTGACATCACTCGCTCTTCTTTTTGCTATTATTTCGCATAATCCACCACCATTTGCGGTACTTGATGAAGTGGAAGCAGCTCTTGATGAAGCAAATTCTCGACGCTTTAGTTTGATGCTTCGTGAACTTTCTAACCATACTCAGTTCGTTGCTATTACGCATAATCGTCAAACGATGGCACAAGCAAATCTTCTTTACGGTGTCACGATGGGTGAAGATGGAGTATCTCAATTGCTCTCTATTCGTCTTGATCAAGTCAGTGATGGAGGAAAACTAAAAACATAACTTTTCCTCTTTATTGACAAGGTTTGAAAGATACGGTACAGTAGAGCTTGTACTCTTTCGTGTGAGATATTTTTTCTTACCTCGAATAATAAGTATTTTATTTTAATTTTGTATATCTGTTATGTTAGCAATACGTTTCAATCGCACAGGAAAAAGAAATCAGGCTCATTTTCGTGTTGTTCTTCAGGAACATACAGTGGCTCCAGGAAAGCGTCATATTGAGCTTCTTGGAAGTTATGATCCACATAAAAAAACAACTATTTTGAAAAAAGAGAGGATTTTATATTGGATAGGACAAGGAGCACAAGTTTCTCCTGCAGTACACAATACACTTGTTCGTGAAGGTGTTATCGAAGGAAAAAAGATTGTGAAAAAAATGCCTCGTCCAGTAGCGAAGGAAACTCCCGTAGAAGAAACACCAGTTGTGGAAACTCCTGTGACTAATGAAGAAAATCACACTGAAGCAACGGAAGCAAAAAAAGCATAGTGTAGTATTGACAGAAATATTTTTTTTCTGTATCATAGGAGTACAATTTCATATCCGTAGATATGAGGCATAGTAAGTCCTCACGAGGAATATTGTTGGTATTTTTGTACGATATACCAATGAAGAAAAGATATTTTTCACTCTACGGTTATAAGCCGTAGATTTTTATTATAAAAATTGTATGCAAACGAAAGCACAAAAAGAACAATTAGTAGATGCAGTGACTCAAAAAATCAAAGCTTCAAAAGCATTGGTCTTTGCGAATTTTAAAGGAGTATCAGTGAAAAGTATCTCACAGGTTCGAAAAGATTTGATGAAAAATGGTTCTGGTTGGCAAGTGTTGAAGAAAACATTATTAAATATCGCTCTTAAAGATGCAGGTATTGCCGTAGATGTTCGAAAACTTGATGGACAAATCGGCGTGGCATTTTCTCAAGATGAAGTGACTGCTGCTAAAGTCCTTGCGAATTTTGCTCAGAAGAATAAAGAAATTCCTTTTATGATTGAAGGTGGTTCTCTTGGAGTAAAGGAATTATCTATCGAAGAAGTGAAAGCTCTTGCAAAATTGCCGAGTCAAGATGAGCTTCGCGCACAACTCGTTGGAACATTGCAAGCTCCTATTACCAGTTTTGTTCGAGTGTTGTCTGGAAATATAAGTGGATTTGTAAGAGTATTGAAAGCCATTGAAGAGAAAAAAGCATAAACAGTTTATTTATATATTTATTAAAATAAGTAACACATAATTATAATTATATGACAGAAGAAAAGAAAGAAGCCGTAGTTATTCCAGCGAAGTTTGAAAAACTCGTTGCAGAAATTGAAAAGATGAGCGTTCTCGATCTTTCCGAACTTGTGAAAGTGCTCGAGGATAAATTTGGTGTATCTGCTGCTGCTCCTGTAATGATGGGATCTGCTCCAGTAGCTGAAGCTGCTGCTGTAGAAGAGAAGAGTGATTTTGATGTTGAGCTTACTGCTGCTGGTGCTCAGAAAATTAATGTTATTAAGGCTGTTCGTGAAATCACTGGTCTTGGACTGAAAGAAGCAAAAGACTTAGTAGATGCTGCTCCAAAAGTTATCAAGGAAAAAGTTGCGAAAGCTGATGCTGAAACAATGAAGAAGAAACTTGAAGAAGCTGGTGCAACTGTTGTATTGAAATAAGGAACGATTTGTTCTCAATAAAAACCCCGGGCACTTGTTCGGGGTTTTTTCTTTTCCTTTTTTCAGGTACAATAAAGAATATAAATGATAAAGAATATCTTATGGATTTTTTACAGACTCTTATTGATGGTATTTTTAGAGGTGATTTGATTGGTATGATCAAAGCTATTGGATATGTTGGTCTTTTTGGTATCGTGTTCGCAGAAACAGGATTATTTTTAGGATTTTTTCTTCCTGGAGATAGTTTATTATTTGTTGCTGGATTTCTTTCATCTGGAGGATTTTTCTCATTGCCATTACTTATTTCTGGTCTTTTCATTTTTGCAGTACTCGGCAATATGCTTGGATATGAATTTGGTCGACGCATTGGACCAAAATTATTTCATAGAGAGGATTCTTTTATTTTTAAGAAAGCACATATACTCAAAGCACAACATTTTTATGAAAAATATGGATCGAAGACGATTTTTCTTGCTCGTTTTATGCCGATTGTAAGGACTTTTGCTCCTATTGTCGCTGGTATTGCCAATATGAAATATACGACTTTCTTTTTCTATAATGTGATTGGTGCATTTGTCTGGACGGTACTTCTTACACTCCTTGGTTATTTTCTTGGTAATGTGATTGATGTAGACAAATATCTTTTGCCTATCATTTTCATTATTATTATCCTTTCTTTTCTTCCGGCTATTACCGCGTATATCAAAGAAAAGCGCAAAGCATAAAAGAGAATCTTCTAAAAATTCCTATCACATCGTGAGGAGATTTTTGTTGTATCTTTCAAAAAGTGAATCGTGTGAAGATAAATGCATAGAAGAAAAGGAGTACCCATAGACTTCGAAGAAAGAAACGACGACCACGAGCACATAACAGAGGGTCAGGAGTAATCTCTTTGGTTTTCCAGCCAAAATCTCGAAAAAGGAATACTGATTCGTAGATTCGTATCAGAACAACCCAGACGATAAATAAGGTTGTGAGGAGGTTTAATCCTGGCAACCAGTTTCGTGCAGTTGTCTCAGCAATTATTGGAATATCTTGAAAAAACCATTTGACCCAACTACTCCATTTGATAAAGATGACGTGTAGGAGGGTGAGTATTACGACTATACGAAGACCGAAGCGTTGCAGGAACCACCAACGACTTGCACCAAGCAGAGTAATAGCTTTTTTGAAAGAGATTATGAAAAGAAAGAAGAGGATGAATGCTCCGAGGAGGCCTGCAAAGAATTCGATGGATAGAAAATCAATGTATTCTTGAGGATATTGTTTTGGAAGAAAAAAGTAGGAAACGATGCCATGAAACAGAATAAGAAATGCTCCGACAATACCTATTTCTTTCCGATAGCCAAGCCAAGTATCAAAGCGATTGAAGTAACGAACAATAGGACCAAAAAGAAAGGAAAGAGCAATGATCATCATACCAACATTAGCAATGACTTTATTCGGAATATACATCACATCAGCACCAGGTGATACATCAAACATCAATCCTCGACGAATATAGAGATATGATCCAAGAAACAATGTAAGCAAAGTGGATACAAACAACGCAACAATATAATCATTAATATGAGATGGTTTGTGCATAGAAAATTTTTACTTATGAGTTTAGTATACACTTTTCTTTCTTGACTTGCTAGTATGCGTGTGAGAATATGAAAAACTAAAAAGTGAACAATATTGATATATGGAATACGATGTGATTGTCATTGGTGGTGGACCGGCCGGTATGATGGCAGCAGGAAGAGCTGCTGAATGTGGTGCACGCGTTTTACTTTTGGAAAAGAATAAATCGTTGGGTGAAAAGCTTCGTATCACAGGAGGTGGACGATGTAATGTAACCAATGCTGAGTTTGATGTACATCTTTTTTTGTCTCACTTTAAGACGGACGCGAAGTTTCTTTATTCTTCTTTTGCACAATTTGGGGTTCAAGATACACTTGACTTCTTTCATCGACATAATATGCCGACAAAAGTTGAAGCGGAAAAAAGAGTCTTTCCTTGTACAGATAATGCAGAATCTGTTTTCACGGTGTTAAAACAATATATGATGAAGGAGAAAGTAATGATTCGTACTCAAAGTAGTGTGAAAAATATCATTGCTTCATCTCATCATATAGAAGGCATAATCCTTGAGAATAATGAAAAAATAAGAGCTCATTCATATATCATTGCTACTGGTGGAAAATCTCATCCAGAAACAGGTTCAACAGGGGATGGATTTCTGTGGTTGAAAGATCTTGGTCATACAATTATCAATCCACAGGCGGTACTTGTGCCTATCGTAACGCGTGAGGAATGGACGCATAAACTTTCAGGCGTGAGTGTATCTGATGCAAAACTTTCTTTTTTTCACATTGATGAAATGGGAAGAAGACGAAAGATATCACCTTCAAAAACTGGAAAAATACTCTTTACTCATTTTGGATTGAGCGGTCCACTTATTTTGAATATGAGTAAATTACTTGGCGAGTTTCTTTCGTATGGTCAGGTAATTCTTTCTTTGGACCTTTTGTCAGATATGGATTATAAAAATATTGATGAATTATTACAATCTATTTTTGAAAATAATAAAAATAAAAAAATAAAAAATGTCTTATCTGAATTCATTCCTTCAGTTTTCGTATCTGCACTTTTAGAAAATGCTCATATCGATAAAGAAAAAGAAGTGCATAATATAAGTCGTGAAGAAAGAATAAAGATCGGTCGTGTGGTAAAAGATATGCAGATGACCGTAACAGAACTCTTAGGTTCAGATAAAGCTATTGTAACAAGCGGAGGTGTTGATTTGAGAGAAGTAGACTTTAAGACAATGTGTTCTCGCTTGTATCCGAATCTGTATCTTATTGGCGATACTTTGAATATTGATCGTCCATCAGGGGGATATAGTCTTCAGTTATGTTGGACGACTGGTTTTGTGGCAGGATCCGCAGTTGCAAAAGTGCGCCAATCTTTATAGAAGCATCTTTTTTATTGTAGAAAAAACCTCTCTGGAGTATTTTGAAGAAATGGGTTAGAATAGAAGATATCTTATTTTTTATCCTTCTATATGCCTTTTTTTGATCATATTTTTCAGAGATTCCAGAAAACCATTATTGATCGATTTTTTGACCATTTAACACAAGATATCGGTATCGATCTAGGGACAGCAAATGTTCTTGTGTATGTCAAAGGAAAAGGTATCGTGATCAATGAACCCTCGGTAGTAGCAGTAAATCAGCGTACCGGTCAGATATTGGCAATTGGAAAAGAAGCGAAAAAAATGGTAGGGAAAACCCCTGGACATATTGTAGCTACTCGCCCACTTGTTGATGGAGTAGTGAGTGATTTTGAGGTAACAGAGCAAATGCTTCGATATTTTATTAATAAAGTAACGAAAGATAGTTTTACTTTTTTACGAAGACCAAGAGTGCTTATTGGTATTCCTTCTGGTGTAACAGAAGTGGAGAAACGTGCTGTGACTGAAGCAGCATTAAATGCTGGTGCACGCCAGGTGTTTCTTATTGATGAACCTATGGCCGCTGCAATAGGAGCGCGTCTTCCGGTTATTGATGCGACGGGAAATATGGTTGTTGATATCGGTGGCGGGACAACTGAGATCGCTGTTATTTCTCTTGGTGGAGTAGTTCTTTCACGAAGTCTTCGCATTGCTGGTGATGAGATGAACGAAGATATCGTCCGATATGCACGTGACGAATTTAATATTCTTGTTGGTGAGAAAACAGCTGAAGAAGTAAAAATTGCTATCGGAAGTGCCTATCCTCAAAGAGAGCGCCTTACTTTTCCTTTGCGTGGTCGAGATCTTGTTTCTGGATTACCAAAAGAAATAATAGCGACTGATGAACATATCCGCGAAGCGCTTTCACGATCGACTCGTGTTATTGTAAATAATATCAAAACTATCGTTGAAGAAACACCACCAGAATTACTTTCTGATATTATGCACCGTGGAATCATTCTTGCTGGTGGAGGGAGTCTTATTCGAGGATTTGATAAACTTATTGCCAATCAGACAGGTATCCCAGTCTGTCTTATGGAAGACCCTCTGACAGCGGTCGTGAGAGGAACGGGTATTGTACTTGATGATATGGATCATTTGAAGGATGTTCTTATCGAAGAGAATGAATATCGGCCACTTGGATAATAAAGATGATATTTTTTTGTTATGTCAGCACATAAAGGATTTCTTAAAACAAGATTTTTTTTCATCATCATCCTTTTTTGTGTGATGTTTGGAATTATTTTTTTTGTTCCGTCATCAGTTGTCAGACCGATTCGTATAATGTTTGTTACCATTATCACTCCAGTTCAGAGAGTTGTTGCTTCTTTTACTTTTGAGATACAAAATGTTTATCAATTTTTTTCTTCTATCAGTGAGTTGAAATCTGAGAATGAGCGTCTTCAAAAAGAGCGATTAGATCTTCTGGCAGAAAACGCAAGATATTTGTCTGTAATGAAAGATAATGATGATCTCAGGAAAGAAATTGGACTTCTTCCTCGTAGTCGCTTCTCTCTGAAGGCGTCGATGATTATTGGATATGATGCTTCTGGTTCAGGAGGGTTCCTTCTTATTGATAAAGGATCAACTGATGGTATAAGAAACGGTATGCCTGCTATTGTTGGATCAGGTATTTTTGTTGGGAAAATTGTCGAAGTATTTCCACAGAGTTCGCGTATTATGCTTCTTTCAAATAGAGAAAGTTTGATGAGTGGTATCACTCTTGATACTGATGCAAAAGGGATTATTAAAGGAGAATATGGATTAGGTCTTTTGTTTGATATGGTGCCTCAGACAGATGTGCTGAAAGCAGGAAGTACTGTTGTAACGTCTGGTTTGGGTGGTGATGTACCATCAGGATTGTTAGTTGGAACACTTCAATCACCCCATCTTTCTTCAGATAAACTTTTTCAACAAGCTTCCATTCTTTCTCCTATACGCTTTGATGATATTCATTATATTTTCGTGATTCAAGATGTTTTATAATTATGAAAATCCTGATTTTTTATCTTCTTTTTTTCCTCGGATTAATCATTTTCCAAATTTCTTTTTTGGATATTCTTACACCATCTCCTACTCTTCCACTTATCATTCTTATTTCCCTTATACATTTTTCTTTACTAGTACCTTTTCCGCAAGTTTTTTATCGTACGATTCCTTTGTCGCTATTGTTTGACATTATTACTGCTTCTCCGGGAATTATGACACTATATTCTATTCTTTTGGTATATATTGTAGGATCTTTTACAAAACGTTTCTTCGTTGATAATCATATAAGTTTTTCTCTTTTCTACATTGTAATTGCTTTTATAGGATCGATTGGTTTTTCATTGTTTTCATTTTTTTTCTTTGCAGAATTTTTTGCACGAGAAGATAAAAATCTCGCCTTTTCTCTTTTTCTCTCATCACAACATTTCTTGTTGACTTTTCTTCTTTGTATCCCTCTTTTTATTTTACTTCTCTATGTCGTGCGTTCGTTTACTCGATATATTCAATTGATCGAAGATACTGTTTCAAAAAATATTCGTTAAAAGTTTTGTATGTTTTTCTCTCAAAGAAAATTAAATACGGTAGCGAAAAAACGCGGTATAGAAATCGATGATGCTGTACTCACTATTACCGAAGCAGATGCTATGAAGATGGAGTGGCCATTGAACCGTTTTTTTCTTCCATTGCTGTTCTTTTTTGCGTTGTTTTTCCTGTTGAGTATATTAGTACGAATTGGCTATTTGAATATTATAAAAGGAGGGGAATATCAATTGAGGGCAGAACAAAATAGTCTGCGTGAAATCACTATTCCTGCTCCGAGAGGCATTTTTTATGATCGTTTTGGAGAACCGTTGGTTGTCAATGAACCAAGCGTCGATATCGTTGTAGTGCCTATTGATATTCCTAAAGAGAAGGAAAAGCGGAATGCCTTACAATTGATGCTTATTTCTCTATTCTCTTTAGATGAGAAAGAAGTGCAAAATATTTTTGATTCACTTGCTCCTCGTTCGATTGAGCCAATCATTGTGAAAGAAAAGGTTAGTCAAGAAGAAATAATTATTTTTTTGAGTCACAGCAAAGATTTGCAAGGAGTGAGTTTGTATAAAACAACGAAGCGTCGTTATATCGATAGCGTCATTTTTTCGCATATTCTTGGTTACGAAGGAAAAATTCGTAAAGAAGAATTACTGATGCATCCGGATTATCTTCTCACAGATTCTATTGGAAAGCAGGGCATAGAAAAGAGTTATGATCAATCACTCAGAGGGAAAAACGGATTTACACGAGCTGAAGTAGATGCTCTCGGTCGTGTTAAAAAGGAACTTGGTATGGTAGCACCTGTACCTGGGAATGATCTTATATTAAATATAGATTCTGGATTGCAGAAAAAAGTTTTTGATGAGCTCCAGTCGTTGCTTGAGAAAAAAAATCTCAAACAAGCATCAGCGATAGTAATGGATCCAAGAAATGGCGCTGTTCGTGCTATGGTTAGTCTTCCAAGTTATGATAATAATTTGTTTGCCGGAGGCATCTCTCGTGAGAATTATAAACAATTAATAGATGATACTTCACTTCCTCTTTTTAATAGAACGATTTCAGGTGAATATCCTCCAGGATCAACGATAAAACCAGTCATTGCTGTTGCTGCGTTAGCGGAAAAAATTATTACTCCAACAACGGTTGTGAATGGATTGGGAGGCATATTACAGATTGGTCGTTTTGGTTTTCGTGACTGGACAGTGCATAGTGTGAGTGCTGTTCGTCAGGCTATTGCAGAAAGCAATGACATTTTCTTTTATTCGATTGGTGGCGGATATGGGAATATCATTGGACTCGGTATGGATCGTATGAAAGAATATGAAAATCTTTTCGGATATGGTCAAAGCACAGGGATTGATATCGGGGGTGAAGCAAATGGTTTTCTTCCGAGTCCAGATTGGAAAAAGGAAAAAATTGGAGAACGATGGTATATCGGAGATGATTATCATGCGTCAATCGGGCAGGGGTTTGTGACAGCAACACCGCTTCAGATTTTGAATTCCATCAATACTATTGCGAATGGAGGAACGCTTTATAAACCACAAATAGTCTCTCAGGTGCGTTCTGCTGAAGGATCTATCGAAAAGCGTAGTCCTGAAATTGTGCGAAGCAATTTTATACAACCAGATATTTTGCGCGTTGTTCGTGAAGGCATGAGAGAAACTATAACTCATGGAACAGCACAACCATTAAAAACACTTTCGGTAGAGGTAGCCGGCAAGACTGGTACGGCTCAATTTGGAAGTGAGAATAAAACACACGGTTGGTTTGTTTCATTTGCACCGTATGAAAATCCTACATTATCAATGATTGTTCTCGTAGAAGGACAAGGAACAGAAGGATATAACGCTGTTCCTGTAACACAGAGTGTATACGATTGGTATTTTTCCCGTACGGATGCATCTGAATAAAGAAAGAGGTATTTTATAAAAAATACCTTTATAGAGGGAAAAAATAATAAAAAAAGAGAGAAAAAAATACGATATTTGACAATTTTCTCATTTTTGATAGTATGTAGAAACTTTAGGGTATAATTTTCTCCTTTCGGAAAGGAGATTTTCTTTTGAAAAAGATATAGAATTTGATTTATCAATATATAAAAATTATGGCAAAGATTTTTACTGAAGAAGGATTGAAAAAATTGCAAGATGAATTGAATGAACGCAAATCGAAAATGCGTCATGAAATTGCTGCTGCTATTAAAGATGCAAAAGAACAGGGTGATCTTTCTGAGAATGCAGAATATAGCGAAGCGAAAAACCATCAAAATGAAAATGAATCTCGTATTGCAGAACTTGAAGCAATGCTGAAAGATTCTGTTGTAGCCACGAAACAAAAAAATGTTTCATCGATTGCTATGGGATCAAAATTGACCGTGAAGGTCAAAGAAAGAGAACTTCATTTTGAAATTGTTGGTTCTAATGAGGTTGATCCTGCCTCTGGGAAGATATCTAATGAATCACCTTTAGGAAAAGAGTTTATCGGTAAAAAGAAGGGTGATAAAGTAAAGGTTATGGTGCCATCAGGGGAGCTTTTGTATGAAATTATTGCTATTCATTAGATTCATATGTCAATGAAATCTATCCCGGGTGATCACTCGGGATTTTTTCTTGTCTTTTCCCTCAAATAGGTTACAATAGGTTTATGGAGAGAAATAACTCTTTAAGTGGGAGATTTTTATGCGCGAAGATATTCTAACAACAAAGAAAGAGAAACTTGCTCTGCTTCTTGAAAAGAGAGGATTAGCGTATCCGGAAACGGCAACTCGTACACATACGAACAATGAGGCAATAGAAGCCTTTGATATTTTGAGTGCATCCAAGGAAAGAGTTTCTTTGGTAGGACGCATTCGATCATTGCGTGTAATGGGAAAAATTGCTTTCTGTCATATTGAAGATGGTTCGGAACAAATACAGGGATTCTTTTCTCTTGAAACGCTTGATGAAGAGTCATTTCAATTATTCAAAAATACTGTTGAAACAGGCGATTTTATTTCTCTTACTGGGACACTTTTCCTTACAAAACAAAATGAAAAAAGTATCCATGTAACTTTGTGGCAGATGTTGTCAAAATCTCTTCGTCCTATTCCGACAGAGTTTTATGGATTGAAAGATGAAGAAGAACTTCTTCGTCGTCGATATCTTGATCTTCTTTCTCATAAAGAAACGCGTGAATTATTTGTGAAGAAAAATATTTTTTGGCAAACGATTCGTACAACATTGGTAGATGAACATTTTCTTGAAGTGCAAACTCCCGTACTTGAACATATTCCTGGCGGAGCGGAAGCAAGACCTTTTATTACACATCACAATGCATTGAATCAGGATTTCTATTTGCGTATTTCTCTTGAACTTCCACTGAAACGACTTTTAGTTGGAGGGTACGAGCGTGTCTTTGAGATTGGTCGTGTCTTTCGTAATGAAGGTGTTGATCGTGAACATTTGCAAGAATTTGATCATATGGAGTTTTATGCTGCTTATATGAATATGGAACAAGGTATGGAATTAACAGAAAAACTCTATAAAAATGTTGCGCGTGCAGTACTTGGTGATACTATGCAGTCGCAGTATGATGGACAGACAATCGATTGGAATAAGTCATTTCCTCGAGTAGACTATTTTACCGAATTTGCAAAAGAAACAGGACTTGATTTATCAAAAGATATTCCTCTTGAAACATTGAGAGCGAAGGCTGATGAACTTCATATCAAATATGAAGCTTCTGCTGGTAAAGGAAGAATGATCGACACTCTGTACAAAAAGACTGTGCGTCAAAAATTGATACAACCTTGTTTTCTTATCGGACAACCAATAGAAGTTTCTCCTCTTGCTAAGATCGATCCAAAAAATCCTCGTCGGACACTTCGTTTTCAACCTGTTGTTGCTACGAGTGAGGTAGGCAATGGTTTTGCAGAATTGAATGATCCGATTGATCAGAGAAATCGTTTCGAAGAACAGATGCGACTTCGTGATGCAGGGGATGATGAAGGAATGATGCTTGATGAAGATTTTCTCCAGGCACTTGAATATGGTATGCCACCAGCGTGTGGGTTTGGATTAAGCGAACGCCTCTTTGCTATTTTGATGAATCGTTCTGTGCGAGAGACAGTCATTTTTCCACCACTCAAAATGAAAGAAAAATAAGTTTTTTGTTATTTTATCGGTCGCTTAGCTCAGTTGGTTAGAGCATTGCATTCACATTGCAGGGGTCAGTGGTTCGAATCCACTAGCGACCACATTATTTTTTTAATTTATGATATGTTAGATATTCAATTTATTCGTGAGAACAAAGAAAAAATAGTTGAAGCTATTCAGAATAAACAAAGCACTCTTGATCTTGAACTCTTACTTGGAAAAGACGTGGAAAGAAGAGCTCTTCTTTCAGAAATAGAGGAATTAAAGTCTTTGAAGAATGATATCAATGACCTTATTCATCAAGCAAAAACAGAAGAAGAGCGTGCAGAAATTATCGCAAAAGGGAAAGAGATCAAACTGAAACTTGATGAGAAAGAACCTTTTTATGAAAACATTGAATATGAATATCTTGCGATGATGGCACAGGTACCAAACATCACTTCTCCTGATACCCCTATCGGTTCGAGTGATGAAGACAATATTGAAGTGGCTCGTTTTGGTGTTTTGCCTGAGTTTTCTTTCACTCCGCGAACACATATTGAACTCGGAAAAATGCTTGATATTCTTGATCTCGAACGAGGAGCAAAAGTTTCTGGATATCGTGGGTATTATTTGAAAAATGAAGGTGTGTCACTGGTAATGGGACTTATGATGTATGCGATGCAAAAACTTCTGTCCAAAGGATACACTCCTATGATCCCGCCAACTCTTGTAAAAAACTTTCCACTTTTTGGGAGCGGATATTTTAAGGGTATGGAGTATGATGGCAGTATTGATGAAGTGTATCAAGTTGCAACTTCTGACAAAGACGCTGATGGTACTCTCAATAAGGAGGAGAAATTTTTAGTTGGAACTGCTGAACCATCACTCCTTGCTTATTACGCAGGTGAAGTTTTGGACGAAAAAGATTTACCATTAAAGCTTGCTGGGTATAGTCAGTGTTATCGGAGTGAGATTGGAAGTTATGGCAAAGATACAAAAGGAATGTATCGTGTTCATGAGTTTATGAAAGTAGAGCAGGTCGTACTCGCGACAGCGGATAGAGCATCAGTAGATGCATTGCAAGATGAGATGCTTGCGATCTCCGAAGAAATGCATCGTGAGTTAGGACTTCCTTATCGAAGATTACAGATTTGTAGTGGTGATATGAGTGCTGGAAAATATCGAGCTTTTGATTTGGAAGCGTGGATGCCAGGAATGAATCGTTATGGTGAAACGGGATCTGCATCGAGTTTTCTTGATTGGCAATCAAGACGCCTCAATGTGAAATATAAAGATATGCGTACAGGAGAGAGAAAATATGTGTATATGCTCAATAATACTGCTCTGCCGAGCCCTCGTATTTTTATTGCTCTTCTTGAGAATTATCAACAAGCTGATGGAAGTGTAGTGATACCAGAAGTACTGCGATCCTTCGTAGGAAAAGAAAAGATAGTAGTGAGACAGTAATTATCTTTTGTTCTGTATTGACGATGAATGTATTTCTTGTTACTATGAAAATACGTTTTAAGAATGTATTTTCAATGGGTGCGTAGCTCAGTCGGTAGAGCAGTGGCCTTTTAAGCCAACGGTCGAGGGTTCGATTCCCCCCGCACCCACCTCATAATGAAGACAAACAATCTCCTTGTTCGTCTTCTTTTTTTATTGGTCATTTTTATAAGAAATATGTTATAATAAAAGAAATATTTTTTATGTATTTTGTATGAAGAAAAAAATTATCGGTTTGCTCGTAGTTGTATTTTTTCTTTCCGGATGTTCTTTGAATAGTCGCAATGATAATACTTCTCAAACAAGTACACCAATTGCTTCTCCTGATTCGAGTGCATTTTCGACGAAAACATTACCAGGAAGTTTATGGAAAACAGAAGATGGTGGTAATACATTTATTGTCAAGTCCAAGGTTGATGAGAAATCAAATATCACTAAAGCAGATATTCTCTCTATTGCGTATCATCCAAAGCAACCGAAGACTCTGTATGTGAGTTCTGTAGAAAGCGGTATTTTCAAAACAGAAGATGGTGGTGATATATGGACGCCTATCTCTTTCCCTCCAAAGAAGATTTATAGTTTTATTCTCGATAAAAATAATCCCGATAACCGTATGTTTGCTTCTGGTATGGTTGATAATTGGGGGAAAATATTTCGGACTGACGATGGCGGAGTAACATGGAAAGATGTCTATACTGAACCAGGACAAAACATTCCTATTACTGCTCTTTCTCAATATCCTTTTAATCACAATGTGATCTTTGCTGGTACAGCATCAGGAACAGTCTTAAAGAGCGCAGACGGAGGAGAAACCTGGAAAAACATTGGAACTCCTATCAATGGTTTAGTAGCAGAGATTATTTTTGATGTTGCGAAAAAAGATGTTGTGTATCTTCTGACTTTCAATGATAAGATTTATTATTCTGAAAATGGTGGTATGAAGTGGATTGATTGGGAAGATAGAAAAAATAAGGAAGCGTCAACAATCAAAAAAAAGGTAACTACAATGAACGCTAATACTTCAATGCCGAGCGGTATCGTTTCGATTCTCAGTGATCCGCATCTTTCAGGTGTGTTGTATGCAGGTACAAATCACGGACTCTATCGAAGTGCCGATTTTGGGAAATATTGGACTGAACTCAATATTATTGAAAGTGCAAAGAAATTTTCTATTCGTTCCATTGCTGTGAATCCACAAAATTCGAAAGAGATTGTGTTTGTAGCAGGGAAAACATTTTATAAATCAACAAATGAAGGGGCAACCTGGATGACGACAAGTTTGAATGTGGATCGAGGTGTTTCTTTTATAACTTATGACCCTTTCGATGCAAAATATCTTTTTATGGGATTGCGTAATTTTAAATAATATATAATGTGATGATTTTATGAAAACATTGCTAGCAGAGAAGCAGAAAGAATTTGAAAACGCTGTTGAACATTTTTTGAATGAATCATCAAAGATTCGTACAGGGAGAGCACAACCAGGATTAGTAGAGAATCTAATGGTGGATTATTATGGCACCAAAACTCCTCTTCGACAAATAGCAAACATTATGATACCAGAGGCTCGTCAGATTCTTATTCAGCCGTGGGACAAAGGAGGTCTTTCTCTTATTGAAACCGCTATCCGTGAATCTGATTTAGGTTTGAATCCCAATAATGATGGAATTGCTCTTCGTTTGACGCTTCCAGCGTTAACAGAAGAGCGTCGTCGTGATCTTGTGAAAACATTGAATAGTAAAGCAGAGGAGAGTCGTATTACCATTCGAACGATACGCGAAAGTATTTGGAAAGATATTCAGGACAAGGAACGATCAGGAGAGATTAGCGAGGATGATAAGTTTCAGGGGAAAGATGAACTGCAAAAAGTAGTTGATACATATAATAAGAAACTTGAAGATATTCGTGAAAAGAAAGAAAAAGATATTCTGACGGTTTAGATTGGTTATTAGCATTTATTTTTTAACACTATGGTTTCATTTTTCATTTTTTTGGTAGTACTGGCATCACTCGTGTTATTTCACGAACTTGGACATTTTATCATTGCGAGGAGAAACGGTATTAAAGCTGATGAATTTGGTTTTGGTTTTCCTCCACGGATCTGCGGTATATACAAAGATGATACGACAGGACGATATAAAATAGTATGGGGTGATAAAAATATAGAAAGTTCACACACTATTTATTCTTTCAATTGGCTTCCTCTTGGTGGTTTCGTCAGAATAAAGGGTGAGGATGGTCAGAATCAAGACCCGGATAGTTTTGGGAATAAATCTGCTTGGGTTCGTGTGAAAGTGCTTGGAGCAGGAGTGTTTATGAATTTTGTTTTAGCATGGATACTTATCTCGGTTGTTTTTACTATTGGACTTCCGCAACCTATTGATTCGACAGAAGCTACGCGATATTCTGATGTGAAGATTCAGATTTTGGAAGTGAAGAAAGGATCGCCTGCAGAAACGATGGGACTGCAGTTAGGAGATGAGGTCTTAATGATTGCTGGGGAGAAAATGAAGACACTCGATGCTATCAAAGAAACGATATTGAATAATAAAGGGAAGAATATAGATATTACCATCAATCGTCTTGGCAAGGAAATGGTACTTTCTGGAACACCTCGTACCGAATATCCTGAAAACGAAGGCAGTCTCGGTATTTCTTTTTCAGAAACTGCTCTGGTATCGTATCCGTGGTATGAAGCGATATATCAAGGGGCGCTTACCACGTATGGTATCACAACGACTATTCTTCGTGCTTTTGGAACAATGATTCTAGGGCTCTTTGGTAATGGACAGACAAATACTCCTGTTGATGTGACCGGACCTATTGGTATTGTGTATATGACAAAACAAATGAGTGATCTTGGGATTTCATATCTTCTTCAATTTGCAGCTATCCTGTCTATCAATCTCGGTATTATTAATATTCTTCCAATACCAGCACTTGATGGGGGACGCATTTTATTTGTATTGATTGAGAAAATCAAAGGTTCTAAAGTGAGTCATAGAACCGAAGGTATGATTCATCAGATCGGATTTATTCTTTTACTTCTTCTGATGCTCTTTATCACACTGCGTGATTTCTCTCATTTCCATATTTTTGAGAAAATCGGTCGTTTTTTCTTGTAGAGAATAAACATTGGTCGTCTGTATTACTCATAAACCCTTTATTTAAGGGTTTATTTGTTTTTTCCTCTTGACATATCTCTCTTTTTTTGGTAAAATAGTACGTTACAACTTTGTAGGAAACAATCTATCTTTTAATGTTGTTTATATATGGATTTTACACAAAAAAAAGGATTATTGACTCTTGTGAAAGAAAGTATCTTGAGAGGATTTTCTCTGGGTATTTTTTTCGTTGTTATTGGTATTGTTTCAGTTTTTATCCTACAAGAACCATATAAGGCAAGTGTAGATTTTATGCTTTCCTCTTCCCAAGAAGGACAAGACTATTATACCGCAACACGCTCTGCAGAATATATGAGTCGTGTGTTGAGTGAAGTAATTTATAGTGAAAGTTTTATTAAGGCTCTCACTGATACTGGTATTGTCGATGAGAATTTTCTTCCGCGTGATAAAAAAATGCGTTTGAAGGAATGGTCAAAGATGCTCTCTGTGAAAAAGAATCCAGAACTTGGTCTCGTGAACATCTCTTTTACCGGTTCCAATGAACGCGAAGTATCGAAGATTGCTCAAGCGGTTATTGTTGTGCTGAGTGAAAAAGGAAATGCGCTTCTTGGTACTGAAAGTGAAAAAATAAGAGTGCAATTACTCTCGGGTCCGATTGTGGAAGGAAATCCTTCATCGTCACTCCTTTCGCTTATTACTCTTGTTGGATTGATTATAGGAATCTTTCTGAGTTTTGTAATGCGTCTTATCAAGGAAGAATTTTACATAGTATAGTATACAGATTTTCTTGAGCTGTTTTCGATAGTGGAGTGATCGAAAATAGTCAAGATGACCTATATCAGATCATCGTTTTCTTTAACAAAGAAGAAAGGGGGATGCCGTGCGTGATAGTAGGTTAGATCACTGTATGGTGATCTATTTTTTCGTCAACCGAAGAAGGAGTATATCATGAAAAAGATAGTAATCGCCTTTCTGGCGATGCTGTTTGCCTTCTTCGGAACGGCAAACGCGGAGGTGTACACGGTGAAAGCTGGTGATACACTGAGCAAGGTTGCCGGCAAGAATTGGAAAGCGGTGTGTCAAGTGAATAACCTGAAAGACTGCTCGAAAATTTTTGTCGGACAACGGCTTGAGCTCATCAGGACGACTGCTGTTATGAATGTCAAAGTTCATAACAAAACATCAGTTTCTGATGTGTTCCGCTGGGTCCGCGTCGGCGGTGCACCTCTTACCAATTGTGGTGGGAGGTCTGAGAGCTCGCTCAATGAAGAGGCCTTCGTAAAACTTGGCCTGACGGAGAGTGAGAAGAAGGATCTGCGCGCAATGATGATGCTAAACAGTCATCAGAACACTTTGATGCAGACTGGTGAACGCTATGAGGCGGTGGCATTTTGCAAGAATGGTCAAGTATCATTTAAGCGAAATGTTATCACTGCTTGGAAAGCGGGTTCGGTCGTGGTTTTGGCTCGGACATACATTCTCTCTACAGGGAGGAAACTCCACTGGGTGAGGAATTGTAATAATTGGGTACTTGATGTGCCTGAAATCGTTACAGAGAAAATACAACAAGAACCACAACCAGAGCCAGTACCAGAACCACAACCAGAGCCAGAAGCCATTTCCCCGTTTCATATAACGGAGGAAACAGCGAGCAAACCTCGCTGTGAGGCGCAAGCCGGTGCCGGTGTCTATACGAACCAGGTTTATCGTGGGCGTTGGCTCTACGGTGAAACCATCTGCTATGTCTGGCAGAATGGCGAATGGCAAGCGGGACCAGGCCTGTACGCGATGTATGGTGGAGGACATTCACTGACATCGGCGTATAGAGGTCAGGAATTCGGCATTGGTCCTCAGTTTGGGGTACAGCGTAATTGGGTTAATGATCGGAATCATCTTTCGACACTTGATCTGAAAGCGCGTTTTCTCTGGGATAAATCTTGGGGAGAAAACCCTGAATCTGGGTACCACTTCACTCAAACTGGCAAGAAGCTCGGTGCCTACATTGGTTATACCGAGCGACTGAACAAAGAGGGTGACCTCGCTGGTGTTGTCGGTGAGTACTGGAAGTCATTTGGACAAACAGTCAACTCTTCGTGGGCAGGTCAGCCTGTTCAGGATCGCGGTTCCATTGGTATCTCTGGCCTCTATGAAACGAAGCTTTCTGATGATAACAAGTGGCGTCAGCGGTTCATCGGTGGTTGGGTATTTACCAACTGGGATGAACAGAATTGGCTAAAAGCGACCTATGAGGTGCGCTACGACAAGTGGCTGATGTTTGGTCCGCAACTGAGCGTACCACTTGGCGTGAGTCATCTGAACCAACCACTCACTTCTTCGGATCTCACGAGTATTGGCGCGTTCGTTCGTGTCGAGCTTGGTGGGAAGATTCGTGAGGCAGACGCTGATCGTAGGGAAGCTCAGGTTGAGTTTCTTAAGGCGACAGGATCGCAACCATTGCGATAGCAGTGGTTCGTCAAAGACTTCATCTCTATCTAAGGTGTATAAAAAGTGTATCCGTCAATGTGAAAGCATACGAGATATCAGGCCTGGTACAGAGAAAAAGTTTTTTCGTCATCGAATAGAAGGGATGATTGCATAACAATGCGATCGTCCCTTTTTCTTTTTGAGATATTTTTGCCTATTGACAAAATTCGTCTTTGGATGTATGATATGGAGTCTACAAAATTCCTTGTGGACTGTCGAACGAATATCTCTGTTCGATAAAACCCGTGCGACACTAAGGAGGTGTATGATGCACAAAGTTCTTTCTTTCCTTTTCGCTGCAGCCGCCCTGGTTGCAGTAAACGCTTCTGCCGAGACCTTCGCGGTCTCGGGCGGAAACATCACCGCCACGCGCGCTGGTGATGACGTGACCATCACGGTCACAGGCATCCCGGCCGCGACCACTTTGGTGCATTTTCAACACCAAGGAATTCGTTCCTTGGAGTTGAAGAACGGTTCTGGCATCTTGACCAAGGTGTCGGAAAACGGCGGCCGTTTCCAGATCCGTGATGGGTCTGGGAAGTGGCTCCTCATCACCCCAGCCGGCAACGGCTTCGGGATGAAGGGCGTCCGGCAAGAATGCCGGAAATCGAAAGAGGGCTGCGCCCTCGAAGTTAGCTTGAAATAGCTGACCACAATAATAGCCCACAATTCCAAATGGAATCTGTGGGCTCTTGACTTTTATGCGAAAATAGAGTATAATATGTGGTCAAATATGAAAATAAAATAGCAGGTATTTTGTGATATGGCGGGCGGAAGAGTGATGATTTATTCTTCTGCCCGCGGTATCAGAAATGATGCCAAAGAGCTGGTTCTTTTCATTTTTTTGGAGGTGTCATCATGCGAATCATATTTTTTCTGTTAGCACTTTTGCTTTCAGGGTGTGCGACGCTTGGTGGTAACACTATGTCGGTCGCGGTTGAGGACGGTACCAAAACTGAAGTATCACTTGATCCGATTAGTTTTATCGGGATCAAGGAAACTTTGGCGATTCGTGAAGGAGACTTCACGGCTGTGCTTGGGACTTTTCCTGACGGATTGTTTGCGGAAATGCATCCACTGCGGATGCGTTACAATGCAATGGCGTTTGGGAAAATAACCGGAAAAGAATATCCGGCTCAAGCGTTGTACACCGGGTACGCCGAGTGTGCTCTGAGGCTTGTACTCATCGTTGAGGGAAATCCTGATGAGACGATTGTGGGCGCTTTTGCGAGTACTCGTTTTTCAAGACTTTTTGATCTCTATGGAAAAGAGATCGCTCTTGAGACACCAGAGAAACTCGTTTCCGATAGTGTATATCGGAAATCAGTCGTACTCTCTGCCGGTACAGAGTTGTCGCGACTGAAGAAGGTTGCGACGGGTGGCAAGGAAGGACTCGCTTCGGTGTTTGCGAATTGGAATACGGTGCGTGTGAAAGCGCTTCCGTATGACATCAGGACACCGATTGCGGAGCAATTCGTAAGGAGTGTGGCTCGTGAGAACCCAGAGTTGTCGTTCTCTGAAAAATTGATCAGTAATGGTCGGTTTGGAGTGACACTTGACTGGTTCTCGACGGCAATGAGCGCCACCTCTGATGTCCTGATTTCAGTTCAAGCCTCTAATAAAGGCTGGGATGAACAGTCCGAGCTGAAGCGGGGCTATCAAGGAATGATCGCTCGTATCGTGAAAGCACAATACGAAGGGGCGATCAAAAATGGGATGTTTTGTGGGAAAAAACAGAACATTCCGTACTAAATGAAGTTGGTGGGTTCTTCTGAAATAACAGAGGAATCCACCATACTTTTTTGCAATTTTTCTGAAACACATTTTTCGTCAGACTTCATAAAAATTCCAAAGAGTTTTTAGACGATCCACATCAAAGCAATTTTGCTGAATGGCTCCCTAAAAAACTTTTGTAATTTTTCTGAAACGCATTTCTTATCAGACTTCATAAAAATTCCAAAGAGTTTTTAGACGATCCACATCAAAGCAATTTTGCTGAATGGCTCCCTAAAAAACTTTTGTAATTTTTCTGAAACACATTTTTCGTCAGACTTCATAAAAATTCCAAAAAATTTTTGCAATTGTTTATTGCTTAAGGAATATTTCTCATATATGCGAGAAGAAAATATATTTCAAAAAATAAATTCGAGAATGACAAGAGATGACACTGCCTTTCTTTTGATTAGTTTGTGCTTTCTCTTTCTTTTTGTTTTTAGGATGATATTTGGCTTTCTTCCAGGGTATATTGCTTTATTGATGATCCCGATGTTTTTTGTTGCACTCATCAGTCCACGAGGAGGAGTATGGAGTATTCTTTTTCTGACTATTCTCTTTGAAAGATTTTTTACTCTTGAAGGTATTCAGTTTGGTACTTATGTTGTGAAACTTTATTCTCTTGATATTGTACTTCTCGGTGTGTATTTAGGAACTTTCATACAGATGATTCATCAGAAGAGAATGTTTATTATCAATACAACAAATATTCTTCTGTTATTTTTCTTTTTTATAACAACAGTTTATTTTCTTTCAAGTATGATTGGATTTGGGAGTCAGAGTGTTACGACAGCTTTCAGTACATGGAAGAATTATGTTTTTTATGGAATGATTTTTTTCTTTCTTCCGCAGATATTTGATGATGTTGCTTCCGTGAAGCGTCTTGTGCGTTATTTTATTCTCTCGGTTCTCTGCGCGCTTATTTTCTTAGGAATAGGTGTTGTGCGTGGTGAAGGATTGTGGACTGAATTTACTCCGCTTTCTACTTCCGGGGTGCGTATTCTGGCTTTTCCGCACGCATTTTATTTTTCTCTCGCATTACTTGGTTTGCTGGTTACAGAGACTTTTTGGGCAACAGCAAAATATCGATCATTACTCTATCTTATACTTCTTTTATTTCTTTTTGGTATCATTGGTTCTCTGATGCGCCATATGTGGATTGGGATGTTTTTTGCGCTTTGTTTTTCGTATCTAGTGCTTTTTGACCGAGTACTTCGTTCAAGAGTGAGGAGTATGTTTCTTATTACTTTCCTCTTTAGTAGTATTCTTTTTTTTACTTCGCTTTTTTTAACGCTGGCAGTTCCTCAGAGTACTCTCGGTCATTTCACTCAGTCGATTGTAGAGGCGGTATCAACTCGTTTCTCGTCTATTGGGAGCAATACTGATACGAGCATTTCTTGGCGTGGATCGACATGGGGGAGTGCTTTTATCGCACTATCAGAGAGTCCCTTTTTAGGACTTGGATTTGGAGTGCGTATACCGGTTGAATCAGGGGATTATCGTGATTTTATTGAGATACGCAATATCCATAATTCGTGGCTTGCTCTTCTTGTACAAATGGGGATAGTGAATTTCCTTCTTTTCTTTCTGTTTCTTTTTTCACTTAGTTTCAAAACATTTCGAGCCTCTCTTTCGTTACCATTTCTTGTTGGTCTTCGAATCGCTCTGCTTACTATTGTAGTGTATCAAGTGATTGTTTTTCTAGCACAACCATATTTGGAAACCAATTTGATGGGTATTTTTTTCTGGATAACATTAGGAATGATAAATACTCTCTTATTTCTCTCAAAAAAATACACCCTTAAAACAGTATAATCGTATGAAGATTATAGAAGTCAATAAATATGCTTATTTGCGTCGTGGCGCAGAACGACATTTTTTGGATGTAATTGATTTACTTAAAAAAAATGGTCATACAGTTTCTTTGTTTGCAATGGATTATAAGAGAAATGGTTTTGAAAATGATGCAAAATATCAAGTGAGTTATGTTGGTTACAACAAAGATGATTCGACATTTCTTCAAAAGATTATAGGCATAGGAAGACTCTTTTGGTCTTTCGAGGCACGAAGAAAAATGAAACATCTGATACACGATCGTCGACCAGATATCGTCCATATACACAATATCTATCATCAACTCTCACCTTCGATTCTAGGTCCGATCAAATCCGCAGGTATTCCGATTGTTATGACTGTACACGACTACCATCTTATTTCTCCGGATAAAGATAGGTATTATTCAGAAATCGGAAAACGATATTGGAAGTTTCTTTTTGTGAAAAAACATCATTTTGTAAAACGAGTGCTTCTTGTGTTGAAAAAATACTGGGAGCATTGGATGGGGTTTTATGAAAAAAATATTGATATATATATCGTGCCGAGTTTGTATGTAAAAGGTGTTCTGATGGAGGCGGGAATGAAAGAAGCAAAAATAGTTGTTATCCCACACTTCGTATCAGAACCAATGAAAAATTTTTCTCAAGTGACAAATGAAGCGAACCAATATGCTCTCTATGGTGGTAGCATCACCACAGAGAAGGGTGTCGATGTGTTGATACGCACTTTTGAAAAACTTCGTATCCCACTTATATTGGCTGGATCATATGAGGATCATTTTGTTGTGCCAAAAAGTAAGTATGTTACCTTTGTAGGCAAGCAGACGAAGGATCAGATGGAGAAACTGATACAGGGGGCATTATGTGTTGTAAGTGGTTCAACGCTTCCGGAAACTTTTGGGCTTCTAGCGCTGGAAGCGGGGAGTTTTGGAAAACCATTTTTTGGAATGAAAACAGGAGCTTTTCAGGAGATTGTAATAGACGGAGAAAATGGATATCTTGCCTCCGATGAAACAATACTTGAACAACATATACAAGATTTTTTCTCAGGAAAAGATACTTTCTTAGCCTCATTGATACAAGAAAAGACCAATGAAAGATTTGGTGAGATGGTGTATTTGAAACGATTTGAAGAAGTTGCTCGATCTCTAATCTCCCATACATAACGAACTATTGGCTTTACAAAAATTTACTTCTGTTGTATAAATATGAGTTATTTTTTGAACGGAGTGTTCTCAAAAAGATAACAAAGATCTTTCACAATTTTAAGGAGTGTAAAATGGTTAATCGTTTTTCTTCGTTTTTGATGATGATAGTCATCACAATGATTACTGCTTGTGGTGGAGGGGGAGGGTCTGATCCATCAGGATCATTTCATAGTACGCAAGTGAGTATCGGACAAGATACAATGATTGTTACACTTTGGCCCGCAGGAGAACAGAATGTGATAGGATTCCTTCCTGCAAATAAAGCAGTTCGCCTTTTGGATATCGCATCTGTCTGCGTTGATTCGGATAATCTCGGTTAGGGGGATTCATCAACACGGTGCATAGTCCCAAACTATGCCACAGGCATTGTATCCGTTTCAAACACGGTTACCAATGATTGTGTTCAGTTTCATCTGAAACTGAAAGACGGAACACTGATGTGGTCTGACATCACGAGTCTGGCGATGACAGGACGGACTGCAGTGCCTGATGACAAACAGGGATGTCTTCGGTATTAAGTTAGAAACGCTGTTCACTTTAACAAAGTTGACAGCGTTTTTTTCTGTTTATTTTATACTCTTTACAAAAAAGAAAAAAGATGGTATAATAGAAATCTGTATTTTTGAAGTTTTTTAAAAAAAGGAGTATTCTATGGGTCGAGCATGGGCGTTTTTTCTTTTTCTTCGTTCGTCAACACAATCAAAAGGAGATCAGAAATGATTACTCGATATATTTTTTGTTTTATGTATTTTGTTTTTCTGAGCTCTGTGTGGGCACAGGAGAAAGGAAACAATGTGGCTATCACTTTCTTTCCTGTCTTTGAAAAGGCAGAAAAATTGGTGGCAGTGGAACTGGTCACATCAGTTCCATACCAGAAGCGCTATCTGGCGCTCGAGCGAAGTGTGATGCAAAATGACTGGCGTCCGCTTCTTCCAGGAAGTGATGGTGTGAACCCGGGGAAATGTACGGTGTATACCGTGGAGCGAGGGTTCCTTATAGAGTGCTGGCTTTCGAGTTCTCATAAAGAGAGAATGTACGCGAGTAAGGCACTCGTTCAGTCGATTGAGGAGGTTATCACTACGGTGGTAAACTTCTCAAAAAACCGGTAGGAGAATATGATGAAAATCAAATTCGAAACCGGAATGTTGCTGGCAATAGGATTGGTTTTACTCCTATTGCTAAAAAGCCTTTATCGTTAGAATAAAGGCACAATTACAAAAAGGTATACCAGAGAATCTTCTGGTATACCTTTTTTCTTTGTATTATTTTTTACTCAGACGGATACGAGCATCGAGAACACGGAAGTTCTCTTTCTTGGAGAAAACGAGGAGAGGATTGATATCGAGCTCTTCGACTTCAGGAAAATCGATAGCAAATTTTGCAAGACGCATTAGCATCTCTTTGAGATATTTTATATCCATACTTGCCTCACCGCGTACTCCTGTGAGCAGGGCAGAGGTCTTGAGTTCGTACAACATTTCTTCGATGTCAGATTCTACAAGTGGAATAAAACGCATTGTGACATCTTTCAATGTTTCAACATAGATACCACCAAGACCGAAGACGAGAAGTGTGCCGAGTCCTGGTTCTTTCTTGAGTCCGAGTAGAAGTTCTTTCCCTCCTTTTTCTGCCATTTCGACAACGAGTGCACCGTCTATCCTTGCATCAGGAACATTTTTTTTCACGGTTGCCATCAGTGTATCGTATGCTTCTCCAATATGTGTTGGATCGACACCAAGAATAACACCACCCGCATCAGATTTATGAATGATGTCTGGAGATACAATTTTGAGAGCTATTTTTTTTCCGATAATTCGTCCTGCATTGATCGCTTCTTCTTTTGTTGTTACTTCGTATGTTGCGAAAAACGGAAAACCATAACTTCGAAGGATTTCACTGGTTTCTTTCTCTGTTGGAGAGATTCGTCCGTCATTGTGTACTTTTGTAAGTATCGCAGATGCTTTTTCTTTATTGATATTATCTAAAATGATATTTGGCACATTGAGTGTTGTTCGCCACTGGGTTACTTTCGCCAGCGCTCCGAGAGCTTTCATACTAGATTCTGGATAAGAAAATACCGAAACATCATTCTGTTTCAGAAGTTCGATACCAGCAGAGAAAGACGCTTTGCCAGCAAAGACGGCAACAATAGGTTTGTGGTAATGTTTTTTGATAGCTATGATGGCTTCCGCAGTTTTCACATCTTCTGTCATTGTTTGCGGTGTTACAATAACAAGTATCATATCAACACCTTCATCTTGCACTACTTTTTCTAGCGTATATTGATAACGATCAGCAAGAGCATCACCTAAAACATCAACAGGATTATTGACACTTGCAGAAGGAGGGAGAGTATCGCGGAGTTTTGTTTTTGTTTCTTCGTTTAATGTTGCAATGCGTAGGCCACTTTCGATTGCCGAATCGGTCGCAAGAACACCTAACCCTCCAGCATTCGTGACGATAGCAATACGATTGTTTTCTGGAAGAGTATTGTGAGAAAAAACATTGAGAAGATCGATAAGATTCTCAAAACTTTCTGCTCGTATGATACGCGCTTGTTTGAAAAGTGCTGTATATGCGTCATCACTTCCTGCAAGTGCACCAGTATGCGAACTCGACGCTTTGGTGCCAGCCGTTGTTGTTCCAGACTTGAG
>JBBIRD010000005.1:0-56536 GCA_037441965.1 Candidatus Moraniibacteriota bacterium | reverse complement strand
ACTAGATACAGTTGGAATAGATTACGTTGTAATCTGATTCCTGATCCTACCGTAACACTTACCATCAACGGAGAGCATCCAATTACACCTACTTCAGGAACTCCTCTTAAAAAAGGAGATAATCTCACACTGAAATGGGAATCTATGAATGCTGATTCTTGTGAGGGAATTGGTGGAGCGTTTGGATTAATATCTGGTAAAAATGGTACATTTGACGCAAAAGCTGAATTCTCACAAGATTATAAGGTTAAATGTACGAATAACATAACTAAGCAATTCGCTGTTGATACCGTCACAGTGAACCTCACTTGTACTCCATCATGTGATACTACTGGGTCTACTTGTTCAAAATTTTGTGGAGGAGGCAATAAAACCATAAGTTGTATAGGATTTAATTGTAATCCTTACAGTAACCAAGAATCATGTAATACGCAAGCGTGTACTCAATCATCATGGAGAGAAATCGCTCCACCAGGTAATTAGAAAGTATAGAATGCCATCATCTCATTCTTGTAAAAAATGAAGAAATGTGGTATAATGTAAGAAAGAAGAGTCGAGAGACTCTTTTTTCTTTGGGGGAAAGAATCAGTATGAAGAAACTTTTTTGTGAAGATTGTCTTTTTGTATTTATGAGGTATATAATAGAAATATCTTGATGAATAGTATCTTATGTTTAAAGAATCTTTTTGGAAAAATAAACGGGTCACTGTTTTTGGTTTGGGAGTAAATATGGGAGGTGTTGGTACTGTACAGTTTCTTGTAGAAAAAGGCGTGAAGGAAGTGATTGTGACTGATATGAAGTCACGAGATGAGCTCAATGTGTCTCTCGAGAAACTTAAAAAATACAAAAATATCACATATATATTAGGACAGCATCGTTCAGAAGATTTCACTAATGTTGATATGGTTGTGAAAAATCCTGGTATTCCGTGGACTAATGAATATATCCTTCTTGCGAAAAAGCATCATATACCAGTTGAGATGGACTCAAGTATTTTTTTTGCACTGTGTAAGAAACATATCATCGGTATTACAGGTTCCAAAGGAAAGACAACAACCTCAACATTGATTGCTCATATTTTGCAACAGGCCGGGAAGAAAGTGGTATCTGTCGGCATTGAACAAACAGGCGTACTTTCTTTACTGAAAGAAACAGAGCATACTGATGTTGTTGTTTTCGAATTATCGTCGTGGCGATTGTCGGCTTTGCGATCTGTGCAAAAAAGTCCTCATATTGCTGTACTCACAAATATTTTTCCAGATCATCAAAATTATTACAAAACGATGTCTGCTTATAAAGAAGATAAGAAAAATATCTTTCTCTTTCAGAAGAAAAATGATATCACAATTGCCTCTTTCGATGATGGTGATGTGCGAGAGATGGTACAAGATACTCCAGGTGAACTCATCTGGTTTTCTACGGAGAAAAATGTCGATGGAGATGGAACATACAGAAAAGAAAATGAGTTATATTTTCGTAAACAGGGGAAAGATGAAAAAATGTTTTCTTTCGATCAGGTCAAACTTTTAGGAGAGCATAATCAATCAAATATTCTCGCAGGCGTCGCAGCTACGCTTGCGTATGGACTTTCGCCTGAGATAATCAAAAAGGGAGTACTCTCTTTTGAAGGAGTGAAAAATCGTCTTCAATGTTTAGGTGAGAAGAGGGGTGTGAAGTATTACAATGATACGACAGCTACGATACCAGAAGCAGGAATACGAGCTCTCCAATCGTTCAATCAACAGGTAATTTTGATCGCTGGGGGGAGTGATAAAAATATGTATTTTGGACATTTTGCAAAAATGATTCTTTCACATACAAAAGGACTGATTCTTCTGCGAGGCAATGCAACAGAAAAGATTGTACAGGAAATTCGTGAACTTCTCCCTGATAAAGAAAAAGCACGACCTATTATGATTGTTGAAACTATGGCGAAAGCAGTAGAAATTGCATCAAGATGTGCAGAGAATGGAGATATTGTTTTGCTTTCTCCTGGGGCTACGAGTTTCGGATTATTTGCAAATGAATTTGACAGAGGAGAGCAATTTTGTAAAGCGGTGGAGGCTTTGTAGTATAGATACTTGACAGATTGTTTTGGATTGTATAATATACCCCTGTAGGGTATATTTTTTTTATTTCTTTTGTATGGCTACTTCAGGAAAAGTTGTGAAGTCATCATCCATTCTTTCGCGTATTTCACGCATCGAAGGACAGCTTGGAGGAATTCGTCGTATGGTAGAAGAGAAAAAAGATTGCCTTGATATTATCGTTCAGATAACAGCCATTCGTGAAGCAGTTGCGATGTTAGGCGTAGAGTTATTGAAAGATGATATTGTGTGTAAGTGGAATGGAAAGAAGAAGATTGATGAAACTGCTCTCAAATCTCTCTTCAAAATGCAATAGTTCTTTCGTTAATAGAAACATTAAGGAGTTATCATATGAAACAGTACCTTTCAAAAATATCCGGCCACGCACTTGTCCTAGGTGGAAGTGGCGGTATCGGTTCAGAAATTGCCAAAGCATTAGTAGTTAACGGAGTAAAGAAAATCACGATTACCTACAGTGGAAATCGTGCGAAAGCTGAAGAAGTCGAGAAGGAATTGGAAAAACTGGGAGCGAGAGTGTCTATTGCTCAGGTTTCTGATCGTTCCGATGAAACAGAAAATATATTTCGTCAAATGCTTGATGATGCAGTATCTGCTCTTGGAGAAGAAGTGTCTCTCCTGGTAGATAGCATTGGTATTTCGCCCAATACACCTTTGGTAGAACAGACATTAAACACACTTGTTTCTCCTGATGGAAAAAAAATTCCAGGATGGAAAGATGTGTATGCTGTAAATGTGTTTGGTTCTTTTATCTCTACTCGTATCGTACTTGAACGAATGAAAGAGAAAAAAATCAAAGGTTCTGTTGTTTTGATTACATCGACCAATGGCATCAATTCATGGGCGAGTTATTCTCTGCATTATGATTCTTCTAAAGCAGCGATGGCGATGCAAGTACTTGGATTTGCTGAGGAATATGCCAAATATGGTATTCGTGTGAACGGCATTGCTCCTGGCTGGATCAATACAGGTATGAATGATACATTACCAGATGGTGAATACGAGAAAGAGTGTGCAAAAATATGGCTCGGACATTTTGCAGAACCATCTGAAGTAGCAACAGTCGTTGCATTTCTTCTTGGTTCCGGCGCTTCGTATATCACAGGACAAAACATTATGGTAGATGGAGGGTATCGTTAAGGGTTTCAATTGAGAAGTATAGTGAAATATGCTTCTCTTTTTTTAAGTAATAATTGAATAAATAAAAAAATATGTACGATGTTATTATTATTGGTGGAGGTCCGGGCGGAGTGGCGTCAGGAATATATACTGCTCGCAAACAAATGAAAACTCTTTTTTTGACAGAAAGTTTTCAAAGTCAGTCGACGGTTTCGGCAAGTATCGAGAATTGGATCGGTACAGTAACAATTCCAGGATTTGAATTTGCTCAATCTTTGGAGAAGCATTTGAGAGCACAAGAAGGCATTGAAATCGTTACCGGGGTACGAGCAATGAGAATAGAAAAAAAAGATTCTTTTTTTCTTGTTACTGCTTCAGATGAAACGCAATACGAAACAAAAACAGTGATCATTGCTTCTGGTGGACATCATCGACATTTGGAGATTCCAGGAGAAGATGTTTTCAATGGAAAAGGCGTCGTGTATTGTTCTACCTGCGATGCTCCATTTTTTCGAAATAAAAAAGTTGTCGTCGTTGGTGGAGGCAATGCTGGACTTGAAGCAGTAGAAGATCTTATTCCGTATGCGGAGCACATTACTCTTTTAGTGCGTTCCGATATTTTGAAAGGTGATGCTGTAACAGAAAAAAAGATTCGAGCATCGGAGAAAGTAGAAATTCTTTTTTATGCTGTTCCGAAATCTATTGAAGGTGAATCAATGGTTACTGCTCTTGTTTATACTGATACGCGTACAAGTGAAGAAAAGAAATTGTCTTGTAGTGGTGTTTTTGTAGAGATTGGTATGGCGCCAAATTCTAATTTTGTGAAGGATCTAGTAGCATTGAGTGATCGTGGTGAGATAAAAATCGATAATCGAACAGCAGAAACTTCTGTGCCGGGCATTTTTGCAGTGGGAGATGTGACAGACGTTCTTTATAGACAGAATAATATCTCAGCTGGTTACGGAGTGATTGCGGCGTTGTCAGCGTACGACTTCCTTCGTAAGAAATGATATATCTTTACAGAACGAAAAAAGTGTGCTATACTACACTTATAAGTGAGAAAACGGGTGCCCTTCCAAATAGGGACCCGTTTTCTTTTTCCGAGTAAGAGGGAGAAATATGTTCCTTTTACTCGGGGAAACCCGAAACAATGTACTTTAAAAACACAAACAAAAATAAAAAGAAAAACAAAAACGATTGTTTTTATATTTAATAAGGCAAATTCCTTTGCCTTTACCTCTTTGAAGGTCATATATGAACTGCTCTGCATAGAGCAGTTTTTTCATTGATTGAAAGCTGAATATAGGCTATACTAGGAAAGGTATATGACGAGTCTAGATGCTTTTTTTATTGTAGACGAGAGCGAGATTATTATTTTTTAGTAGAGTACTCTGTATGGAAGTTTTTGAAATCGAAGGAGGGAAAAAAATGAAAGGAGAAATTATTGTGAGTGGTTCAAAAAATGCGACAACTCCAATTCTTTCTGCAACACTTCTTACAAAAGAAACCTGTGTAATTTCCAATATACCATTGATCGAAGATGTTTTCCGTATGATCGAAATCATTGAAAGTATGGGAGCCATAGTGGAATGGCGAGGAAAGCGTACAGTTGCTATTACTGCGAAAGATATTGATCCAAAAAAAATAGACATTGAGGCGATAAAAAAAATCCGATCTTCTATTTTGCTTCTTGGAGCACTCTCTGCTCGTTTTGATGATTTTATATTTCATCATCCGGGAGGTTGTGTGATCGGAGCTCGTCCCGTAGGAACACATTTTGATGCGTTACAAAAAATGGGTATCGATATCACAAGTGATGAAAAAAAGTATCATATTGATGCGAGAAAAAAACACTCGGCAAATGTTGTCTTACGAGAGTTCTCAGTGACAGCTACTGAAAATGCGATGATGCTCGCAGCGAGTCTGCCAGGGAAAACTTTTATAAAGATTGCTGGGGCAGAACCGCATATTGAAGATTTGGGAAAATTTCTCTGTGCTATGGGAGCGAAGATAAAGGGTTTAGGAACACATACTCTTGAGATTGTTGGTTCCGAAAAATTGCGTGGAGTACGACATACTGTCATACCTGATCATAATGAAGCAGGAACATTTCTGATACTCGGTGTTGCCACTGGGAGTCCGATTACTGTAAAGAATGCTCGTATCGAACATCTTGATTTGGTTGTAGAAAAATTGCGAGAGTTTGGAGCAGATTTTGTGATTCAGAAGAATGCTATTACAGTAATTCCAGCAAAAAAATTACGCGCTGTTGCAAAACTTGATACACGAACATATCCAGGACTTCCGACAGATGTACAAGCACCGTTTGGAGTACTTGCATCACAAGCGATAGGGGATACTTTGATATTTGATACTATTTTTGAAGGACGGTTTAATTATATATCAGAACTTATTAAAATGGGCGCTCAGGCTACAGTGCTCAATCCACATCAGGTGATAGTAAGTGGAAAAACTCAGCTTCGAGGAACACTAATTAAAAGTTATGATTTGCGTGCTGGAGCGGCGCTCATTATTGCGGCGTTGTGCGCCAGAGGAAAAACGATCATTGAAGATATTTATCAAGTCGATCGTGGATACGAGCGTATAGAAGAAAGATTGCAGAAAATAGGTGCTTCGATAAAGAGAGTGAAGCAGGTATGTAAAGAAGGATAAAGAGAAATATATATGGTAAATATGATGTTTGTTCGTAAAATTGGTATTGATCTTGGTACGAAGAATACGCTGGTTTTTGTTCCTGGAAAAGGTGTAGTTGTTAATGAGCCATCAGTAGTCGCTATCTCTCTTCTTGAAAATAAAGTTATTGCTGTCGGAAATGAAGCGCGTGAAATGCTTGGACGAACACCTGATACTATTGTTGCAAGTCAGCCATTGAAGGATGGCGCTATTGCAGATTATCGCGTTACTGAAGCGATGCTTAAATATTTTCTCAATCGTGTAAGTGGGCGTTTTCGTTTTTTTCGTCCAGAAGTTGTGCTTTCTATTCCAGCCGGAGTGACATCGACAGAACGACGTGCTGTCATCGATGCTGCTATCAAGGCAGGAGCGAAATCTGCGTATGTTGTAAAAGAGCCTATCTTGGCAGCGATTGGCGCAGGTATTCCGATTCACGCGGCACAAGGGAATATGATTATCAATATTGGTGGCGGTACATCAGAGATAGCAGTTATCTCTCTTGGAGGTATTGTATCAGCACATAGTGCTCGTGTTGGAGGCAATCGTATCGATCAGGCAATATCAGATTATATAAAAAGGAAATATAGTATTGCTATCGGTGATCGTACTGCAGAAGAGATTAAAATGAAAATTGGATCTGCTATTGCACAAGTGAAAGAAGAACATATGGAAGTACACGGAAGAGATTTGATGGGTGGATTACCAAAAACGATATCTATTGCTTCCAATGAAATCACGGAAGCTATTCAAGACGAATTGCGAGAAATTATCAATGTTATTAAGCAGGTTCTCCAAGAGACGCCACCAGAATTATCAGCAGATATTATGGATAAAGGAATGGTGCTTTCTGGTGGCACTGCACAGCTTAAATATCTTGATCAACTCATTTCAAAAACTATCAATGTTCCTTGCTATGTATCAGACGACCCTGCGTTTTGTGTTGTGAAAGGATCAGGCATTGTACTTGATAATCTTGATGTTTATAAGCGAAGTATTATGCTCGCTAAATAGGAGTATATATTTTTTATTTTTTATCTTTCATTTATGCATATTGGTATCGATGCATCGCGAGCATTTCTCAAACGTCGTACAGGAATTGAAGAATATGCATATCAAACAATCAAACATTTGAGAGATGTTATCTCACATTCGGATACTGTGACATTGTATGTACGTAGAAAAATTACTTGGGAACAAGGGAGAATAGTTTTTGTTTTGCCAGAGATTGATTTTTCCCTACCTTCAAATTTTCGTGTCAAAGGGATATGGGCACCGCGTTTTTGGACTCAGATTAGACTCTCGCTTGAAATGCTCATATTTGCACCAGATGTCCTCTTTATACCAGCACACACTATACCTTTCATTCATCCAAAAAAAACCATTGTTACAATACACGGATTGGAATACGAGTTTTGTCCTCAAAGTTATTCATTTTTTGATCAGTGGTATATGCGTCTTTCGATACGCTTTTCGTGTATGGTAGCAAAAAAAATAATTTGTGTTTCAGAAAATACAAAGCAAGATGTAGTGCAGTTGTACCATATTTTAGAAGAAAAAATATCTGTAATATATGAGGGTTTTACAAAAAAAGAAGTATCCTCTCTGAAACATTCTTCCGATATATCAACACCGTATATTCTTTTCATCGGACGCTTGGAAGAGAGGAAAAACATCAAACGAATTATTGAAGCCTTTGAGATATTGAAAGCAAGAGAAAAAATCGCACATACGCTCATATTGGCAGGCAAACCAGGGTATAGTTATGAATCCATTGCACTTCAAATCAAGCAGTCAACTTTTCGGAATAATATTAAAGAAATGGGATATATTACAGAAGAGGAAAAATGGCAAATACTTTCTTTCGCAGATATTTTTCTTTTCCCATCTCTTTATGAAGGTTTTGGCATTCCTCTTCTTGAAGCACAATCAGTAGGGGTACCCTTGATCACTTCATCAGTTTCTTCTCTTCCAGAAGTAGCAGGAAAAGGCGCTTTGTATGTTGATCCTCTGAAATCTGATGACATTGCACGAGGCATTATTACCTTGCTTCAGGATAAGACATTGCGAGATGATATAATAGAAGAAGAGAAGAAAAATGTACACAAGTTTTCTTGGGAGAAGTGTGCGCAACAAATCTATAATGAAATGGAAATTATTTAATGGTATTGCTATATGCAACAAGATACTACAGGAGAACAGAAAGAACTCAAAATTGCACTTGTACACGATTTTCTTACTGCGTACGGAGGTGCTGAAAGAGTATTAGAGGTTTTAGCGGATATGTTTCCTTCTGCTCCTCTTTATACATTGATATATGACGAAAGAATAATGGGGAAACATTTTTCTGATCGAGATATTCACACTTCTTGGTTGTCGAAGCTTCCATCTTTTTTAAAAAAACAGTATCGATTTTTCTTACCATTTTTCTCTTCCGTTGTTGAATCATTTGATTTGCGAGATTTTGATATCGTGATTTCTTCTTCAGGAGCATGGACAAAGGGTGTTGTTACGCGTCTTCATACCAAACACATTGCATATATACACTCGCCAATGCGTTATGTCTGGGATTACCATGAACAGTATTTGAGTGAGTTAGGAGCAAAAGGAAAAAGAAGTATTTGTCTTCGTATGCTTTTGAGTTATCTTCGTATTTGGGATAAGCAGTCAGCAGATCGTCCAGATATTCTTCTTGTAAATTCACGATTCACACAGGATCGTGTGAGAAAATATTATCGCAGAGAAAGTGTTTTGATATATCCTCCGGCGCTGGCGTTATCGCAACATATTGTATCACAACATACGAATGTCTCATCGCATAAGAAAGAATATTTTCTTGTAATTTCACGACTAACAGCATCGAAAAAAATAGACATTGTCATTGAATCATTCAACAAGCTTGGACTTCCGCTTATCATTGTTGGAACAGGAAGAGAAAAGAAGCGACTTGAACGTATGGCGAAAGAAAATATTTCTTTTAGAGGATTTGTTGATGACGAATCATTGGCTTTGCTCTATCGAGGTGCTCGCGCAGTTATCTTTCCGTCAGAAGAAGATTTTGGTATGGTTGCTGTCGAAGCGCTTTCTTTCGGAGTGCCTGTTATCGCGTATGAATATGGAGGTATTCAGGAAATTATTCAAAGCGGAGTTACAGGAGAGATTTTTCATTCGCAAACTCCAGAAGTTCTTGCAGAAGGAATAAAAAGATTTTTAGAAAAAGAGGCATCATATAATGAGAACACTATAAAGCAGTCAGTGGCTCATTTTACCGAAGAACGTTTTAAGAAAGAAATACAGGCTGTTGTACAAAAATGTTTGTGATATTATCGAAGTTTATGAATATCATTGGTCATAAAAAAAATCGAGAACGGCTTGCTCTTTTAGCAACAAGAGAGAAAATAAGCCAATCATATCTTTTCTTTGGTCCTCAAGGTATCGGAAAAAGTTTATGTGCTTTTGAGTTTGCTTTACAGTTAGTTTCTCAACCACATTTTGAACCGAGTGAAAACAATCCATACCCCTTTGATGTGATGGTAATGAAACCAAAAGAAGAGACAAGACGAGGTATTACGAAACAAAAAAACATTGGTGCAGAAGAAATAAGAGAATCACTTTCTTTTTTGAGTCATTTTCCTATGCAGGGTCGTTTTCGTGTTCTTATTGTAGAAGATGCTCATAAACTTTCTTTGTCTGCACAAAATGTGTTATTGAAAACATTAGAAGAACCAAATGAAAGCGCTGTTTTGATTCTTGTTACTCACGAAGTTGGCAATTTGATTTCTACATTACTTTCTCGAGTAGAGCGCGTGAGATTTCATTATGTTCCTGTAGAAGAAATGCAATCAGATCGTTCTTTATTTTTTTCTCATCATACAGATCAACAAACGATTGCTCCATTCTTTTTTTCTTTGGGACGACCAGGAGTAGTAAAGGAAGCTCTTGCTGATCCAAAAAAATTTCATCAAAAACAAGAGATGTTAAGTCGTCTGTTTCGTTTGTCTACTCTTTCGTTGAGCGAACGAATGATTTTAGCAGAAGAATTATCGAAGAATGTTCCAGAGATGATTACTCTTTTGGAATGGTGGCTCCCTGGTCTTCATAAACAAGCACTTGAGAGCAAGTCTTTTTCGCATACAAAACAGTTCTTTCGCCTCCTTCAAGATATTGAATCTACGCTTACTTTACTCAAAACGACACAGAGTAATGCTCGTCTTTTGGCCGATACATTGTTTCTTTCATTATAAGAACATTTATGTTGTTTTTTTCGAACAAAAAGAAATTCAAACAAAAAAAAGAAAGCATACCTTTCTTGCGCAAGCCTCTTCCTAAAAAACACGAGAGGTATTCAGGTGATAAAAAGAATGATAAAAGAAAAAAAATTCCAATAGGAGTATTTTTTCTGTGGAGTCTGTTTTTTGTCACTTTAGTATATATCTTTTTCTTTTCTTCTTTTGTTTGTCTCGAAAAAATAGAAATATCTGGAACGAATGAGATTTCAATTCAAAATATACAACACTTTATACAAAATGATATTTCAGGAAAATATTTTTCGATTGTCCCTCGATGTTCATTAGGATTGATACAACCGCAATCATTGCAGAAAAAGTTATACGAAAGGTATCCTTTAATACGGACTATTTCAATAGAACGGATTTTTCCCCGAACAATATCTGTTCATATTGTTGAGCGACCGTATATTTTGCTTTGGGATACTGAAGGAGGGAAGTATTTTGTAAATGAAGAGGGTGTAACACGCAATGCATCACCTTCTATTGTGGATGAAAATACAGTAGCTCTTATTACATTGTCTGATATGAGTAAGAAAACCATTCTTGTTGGTGACAAAGTATTTGAACCAGAGTATGCTCATTTTCTTCTTACTCTTATCGAAACCTTTCCAAAAGAATTGAATATTTCTTTATTACCTTCTTTTACCATTGTGTCACATTTTGCTCCAGAGCTTCGAGGGATCACTGATGAGGGTTGGGAAATATATTTGAATACAGAGATTCCTCTTAAAAAATCACTTGATACATTGAAACTCCTTTTTGCTAAAGAACTTCCACAACAAAAACGACAGAATATAGCATATATTGATCTGCGTACAGAGAATAGGGTATATTATGCATTTCGTAATGAAGGAGATAAAGAGAACATTTCTTTGGAAGCATTAAACAAGGATAAATAATAGAGAAAAAAGAAACAATACGAATGTATTTCTGATTGTTTTTTATTTTTCCTTTACATTAGCAGGAATATAATAGATAAATATAGAATCGCCAACTCTCCTTAAGGGTTGTATTTCTTTCAGCCAGGAATAATCTCTTCTATTGAGAGGTTTCTTTTTATAGAGACTTTCTTGGTAAAAAAATGATGAGATAGCATACCAACCTGGTTCAGGATCTCTTTCGTCCCACCAAGGAATGAACATATCGCCAAGATAATACGCAGGAGAAGAGCCACCAAAATAATCGACGCGAATTTTTTCAATAGTCGGATATTCTCTTGTGAGAGCACATTCTTTTTCTTCATTTATTTTTTCTTCGCCTTTCTTGCAACGATTATGAAGATCGACAAACTCTTTCACTCGTTTGAGATCTTGACCCCAATCATAATTAGAGTCTGTGACATAGTGATACCCATTCTTATTACCACCGACAGCAATGTTAAAATAAGAAAGATAATTTGGATAGGTAAGCACTGGAATAGATATGATAATAAATATGGTTATACCGATAAGAATTGAAAACATTTTTTTTGATATTTTATCATCATTATGACGATGAAAAAAGTCGAAAAGAGTTTTAGATATTAAAAGATATAAAAGAGGAAACAATGGAAAGAGATGACGAATGCCGATGTTGAGTTTTCCGGTAAGACTGACATAGACATAGAGCGTAATAAAAGTGAACATAAGATATTGAGCGATTCTATTTTGGAAAGAATGCGCAAAAAAATCCCAGAAAGAAGTTTTCTTTTCCGCGAGATTTCTTCCTATTCGATACAGGGTATAACAGGTTGTAAGTATGAGAAGAATGATAAGAGGGAGAGTTTCTTTGAGTATAAAGACAAGAGGAAAATACCACACTGATGGTTCCATAGTTACTTCACCAAGGAAATAATGAGGATTACCACTTTCAACACGTGCAAAAATCATAGCAACTCCAAGGAAGTACTGACTGAATGGCTTAAGGAAAACATTTTTACTGGTTTGTACTACAAGATCGTGAGCAAAATGTGCTGGTGCATTATTTTGTGAGAGGTAAAGATTAGCTGAATCAACGAGTGTGTGACTCGGCATATGAATGGTATTCCAAGTGTATACTGTCCAAATGATGATAAAACATGTCAGTATGATACCAATAAACTTCATACTATATTCGAGGAAAATATACCATCGCCATATTTTATTTTCTCTATAATCGCCAGCTTCTTTATGTTTTGTAAAAATAAAAAGAAGAACGAAAAGTCCAAAAAGTGGAAACAAAAGAATGGCAGAAACTTTTGTCAGTTCAGCAAGACCAAGAAAAATACCAGCAACAAGCATATTCTTTATCGTTGGTTTTTTCAAAAAATATATAAAGGTATAGAAAGCGAGGAATAAGAAAAGAGCAATGCCGATATCAGTAGTAACATAATGATTGTGTGCGATGATATTTGGATCGAAAGCATAGAGTATGACAGCAAAAAGTCCTGCCAGTGTTCCTGCAAGTTCACGAGTGAAAAAGAAAAGAACAAATCCTAAAATGACGGCAAGGAGGGTAATAGGCATTCGTGACCAGAAGAGAATACGATCAGCATTGTTGCAGGCAATCTCCGGTCTAGTGCAGTTGAGAAAAATATCACCCATTGTCCATTGTTCATTGGTACCTGTTTGCCATTCTGGTACAGAAAGGGGAAAAACAAGATTCATAGCGAGGAGAGGGAGTCCTGCAAGATCTTTGACGAGAGGAGGGTGTTCTGGATTGAGTCGCATATCACCATAGCGAACATAACTGTAAGCAGCAGGAATATGTGCTCGTTCATCATAGATCATTGATTCTTGACGAGAAATTGTCAGTCCTACAATGAAATGTAAAGAAAGAATACCAATAACGATAAGCAAAGCGTGTTTTTTGAGAAAATTCATATTTTTGCGATATGCATTATTCTGTAAGAAAATAATGCTGTAATTATATTATATTTCTATTAAGATAAGTTATGGCAATATGATAACATTGAAATCTGCGAAAGGACGCGGTCCATTCATATCAATGCGCTCAACTTTCATATCAGGAAATCGTTCTCGTAAACGAGATTCTAGAGTGTTATTATAATTGACCATAAGAAAAATAGCGGGACCGTAAATGAGAGTGTCTCCTTTGATAATCTCCATATTTTTCACTTTATTGTAGGTTAGGTAATATACAGGATGAGCATATACAGGAAGTTTGGTGAGATCTTCGTTTCCTTGATCGTCAAAGAGGATGTATTTCTTTGTTTCAGGCGGAAGAGAAAGAAGATACCGACCCATATTGGTATAGTTTTCATTGAAAGATCCTGGAGCCGAAGTGTTTCTTGCAAAAAAAATGAGATATTTCGTAATATTGAAACAAGCACTACTGAAAAGTGAGAAAAAAAGAAGAAAAAGAAGTGTTATTTTTAGGCCATTTTTTGATCTTCGAGCTTTTTTATAAATCCATATAATAGGAAGAGTAGCTATGAGAAATACTGGCATTTGTGTCCCAATAGAACGAAGAGCATGTGGTAATCCTTCCCCGCTTAAAAATTCAGGAATAAGCATCGTAAAGAATGATCCAAGGAGAAAAGTGTTGATGACGAGTCGCATATCTCTGTTATGGTAACGAATACGAATAAAGAGAAGATGAAGAGTTTGAAAAAAAATAAAGAGAAACCCCGCAAGAAAAAATGTTCCAACAAATGGGTCAAGAAGAGGATAAGGAGCATAATTGTGTCGCCAATTTTGATCACCGAAAAAATTGTATTTGATAAGTGAAAGGGAGATAGCACGGGTAAATGTTCCAAATATATTTCCGTGATTTATGGATGGAGAAAAAATAGATACTGCTTCTGATCGTGATCCAAAATCCTCTGGATGAGCGATGAAAAAATCGTAAAACATCGGAAGTGCAGAAACAAAAGCTCCAAAAATGAATATGAGAGCATGCTTGTAATAGCGTTTGAGAAAGTTTTCGTACGAGAGAAGGAGTGCGGGTAAAAGCAGGAGAAGAATAAGAGGTGCAATACGGAAAGCGATATAGGTATGAATACCAAGACCAAAAATAAGACCAGAAAAAAGAAAAGGGAAGAATCGCCTTGTACGAAGACCTCGAAAGAAGAAATAAAAAGAAAAAGTGAGTATAAAGGTTGTCATAATGGCACGAAATCCAATACGAGAAAAATTGATAGCCCAGTAGGATGTCGCGAGCATAAATGCTGAAATAAGCCCATATATGCGCCTTCGGAAGAGTTCAATGCTTAGGAGATATATACCAAGCACAGAAAGTGTTCCAAAAAGGATAGACCAGATTTTTAGTCCGAAAATAGTATTACCAAATAAGGAAATGGAGAGAGCTTGAAGATTGATGAAGAGTCCTTCACGACCATAATTTGCAGGATAGAAAAGTTTGAAGTTATGAGTTTCTAATGCTTGCAATGCATCAACACCATTTGCTGCTTCATCTGGATAAATACCAAGAGGTAAAGTATCTATATGATATATTCTGACAACGAAGGCGAGGATCAGGATAAGGAGCAGAATAATTCGCACGGTAATATGACGCAAATGATAATGAGAGAGTGAAGGCATATATTTTTTTTATTTTGTATGATACAATTATAGCAAAGATAGATAACAAAAGAAAATAAGTATGTCAAAATATTTTGATGAGTCTGGAGGGTTTCAATCTAATCGAGGAAAAAAATCAAAAAATAAGTTCAGAGAACAGAACCAGCAAGGTGAGAGAGCTGATCAGAATAATGAGAAGAAAAGTAAACAGCCTAAACTAAAGGGAGAAATTCCTGCGAAAGAGTTTATCGAACGGGTTTTAGATCTTATTCCAAATCAACCTGTTTCGAGTACTAGTATCCATACAAAAGGAAGCGTTTCTTCTCCTGATATGAATGATTTAGTAATGTTATCAAAAAAAGATTTGAGTTTGGCTGCGTTTCATAGAGAAGCCAATGAGGCTCGCAGCGTGATGGAAGATATCGAACGAATACTTGCAGAACAGAGCAAGGATGTTTCAGATGATAAAAAGTTTTTTTTTGATGCCTATAAAGCTGATTTAATAGAAGATGGAAAGCGTTTTTTTAGTGAAGGAAATATCTCAGGATTAAAAACAATTTTACAGAAAGTACAATCTATTAATTTGTCTCAATATAAAAATATGCAAGAAAGTCCTTTTCAAATTCCTTCAAGAGATGTTGATGTACAATCTTCGTTGAAACCACGAAAGAGGACTCATTCTAAAAAAGAAAATAAGCAGAAAGAGATAACCGAATCAACAAGGAATATCGATGATTTACGCAAAGAACATGAGGCTCGATTGGATGCATTACGCACCGAAGAAGAGGGGGAACAAACTGCTTTTGATGTAGAGGATAAAGATGTATTAACATCAGAAGAATCTCAAGCAGAGCATATTGAAAGAGATGTAAAGAATTATGATGAATTGTTTATTAGAGATCAATGGGTGAAGCAGAATGCTGATGGAACACTCAGTCATTTGGTCATTGAAAATATTTTTTATCAAGATGTTTTGTACGTTGATATACAGATAGAAGGTCAGATGGGCTCATTTCCTATTGATACATTGCGAGAAAAACTTCGACAGGAAGGATATGTATTGAATACTCCTGGTATGGTAAGCGAACGATCTGTACCTCAAATACAGCAAGAGGTACCATCAGATAATGGAGATCTTGTATTACCAAATCAAGAAAAAATACCTCTGCAAGAAGCATCAGAGAGTATAAAAAATGCCCCATCTAGTGAAACAGAACCATCAATAAGTAATATTGATCTTTTAAGAAATGAAGTAAATCTTGCTCGAACAAAGTGGGTGGAAACTGATGTAAAAAATACAACCGCTTGGAAAAAATTCAAGAGTCTTTTTGGTATTGAGAAAGGCGTAGAAAAAGATGATGCACAAATTGCTTATGAACTTGCTTTGAATAATTTGTGTAATGCTGAAATACAGGCCTTGCAAAGAGATACTGTCCAAAATAAGGGATTTCTTTCTCCAGAAGAGAAAGAAATGAAAATTGCAAAATTGCTTCGTTATTATAAGCTAGATGAATCTACGAATCTCATCAACGAACGAACGCAATATAAAGCTGAACATCAAACATTTTCAGAAAAAATAGTAGATTCTCTCGGTGCTCTTGGTCGAGCGTATAATCGCATTCCATTGAAACAAAAATTACTTCTTACTGGAGCATTGGCAGGCATTACGATTGGAACAACTCTTTCTGGAGGAACAGCTATCGGGGCTATGGCTTCTGTAATGATGTTACGCAAGATAGCAAGTGGTGCTGGCACCGCTGTCGGTGTTGAAGCTTTGCTTGAAAATATAGGATCAAAAAGAGAAAGCGCAAAAGCGGAAGAAGCTATCAATGCGCAAATAGAAACATTAAAGACAGAAGGACAAGCATTGAATAAACTCAGTGAGTTTTTGGAAAATGATATTTCCAAGCTCAATGAAAAATTACAAAATGAAAAACGAGCAAAAACATTGCGAAAAGTTAGCGCTCTTGGTGTTGGTGGTTTGGTTGGGTCTGGTTTTTTGACGCAAATGGCTATGGATCATTTTGGTGGAAATGAGTCAGTAGATGCTATACGAAATTATGTTAATGAACACACTTCTTCACAAATATCTCCAATATCTTCAACACCAGCGTTTGTTTCAGTTGACAATGCCAATGTTCCTCCTATTGCAGACACTCTAAAACCAGATGAAGTGAGTGATTTTATTCATCAAGATTATGTTGTACAAAAGGGTGATTCAGTATGGAAAATAGCAGGTGGATTGGCAGATAAAATGGGACTTCAGGGATCAGAGAGAGATTATTTTATTGATACACTGAAAGATCAATATGGTGATGTGCAATTAAAGGCAGGTGAAACAATTAATTTTTCTTCACATGGTATTGATAAGGATTTTGTCGATAACGCCTTTGGTCATGCAAAAGCTATTTCTCCTGACCACATTGCCTCTATTGCTTCAAACGATGCAAAGATAGCAGACTTTGCTCGCACTCATCCAAATGTAACACTTACCAATGAGATAGTCGATAATATTTTGAAAGGAAATGAAACTGTTGTACATAATAATTCTGTTCTTTCTCAAATGACAACATCATCAAGTCCTGATATTTCAAATACTGTTTCTCAGAGTGTGTCTGAATCTGTAGCGACCGCGCCAGTAGAGACTTCCCTTGAAACACCATTTGATGTATCTCTTCAATCACGAGTTGATGATTGGTATATGCAGATATTCCGTACAGAAAATCCTGCATTAGGTCAAGATTTTATTATTGATAAATCTCAGATAGGACAAGTAAAAATTATGGATATGATCAAAGATGCTCGATTATACAAAGAAGGATCTTTGAGTGGATATGTAACAGGTATGAATGGTGAACAGTTGAAAAATTTTGCTGATTTTTCTCAGAATATAGATAAGTATGCGACTGGTTTTGATAAAAAAACTTTCTTTTATACTCATCCGGATGCAACAGTTATGGATTATTTGAAGAAAGTAGCACCGTTTATTCCAAAAGGACAAAGACTTGGTTTGTTTACAACAAGTAATTAAATAAAAAAGTAACAATTATTCTTATGGTACTTGATCAAGAAGCATTGAAAGCAGAACTTATTCAGGATTTTCATCTGGAAGATATTCCAGAAGAGAAAAAAGAAGAGATGTTAGCAAAAATCGGAGAAGCACTTTTGAAGCGTATTTTTATTGAAACAATGGAAAAAATAGGAGAAGCTGGTTCAAAAGAGTACGAAGCATTATTGGAAAAAAATCCAACACAGGAAACAATTGAGGCATTTCTCGAAAGTAAGATTCCAGGGTATAATATCTTTATTCGAGGAGTAGTAACAAAGTTTAAAGAAGAGATGATAGCAGGCATTGCATAATTTGTGAGATAATATGTATTATGGCAGAAGAAAAAAAAATTGAAGGAGAAATATTGCAAGATGTGTCAGAATATAAGAGTAAAACAGCACCAGATTCTTCTATTGTTTTTGAGCAACAGCCTTCCAAAGAGAATGTGAGTGAGCAGTCAGAAAGAAAATTTCAAGCGATTCTTTCGCAATCCTCTGTTCCGTTATCACAAGAATTATCAAAGAGTACAGAATCGCATATACAAGATACGAAGGATATTCTTGAAAGTACCGACGAGGAAAGTAAAATTCAGAAACTTGTCGATCTTGCGAGTACAAAAGGTTTGGTGCACGCAGTGAATGTTGCTCGATCGCTTGGTGATTATTATGCGCTCGACCGTATGCATGATGAATTAGTTGATAAATTTTATGAGAGCCTTCTTTCCAAAGGTTTAATTAAAAAAGATTAAAAAAACGAAAGAAATTAGAAATAAAACAAAAAGAAATGGCGTCTGTATTTGATTTCAATATTGTTCTCGTCCCTCTTGTATATTTTTTTGCCTCACTTACCCTTGTGAGTGGTTTTTATCTGGTCATACGAAGTTTTTTTCGTTTTCGTTATCAGGTCAATCAGTCTATGAATATGGATCTGGAAGTGATCAAAGTAACACGCAAAGAAGTCCCAGAGGGCGAAGGAAAGCAATCCGCAGATAGTTGGAAAGAAGAGATTTTCCCTATGGAGCAATTATTTTCTTCTTTTACAATGTTAAAGCCGAAAGGAAATTTCTTGAAACGACTTTTTTTTGATACTCCGACCATTGTCTGTGAAATTGTAAATCCTTCGACAAGTGAGGAAATCTTTTTCTATCTCTCAGTTCCAAAAATTTTTCGAGAAAACGCAGAAAAACAAATACATAGTTTTTTTCCGCATGCTGTTATTGAAAAAGTATCAGATTATACGATATTTTCTCCTCAAAGTTATACAGCTGTTTCTCTGCTTGATCTCTCGCATGCACATTCTCTTCCTCTCCGTACTTATCGTACCGTAGATGTTGATCCGTTAAATGAAATTTCTAACTCTTTGAGTAAGCTTCAAGGTATTTCAGAGGGTGCTGCAATACAGATTATTCTTTCTCCTGCCGATAGGAAATGGCGTGCTCATGGGAAGAAAATTGCACAAAAAATGCAAGAAGGAAAACGATTGAAAGATGCAAATCGATCACAACTTGGAGAGATGTCATCTGCGTTGAGTAAAGATTTGTTGAGTGTAGCTTTGAATCAAAAGAAAAGTTCCTCTGAAGAGAAAAAGATTGTGAATCTTACTCCTGAAGAGCAGGATCTTGTAAAATCTATTGATGAAAAATCGAATAAGGGTGCATTTAGAGCTAATATCCGTCTTATTGCATCCTCTAATACACAAGCACGCGCTGAAGAAATATTGAGTCATATGGAAAATGCCTTCGGTCAGTTTTCGAATCCTGAAGTCAATAGTTTTCGTGTGAAAAAGCGTATCAAAGAAAAACGCGTAATATATGATTTTATTTTTCGTAATTTTGATGACGAAGAAGATATATTTCTTACTGTTGAAGAGTTGGCAAGTATTTTTCATTTTCCTATTTCTACAACAGAAACACCTAAAATAAAATGGTTGAAAGCAGGCGCTGCTCCACCACCAGTGAATGTTCCAAAAGATGGATTACTTTTAGGATATAATGATTATCGTGGTACGAAAACAGATATTCGCATTACAGAAATAGATCGTCGCCGTCATATGTATGTTATTGGACAAACAGGTGTTGGTAAATCAGTGTATCTTCAGGAGATGGCGAAAAAAGACGCTCACGCAGGGCATGGTTTTTGTTTTATTGATCCACACGGTGATGCTATTGAGGATATTCTTGCATCGATACCCAAAGAGCGTGCCGAAGATGTTATTCTTTTTGATCCATCAGATACTGAGAGACCGATCGGGCTCAATATGCTTGAATACGATCCGAAACATCCAGAACAGAAAACTTTTGTGATAAATGAGATGATTGGTATTTTTGATCAATTATATGATTTAAAAGCAACGGGTGGTCCAATGTTTGAACAATATATGCGGAATGCGATGCTTCTTATTATGGAAGATCCGGAAAGTGGATCAACTTTGATGGAAATTTCTAAAGTGCTTGCTGATGAAGATTTTCGTAAGTATAAACTCTCCAAATGTAATAATCCGATCGCATATGATTTCTGGACAAAAGAAGCGGAGAAAGCTGGAGGGGAAGCTGCTTTGGCAAATATGGTTCCTTACATCACTTCTAAACTTACAACATTCATTTCGAATGATATGATGCGTCCTATTATCGCACAACAAAAAAGTACTTTGAATTTTCGCGAAATTATGGATAATAAAAAGATTCTTCTTGTGAATCTTTCAAAAGGTAAAATTGGTGAGATTAATGCGCGTCTGTTAGGTATGGTTATTGTGGGAAAAATATTGATGGCAGCACTTTCTCGTACTGATACTCCAGAAGACGAGCGTGTGGATTTTTATCTGTATATGGATGAGTTCCAGAATGTAACGACAAATTCGATTGCACAAATTCTTTCTGAGGCTCGTAAGTATAAATTGGTATTAACTATGGCACACCAATTTATTGCTCAGTTGAAAGAAGAAATATCTAAAGCAGTCTTTGGTAATGTGGGATCGCTTGTTGCTTTTCGTATCGGATCAGAAGACGCTGAATTCCTTGAAAAGCAATTTTTACCAGTATTTACAGCTCGTGACTTGATGAATGTTGATAATCGAAATTGTTTCGCTCGATTGCTGATGAATAATGAGCTTACGAAACCATTTAATATGAAAACCTACGCTCCAACGCAAGGGAATCAAGAAATTGCAAACGCATTGAAAGAACTTTCACGACTTCGTTATGGTCGTGATGCAAATATTGTCAATCGTGAAATTATGAGTCGTATGAAACTTGCAGAGAAATCTTTGTAGACAGTAAAGAAGAAAAAAGAGAAGGGTTCTGATTGAATCTTTCTCTTTTTTATTGTTTTCTTACGGAAGAGGGAATGAAAGTAAAGATGTGTCAGTAGTTGCGAAGAGTGTTTTTTGGGCTTCGTTGACTACTATTTCTTTTGCAGAAGCAAATTCCTCTGAAAAATATTGTGCAATAAGTGAACCTGATTGATCCCAGATGAGTATGCGTTTATTTTCTGTATCGAGAGCATATACGAAATGAAAATCTGGTTTTGTGAAAAGTGATGTGATGGAAAGAGGGAGTTCTCCTAATTCACAATTTTTTACGAAATGACCACGGAAGAAAAGAGAAACATTATTTTCTTGAGAAATAAAAATAGTATCACTAATAGCTATATGAGGTGTTTGTGAAACTGAAAAAGACTCTTTGATCCATGGAGTAGCTGTTCCAAAACCGCCGTTTGCTCTTGGAAATCGATACAATTGATGACTAGTTTCATCAAGAATGTAAAGATATGTGAGATATGTACCAATATCTTTTACATTTGCTTGGGGAGATATATTGAGTATATTTGATGCGAATTTACTATTTGTAGGAGTGAAAGAAATGAGTGTTTTTTCGCTTGTGTAGAGAAATATAGTCTGAAGATCATCCATAACTGAAGCAAATTGTATAGTTCCATTGTTTGAAGGGAGAGGAAATTGTTTTTGATTATTTACATTAATGATAGATGTTGCTGTAATGAGATATATTTCATCATTCATACTGACCATAGTGAGAATAGAATCAGAAAGTGTAGTAACTATTGTGGATGAAGATGGAAATATATGCGCGTTTTTTTCTGTTTGAATTGGAAATAATGGTGTAGGAAGAGTAGTTGGTTCTTCCGTAGTGACCGTTTGAGTGTTTGTTGTATGAAGAATAAAATATACAGAAGAAAAAATGAGGAAAAATAAGATACATACCCCAATAATCAGCGTCTTTTTTTCATATCGAAGAGCACATTTTCGAAGAAAAGTAGAGAAATTTTTTTTCGTTTGAATTAAGAGAGAGATAAGTTGTGAAGATATCTTTTTTGAAAAATGAGAAATAGTGTCTATTTTTTTTGATGTTTTGAAAGAAGCGCTTTCTCTTTTTTCTCTCTCATTTTTTTGTAGAGAAGAATGGAAAGATTGAGAATATTTTTTTAAATTTCTTTGTATTTTCTTTTGTAATGATACGAACATCTTTGTGCTTGCAAGAGAGATTTTGTCTGTCATTACGCGAATAAACAAGAGAAGTTTTCTATTATTTCTCGAGACATTGTGTAATATTGTCATTGTGAATGTGTGGAGAATATATGAAACTTCCTTTATAATAGGCATTGTTGTCTCTGGAAAAGAGTCTCCTTGTATAAAAATATCACCTGTATCTCTGTTTCTATATTTTTCCTCTTTTGCATCTTCTTTCGTCGAAGAATTGTTATGTATGATTTCTGAGGGATTATCTTGTGGGTTATTTTCTTTTACAAATGTGTTTTGACTAAAAACATTGGTAATGTCTGGTTGTTCTTTTCTTGTTCTTTTAGGATTCTTTTTAGGGACAATCATTGGTTCGTCGATATCAACAATGATTGATCCGCCGATATTTACTTGATTAATAAGTACGGTACGTATGAATCGTGAGAAATGCTCATCGTCCATACGCTTTGCATTCTTTTCTATATCTTCATTTGATAAGAGAGAAGAAAGTTCTGGTGAAGTAAGAATGATTTTGTCATGAGTTAATAATCGCCCACTAGATATTTCGACAAATGTTTTTATAGGATGCGTTTTTGATTCTGATGAAGCAATGCCATCACTGATTTCTGAAAGAGTATTTTCGCGAATAAGCAATATTTTTGCATCTCCTGTTACTGAAAAATGAAAATTATTTTTTTCAAGAATACCAATCGCTCCATGAAATTTTCCGAGCCATGCAACTGTTCCATTTTTAACAAGTTCTGCGAGAGCAATGTTTATTTTATGAAGTGATGCTTCAAGACTTTCTATTGATCCTCGTCGTCCATTGCTGAAGTATTCTTTCTTTGCTACTGATGCAATAAAATTAACGATATATGTCGAATCTTCACTTTTATCAGACACCTCAAAAACACCAACCAATGATCCGAGAGAATTTTTTGTAACATTTTCTTCGTTGTATTGAAAAACCTTGATAAAAGGTTCTGATGTACGATGATTTTCAACACATATCTCAGTAACTCTTTTTTCAAGATTTGGTAGGCATTTTAGCTTATCTTTCTGTTTTTTTTCCAACATATTTGTTTCACGATCGAAATCTACATAAACAAACGCTTCATCTTCATTGATCGAAGAGAAGTATATGTCTTTTATTATAACATAATTCTTCATAAAAAAGTATGTTTTTTCTTTTTACTCTCCTTTTCTTTGTGAAAAAAACACCGCTTTTGACTTTCTTGTCTTTTTTTCGTATAATAAATAAAAAATCTTTCTTTTTCCAGTTTATTTTGTAATGAATGTAATGCTATGGCACTTGGTATTTTTGATACACTTTTTGGTTCGAAAGCTCGCGCGCGTCTCATTCGTTTTTTTGTACTGAATCCCGGAGGAGAGTTTACATCAGCAATGGTTTCAGAAAAGACAATGATTTCAAAATCGGATACGGCGAGAGAATTGATGCGTCTCCAGAAAATGAAGTTTGTTATAGAACATTCTCGTAAGGGTAAGAAATCCTTTATGGTTAATGAAAATTTCCCTTTCTATATAGAGTTGAAGAGTCTTGTTTCTAAATTGAATGTACACGCTCAATCGCAGGTTTTTCGTAAGTTGAAAATTATTGGTGAAGTAAAACTGATTCTTATTAGTGGATTGTTTTTGAATTATCCGAAGAGTAAAGTTGATATGATTGTTGTTGTAAATAATGTCAATCGTACGAAATTAAAACATGCCATTACCCATCTTGAAGCTGAAGTGGGGAAAGAGATTCGATTTGTTTTGATGAACAATGAAGAGCTTCATTATCGGTTAAATATGCTTGATCGTTTCTTTATTGAATTTCTCGAAGCTCCTTATGAAGAGGTGACGAACAAAGTTCCGGAACTCAAGCGTTTCATTTCAGGATTGAAAAAATAAATAATCATTGTATTTTTCTGTTTATGCTTTCCTGGATAACTCTATTCCTTTTGTTTTTTCTTGTGAGTCTTATTTTTTGGTTGGTTTTTTCTCTGCGTTCGAGGGAGGTATCAACAAATAATACAAAACAAGAAATAGAAATGATGGGGCAAAGACTGAATAAAGAACTTTATTCGGTCGCTAATGCTTTAAATCAACAGCTTTCTCATTTTCAACAAACACTTGATAATCGCTTAGCTGATAATAGTAAACGCCTTGATGATCGTCTTGATACAGCGGCTCGTTCGTATGCCGATGTTCAGAGAGGTTTGGAACAAATGAAAAATTCGAGTGAAAAAATCTTTGAAGTTGGTAAAGAAGTAGCCTCTCTTCAAGAGATTTTAAAGGCGCCAAAGATTCGTGGTGGTTTTGGAGAACTTATGCTTCAAGATCTTCTTTCTCAGATGTTGCCAAAAGAAAATTTTGTGCTTCAATATATGTTCCGGAGCGGAGAAGTAGTGGATGCAATTATTAAGTTGAAAGGTGGACTGGTAAGTGTTGATTCAAAATTTCCGCTTGAGAATTTCAAGAGGATCTTGACTGCAAAGACTGATGATGAAAAACGTACTGCGCGGAAGCAGTTTTATAATGATGTTAAAAAGCATGTAGATGCTATTTCGGGTAAATATATTGTTCCTGAAGAAAACACTTTGGATTTTGCACTTATGTATATTCCTGCTGAGAATGTTTATTATGAAATTATTATTAAAGATGATGATGAACAAGGACTGCTTGATTATTTGACAAAAAAACGTGTTATACCGGTATCGCCAAATTCTTTTTATGCGTATATGAGAACGATACTTTTTGGATTGCAAGGGCTTCAGATTGAGAAAAGAGCAAAAGAGATTATGGGTCAACTTGAGAAACTTGCTCGTGAGCATGAAAAATTTACTGACGAGTTTGATATTCTAGGAAGTCATATAGGCAACGCACATAAAAAATATGATGAAGTGGAAAGAAGATTATTCCGCGTAACGAACGATCTTGAACGCGCGCGTCTTGGTATGGATCATGAGGTGATATCTGATAATCGATTTATTGAACAATAGTGTATGTCATTATTTCTATTAGGTAAAAAGAATACTGATAGACATTCTATTGTGAATATCAATACTGACATCACTTTTTTTCACAATGAAATCATTCAATTTCTTCTTGGCAGTGCCTCTTTTCTTGTTATAACAAATTTTTTGTTTCTTGCGTATTTTATAAGACCATCAGAAGATATTTTAATTTTTCATTACAATGTTTATTTTGGAGTGGATCTTCAAGGTATATGGTGGCAATTGTATGTATTACCAATGACAGGATTGTTCTTTTTTCTCATTCATTCTTTTTTCTCATATTTCTTTTATCAGAAACAAGAACGAATTGCTTCGTATGTTCTTCTTTTCTTTAGTACGCTCTTACTCATTGGAATAATGATCGCGGAAGCAGGAATAGTATTTATTAATTACTAAACTATGTTTACCGAATTATATATCTTACCATTTTTTATTGCGTTTGCTCTTACTATTGGATTGATACTTCTTTTTCTTCTGGCACCACTTTTTAAAAGAGAATTATGGCGTATAGAGAATCGGCATGGTTATAAAAAAGTGCTTTCTCGACTTGGGGGTGTTTCGATGCTCATAGCTTTCTCATTTGCTGTATTCTTTGATACACATCTTTTTCTGACGCGAGAATTTTATGGTTTGCTTTTTGGAAATGCGCTTATTCTTTTTTTTGGATTATGGGATGATTTAAATGAACTTGGATGGAAGATTCAAGTTTTTTTTCAGGTCGTGCTTACAATGACAATATTCTTTTTTGGTATTCATATTACTTCAGTCAGTAATCCGTTTGGAGACATCTTTGTTTTACCATATGAAAATGCCATACTTACTTCTTTTTTTATATTACTCTTATGGGTGTTCCTTGTTGTCAATGCAATGAATTGGCTTGATGGGCTTGATGGATTGTGTGGGAGTGTTTCTCTTGTTACATTTGTTACTATTTTTCTTTTGAGTCTCAAACCAGAAGTGTATCAGCCACCAATAGCGCTTTTGGCTATCATTGGAGCAGGGGTTACTCTTGGGTTTCTTTTCTTTAACATCTATCCGGCGCGTATTCTTGCAGGTACTGTTGGCTCTCTTTTTTTGGGTTTTCTCATAGCTGTACTTGCTGTGATTGCTGGGACTAAAATAGCAACAGCACTCCTTGTTCTTTCTCTTCCTATTATGGATGCTCTTTTTGTTCTGTGGCAACGTATAAGGAGTGGATCTTCACCTTTTCATCCTGATAAGAGGCATCTTCATTTTAAATTGCTTCGTTTGGGTTGGTCAGAAAGACAAATTTCATTTTTCTTTTTTGCGTTTACAGTATTGATTGCATTTCTTTCGCTTGTTACGCAGGGACAAATGAAGTTTATTTCCCTCCTCTTTGTTTTCTTATGTATATTATTCTTTCTTGTTTTCATTGAACGTTATTCTCGAACGAAAAATATCACTGAAGATTTTTAATTTTTTGAATCATAAAACTCCGCAGTTGCGGAGTTTTATGTATTTGACTATACGAAAGGAACAATAATTCTATTCTTTTCTTTAGCGATAAGCACTTACACGTGCAGAATATTTTTTCAAATTCTGTAATTGTCTTTCGTTCAATGTTTTTGATTTCTCAATTCCTTGACTGATGAGAGTTTTAGAGAATTCGATAGAGGTTTTTGTGGTAACTGTACCAGTGTGAGTAATATTTTTTCGAAGATAATCTTCAATATATATTTTCTGTTCTGGAGTAAGAGTCGAATCTGTATTTTTCTCGAGATAGTGAGCTAACGCACGACGAGCAAGATGAGTTGTCCCGTTGCCTAATTCCGCTTTCTCAACAAAAGAAGTTTCTGTTTCTTGGCTTAACTCTTCTGTCACAACGACACCACTTTTTACTTCTGCTTTCACTTCGTCAGAAGATTGCTTACTTCCTGTCTCAACGCTTGCTTCATTCTGTTTGAGATTAAGCAGAGTATCGAGATCGTTAGTATTTTCTGCTGTACGCTGTGAGTACGAATAGATACCAAGTGCAATTGATGCAACAATGAATACACTGACGATGATGCGGAGATTGTCTTGTACCCACGCTTTCGCTTGATTTGCAGTAGATTCTTCGAACATAGGATCTTGTTGTTCCATATTGTATTCACCTCTCTTTCTAGATTTTTAGATATTTATAATGTACTGGCTTACGTTGAAGCTTCTTTTAACTTACCATGTCTATCTTTTAGTTCATTGATAAGTTAATCGACCGCTCTGCCTTTTTATACTACGTCTTTGAAAAACGACTGTCAACTAGACAAAAATGACTATTTTCAGCTTAATGCAGGGTTTATTTTTGAAGAAAATAAAGAGCATTATTTTTATTTTTTCTTAAAAAATATTTGAGAAAATATTTTTGGGCACTTATTTTTTTGAAATAAGCAAGAGAGAGAATATATTTTTTGTAAAATATTTTTTAAAAATGTTTTTTCATTTTATTTATTTTTTATATTGTATGAATGCAAGTAGAAATATTTTTTATAAAATAAAGATGATGACTCTTGACAGATATTTTTTTCTCTATGCAATTTTTAAAAAAAGAGTATAATAAAAATGTACAGAAAATATTTTCTGTATCACGCGCAAAAAATTTGTGATGTGAAACAAAAATAAATAATTCCATCTTTCTACATACTATCGTATAAACATATACGATATAAAAAGTAGAAGTGGTATAGGAGGAGGTGAACATTATGGCAGTAGCAAAAAAGAAAACAGTAAAAAAAGCAACTAAAAAAGTAGCAAAAAAAGCAACTAAAAAAGTTGTAAAAAAAGCAGTAAAAAAAGTAGCAAAAAAGACCGTTAAAAAAGCTGTAAAGAAAGTCACCAAGAAACGAAAGTAGTTTCAAAGTTTTCCTTCTTTTAGTTTTAAAAAACAAGAACTCTGTTATGCAGAGTTCTTGTTTTTTAATAGTGGAGTTCGTTATGCATTTTTTCTAATGACCACGACACGATTTTTTTTTGCTAGATCTTTGAATATTTTGATGGTGGCATTTGGGAAAAATCGAGGAATATTCTTTTGTAAGATATTCGTTTGTTCTGGACTTATTTCAATACAAAGAGTAATTTTCTTTTCTATGTCTTTTATCTCTTGAAAAAGTTTGTAATAATGATCGAGCCCATTTTTTTTGCTAAAAAGAGCTGTTTTCGGTTCGAAATTTTTTACATTAGGTAATGTATGATTATATATTTTTGAAGAAAGATAGGGGAGATTAGCAGTAATAAGAATATCATTGTCTTTTGAGAGCAATTGTTTTTTGAAAGGGGTGGTAAGAGTTCCTTTTTGGAAATGAATACAATGATGAACATTATTGTACTTTGCATTTTTTCTTGCAACAGCAATAACTTTTGGAAAAATATCACTCGCAAAAAATTTTATAAGAGGTGTATTTATTTCTTGTTTCGTTGTTATTTTTTTTGCAAGACTAATAATAATGTTTCCACTTCCTGTTCCGATATCAAATATATGTATATTTTTTTTATCCTTTTGCAACATACGAATTTCATCGAATGCTGTTTCTACAAGAAGTTCTGTCTCAGGTCTTGGTATGAGAGTATCTTTTGTAACAGTAAAAAGATTACCATAAAATTCTTTTTGGTTTAAGATGTATGCTATTGGCTCATTATTTATTGTTCTAGAAAAAAAAGAGAGTATTTTTTTCTCTTCATTTTTTCTTAAAACATATTCTGGATGAGCAAAGAGATATGCTCTCTCTTTTTTTGTTACTGCTCTGAGAAGTACAAAAAAATCGAGTGCAGATACCTTCTTCGTGCCGAGGAAGTTATTCTGTAATTCTTGAATTGTCATCATACTAAATCAGATGAAGATGGAAAATACGAAAAATAGAGAGTATAAAAGAATGGAAAAATGTTTATGTATTTTTTTTGGATTGTTTTTCAAGTTTTCTTCGTATATCCTCCTCTTCGAGAGCGTTAATGATTGATTCAAAATTGCCTGAAAGTACATCAGGGATATTACTCCAAGACATTTTTATACGATGATCAGTGATGCGATCTTGTGGAAAATTATAAGTGCGAATTTTTTCACTGCGATCTCCAGTACCGATCTGACTTTTTCTTGCGTCGCCTTGTTCTTTATTTTGCTTTTCTTCTTCGAGTTGAAAAAGGCGTGATCGAAGAACTTTGAGAGCTTTTTCTTTGTTTTTGATTTGAGATTTTTCATCTTGACAAGAGACGACGGTATTTGTAGGAAGATGAGTGATACGCACAGCGCTGTATGTTGTATTGACTGATTGTCCACCAGGTCCAGAAGAGCAAAATGTATCAATACGGAGATCTTCGTTACGAATGGTGATTTCTACCTCTTCTATTTGTGGGAGAACGACAACGGTAGCGGTTGATGTATGGATACGACCAGATTTTTCTGTCTCAGGAATACGCTGTACGCGATGTACTCCAGATTCATATTTCATTTTTTGATATACTGGGGTTTCTCCTGATCCTTGATTGAGTTCAAAAACAATTTCTTTGAATCCTCCAACTTCTGTCTGATTGGAATGTAGAATAATGATTCTCCAGTTTTGTTTTTCAGCATAATGAGAATACATACGAAAAAGTTCAGCAGCAAAGAGTGATGATTCGTCACCACCAGCGCCACCACGTATTTCTACAATCACATCTTTATTGTCAGCAGGATCTTTTGGAAGAAGAAGTTTTTTTAATGTTTCCTCAAGGGTTGTTTTTTCAGCAGAAAGAAGAAGATTGTCTTCCATAGCCAGAGTTCGAAGTTCTTCTTCTTCGTGAGTGTTTTGTGTAATTTCAGCATTGTTACGCATATTCTTTTCTATGATACGAAGGCGGGAAATATGCTCCAATATGATATCAAGCTCAGCTTTGCGTTTTCCTAAAAGAGCGAGTTTCTTCTGATCTCGTATTGTTTCAGGATCACTTAAAAGCGCGAGTATTTTCTCGTGCTCATATTCGATATCTAGAAAGAGTTGTTGCATAAAATAGATGTATTATTGAATGAGAGCCTTTTATTTCTTAATAAAAAAATCCCATCTACTTTCCGCCGATTGCAGAACGATATGGGATTTGAGTATTTTTGTAAAATCTTGAAACTCAATGTATCTTCACACAAGCGGAAAAAAACTGATCACTCAGGTTATTTCTCACTTTTCTTTTCTTCCTTTTTTACGCGTGGTTTTTTCTCTTTTAAGCGAGATGCTTGTTTTTCTTCAGATTTAAGAGCGCGTTTTTTGAAGCGATCTACACGACCAGTAGCATCAATAAATTTTTTCTTTCCTGTATAAAAAGGATGGCATTGTGAACAGATTTCTGTATGCATCGTTTCGATGGTTGATCCTGTTGTAAGGACAGAACCACAAGAACAAGTGATTGTTGCTTCTTTGAAATAATTTGGGTGAATGCCTTGCTTCATAAAATAAATGTTAGATATAGACTCATGTAGGAAGGAGTATATCATAAGAGAAAAAAAATGGCAACCCCTCGAAAGTCGAATGATTTTATAGCAGAGAATGGATAAAGGAAGGATAAAAGTAGAGGGTTCTTGCCAAATCTGTTTTTCTCTGTTATTCTAGACGATGTATTTTTCTCTTGTCTTGTTTCTCGGAATAAGATAGTAGAGTATAAAATCAACATATTTTTCCGATGAGTCTGTTCCTGGCCTGTATGATGCAGTGCTTTCAAGGCTTTTTTAAGGATAAATAGGTGGTCCTCTGTTGGACAAACCCATCGAAAGAGGGTTATTAATTTTATAAGGAAGACAATTTTATGACAGAAGAAACGACTGTGGTCGCAAAGGATGCTCCTGTAACGAAAGCATCTGAAGAAGTAAAAGGGCATTTTTTTGCATCATTTAATTTTGATGCATTACAGGTCAATCTTGAAGAACTCCTGAAGGCAGGAGTGCATTTTGGTCACCTCAAATCGCGTCGTCATCCAAAGATGGATCAATATATTTATACTACGCGAAAAAATATCAACATTGTTGATTTAGAGAAGACATATGAAAAACTTCATATTGCAGGGAAATTTCTTGCAGATGTTGTAAAAAGTGGAAAACCGATTCTTTTTGTTGGAATGCAGAAACAAACTCAAGATACCGTAGAGTCACTTGCTTTGCGTCTTGGTGAGTCGTATGTTATTGATCGTTGGCTTGGTGGAACACTGACCAATTTTTCTTGTATTCATTCACGCGCGAAATATCTCAATGACACGCAAGAACAAATCTCTCAAGGTGCATTCAAGAAATATACAAAATTCGAGCAAGCAAAAAAAGCAGAAGAAGTGGAAAAATTGGAGCGTAAGGTTGGTGGTATCAAAAATATGCATCAATTACCTGGCGCAATCGTTATTGCTGATGTCAAAGATGCTGGTCTGGTTATTTATGAAGCACATAAAATGAATATTCCTATTGTCGGTATTGTAGATACAAATACTGATCCGAGTTTCATTGATTATCCTATTCCAGGAAACGATGATGCTCTATCGTCCTTGCGTCTTCTTTTTGGTTACTTAGGGAAAGTAATACTTGAAACGAAAGAAAAAATTGTTCTTGTGAAAAAATCAGGATCAAAGACTGGCAATGTTGCCTAAAGAAGAGTTATTTTTTGCAATATAATATGTTTCTAAGCGTGTCTTTTTTGTAAAAGACTAAGATAAAATATATGAGTTCAATGGAACAAATTAAAATGTTACGAGAGAAAACGGGAGCAGGAGTTGTGGATGTTAAGAAAGCTCTTGATGAAGCAAAAGGTGATGAAGAACAGGCGATGATTATTCTTCGTAAGCGTGGTCAAGATAAAGCACAAAAGAAAAGTGATAGAGATGCACATGAAGGTATTATTGTCTCTTATGTCCATTCTAATAATCACATTGGTGTTCTTGTAAAGTTGTTTTGTGAAACGGATTTTGTTGCTCGTAACGAAGAATTCTGTGAATTTGGTCGAGACATTGCACTTCATATTGCTGCTTCTGCACCGCGCTATGTGAAACCAGAAGAAGTGCCGATGGAAACTGTTTTGAAAGAGAAAGAAATTTGGATTGAGCAGTTAGCTCAAGAAAAAAAGCCAAAAGAGATCGTAGAGAAGATTCTCGCTGGTAAAGAAGAAAAATTGAGAAATGAACAATCTCTTTTGACGCAACCTTTTGTGAAAGATCCTTCGAAGACTGTAAATGAACTTCTCACTGAGAAAATTCAGAAGATTGGTGAGAATATTCAGATCGGTGGTTTTGTTCGATATGAGATGTAATTTTTTTCTGGTGTAATGTCCATGTGGTATCTTATTGTTCCACCTATTATTATTATCGTTAGTATTTTCTTCCTTCTTTGGTATCTTTCAAGGAAAGGTTCTGATCCTTTTATTGCAGAAAAAGTATCATATCTTGATATGAATACACACAATGGAATATTTTTTTTCCGTATAAAGCAATTTATATTCCACATTCTGGAAAAAACAGCATATCGTTTTAAGGTAAAATCACTGCAATTGCATAACGTATTGAGCAATACTGCACAATCTTTTAAAGAAAAGAGTAAAGATTTACAAGTGCAAAAAACAAACGCAGATTCTGCCTCAAAAGTATTTGTTGAAGATATTGAAGAACCTCTTTCTTCAATATCGAAAGACGATGCTCCTGCCTCTTCCGAAGAGACACTATTGCAAGAAAAAGAAATTCCTTCGTATGATTCTTCATTGAGTACAGAAAAGAAGTTTGCGATTCGCAGAAGAACGCACCGTACGTTTGAATTTGAAGAAGAAAAGAAAAATGATCGTCCTATGGTGAGTGAAAAAGTGACACGTCCAGAAGCGTCGTATAGAAAAGTGGTTGCTAATGTTATTCATGAAGAAAATCTGATTGCTCGTATTGCTTCTAATCCGAAAGATTTTAGTTCATACGAAAAATTAGGTGATTATTATATGGCGGTTGGTAATATTAAAGATGCGAAAGAATGTTATAAACAAGTGTTAAAATTGAATCCAGCTGCTCGATTAGTTAAGATTAAAATTCGTCGCTTGGAAAAGATTGTTGCAGAAAAAGTATAGTACTTGCTTCTTTCTAAGAAAAAAAGTAAAATGAAAAAATGCCACCTTAGCTCAGTTGGTAGAGCGACGGTTTTGTAAACCGTGGGTCGTCAGTTCAAGTCTGACAGGTGGCTCAAAAGATAGTATAAATGGGTAGGTGGTAGAGTGGTCTATTACAACAGACTGTAAATCTGTCGGCTTCGGCCTTCGGGGGTTCGAATCCCTCCCTGCCCACAATTTGGCTCTCAGAAATCCGAAAAGTTTTGCGATGGTGTATTTATACAAATGAGATAACCTCTGAAAAGAGGCTTTTTGTTTTAGAAAGGAGTGAGATTAAAATTGATACAGCGAATTATTCTCTTGCCAGAGCATATATTTCTTGATACTCTAACAAAGTGTTTTGTGTATTGAAGCCGTTGTAGCTCAGTTGGTAGAGCACGTCATTGGTAATGACGAGGTCAGCAGTTCAATCCTGCTCAACGGCTCAGTTTGACGAATACGATATTTTCTAGTAGAGTAGAAGAACTTTATTAAACATCTAGTAATCGACAGGAATATGGGACAGATAAAAGATACTATGGTTAAACTGAAGTGTTCTCTGTGTGGTCGTATCACACATTACACCAAGCGCAACAAGAAAAAAGTGAAAGAAAAGCTTGCACTCTCGAAGTACTGTCGTTTTTGCAAGAAAAATTCACCTCACAATGAGAGTAAATAGGTATTCACTCAATCTCTCTTTTCCGCCTTCGCCGATCATTGTTGGCGGATGGCGGTTTTGTTTTATGAGGGAATATATTGTATATTAAATGGGAGGCAGAAAAAAAAGGGGGTGTCGTATAATGGTAGTACAACGGTCTCCAAAACCGTTTGTGTGGGTTCGATTCCTACCACCCCTGCTTATATTAATTTCTCTTTGTATATAAACAAAAATGAAAAAAATAGTTTCTATAGGTTGTGGTGGAGCAGGAATGTTTAGTGGTATCGTTGCTTCCCAATTACGAAAAGGAGCATTTGAAGCCATTGCTTTGGCAGATGAGTCTGATATTTATTGTCGTTGTACTACTCCATATATTCTGACAAATGAGGCACATCTTGCTGATGCGATCCAGCCCGATAGTATGGCAAGTGATTATGGTGTGAAAGTGATACACGAGAAAGCAGTGAAAATAAATACAGACACACAAGAAGTTCATACGGATAAAGGAAATATTTTTCTCTATGACGAACTTGTGATTGCTACAGGATCCTCTCCTGTGAAATTAACAATCCCAGGTATTGATGGCGCACATATTTTTACTGTGCGTACAAGTAAAGATACAGAGAATATACAAAAATATATTACTACTGCAAAGAGTGCTGTTGTTGTTGGCGCAGGAGTGATCGGAATAGAAATGGCCGGAGCACTTAAAAAGTGTGGTCTTGATGTAAATCTAGTAGAATATCAATCATCTCTCTCTTCGGCGATTGCTGATAAAGAATTTGCGGAAAAAATCGTAGGACTTTTGCATAAGAACAATGTTGCGACTTTTTTTGGATATAGTGTTATAGAGATTAAAGAAGATGTAGTAGGGAAGAAAGAAGTTGTAATAAGAAACAATAATGAAGACAAAAGTCTTTTTGCAGACATCGTTATTATAGCGGTCGGAGTAAAACCGAATTTGGATATTATTGCAGGAACAGATATAGAATCAACAAAACGAGGCATCGTAGTTGATAAAAGAATGAGAACAAACATTCCTCATATTTATGCCTGTGGTGATTGTGCTATTCCATTGTCTGCAGTAACAGGGGATTATGAACCGAGCGCGCTGGCGAGTAGTGCTATTCAACAAGCAAAGATTGTTGGTTTTCAAATTGCTGGTTTTCCTATTGCTTATAATGGATCCACGAGAGCGTTTGCTTTTCAAACACTTGGTAGAGAATATGCTGGCGTTGGACTTACAGAAACAGAAGCAAGAAAAAAATTTCGATGGGTTGTAACAGGAACAGCTTCTACAACTGATGTGTATAAAGATCTTATAAGAGCAAAAGATTTACAAGTGAAACTTATTTTTGCGGGACCCAAGATGCGTTTGGTAGGCTATGAAGCTTTCGGTACGGGTGTTATAGCATCAGCAGAACTTGCAAGTTTTGTTATTGGACTTAGATTGAGTATTTTATCATTGATGAAGTTTAATTACATTTCGCATCCAAGTATGACCCCGTGGCCTTTTATGAATCCGATGATTATGGCTTCAGAAGAAGCAATGGGAAAAATAATGGAAAAGATACAAGGGTTGCTAAAATGGTGGAAATAAGTGTACAATAGTTTTTCTAAGGCCCTATCGTCTATCGGCTAGGACATCAGGTTCTCATCCTGGTAAGAGGGGTTCGACTCCCCTTAGGGCTACACAGATTAAAATCATTTCTTTTTTAGAAATGTTTTTTTATTTCTCTCTTTTAGGGGAGGAGAAGGGCGCGAGAAGAAAGCGAATGAATGAAGCTTTCTGTGTGTAGCGCCCAGGCTTTTTGTCGGAGCAAAAAGGACTCCCCTTAGGGCTACACAGATTAAAATCATTTCTTTTTTAGAAATGTTTTTTTATTTCTCTCTTTTAGGGGAGGAGAAGGGCGCGAGGAGAAAGTTATTTTTTATTTTTTTCGTCTTTTTCAGATAAAGAAGGAATATTTTTTATGCTACAATAGAGTTATAATCTGTATTAGCATAATTATGAATATCGTAGAACAAAGATTTGTTCTAAAAAAAGATGACGCTCTGAAAGAAAAAATGTTTCTTGCAAAGAATTTGGCGCAAGATTATTTTGCAAAACTTGACTATCATAATCGTTATCCAGATGAGAAAACAATATCCGGAGAAGAGGAATATACTATTATCGAAAAATACGGTAAAGAATTTGAGAAATGGTATGAGAGCGAAGAAGGGAGAAAAAATCTTTTAAAATATGTTGAGAAACATACTGAAGCGGAGATTGTTGAGAAAAAAGATATTGATAAGTTAGTGCAATCATTTTTCGTTTTCCGTAATCGTAAGACATTATAAGAGATATGGCTACACTCATTTTTGATATAGAAACAGTAGGAGAAGATTTTGATACACTTGATCCATTGAGTCAGGACGCGCTTACAAAATGGATCAGGCAAGATACAAGAGAAGAAAGCTCGCAGTATAATTCTGCTTTGGAAGATGTCAAAAAAAATACTGGACTCTCACCACTTACCGGACATATTGTAGCTATCGGTATATATGATGGTGAACGGAAAAAGGGTGCAGTTTATTTTGATTCTCTTTCTGAAGACGATGAGAAGAATAGGGAAGAAGCAGATTATAAATTTGAACGAATGACAGAAAAAGAAATGTTGGAAAAGTTTTGGGAGGTGGCAAAACGATATGATACATTTGTATCTTTCAATGGAAGATCTTTTGATGTACCATTTCTCATGATTCGTTCAGCTGTGCATCGTATGAAGCCATCGAAAAATCTACTCATCAATAAGTATCTTCATTATCAACCTGAAAATGTGAAGCATATTGATCTTTTTGATCAACTGACTTTCTATGGTGCCTTGAGAAGAAAAGGAAGCTTGCATCTTTGGTGTCGGGCATTTGGCATCGAAAGCCCGAAAGATGACGGAATAAGAGGAGAAGATGTGAAGGATCTTTTCGTTCAAGGTAAGAGCATTGAAATCGCGCGTTATAATATGAGAGATGTGAACGCAACATATGCACTTTATATGAAGTACAAACAATTTTTGCAATTTTAAGCGTTGATGTTAAGAGAAAGATTGTTTTAGAGTTCTCTTGTCTTAGATTTTCTTTCTTGATATACTATCATTTATGTTTTAATGGATATTGAATGAATATCGAAACCGAATTAAAAGCCTTCAAAAAGAAACTGGATCCAAAAATCGCAGCTTATTTTGATCGCGCCATACAAGAAGCTAAGAAAGAGGATATTTTTGTTGCGGATGCTCTCCGTTATTCTAAATCTCTCGTTCTTGCCGGAGGCAAGCGTCTTCGATCAGCTTTTATGTATTATGGATATATCGGTGTTGGAGGGAATGATGAATCGGCTATTCTTGATGCCTCTATGAGTATAGAGATGATTCATTCGTGTCTTCTTATACACGATGATATCATTGATCAAGACGATATGCGTCACGGTATCAAAACGATTCATAGACACTATAAAGATATCGGAGATACTCTTTTTTTGAAGAGAGATACGAAGCATTTTGGAGATTCTATTGCACTTGTCATTGGAGATATGTTTGGTGCCTTTGGAAATGATATTATTTTTTCTTCTCATTTTCCTCTAGAACAAAAGTTTCAAGCATTGTTAAAATTGCAGACTATTGTTGCATATACTGTTATTGGTCAGATACGAGATGTCTATATTGAATATTCGAGTAATGCAAATGAAGAAGAAATTCTTTCAATGTATAGAAACAAAACAGCAAAATACACCATCGAAGGACCACTCCATTTAGGAGCACTACTCGGAGGAGCATCGGAAGATATTTTGTCTGGTTTTTCGAATTATTCTATTCCTTTGGGAATTGCATTTCAGATTCAGGACGATATACTTGGTATTTTTGGCGACGAGAAGCGTTTAGGAAAGCCTGTTGGATCTGATATTGCCGAAGGGAAAATTACATTGTTGGTTTCGCGAGTATTGCGTGATGGTACAAAGGATGAAAAGAAACGTTTGCGTCATATTCTTTCATTAGGAACGGAATTAAGAAAACAAGATATAGAAGAGTTTCGTACTATTATACATACATCGGGAGCATTTGAAAGTACAAAAAAAATGGCACATACATATATCGAAGAGAGTAAACAAGCATTAATGGATATGAAAGGGAAGATTGATGAAAGAGCATATAATTTTTTGTTTTCTGTAGCGGATTATATGACAAAACGAGAATATTAACATTGAAGATTTTTAAGCATTCATTGTGAAAGTATGAAAATGTATCAGGAAGAAGAAAATAAAGAAAATGCTCCTCGTCATATTGTGATTATTCCTGATGGCAACAGAAGATGGGCAACGGAACATCATTTGGATCCGTGGGAAGGACACGAGGCTGGAGCGCATAATACAGAAAAGCTGATTCGTGAAGCGAAGCGTCTTGGTATTAAAGAAATTTCTTTTTGGGGATCATCACTTGAGAATCTTGTCAAAAGACCTGTGCTTGAAAGTCGAGCACTTCTTCGTATTTATGAAACATATTTCAAAGAACTTTTAGACAGCAAGGATATTCATAATGATGAAGTGCATATTCGTTTTATTGGTAGGTGGGAGGAACAATTTCCTGCATCTTTGAAACAAATTATGTACAAGTGTCTTGAAACAACAAAACATTACAATAAACGTTTTTTGAATTTTTTCTTAGCATATAGCGGTGATGATGATATGCGCCAGGCAATTCAGAAAATAATAGACGCTCTTCCTACTGGTACGAAAATCACTGATGAAATAATAAAAAATCATTTGATGACGAGAGAAACAGCACCAGTAGACCTACTTATTCGTACCGGCGGTGAACCGCATCTTTCTGCGGGTTTTATGATGTGGGATATTGCAAATGTTCAATTCTTTTTTTCGGAAAAATATTACCCAGATTTTGATGAATTATGCTTACAAGAAGCCATTTCTGATTATATTTCACGAGGGAGACGTTTTGGAAAATAGGAACGAAAAAAAGATCTTTCATTATAAAAAAAAGAAAGTTTTCTCTTTATTGAGATGCTGGTGTTGACAAGATACAAATACCTGCTACAATAAGACTACATTTTGAAAAAAAATTGTAGAGATTCAGAAGAGAAAGTAGTCCTCTTTTTTCGTAATGAATATAAAGAAGACATTTTGGATTTTTACACTTATATACAGAGAGTACTCTATGGGAAATAATAAGGAGTTGATCAAGGTCGAGGGTGAAGTTATTGAAACTTTACCAAGCACGACATTTCGTGTTCGTCTCGATAATGGTCATGAAGTCCTTGCTCATATCTCGGGTCGTATGCGTGTTCATTATATTCGCCTCTTACCAGGCGATCGAGTAACGCTTGAGATGAGTCCGTATGATTTGAGTAAGGGAAGAATTGTTTTACGCAATAAATAAAAGACATTGAAAGAAATTATGAAAGTAAGAGCTTCTGTGAAAAAAATTTGTGCCCATTGTAAAATCGTGAAACGCCGAGGGAAGCTTTTTGTTATTTGTATTACTCCCAAGCATAAACAACGCCAAGGCTAATAAATATCCTGTTTCAATTACTCTATGTTAAGAATTGCCGGAATTAATCTTCCAGATAATAAAAGAATAGAAATTGCACTGACCTATATCTATGGGATCGGTCTTACAACGAGCCAAAATATCCTCAAGGAGCTTGCTATTGATGTTGATACTCGTACAAAAGATATTGCTTTAGAAGATGCAAACCGTCTTCGTGAAGTTATCGAAAAAAAGTTTCGTGTTGAAGGTGAATTGCGTCATATTGTGAAATCAAACATTAAGCGCTTGAAAGAAATTGGTTGCTATAGAGGCACTCGTCATACTAAAGGACTCCCTTCTCGTGGTCAACGAACAAAGACAAACACTCGTACTGTAAGAGGGAATACAAGAAAAACTATGGGAAGTGGTCGTAAGAAATCTGCCGATAAGACATAAAAAAACGTAGCGTATCGTATACTAAGTGAGTAAAATGAATTATGGAAGAAGTGAAAAAAACTGAAAATGAAACTTCTGTGGAAACAGTTTCCTCTGAGACTATTGCTACAAAGAAAGTAAAGAAGTCAAAGCGTCAGATTTTGAAAGGTCGTGCGAATATTCAGTGCACCTATAATAACACTATCATTACCATCTCTGATCTTAATGGAGCTGTTTTGGGTTGGTCGAGTTCAGGACATCTTGGATTCAAAGGAGCAAAAAAATCGACTCCTTATGCTGCAACTCAGGTTGTTTCTGATCTTACGGAAAAAGTGAAAAAATACGGTATTGCGGAATTGGAAGTATTTGTGAAAGGTGTAGGATCAGGACGAGAAGGTTCTATTCGCGCACTTGCAAATAACGGATTCAATCTTGTGAGTATAAAAGATTTGACTGCTATCCCTCACAATGGTTGTCGTCCACGCCGTCCACGTCGTATCTAAGTACGCTTCGTTATAAAGCTAAGAAATACTATGCCAAACAATATTGATTCTAAATGTAAACTCTGTCGCCGTGCTGGTGAAAAACTTTTTCTGAAAGGAGATCGTTGTATGTCACCAAAATGCGCTATGGTTCGTCGTCCATATGCTCCTGGTGTCCATGGGCACAATCCTTCTCGCGGAGGAAGTGAATTTGGACGACAACTTGCTATGAAGCAGAAAATCAAGCGTCTGTACGGTGTAATGGAAAGACAGTTTCGCCATCATTTTGATGAAGTTCGTAATGTACCTGGAATTACCGGTGATCAGCTTCTTTCTCGTTTGGAGCGTCGTTTAGATAATGTGGTATATCGTCTTGGTTTTGCTTATTCTCGCGCTCAAGCGAAGCAATTAGTGAGTCATAAAATGTTCTTAGTGAATGGTGTTCGTATGAATATTGCTTCGTATGAAATCAATGTCGGAGATACCATTACTTTGAAAACAAACAAGAAATCTAAAGTATTTTTCAAAAATCAAGAAGAAAGTCTCAAGGCAAAGAAAGATGTTCCGCATTGGCTTTCACTCGATGCTCAAAATCAAACAGGAAAGGTTCTTTCGATGCCAACTCATGAAGATGTTGGAGTACGCGTCGATGCGCAAATGGTGGTTGAATATTATTCAAAATAATTTATTAATTTTTTTAAACAGTAAATGTTTCCGGTGAACGGTCCATAGTCAATAGGTCCGACAGTTCATTCGAAACTCGCACACAGTATGCAGATCATCACTTCTCCACAAAAGCCAAAATATACTGCTCTTGCAGATAATCATGGCAAGATAGAAATCTTAGGATGTTACCCTGGTTATGGTACAACTTTGGGAAATGCTTTGAGACGCGTTCTCCTTTCTTCTTTGGAAGGCGCTGCTGCTAAATCAGTGAAAATCAAAGGTGTTTCACATGAATTTTCTACACTATCAGGGGTAATGGAAGATATTGTGCAAATTATTTTGAATTTGAAACAAGTTCGTTTTCGTTTATTTGGAGATGATGCTGTCAAACTTACCCTGAAGAGTAAAGGGGAAGGAGTCATTACTGCATCACAGTTTTCACATCATTCAAATGTAGAAATTGTTAATGGTGATCAGATTATTGCAACGATTACTGATAAGAAAGTTGAGTTCGAAATGGAAATCGAAGTCGATAAAGGTATTGGTTATATTCCATCAGAGAGTCGTGAAAACGAAGATCGTGAAATCGGTGTTATGATGGTTGATTCTGTGTATACTCCTGTGAAGCGAGTAAATTATGAGATCGAAAATATGCGTGTTGGTAAACGAACAGATTATGATAAAGTAACGATTGAAATTATTACTGATGGTAGTATGTCTCCAGTAGAGGCTTTTGAAAAGAGTGTTGCTATTCTTGTTTCTCAATTCTCTTCACTGACAGAAATCGAAGGTGGTCTGATAGAAAAGTCGAAAGTGAAAGAAGTGGAAGTTGAAGAAAAAAAGGAAGAGAAAGAGAAGAAGCCAAAAAAAGTTACAAAGAAGAAAGAAGTAAAAGAAGAGGCATAATACTACCGAATAAAGCGAGTATATGAAACATAGACATTCAGGAAGAGTTCTCAGTAGAGGACGAGATCAACGCAGAGCACTTATTAAGACACTTTTAGGCAGTCTTATTATGCATGAGCGCATTACAACGACTGAGGCAAAAGCAAAAGAGATTAAAAATTTTATTGATCAAATAGTCAATAAATCAAAAGTAGGAAGGAATGATAGCACAAGAAGAGTGGCTATCGTCCGTGAACTTCAAGGTTTAATTCCTGCAATAGCATCGAAGAAACTTTTAAGCGATTTCGGATCTCGTTTTGAAGGTCGTGTGAGTGGATATACGCGTATTGTAAAATTAGATCCACGCAAGAGTGATTCAGCAAAAATGGCAATTATTGAGTTTGTATAAACGAAACTATGGCACAGAATAAAAGAACAATGATCGATCGTAAATATCACCTCTTTGATGCAAAAGGTAAAGTTTTAGGTCGTTTGTCGACTGAAATTGCTTGTTTGCTTATGGGGAAGAATAAAGTTGGTTATGCTCCTCATATTGATGGAGGAGATTTTGTTGTTGTTATCAATACCGATGAAGTGATTGTGACAGGAAGTAAACCAAGTAAAAAAATGTATCATCGTTTCAGTGGGTATCCAGGAGGTATTACTTCTATTAATTTTGAAGATCAAATGAAGAAAGATTCTCGTAAGATAGTATGGCAATCAGTATATAATATGTTGCCAAAGAATGCTCTTCGTGGAAAAATGCTTCCAAGATTGCATCTTAATAAAGGCAATGCTCATGAAGAAACAATCATCCATGTGACTCACGAATAAATAATTATGGCAACGAAAGTAACAACGAAAAAAGAAGAAGTGAAAGCGGTAAAAAAAGAGGTGAAGAAACCAGTTGTGAAAAAGGTTTCAAAATCTCCTAAGACCCCTCTTGTTAAAAGCGCTTCAAAAGAATATGTTTATGCTGTAGGGCGTCGTAAAACAGCTATTGCTCAGGTGCGTCTGTATCCAAGTAAAGAAACAGAGAGTAAAGATGTTTTAGTAAATAAGAAGGCTATTCGTGAATATTTTGGTACGGAATCTCTCGAATTGATAGCACTTTCCCCGCTCAAACTTGTTGGACTAGAATCAAATTTTGCAATATCTATCATCGTTCGTGGTGGAGGTCTCCACGGTCAAGCAGATGCCATCAAACTCGGTATCGCTCGTTCACTCATAAAGCATGATGCACTTCTTCGTGCCGTGCTTAAATCAGCAGGAATGCTTACTCGTGATGCTCGTGCAGTGGAACGCAAAAAACCAGGATTGAAGAAAGCTCGTCGTTCACCACAATGGGCGAAGCGCTAGAATTACGCCTCCGCCGACCTTCAAAAAAGGCTTATAAAAGTGAAAAAGCACCTATAATGAATGGGTGCTTTTATTTTTGAGCTGAAGAATGTCGGTGTTGTGAGTTCACCTGTGGCATACGCTTGGTTTCGGACAGCAACCGCAGCCGTTTATTCGGCTAATTGTGAGAGGGAAAAAGTCTAGGGCTTGAGTACCTCTCCGGCTGTTCTCTTAAAAATAATTAGGCTTCCGATCTTAACAGGTCAATACTGAAACTTGCGACTCACAAGACTACTATTGGATCAAGTAGGATTGGCACTGTTCATGCAAGTTTCGAAGAATTGAAGATGTTGTTTGGTGAACCGAACGATTGTACTAAAGAGGGAATATGACATTCGGTTGATGGAGAAATGAGAGCTGAACGAGCATTCTTGATTGGTGGCAAGAGGGATATGATATTTACGATTTATGACTATAAGAGTTATTGTCCGCTTGATCAAGTCAAACAGTGGAGTTTGGGTGGTAATAATGATAAAGTTAGAGATTCTTTGTCTTTATTGCTGATGGTTGAGTAGTCTGAAATTGGCTATATCTACTGTCGCATAGGCAATTTAGTCAAATCCTTGAGTTTTTGTTGACTTAATGATAATATTAGGGTGTACAAAACTTTACAATAAGCCAAAAAACGCCTAATTAGTAAGGTGATGGTTTGATGTAAAAATCCTTTAATTTAAAAATGACACCAAGCCTATTTTTATATATGAATAAAAAAACAAATACTTTAAAATTTAAATTGTTAAAAAACGTTAATAACCCAAATTCAATACATGGGATATATCCGTATAGGGGAAAAATATCAGCTATTGATGCAGAACAAGTAATAAAACAAATTCCAAAGAAAAGCGTATTACTCGATCCTTTTTGTGGATCAGGAACTATAGTTTATGAGGCTCAAAAGTATGGGCTAAAGGCTATTGGAGTTGATTTGAATCCTTTGGCAATAGATATTGCAAGAGGAAAAATATATTTAGCCAAAAAGGATGATGTAATTGAAGAGGCTAAAAGGATAATTGAAAAAGCTAAGTTAATAAAAAAAGTGAATAAAATGCCATTGGAGGCATCAAAGCATTTTCATAGTTCAACTTCTGAAGAAATCATGAGAATTTCTGCATTTTCAGATGAAATGTCTGACTATCTGAGAGCTTCTTTTTATGGAGCAATAGCACTAACGGCACGTGCTTGTAATTGGTATAAATGGACTTCAAGTTCTGTTGGAAAGGACATGAACCCAAAGCAGAGAGTTGATTTTTATGAAAAATTTTTGCAGAAAGTGAAGAAACATTTTCATCCAACGGATGAGAATGGGAGCAAAATATTCTTGTATGATTCGCGAAAATTATCAAAAAAAATTAAACCAAATAGTGTTGATTATGTATTTACTAGCCCACCATACTTTGATTGTTTAGATTATACTTCTTATTATGGAAAAATAATATACTCCATATTAAGATCTGATAGGCTTGAAATTAAGCAAACACTTATTCAAAATATCAGTACCTATAAGGAAGATATGAGAATAGTTTTGAAAGAGCTTTATAAGGTTTGCAAGAAGGGATCAACTATAATTTTTGTGGTTGGTGACAAAAAAATTCATGGAAAGGTGGTAAATGGTGCAGAATTTTTTAAAGAAATTTCTCCTTTTGAAAAATGCAAAGTTATTGAGAGAAGTTACGCTGGAAGTAGTTCGCAGGTTTTTGATAAATTAAACAGTACAGATAGGAAAGAACAAATAATTATTTGGAATAAATAACGATGAAAAAAAATCATTATAAAGTAGGCGAAACTGATATATATATAAAAGATGCAAAAAAAATGTCAGAACTTCCTGATGGCAGTGTTAATCTTATAATAACAAGTCCACCATATTGGACATTGAAAGATTATAATAATGGAAAGCAAATTGGAAAAGGAAGTTCATCTTATGAACACTATATTGATGAGTTGAATAAGGTTTGGAGTGAATGTATAAGAGTCTTAGCTCCAGATGGAAAGATTTGTATAAATATAATGCCGTTCTTACTTACTGGTAAAGCCGCTAGATTTGATAGGAGGGAAACTAAATTAGTTTTAGGGGATATAGAAAAATTCATGGAAAGTACGAAGGAAATGTATCAATTTGCTTTATTTATTTGGGATAAGAGAAAAATTGTTAGGTTTAGTTCTTTTGGTAGTTATCCATTTCCTACAAATATGTTTTCTACTTATCCATATGAATGGATCACTGTTTTTGCTAAAAAGGGAAAAAGACTTCCAGTTAGTAAGGAAATTAAAGAAAAATCAAAATTAACACATAAGGAATGGAGTGAATGGGCTATAAACTCAATTTGGGAGATGCAACCAGCTAAAGCAAAATCGGAAAAACATCCAGCTCCATTTCCAGAAGAATTGCCAAAGAGGTTAATAAGGTTGTTTAGTTTTCATGGGGATATGGTATTGGATCCATTTGCAGGAACTGGAACAACTGCTAAGGTTGCTATTGAATTAGGAAGAAGGGCTGTTGTCTATGAGCTAAATGATGAATATCTCGAGTTAATAAAAAAGAAATTGAAAAAAAATGAATAATTTTAAAACAAATATCATGATGAATGCTGACATAGATAGCATTCTTCTAGATGTCCCAAATGGAGTTAATAGGGATTATTTAATATTGGATTTTAATAATAAAAATAATTTTATTATTTATTCTGCTGGAATAATTAAGGAGATGTTAAATGTACCAGTAGTTGTAAATGCTAAATTTAGTTATGGCTTCAGGAGCGCAAAGATTGAAATAGCTTTTTATTATAAAAATAATTTATTTCTTATAAAAACAATTAAGAATGATTCAAAGATAGATAAAGAAATAATCAAGTTAGATACTATTATTAGTGAAATGAAAAAAGTTTTCCCATCAAAAAGTATAATCGGTTGTATTCTTGTTGATGAAAAGGAGAAGACTAAATTTTTATTTGAAGAAGTAAATAAAATACTAAAAAATAAATTCATCTTATTTTCTATTCGGGATATCTTGAATAAAGATAAGAATTATTTTGATATATGTCTTATTTGATAAACAGAACGCCACCTGCAAGATTGAGATGCTTGTATTATTTATTGAAATTGGCTTATTCTAAATTTGGTACAAATGAGTTTACAATGGGTGATCTTTTATTTGATAGTGGGGAGAAAAATATTCATCATTTTTGCAAATTATTAAAAAATGATAAAAATCTTAATATAAGGTACTGTCCTTTTTTGCAAAATCCATTAAGTCTAGCTGGCTGTTATTTAACAAGGGGTGTGCTAGAAGACTCTACTAAGAAAAAGGAGATAAGCAACTCAATGAATTCACTAGATGCTCTTGGGCTTATAGATAGAAAAGAGCGTAAATTTAGAGTTACTGAGTTTGGTATTAAATTTGCTAATTCAGAATTTGAATCTAATGAGTGGCTTGAAATAGCTAGAGAGGCTGTGTGCAATTATGGTTTGGCGGTTGGAATGCTTTTTCAAATAAATAAGTGCAATGACAGCTTTAATGCAAAAAAAATATCTGTTGGATATCCAACGCCTAGGGAGTTTGTTATTGCCAATAGCGAACAGATATTAATATCAAGCGGATCTCAAAATGATTCAAACACGAGAACGAAATCGTGTATCCTTGCTTGGTTTTCTACTGTGGGTTTTATTGTCCCAGAATCATTAAAAGAATCAGTTAATTTCAATAGTTCACATCTTGATACAGATTCTTATATTACTAATAATTCAACAAGAAATGAACAGAAATATGCAAAAATTAATATACCAAAAATATTTTCAGGTAATTTTTCAACAAGAAAGCCATTTGATTATAAAAATTTAACTAAAGATATAAAGGCGCTAAGGGAAAATGGTCAAAAAAGTTCTCGTCAAAAAACCATGGAATGTGCTCATATTATAAGAAATAGAAGGTATGCAATTCTTTACACTTTAAATTTTTGTTTTGAAAATAACTTTTTGTTGAACTTCGATAAATTAATTGAGGAGATGAAAAAATATGAAGAATATTTTGTTATAAATAGAGATGATTTTAATTCGATAATGACAGTAGAGTTGGAGATAGCTTTTGCAGCCGGTATTCCATATGAATTGATTGGCGATAATTTATTAAAGCCAGTAACTGGATTAAATGTTGGAATTTTGAATTACGGGGCGCCTGAAGATCTTGTTAATCTAATTGATAAAAGCATTAAGAAAAATGTCTATGAATTGTCTTTATAATAAAAAAAATAATTTACCACCCTGTGTATCAATTTTTAATAAAAAGTGGGGATATTTAAAAGATTTTTTGTTAAACAAGAGTAAGGGGGATCAGTATTTTTCAGTGGTTCATAATATAAATTGCATACAAATCAATAATGATAAAATAAATATTAATAGGAATCATTGTATAAAATGTTTATTTTGCTTATTGAACTGCCCAGGAAATTTAATTTCAATTGAAGATGATTTTAATCTAAAAGAAGGGTGCAGTGATTTTGAAAATGTCATATCAGATAAAAATAAAGAGCTAGTTGAAAACTATTTTAATAATGAACTTGTTGAAATTCCATACTCGGCAAATATTTCTACCGATACTAATTATAAAAATTTTGAAGAATTTGCAAGTGTTGATGAGACTAGGAATATTGCAGTCTGGGGTGCTTCACTTATAAAATTTTTATCTCTTTATGCCGAAAGTAGGTTGGGATTAGAAATAAAAATGATCATACAAAGCAGGGACAGGGGTGGAAGATTAGATATTTGTCTTTTTTCTAACGATGAGTTTTTAATTGCCGCTGAGACAAAAATTAGTTTTGTAAAAATGATGCAAGAAGGTAGATATGTTTCTCAGATGATAAGCTATAAAGAAGAGATATTAAAAAATTTACAAGAGGTTGGATTGTCTAATATAAAAAGTTATCCAGTTTTAATTATAGATGGTAGAGAAAGTGATTTATTGTTCAGCAGTCATATTAATTGTACTTCTAAAATTGGAAACCAGTCTGATATATTCTATAAAAATTTAGTTGAGCATGATTTATTCTTTATTTCAGCTACGGCATTGTGGGCGCTTTCATTAAAAAAGTTACTTATTGATAAAGAAAAATACTCCATAGAGAATGTTTTAAGTAAAATGGTTAATAAAAAAAATTATGGTTTGGTTTCTGCTGGAGTTATAACTAAAAAAGGAAATGATTTTATCGTAGAGCCACTTGATTTTTATTTGAATTAATATTTTTTAATGATATGTCAGAGTACTATAACGCACAGCGAACAAAGGCGCTTTATGAAAACTCTTCAGAGCCATTTAAACTTTCAAGATCAAAAATTGATTTATTTTTACAGTGTCCAAGGTGTTTTTATTTGGACAGGAAACTTGGGGTTGGTAGACCGCCCGGATTTCCTTTCGCATTAAATTCTGCAGTTGATGCATTGTTAAAGCAAGAATTTGATACGCATCGATATAACGGAACAAGGCACCCATTAATTGAAAAATATGGAGTTGATGCTACGCCAGTTGCACATGATGATCTTGATAAATGGAGGCATAATTTTACGGGTATTCAACATTTGCATGAGTCTACAAATTTCTTAGTATTTGGTGCTATTGATGATCTTTGGCAAAACTCAAAAGGTGAATATATCGTGGTTGATTATAAATCAACTTCAAAAGTTGAAGAAATAACTGAATTAAATAAGGACTGGCAGATTGGATATAAACGCCAGATGGAAGTGTATCAGTGGCTATTAAGGCAAAATGGATACAAGGTTTCCGATGCTGGTTATTTTGTGTATTGCAATGGAAAGGCAGATTGTGAAGCATTTGATCAAAAACTTGAATTTGATGTTGCTTTGATTCCATATACCGGTAACGATTCATGGGTTGAGAAAACAATTATTGAGGCTCATAAATGTTTGAATGGTGACAAAATACCAGAAGCTAATCACGAGTGTGATTATTGCAGTTATATAAATTCTGTTACTGAAAAAATAAAGAATTAAGATTTTGTTTAAATCCAAAATATATGCAAAAGATAAAATATGAAAACTTAAATGCAAGACAGCAAGAGATTTATAATTTTCAAAAAGTTTCTTCTATTTTTGCTGATTATGGATTTACAACGGTTAAGCTTTCTGACGATTGGATGGGTGCAGACTTTATAGCCATTAGTTTTGATGGATCAAATCATATGAAAGTTCAATTAAAAGGGAGAATGACATTTGAAAAAAAATATATTGGCAAGGATATTAAAATTTGTTTTTGTGATAGAAAAAATAATTGTTGGTATTTGTATGATCATGATGAATTGTTAAAAAAATTCTTAGAAGATATAGAAAATACGGAGTCCTGGAGTATTAAGGGTGGCTATAGTTATCCAGTATTAAGTAAATATGCCACAAATGAACTTTTGAAGTATGTGCTGGAATAAATCTCAAATTAAATAATTTTATGACAATAGTTTATAGAGGAGTATTGGAAAAGCCGATAGTTTTTGAAGGGAGTATAATCATTACTGCTGAAAATTTGAATTCCATTGATTTCGATAAAGTGATTTATTGTGAAGTTTCTCCCATGGGGGCTATGGGTAATGAAGGAGGAATTCTTATGTATTTATTAAAGGATGAAGACAATTTAGTTACACATGAAACCAATGTTTCCATAGATAAAGAATCATACGATGCAACAGAAAAGCTGATTGAACAAAATGAGCATCTTTTCATTGGTTACAATGGTGGCATGGGAAATCATGTCTGCATTAAGAAAGATATTCAACTTGAAATTGATGAAAAATATAATTGTTTTTGGTATCACTCAAAAAATACTAAATTAAGAATTGATAGCTCTGTTAGGGGCGTGTTTGATCACGTGGTTGCTGGGATGAAAGGTCGAGATGAGGTGTAGAAAGTTAAATATTATGATAAATAGCCACATTGAGGAATATTTAGATTATTATTGTGATTTTTTTAAAAAAAATCTTCCTTTTGCTGTTTTATTGAAAGGTCAGTGGGGTTGTGGCAAGAAATTCAGGGATTATGGCGAGCCAGACTATCATCACAAAGAGCTTTATTCAAAAGGTGGCAGAACAAGCGTTGAAAATATAACTATACTTTGCAAAGATTGTCATCACAAAATACATGGCAATGAAAAGATTAAACTGACTTATGAAGACGAGGAATTGGAGGTTGAATAAATCTCTTAATCCTTATTCTTTTAATAATTTTAATGACAACAAAAAAAGACATTGAAAAATTCAAAAAATTATACAAAGAGCATCCAAACAATTTTGTTGGATGCTTTTTTATTGTGCTAAGTTGATTTTTTCTGTTTTTCCTGTAAGATAGTAACATTAGGAGATAAAAATAAGCGAATAGTATTACAATGAATAGTTCTGAAACTACACAATCGTAGAATAAGCAATGAATGAGTGAAAGTTATGAAAAAAAATGACCAGAAAACGCCAATTTTTGATCAGTATCAGCAAGAGGTAATGACAACCGTTTACTCTGTTCTTGATAGAGTGAAATGTGAAATGATGGAAAGGAAATATATTTCGAAAGAAATATATCCTGTTTTCAGAATTCAAAAAGAGCTTTGTGGTATTGTAGAAAAATCGATCGAATCACCGGGGATTTTTAATGAAGAATTTGATTTACAATCTCCGCCAGCGTATGTTACTGGTGATTTTGCAATTGAGACATTTGGATTAGCAAAGAAACTTAAAGAAAGCCCACAAACTCTTTCTTCTAAAGTTGTGGATGGTATCAATAGAGAAGAACATACGGAGTTTATAGACAAAGCTGTTGCGGTTGGTCCATTCGTTAATGTTGAAGCAAAGAAGAACATATTATATGCTTCTACACTTTCTTGTATTGCTACATTGGGCGACAAATATGGCGAGAGTGATATTAACGCAAAAAAAGTTGTTGTTGTGGATTATTCATCTCCAAACATCGCTAAACCTATGGGGATTGGTCACCTTAGATCGACAATTATTGGTCAGGCGCTTGCTAATCTTTATGAGAAAACTGGCTATTCTGTCATCAGAGATAATCATCTTGGGGATTGGGGGACTCAATTTGGTAAATTACTTTTTGCATACAAACATTGGGGCAATGAAGAAGATATAGAAAAAAATCCGATAGAGGAATTGAAAAATCTGTATGTAAAGTTTCATAATCTTGCCAAAGATAATCCTCAAATGGAAGATGAAGCGCGTGTATTATTCGCTAAGTTGGAAAATGGAGATCCTGAATTGACGATCTTATGGAAAAGATTCAGAGATTGGAGTGTTATCGATTTTGAAAAAATGTATGAGCGTCTTGGTATCAATTTCGATATGCATATAGGGGAAAGCTTTTTCATAAAGGAAGCAGAAAAAGTGGTTCAAGATTGTTTGAGTAAAGGTATATGTAGAATAGATGATGAGACTGGAGCAGTCGTTGTGGATCAACAAGACAATCTCCCTTCATTTCTGTTACGCAAACAGGACGGATCAACTCTTTATATATCTCGTGATATGGCTACTTTGAAGTTTCGTAATGAGATTTTCAATCCAGAAACAATTCTTTATGTAGTTGGTAGTGAACAAAGTCTTAATTTCAAACAGTTTTTTTCTCTTGCGAGAAGAGCTGGATATTTGCCGGATTCGGTGAAGGCGAAACACATCGATTTTGGTATGGTAACCAAGGAAGGCAAGAAGATGTCAACAAGAAGAGGGACACTGATTGAGTTGAATGATTTAATAGAACAGTCTGTAGAGAAGTCACGAGAAATTTTTTCTAAAAAGAATCCTTCTTTAATAGGAGAAAAATTAGATGAGATTTTTGAGATTATTGGAGTAGGTGCTATTCTCTATAACGATCTTCATCAATCTCGAATAAAAAATATTTCTTTCGACTGGGATAAGATGCTTGATTTTGAGGGTGGGAGTGCAACATATTTGCAGTACACATATGTACGCATTCAATCGATACTGAAGAAAATAGATGAGACATTTCCAGGTGAATCAGATATTGTTTTAGATGAGAGTAATATTTGTTTTGAAACGAAAAATGAGTTTTCGTTGGCGAAAAAACTTATGGAATTTCCTCAAATTATTGCCAAAGCACAGAAAACTGATTCGCCACACGATATTTGTACTTACCTTGAGGAATTGGCTTTACTATTCAATAGTTTTTATAACGATGTATCAATATTGAAGACTGGAGATGATACTTTAAGAATATCAAGAATTATGTTGAGTCGTTCAACGGCAAATGTCATAAAAAATGGTCTTGCTCTGCTGAATATACGAGTTCCTGAAAAGATGTAGCGTTTTTCTAAAGTATACAAAAGAAAACGAAAAAAATAATCTCTTTATGCGATAAAATCGAGTATTTTTTTCTGGGCTATTTTTTCTGCTTGAGTAGTTGGATTTCTCTCTTTTATTTTAGCATAGAGATCGGAGACGATATATTTCGTCAGTTCTGGTTCGGTAAATCCTGCTTCCGCTTCTTTAATAAGTGTTTTTAGAGCAAGAAGTGGATGATAGGGCGTTTTATAGGAACGATCATCTGAAGTAAGTGCATCAAAAACATCCATTGATCGTAGAATCGATAATTCAAATCCGAGGCGTAAGGCTGATATTTCTGTTTTATAGCGTTCAAGTTGGATAGGTTTTCTTTCGTAATCATGATGATGTGAAGCAATATCAGCAGTAATATACATTTGCTTTGAAAGAAGAATAGATTCTGTCGCTTTTTCGTGACATTCAAGTACTTTACGAAAAGTATCGTTAGGAGAGATACTGTGTTGTTTGAGAATATGTAAATCTTGTTCGTTAAAAAAATTCTTTATCGGTACGATATTGAGCGGATCATATTTATTGAGAGTATGAATTTGCATAAAATAATGATCGAGCTCTACTTCATCGAGCGTCTCGAGTTTTTTTGCATCGAAATAATTTTCTTTATTGTTTGTTTTTGCCCATTTGTTTGCTCTTTTTCCCCATTCGCGTCTTGAATGATTATCATGAAGGATGTGTCTTGGGATAGCCGTTTTTCCAATGTCATGAAAAAGAGATGCTAAATAAAGTTTATCGAAAGAGCTTTCTTCTATCTCAATACGTTTTTGTAAGTATTGTTGTGTTCTGTTATTTTCAGTGGTTAAGGTATATATAAAATTAGTCACACGGAGAGAGTGATCAAAAGTAGGTTTATCGTATGCTTCGAGCACAGCAAGCATTTCCCATTCTGTTTCTGAAATAAAGTGAGAAATTTTTTTTAAAATACTTTCATGATCGGAAAGATTTTTGAGTCGGTCGATTCTTTGGTGGATGTCTTCCGGGTTGTTTTTGAGTGTCTGTAAAATTGATTCAAAACCGGAACAAAGTTTTTTGTTGATATTTTCTTCTTCTTTTTTATTCCATCCCCCGAGATGAGTATCATTTTCGTTGGTTATTTTGAGTTCTTTTTCTGTATTTGGGATCGATGAGAATAATCTTTCGTGAAATGATGACATAAGGGCTAAGGTAAAGAGATATTAGAGACCAAATAGATTGGTTTTTTCGAAAGGAGTAATACGACTTACAGTATTTCCATTTGAGGATTTTTCTGTAAAATAAAGATAATTTTCTTCAGTGCGTGGTAAAATTTGTAAGATTTCTCCTGGAAGAGTGATGAGATCAGCAATATTTCTTTTATCTCTGTGATCAATTTCAATGATCTTTGCTGTGTTTTCAATAGAGAAAATAATATGTTCGTAATCTTCTGCCCAGAAAACGTTATTAATTATACTTGAAAAACGGGCGATTTGTATTGAAGTATCTTTCGTTCGTATCGGTTGAGCATCCCAATCACGAAGAAAATAGACATAAATTTCGTTTTTTGAGAAGAAAAGAAGTTTTTTCCCGTCATCAGAAAATTGGACTCCATCAATGTTTTTTTCTCCAATTTCTTTGAGTGGTGTATGTAGAGGGCCATCATCAATATCATTGTAAATCCACAATTTCCCTGTTTTTTCTTCTCTCAGAGTGAGTCTTGTGCTGTCATATAATATAAGAGTATATTCGCTCTCATCAATAAGCGGGATAGCCGTTGTCGATACTTGAGATGACTTGTTGTCGAAGTTATTTCCAAAGAATGTATATATTATCCCGCTCTCACTATCTAAGTAATAGATATCTTCGCCAGAAAAATTGTAACTCTTTACATTTTCTTTGAGTATAATTGGTTCTGTATCAGGTGATGCTGTGTCAAAACGATATAATATATGGTTCTTTATATAAAGAAGAGCATTTCTCCTTGATGGATCCCATCTGGGAGTTTGTACGATGCCTGTTTGATCACTTTGTGTTTTTTCATTGAGTGAGAACAATTCTTTTGTGGCGATATCTACGATAAAGTATTCTCTCTTATTATCTTTCAAAACTGGTATAAGAAGTTTTTTGTTATCCGGTGACCATTCAATATTTTCTTTAGTATTTTCGGAGAGTGAAGCATTGGCAAGAGAAAATACATTATCAGATACAGCGTTATCTGTATCTATTTTTTCTACCGTTAAGATATTATTTTTTTCTTTTGCAACAGCTAAAATCCATTTATCGCGTGATTGAAAAATCCTTTTGACATCTTCAGTGTGATCAAGTACTTCTCGATCATATTCTTTCTTAGTGAGAACGACATTCCAGAATTCTGTTGAGAGACCACTCTGAATAGTTGTTTTCTTTGACCAAGATGTATATCCTGGAGCGGTAACTTCAATGATGTGTTCGCCAGGAGTAAGTCCTCCAATATGAATGGATTGATTGATGGTCCCTAATTTTTGTTGAGGTATGAGTTTGTTATCAATATAAATATCTACCGTTGTCGGTTTGGACTTTATGGAAATAGATCCTGTATAAACAAAAATACCACGATCAAAATTGAAGCGGTATCCAAAAGTATAAAAAAGAACACTGCTGGTTGTAGTAAAAAATGTGATGACAAAAAACCAGAATAAAAATGGACGAATTCGATTCATAAAAAGAGGGTATTAAGGATACAAGTAGTATACCCCGAAAAGAAGCTTTTTGTGAAGATAGAGGTCTTTTTTGTTTTGACAGGGTGCATAATGAGAGGTACACTGAAAAAGCTTTATATTGATATGAACTATTTTTATGGCATCTTTTTTTGATTTTTTTTCTTCGTTTGTTTTACCAAAAAATATTGCTGGTGATGTTTCTCTTCTCTTTTTGTTTATTGGTATAAGTCTCATTCTTGGGTTTGTTTTTGGTCGTTTCAAAATGATCAATATTCTTATCAATGTGTATATTTCACTCGCTTTTGTAGGTATTATTCCATCAGATATTTTTGCTGTGTCGCCATATGCAAAATCAGGCATCTTTCTCTTTCTCCTTATATTTCTTACAACTGTTGATAAGCGTCTTTTTGATCTTCATTTTTCGAATGTGGGGACAGATATTTTTTGGCGACTTTTTGTGATGAGTATTCTTGTTACGGGTATTATTGTGAGTGTTGTCTTATCGTTTTTACCGTATAAAATTGCTCTCAGTTTTATTTCTGTTTCAGCATACGGATACTTCGCGTCACCGATGGCGCTTATCTTCTGGATGGTTATTCCTTTGCTTACGCTTCTTTTTGTAAATAATCGTCTAAAATAATATAGGAAATGCTTTATTATAGGTATTTTTTCTGTATTTAAGAAACTCTCTTTATTACATATACAAGAGATGAAAAAGGGGACTTGACAGGCTTTGAATAGTTGCTATACTAGGTAAGCAATCTTATGAGTATTAATGCTCACAGTTTGCTTTTATTTATCTTGTTTCTTTGATTGATGAAGTTATAAAAAGTCTTTGGACTTTTTTTGTTCTCTCGAAAGTAAATAAGAGAAGATAAAAATTTCTTTAACAATTGAGCCAAAACGTTTTATTTTTTTTACCCTCGTGAAAGAAATAAAACACAATATATTTAATCACAATTTTTTGTGGTTAGTCCTTGTTTTCTTTCATCTTTAGATGGAAGAAAATATATGTAATGTATTCCAGACTTGTTTACAAGAAAAGAATAACATTACACGGAAGAAGCTCTATTCGGTAGCAGTGATGCTACCAACTAAATTGTTATTTTTTCTTACTTTTTTAAGTACGATATAATAAATACAATTTTCTTATTGAGAGTTTGATCCTGGCTCAGGATGAACGCTGGCGGCGTGGATAAGGCATGCA
>JBBIRD010000004.1:14304-59382 GCA_037441965.1 Candidatus Moraniibacteriota bacterium | reverse complement strand
AATATAGACAAAGAATAATGCATTTCTTTGTCTTCAATAAAAAATAAAATGAAAAAGCCTAAGGAATCCATAATAGGTTTCCTTAGGCTTCTGTTACGCTGACGGAGCAATGACGAACTTACCGTTTTTGTTGTTCTCCTCTATATACCTGAACTCGTGACTCACCATACCACGCAGGGTATGTGTTTTGCAAAATGGTATCAGTTCTTGATACAGAAGATGGAGCACATCATCTTGTTCTCCACCTTTGAGACATCCAACGATATGTTGGAGTGACTTTAAAAGTTCTGTTCCAAATGTTATGTAGAACATACCGTCTCGCGAAAGGTCAATACTTCTTGTGAAATTTTGGCCGTTCTCAATGGAACGAATAACCCTGTAAATAAGATGCGTTATCGTATCTCGGATCTCCTTGCGGAATACCTGTTGTCTTCGATCGCGAAACATTGGCCAGGTGATACAGCCATTCCTTAACTGTATCTGACTGAGGATGTCAATAAGTTTATCACTCGGGAAAGGGATTTCTTTGACGATTTCTATCCCGCGTACTTTGTCTGCTGTCATTTTTTTCTCCTAAAGAGTTGTGAAAGAAACATTGTCTTTTCATATCAGAAAGACACAAAATCATAACATAGATACTAATTTTCGTCAATAATTTGTTTCCATTTCATCAGCTCTTGTATTTGTTGCGTTTGTTCGAGTATTGTTCTCTGATTTTCGTTTTGTCTTTTGGTGTGTATATATTCTGGTTTTGGACGCAGAGTATAGACTCTGAGAACACCAAAATTACGAACCGCTTCTACGGTAAAATGTTCGATGCCACGAGTACCGCCATCTCTATATTTGATCAAGAAATAATTTGCTTCCTCATAGAGATTGTTTTCATCGATAGGTCCTGCATAGGTGATACCTTTTTTCCCTAAGTGATACCAGAAAACGGTTTCGTATTCGTGAAAGGTGTTGATGTAGATAGGAAAAGTATTTTGTTCTTTTATGGAAGCGATGTATTCGGTAACTGTGCGTTGTTCAGTAAGCGTGAGGCGTTTGTTGTTTGGAAAGATGTCCTCGCGTTCGATTGATGTTGTTTCAAAAGGGTGTGCGAGTGAAGAGAAATGCTGGAAGATTCGTATTCCATTAGAAATAATGATCAAAAAGAGAATGACAAAGACAAATAATTTCCCAAAGTGTAAGGTTGATATCTTTTCTAACAGAATACCATACAGGATAATACTTACAGGAGCGATAAGAAGATAGAAACGAGGAAAAATCTGAAAGTTGCTCGAAAGAAGAGAGAAGAAGTATGCTGAAGTGACGCTTATAAAAAGAAAAATAAGAATAAGAAAATCTTTTCTTTCCTCGTTATTTTCTTTGATGATATTGAAAAATACAATGAGGAGTGAGGAGAAGAAAAGTATGAGCGCTATGATCCGTGAAAGAATATTTTCGTCGTTTTGAAATCCATAACCTTTGATTCGGCTACCGCTAATATGATCAATTCCTGTATTGACGAGCATCGTTCCTGAGGCCATATAGTGCGCATCGACCGTCAATGTACGAGTGAAATTTTTCAGAAGATCACCTGATTTGGAAATCTTGTTGAGAAAGAATGAAATGTTTTCTCCATTAGTAGAAATGTCAGAAATAATCATCGGAGAGTAGATGAGAATTATGATGCCGAGTGCCAAAAATAATGTTCGTATTTTTAGATGAGGTCTTTTGTAAAGTAGGAAAAGAAGAGCAACGGTCGGAAGAATGAAGAATGCATTGAAATGAATTTGTGAAGCAATGGTAGTGGTGGCAACAAAGAGTAGAAACCAGCGTTCGTTTTTTGAAGAGTCTTTCTGTGTTGATTTTAGAAGAGTGAAAAGAAAGAGAATAACAAAAAATGGAAGAATATTTGGACTCCAAGAAAATCGTCCGTAGAGAATGAGGTATGATGAAAAAGAAAATATGGCAAACAAAGAAAGAGATATGCTTGTTGAAAAATACTTCCGTACCAGAAGAAAGAAAAGAGGAAGAGCGAAAAGTGAAGAAAGGAGAATGAGCATCGCATGTCCTTCAGGAACATTGCCGAAGAGGGAAGCGCTTATGTATTCCATATAGTAGAACGCTGGACCAAGTCGCAGGGCTCTTCCACCGCCAGCCGTCGGGCCAAGGAGAGGAAGATTTTCTATGCCGTTTTCAATGGCTTCAGAAACAATACGCGTGTCATACGATTGATCAATCTCAAAAAGAAGCCATTTATCAAAATGATAGGTACGCAGAAACACTCCTATTATCAAGATCGTACCAATAAGAATGATGCTAGATTTTTTTGTTTGTAGTTGTTCGAATATATACTTCATTATTGTTTGATTTCAGGTCGAAGATTATCCATATCAATAATTTTTACATAATTATTTGGACGACCATCGATAACGATTTTGTATACAGCGTCTTCTGTTTCGTAGGCTTTCGTGAAATTGATGATATCATGTGCACTCCCAGACATTTTCATTGATCTTGATTTACGACCAGAAGAGACTACGACATAATCAAAAGGGACACCTTTGATGCGTTTGTTTGTAAATCCGATAATACAACGACCCTTGAATACAGCACAAACAGCACCTTTATCTGACCATACCGTGAGTGTTTCTGGATGAGGGAGATGATTGAGGTATTCTGCTGCTTCATAGCTACCATCACCCATATCTTTGAGGTTAATAAAATATTTTTCTGGTAGAAGAGCTGAAGTGTAAGCGAAATAGAATGGTTTAACCGAAAGAAGACTCCATAAAGAAAGAGAGAAAATAAAAAGGTAAACAGCATATTTTGGAGTGTATTTTTTTATTTTTTCATTGGTTATTATATAAGATAAACCAATTGCTGAAATGATGAGAGCAAAGGGATAGAGAGTAATTTGATAACGCACTGTGGCAACGACATTATTGACCGTTGACGCGAGGTAATAAAACAAAATAAAAGCAGTGAAATAAAAAATAATTTTTGTTTCGTAAGTGTCCATCAATTTCTTCCAAAAGAGAGAAATGAGTCCTATAAGAAATCCAAAAAGTGCTAATGGTGAAATTCCAAAAATAAGACTAAATGTATCTGCAGTCAATCTTTCAGCATAGATGAGAAATATTGATCCCTTTCCTTCGCCTTTTGGTGATGCGAGTGTCGCCATATGATCGAGCATTCTCATATCTGTAAATGTATTGACGATGACAAAAAGCGATATCAGAAGAAAAAGTCCAACAGTGATTTTCATCAAAACTTTTTTATATGTTTCAAGAAAATGAAGAAGGGTTAAAGTGATTTTGTTTTTGAAGAGGAAAATATCAAGCACAATGAAAGAGAAGAGTCCTGCAAATATCGGCCAAGTTGTTTCGAAGGCTTTGGAAAGGAATGTACCTTTGAGTAAGGTGTTCGGATTGACCCAGGTTGCAGGATAGAGAACGAAGAAAGTGATCATCGAAATCGCTACAATGATAAGATATTGAAAGAATGATTTCTTCAGATATGCGGTGAGTGCTGGTTTTTCCTTTGCAAACATATATTCGAGAAATGGCAGGAGGAAAAAGAATATATAAAGAATATTGGCGACATATTTTGTGAGCAGTGCAAGTCCGAGGAATACGCCACTTGCAAAGAGATACTTCTTCTCTGTATTTTTCTGGAATACGAGATAACTCAGTACAGAGAGAGGAAGAAATATCCAGAGGAGTGAATCAGGATTGATAATTAGTGAGATACCAAAAGTGATCGGAGAGAGTCCGATGAGAATAAACGAGGTAAGAGCAACTACTTCATTGAAGAGTTTACGAAGCAGAATGTAGAACAGGGGAAGCAGAAGAAGACAAAAAAGAAATATCGGGAGACGGAATGCATAATTGATGCTATGAATATCTTTTAATTGTTCGTCAGTTTTGATATTGCCACGAAGACTCTTGTATGGCATCGGATCAAATGAAGCGAGTCCAATACCTGAAAGAATGGCAACAGTGATACCTGGTTTATCGTTGACGCTTGTTGATTTCCATTTATGTGCTTTGATACTATCCCAAAATTTTGATGTTCTTCCGTATGTCCAGTACGGTTCGTCGACGGATGAGAAAGTAGACAGTCTTGGAATGCCTAAAAGAAGATTTGTACCGAGAACAAAAAGAATGACAGACAAAACACCAAACTTCTCCCAAAAATTTTTCATATAGACTAATAATCAATCAATTGAATGCGTATTTTTTCTCTTAAAAAAAAGATATTCTGCTTTTATTGTACAGGAAAAGTGGCTTTTTGCAAAGAAAAATAAAGTTTTTGTTTGCTTTACGGAGGGTTCTTTTTATGGTACTATTTCTGTGTTAGAAATACCCTTTTTAATGTACAGGAAGAATGTATACATTTATTGATTTTGTAAAGAAAAACTGGGTCTTGCTTTCTTTTCTTGTCGTTCTTGCAGGAGCGATTTTTGTGCGCACCTATCATTTTGAAGAATGGCTGTATTTTAAAATGGATCAATCAAGAGATGCTTTGATGATGAGTAATGCAATCATTGGTGGTCCAGAATATCTTCCTCTTCTTGGTCCACGCGTCGGTGCTGTGAAGCTCGAACACGGTATGCTTCGTCTTGGCCCTATCTATTATTATTTTCAGTACATAGCGGGAAAAATATTTGATTCGACACATCCATCAGTTCTAGCTTATCCTGAACTCTTCTTCTCAATACTTGCATTGCCACTCCTTTTTCTTTTTCTTCGTCTTTATTTTACTCCTCGACTTTCTCTGTTTATTACTACGATGTATGCTTTCTCTTTTTTGATTGTTGAGTATTCTCGTTTTGCATGGAATCCAAACTCGCTTCAATTCTTCATTATTCTGACTTTTTATGGCTTGTTAAAATTTTTGGACGAACAAAGAGCATCATTTCGGAAATGGTGGTTGATACTTTTTGCTACGGGACTCGCTATCGGATCCCAGCTCCATTTTTTTGGTTTTTTCAGTTTGTTAGGTATTTCCGGACTCCTTATTCTCTTTCATTTTCGTGTTTGGAGAAGAGAGACTATACAGCAATTTTTCAAGAAACAGTCATTGAAGCAATTTTCTTTCTTTTTAGCTCTCGGACTTGGTGTATTCCTCCTTTTTTATACTCCAGTAATTATCAGTGATGTGATGAAGGATGGACAGAATACACATAATTTTTTTGAAGCGCTGGGATCAAAAGCAGAAAAAAGACCTCTTCTTGAAAAAGTGAAGAAAGACATAAAAGAGAATTTAACATATTATTGTTTACTCTCTACTTCAGAATGCTACACCAGTGATTTGTGGAAAAATGCGATACCGATAACAGCGACAGTGTTTGTGATGGCATCGGGGTTTTTCTTGGCTCTGTTGAGGCTTCGTACTGAGAAAAGAAGTTTATCTCGCAATTTCCTTTTCCTGAGTGTTGCTTGGTTTCTAGTATTTTCAATTCTTACGCTTCCTGTTGCTTTCCAACTTCGTCCGCGTTTCTATATTGTTGTTTTTGCAATACCATTTATTTTTCTCGGTTTCGTATATGAATTCTTAGAAAAGCGTTTTGGAGGGAGAGCGCGCATTGCGACTATTGGTATAACAATTATTGTTTTGGTATCAAATATACACGGTATATATGTTTGGTTCAATGAACAAACACAAGCACAGATACATACTATTGATACAACTCGTACATTGATTTTGAAAAATAAAGATGGAGTAACGCTTGGGCAACTCGAGCGTGTCGCTGATTGGATATATGCTCGTCATAAGACGGGATCAACACTTTTTTATTATGTAAAGCCGGAACATATAAGACCTCTTCAATTTTTGTTTGCTTCAAAGGGTGAAAAAGATTTTATATTTGCGCCAATGAAAATAACAGCTGAACCGAAGGCGCAATATTTTGCCGTGACACCAGCAAAGAATGGTCTCGCTCCTGTGATAAAAAAATTTGGTGAAGATTTTATCGTTTTGGATCAATCATCATTTGGTCAGTTATCGGTTTATGAAATAACTTTCCCTCATCGACAAATATTTGATGATTATCGTTTCAGTAGACGCGGAGGAAGTACAGATAGAATTTTCTTTGGTGACATTTTTGGTTTTCCGGAAGATAAAAAAATGCTAGAGATTCAAGGCGGGGAATAATCTTTTTGATGGAGAATGTTATGATCAATGTTTTTAAAGGTGTTTCTCTGTATACTTGGATATTTATTCTTGTTGTATGTATAGGTATATTCTTTCGTACTTATCATTTTGAGGAATGGCTTTCTTTTAAGGGTGATGCGTTTCGTGATGCTATACTTATCTCAAATGCCTATGATACAGGCATAGAATCATTGCCACTCCTCGGACCAAGAGCGGGGGGGACAATGCTTCGTCTTGGACCAATATTTTATGATTTTCAATATATTGCAACACAAATATTTCAGAGTGTTGATGCGACAGTGCTTGCATATCCAGATCTCTTGTTTTCGATAGTAACTATCCCTGTATTTTATTTTTTTTCGAGGCGATATTTTTCATATCGTATTTCTCTTGTTCTGATGCTTTTTATTTCTGTTTCTTTCTTAGCTATTGAGTATGGTCGTTTCGCATGGAATCCAAATTCAGTACTCTTTTTTACACTGCTTTTTTCGTACGCTTTACTTCGATGGTATGATGAAGAGAAAAAAAAGAAACAGATATTTTTTGCAATCCTTGCAGGGCTCTCTCTTGCTATTGCTTCACAACTTCATTTTAGTGCTTTTCTCGGGCTTCCTATAGTCCTCATTCTTTTTATTATGTGGAATTGGAAAGACTCGAAGAAAACGCTTTCCATTGCAACAATCTTTTTCTTTTTGCTCAGTATCGGTATTTTCTATCTCCCTGTTTTTATAAGTGAATTTTTGAAAAGTGGTGAGAATACGCGACTCTTTTTTTCTGCTATCTCGAGTAAGTCGTCATCAAATGGCCTATTGATGAATATGTATCAAGACTTCCATATGTTCGCAAAATATTTTTGGCGAATTCTTACCGGTATTGTTGAACCGAATAAGATAATGATTATTGCTGGTGGAATGTTTGCTGGTTTGGGATTTTTTGCAAATATTCTTCTTTTAAAAAAAGAGAAAGACGAACCAAAAAAGCGTTTCTTAAAGTGGAGTATTCTTCTTTTTACAACTTATTTTCTCCTTTATATACCACTTGCTTTCAAAATCGATCGTCCGAGATTTTATCTTCCTTTTATGATTCTTCCTTTCCTCTATTTTGGCTATCTCCTCAGATGGTATGAAGAGAAACGCGTGTCTGTGAAATATCGAACGCTTTTCTTAATACTTGGCATCGTGGTAATAGCAGGAGGAAATACACTCTCAACCGTTGATTGGTTTTCAGAATTACGGGATTCACAGAGAACAGAAACGAGTACCAATGAGAGAAATAGTAAAGGGCGAAGTTATTTTCTTACATTGGGACACTTCGAGAGAACTGCTGATGTTATAGAACGATCCTGTGAAAACGAGAATGATATTTATTTTCAAGTAGCAAAGAATATCAAAATATATGATCATTCCATTGAATATGCGCTTCTTCAGAAAAAACGATCTTGGAAGAATATATCTGTCAGTAAAGAGAACGAGCAAAGAACGGGTTGTTATTATTACATTGCTCTCGCAAACGATATACTGCCAGAATACTTGACGACAACTAAGCGAGATATACCTGTTGATGTGGGGAATATGTTTATTGTTCGTGTGTATCCTGAAGGGGAGGCTCTGGAACGATTTCGTGACAGAAAAATTACAGTAGAAAGAATATATGAACAAAAAGTATTTGAACCTGAAAAGATAACGCGATACAGTAGGATTTTTATTGGTGATATTTGGTATCGGATCGCTAACTAAATAGAAGAAAATATGTTGGAAAATATATCAAAACAAAAGTGGATAATTCTTTGCATCCTTTTTTTTATTTTTCTCAGTATTTTCTTTCGTACCTATCATTTTCACGATTGGCTTTCATTTAATCCTGATCAGGCACGCGATGCGAGAATAGTCAGTGATGTTCTTTCTGAGAAAACATCATTGCCACTTCTTGGTTCTATTGCAGGAGGAACGCATTTTCATCTCGGACCGATATTTTATTATTTTGGCATTTTCTGTGCTTTCATTTTTGGTGATCATCCTGATTCTCTTGCTTATGTTGATCTTTTTTTCTCTTTACTTACTCTTCCTCTTTTCTTTCTTTTCCTGCGGTATTATTTCGAAACGCGTATTGCTCTTCTACTTTCGATACTGATTGGGATTTCGCCATTTTTTATAAGTATCTCGCGCTTTTCTTGGAATCCAAATAGTATACCTTTTTTCACTACATTATTTCTCTACGCTCTTCTTCGTATAATGAATGAAGAAAATAAAGGAAAATATACGTGGCCAATTATCGTGGGCATTTCTTTTGGCATTGGCATACAACTCCATACATTTCTTTTGCTTATTATGCCGACCGTCGTTTTCTTTTTTCTTTTATATCAATATATAAAAAAGAAGAAAATAGTGAGAACTGCCGTGTTTATTTTTCTCTCTGCTTTCGTGATGAATAGCCCTCAGATAGTGAGTGAAATACAGACAAATTGGAAAAATACTCGAACTTTTTTTTCTGAATCTGCAGTTCAGACACAATCGAAATTAGAAATAGGAAAAAATATTGTTACAGTGCTCTCTTGTCATATTCAGACAAATGCTAATATGATTTTTTCTATCGAAAACATTGATGGATGTATTGATGTATTTTCTTTCCAAAAAAGTATCAAGAAGTATATTGATGCTCCGGGAGTTATTGATCATCTACCGATTCTTTATCTCGCATTTTTTGTCAGTATTCTTTTCTCACTTTTTGGGTATATACTTCTCTTTCGTTCTTTTATACAAGAAAAAGATGTGATGCAGAAAAATTTTCTCTTTCTTATTATATTGTACATATCGATTTCTCTTTTATTTTTCTTTCCAGTTGCCTCACATATAGAGCCAAGATATTTTTCTGTGCTTTTCTTTGTCCCGTTTACTTTACTTGGTTTATTATTGCAATTTTTTCTTGTTCGTATACAGAAAAATACATCTTTTCTTTTTTGGTTTTTTATTGCAATAATCATAGCACTCAATCTTTGTGTTGTATGGAATATTGCTACGCCGTATAGAAATAAGGTTGCGAGCGATACCGAAAATAGTGTCTTGGGAGAGATAGAACCGATTGCAGAATATATAGAACAACATACCAATACTTCAGAGACTTTCATCACAGGAGGGAAAATATATATGAAGCGTTTTTTCGATCCTCTTGAATATCTTTTGTATCAAAAAGGTATTCTTCTCAAAGAGTATAATGAATCAGAAGTATTAAAGGATGGACAACATATTTTTTATATCATACCAGCATCATCGACAAAGAAGTTGGTACAAGATACTTTTTTCTCGGATCGTACAATTTTGGAACAGAAACAGTTTGGAAAGATAAGTCTTTTCTTTATAGAATAAATATATGCACACTCAATTTTTTTCTTGGTTACAAACGAGAAGTGGGCAGAAGATTATTGTAATCTTCCTCCTTATTTTTTTTCTTGGTATTTTCCTCCGCACGTATCATTTCCATAATTGGCTGGTAATAAGAGATGACCAATCTCGTGATGCTTCCCTTATAAGCAGTATTGTACAAGGGAATACAAAATGGCCATTGATGGGTCCTTTTATGAGTTATTCGGGAGATGGAGATCATAGCGAAGAAAATGCTTTCCATATAGGACCGATGTATTATTATTTCCAAATAGTATCAGCAAAAATGTTCGGTGATTATCCAGATAAACTGGCTTATCCTGATGTATTTTTTGGTATACTCACCATACCACTTCTTTTCTTTTTTCTTCGCCTCTATTATACGAATAGTATCGCACTCGCAGTCACATCTGTCTTTGCTATTTCAGCATATTTTGTCCAATATGCCCGTTTTTCTTGGAACACAAACCTGATTCCTTTTTTTGTATTGCTTTTCCTTGTTTCTTTGTATACATTACTCTGTAAATCAGAGAAGGAACGATGGATTCAAGCGATTGTATTTGGATGTGCTTTAGGTATTGGTATACAGCTCCATGTGATAACGATGATTATTTTCTTGAGCGTTTCATTGTATTTTTTCCTCTTTCTACTGAGAAATCGAAATTTGAAATGGAAAGAGTGGATACTTATTTTGTTCACGGTATGTATTTTGAATACTGCACAGATTATAAATGAATGGCAGACACATTTGAGTAATACGAAAACACTGTTTTATTCGGCATCAAAGAAAAGTAGTATGCAAATGGACACTTTTTTGCATCTTCTCAAAAATGACATTGGTTGTCATATGGAAGCGCATACTTATTTTCTATCATCATATGGTGGTAGCCGTTGTTCCCATAACCTTTTTGATATTTCGACATACAATTCTGACACTGTATCCATTATCGATAGAGTCGTTTCTCTTGCAACTATTTTGTTTTCTCTTTTGGGATATATTTTCCTTCTTCGCTATACACAAAATGAACAGGATACAAATAAAAGATATTTTCTTCATCTTGTTTCAGTGTATGCTGGTATCGCATTGCTTGTTATGTTTTCTCTTAGTAGGGATAAATTAAATGATTTTCGATATTTTACTCCAACATTCTTCATTCCTTTCTTATTTTTAGGCTTCTTTATTCGCTTTATTATTCGTCGTGTGACGCATAGGTTTTTGAGAATATGTCTTTTTATATTTGTTCTTATCCCACTTTTTTTCTCGAATGTGAAAGCATTAGCAGAGCAATTTATATCACTTCAATCGAAAGATAGAACTTGTAGCTCTCATTTTACGACATTGGGTGAGATTGAACCTGTGGTTTCATATATTGTTCAACATATTGGAAAATCTTCGTTAGTATATATACGAGGAGACAAAGATTTGCATGTGATATTTCCACCGATGTATCACCTTCTTAAGAAGCAAGGTATCGATGCTATGGAAATGAAACGTACGCTTGAGGTTCCAAATAATGTCCCTGCTTACCTGATTAGTTGTAGAAAGAGATATGAAGAGAATTATCCGTATGAGAAGATTAATTCTTTCACTATTATACAAATACATAATGAAGAGAAATAAAAGGTCTATGACAAAAGAAAAGAGTATGAAAATCGAAGGAGAATTATCATCATTGAAGCATACTATTACTTCACGGAAATTTCTTTTCTTTATTGCTTCTTTTATACTTGTTTTTGGTACTTTTCTCCGAATGTATCATTTCCATGATTTTCTTCTTTTCGAAAAAGATCAGGTTCGTGATGCGATATTAACGGAACAAGTTGTAAATGGTGAAAGATCGTGGCCAGTATTCGGTCCGACGATGCGTGCTTCTGGAGAAGAGAAGACAAATCTTTTTCATATAGGGCCGATATATTATTACTTTCAGATTTTTTCAGCGATGTTATTTGGAAACAATGCAGAAGTGATGGCGTACCCTGATCTTTTCTTTAGTATCCTTTCTCTTCCGCTCTTTTTCATATTTTTGAGAAAGTATTTTGGCGTACGCATTTCTCTTCTACTTACGCTTGTATATTCAGTTTCTTTCTTCTCTATCACATATTCTCGTTTTGCATGGAATCCAAACCTTATCCCTTTTTTTAGCCTTCTTTTTCTTCTTTCGGTATATGAATTTTTACGGAAACAAGAAGAGGTTTCATGGTGGTGGGTGATAGGATACGCCATTGCTTTTGGTGTCGGCGTACAGCTTCATGCGACTACTCTCATCTTGTTTTCTGTTATTCTTATAGGAACAACGATATTTCTCTTGTATAAAAATCGTTGTGTTTGGAAAAAGATACTGATAATGTTTGTTATCGCACTTTGTCTCAATGCTCCTCAAGTAATAAGCGAACTTTCTACTTCGTTCGCCAATACGAGAATACTTTTTCATTTCTCTGAAAAAAGTGATCATTCAGAATCATTATCAAAAAAGACAACATTTTCTGTTATAGCCGATACGATCAGCTGTCATATCGAAGCTAATGCATATATATTTTTCTCTCTAGGAAAGAAAGATTGTAATTATTCTTTCGTCAAAGTATGGGAACAGAGTGATTCAGGAAAACGCTTTCGTGCCTCTGTTTCTTGGATAGAATGTATAAGCATTTCCCTTTTTTCTCTCTTTGGCTATGCACTTTTCTTCGCTACATTTCTTGTTGAAAAAGATAAAGATAAGAAATATTTTCTCGGACTACTTCTTTCTTTTTTGAGCTTCTTTTTCCTTCTGATGATACCTATCGTTGGTGGGTCAGAATTTAAAGAGTTTCGTTATTTTTTGCCGGTGTTTTTCGTACCATTTTTCTTTGCAGGATTTTTGATGCGCTCTATTCGTTTATTAAAGATTATAGTATATATTGTATCGAGTATCTTGATTGGTATTGCTCTCCTTGGCAATGGAAACGCGATTATTCAGAAAGCACATATCCTTTTTTCTCAGAAGGGGAATGATGGTCATTCAGTGTATTATGGTGAGACAGAGAAAGTGGTTCAGTATATACAAGTCCTTTCTGGAAATGCTCAGAAAGTATACGTAATGAGTGAAAAGATTTATACTGGAAACATCTTTCATCCAGGATCGTATATAGCTGAGAAAAACGGATATGAGTTTATACGAGTTTTTTCGGCAAAGGAAATTCCTAGCGGATCGCCACTTTTCTTCCTTGCGGAGAATACCGGTGTTTATGAATCAGTGATACAGGAGGTACCGGTAAAGAGCGTAAAAGATTTTGGAAAAATGAGAGTGTATCAGTTAGCTTACTAATTTTATTATTTTTTATATTGTTTATGTTATCTGAGATGAAAGAAAAAATACGAAAAGTTCCAATGTTTGTTATTATATTATTTCTTATTTTTTGTATAGGTGCTTTTTTTCGTATATATGGGTTTCACGATTTTCTCAGATTTAACGCTGATCAATCGCGTGATGCAGGTATTGTGAGCAATGTGATTGATGGAGAAAGTGATATTCCGCTTCTCGGACCGAAAGCAGGAGGAACGGCTTTTCGAGTAGGGCCAGTCTTTTATTATTTTCAGATTATTTCCGCGAAGATTTTTGGTAATGATCCTGACAAGATGGCGTATCCTGATCTTCTCTTTTCATTCCTCACTCCTGTGCTTCTTTTTTTCTTTCTTCGTCAGTATTTTGATATAAGAAAAACACTACTCATTGTCGCTCTCCTCAGTGTTTCCTTTTATGCTGTAAAATACGGCCGTTTTGCTTGGAATCCGAATTCTTTACCTTTTTGGACACTGCTTTTTCTCTTCGGATTATATAAGCTAATGACAGCAAAGGAGGCAATATGGGGGGTATGGACTTTTATAACAGGCGTATCATTCGGTATCGGTATACAACTTCATTCGCTCTCACTCCTTCTTTTTCCTCTCACTGCTTTTTGTATTTTTGTTTTCTTGATATATCAGAAGAAAGAACATGTTTGGAAAAAAGCATTGTTTATCTTTTCACTTGTTCTCCTTCTCAACATACCAGTATTCATTAGTGAATGGAATACAGGAGGGGAAAATACGCGAGCCTTTTTAGAAAGTATCAGTATAAAAGAGAAGAAGGGAAGTGGTTTCATAGCCAATGTTGGAAAAAATATCGTATGTTTTTCGCAAAGTAGTACCTACATACTCTCTGCATACGATAGTTCTGATACTTGTAAACCAGAAAGTGTGATGCAAGGTTTTAATATTCAAGCGTTCCTATGTGGTTTCGCGCTTTTCTTTGGAGGGTTCCTTTTGACAATACGCGCATTGAGGAAAGAAAAAGTATATGAGCGACGCGTTTTTCTTGGACTTATTATTCTTTTTGTGAGTATTCTCTTTTGTCTACTCATACCTCTTGCCAATGAGATATCAATGCGTTTTTTTCTCATCTCGCTTTTTGTTCCCTTTATCTTTCTTGGTTTATGGTTTGATTTTTTTGAAGAGATATTTCCTCGTACTCATAAAATATTTTTTTACAGCATCATCTTTGTGCTTTTTAGTATGAATACTTTTTTTGTCATATCTACATTCAAAGAATATCATCTGTATTTGACAAACTCTCCATCAAGTATGGATAATGTTCTCTTAAAGGAAGTGGAGATGTCGGCATCATTTATTATAGACGAGAGTATGGGAGCGAAGACGGTCGTACTCACAGGGGATAAAAAATATATTTTCAAAGCGATGAAATCAATAGAATATTTTACAAAACGAGCGGGTATAGATATTGTAGAGAAAAAGAAGAAAACAGATATGTCTCTTCCTGTGTTTCTTGTAGAAAATACGAAAAATAAAGAGAAAGTTTTGGCACGCGAGAGAACAATTTCACAATATCGATCCTTTGGAAGATTTACTCTTTTTTCTTTGAAACCATAAAGATATGATGTATTGGCCTACTATAGGAAAAGAAATAAGTGAACGAATAAGAAAAGTGCCTTCGTACTATTTCATAGTAGGTATTATTTTGATTTTGGGAACATTTTTTCGTATATATGAATTCCGTGACTTTCTTGTTTTTAATCCTGATCAAGCTCGTGATGCACAAATTATAGAAAATGTACTTTCTGGCAAACAAGATATTCCTTTGCTCGGGCCACAATCTGGAAATACCAAGTTTTCCCTTGGTCCGATATTTTATTATTTTGGTATTTTTTCTGGGGTTATTTTTGGTGCGCGTCCGGAAGTATTTGCTTATCCAGATGTACTTTTTTCTATTCTTTTTATACCGCTTTTTTTCTTTTTCTTACGAAAATATTTTAGTCTTCGAATATCACTTTTGCTGGTATCGCTACTCGCTACTTCATACTTTGCTCTTCGTTATGGTCGGTTTGCATGGAATACGAATTCTATACCATTCTTTTCTGTACTTTTTCTTTATGGTGCGTTGGAAATGATGAACGAGAAAAATAAAAATGTTCTCAAGTGGCCTATTTTTGTTGGTATCGGATTGGGTGTTTTGATACAGCTTCATACTGTACTTCTGTTTACTATTCCATTACTTTCCGCGTTTGTATTTTTCGTACTTTTAAAGAAAAAGAGCATTACTCTTAAATCTTTTCTTATCATTCTCTTTCTTGTGATATTCATAAATAGTGGTCAGATTGTGAGTGAAATACAAACTGGCGGAGCAAATATTTCAGCACTCTTCGGAGGAGTATCAGATCAATCAGGGTCAGGATCAAATCTTGTTCGTAACACTCTTTTTATTTCTGCGTGTCAGATTCAATCTAATGCACATATTCTTTCGTCTTTTTTGATAACAGAACAATGTGGACGAGGTTCATTTTTCGCTGAATCTGATTTTATGACGAAAGAACATCTTCGGCAACAATTCTTTGCAGATGGTAGTGCTGTGATGATGGTATGTTTGAGTATCCTTTTCTTTCTTTTGGGTTATATATTCCTCTTTCGTGGAATACAGAAAGAAAAAGAAGAGGAAAGGCGGTACTTTCTCCTTCTTATAGCTCTTTACAATATTCTTATTTTTCTTATTTTCATTCCAGTGGCTTCTGAGATCACAATGCGGTATTTTATTCTCTTATTTATTGTACCATTCATTCTTCTTGGACTTTTACTTCAATACGTAGAAGAAAAAATACTCTATGGACATACCATATCTTTTCTATGTTTGATTGTACTTGTGAGTATGAATATGTACACGAATATCAGTATGACATCGTTGCTTATATCAAAAACCGCGAATAATGCCAATACTGCTATTCTTGGTGAAACAGAAATAATTGCCAATTTTATTTCTTCTCTTGAGAGAAAATCAAAAAATATTTATATGATGGGTAACTATGAATATGAAAAACGCTACCATAAACCGCTTCAATATATACTCGAAAAACGAGGTGTGAATTTGGTAGAGATACGAAATAAGACGCGTATTCATAGTGATGAAACCGTTGTGTATATTACTGGGAAGAATAAGAAGCAATTAACTATTGGAGATGAAATAAACGATGCTCTTATTCTTTCAAAACATACTTTCAATGATGTCATCATTTATGTTTTGCGTGAGTTATAGAACATTATTTTTTAGGTTCTTTGGGAAGAATGTTTATTACTACATTACCAAATACCATATCATCTGTATATTCTTTTAGTCCTTCACTCTTAGCGCCGATAGTGATATTGCTCAGGTGTATATCTTGTATATGAGATTGTTCGAGTCCTCTGAGCACAATAGCTTCATCAGTTCTTCGGCAATCGATATTTTGGAAATGAATTGTGTGAAATGAAGGAAGGAGAGGAGAAAAGGGATCAGTCGGAGTACCATACTGCATATCGACGAGAATTGCCTGTTTGCTTGCTCTTCTTATTTGTATATTTCGCATCCAGATGTTCTCTATAATACCACCTCGACCACGCATTGATTTCATTTGAAGACCAAAATCAACACGATCGATAGTAGTGTTTTCAAACAGAACATTGCGAACATCTCCAGACATTTCGCTTCCAATAGCAAAACCACTATGACCATTTTTGATAGTATTGTTACGAATGACGATGTTTTCCGATGGTTTATTTACGCGTAATCCGTCAGTATCTTTTCCTGATTTGATAACAATAGCATCATCACCAGAATTGACGAATGTATTTTCTACGATGATATTCTTCGATGAATCGATAACGATACCATCAGTATTTGGACCATCATTGTCCACACGAACATTGCGAATAAGAATATTTTCACTATACAGGGGATGAATGGACCACATCGGACTATTTATAAATGTTACTCCTTCGATGAGGATATTCTTACTTCGTACAAATTGTACGAATGATGGGCGAAGAGCATCGGAAGGCGTACCAAAAACGCGTTTTTCGGTAGGTGTACGCGTACGAGCAAGATCATATAATTCGAGAATGGCTCCCTCTTGTTTATTTTTCCAGGGATACCAATCCTCTCCATTACCATTGATTACTCCTTGTCCTGTGATGGCAATATTTTCAGCATCAAGAGCATAGATGAAAGGAGTGTAATTATAAAGTTCTATCCCTTCGAAGCGCGAAAGTACGACTGGTAGGTATTTATCAGGATGAGAGCTAAAAAGAATCTCTGCATCTTTTTCTAAGGAGAGATTGATATGACTTTGTAACACGATTGGTCCAGTGATCCATCTGCCTGCGGGAACAATGACAGTCCCTCCTCCATTTTTGGCACAGTCAGTGATAGCTTTCTTGATAGCGTCGGTATTGTTTGTTTCATCGTTCGAAAGAGCTCCATAATCCGTGATGTGACACTCTTTATCTGGGAAGTGTTGTGGATCGAGTATAGGTATGTCGAAAGAAATATCTGTTAAAGGAACATCTTTTCTTTCGGTAGGTGCATGACTTTTTTTTGAGAACAAGAAGAAACTTGTTATCACAATTATGGAAATCAAAATAATTGTGAAGAGGCTATTTTGGAGGGATATTTTCATAAAAATATGGGTGTGTTATAGTGATAAAAGAGCATATATTGTTCTGTTGCTCTCTAATATACCATATTGTACCATATTGCCTATGTCTCTTTCATGGAAGAATACAAAAATCATACTTCTCGCTCTTATCATTCTTGGAACAGGAATTCGTCTGTATCATCTTGATCAGAATGCTTTTGTTGCTGATGAGTTTCTTGATATCAATTCTTCATACGGATATACACAAACAGGAGAGTGGAAAGCTTGGGATTTTAATTTTGGAAAACTCTCAGAGGTGAATAAAAATGTGCCAAGAGATGAACGCGCTATTTTGTATAAATGGCAAGTCGCTACACTCTTTCAATTTGTTGCCCCCACTGAACGCAATGCACGACTCATCAGTGTACTTTGGGGAGCGCTTTCTATCGGTATTATTTTTTGGTCAGCATTTGTCTTTACGAAGAAGAAAGAAATTGGTCTGATCGCATCGTTTCTTTTTGTGTTCTCAATAAGTGGGATTATATTTGATCGCACACTCCGTATGTATGCGATGTTTCTTCCGATGTACCTTCTCGCTTCTACATATGCATTTCTTGCTCTAGAGCGTATCTATGAAGGAAAAAATGCATTACTAAAGATGTTTTGGGAGAAAACAGGATTGCATCTTGTCTATACATTTTTAGCAATACTCTTTTTTATCGGATCACTCCTTACACATCAACTTACAGGGACATTAGTGTTTTCTCTTACTTTCTATATTATTGTTCGAGCGATACAAGAATTTCGTTCTGGAAAAGGAATGAAAAATAAATATGTTACCTTTCTCATTTTAGGAGGAATAGTTCTCTTTCTTATAGCTCTTTTCTTTCCGAGATTTCTCCGTTCGTATACGGCAGGACTTGTTTTTTTTGAAAATAATTATGGATATGTGAAATATTTCTTTAGAGAATATTATCATCCGATTCTTGGTTTACTTTTTGTCAGTTATGGATCGTGGTGGCTTTCTTCCCGTCAATCTCTGAAGAAAGAATCGCTTTTTATCACGCTCTCGCTTCTCGTCCCTTTCGCTATGGCAATATGGATTTGGGATAGAAATATGGGCGCTCAATATATCTTCTTCTCACAATCATTTGTTGCTATTCTTTCGGCCATTGGTATTTTTGGTATATGGAAAATCTGGTGTGATACATTTGCTTATACTATAAATAAATCACTCGTCACGCTTGTTTTTCTTATCATTGTTACTCCTAATTTTGGTTATTTCTTTCTTGAGAACAATACATTTCATGAAACATCAACAGGCGATAACCCGAATTATCGTAAAGTGTTTACCTATTTCAAGAAAAATCATTTGGAAAGTGATGTTCTCATAACGCGTAATATGAGGAACTATTACTTTTCAGGTGCGAAAGTTCCAGTGTATGATCTTGGTGATGAAATCTCCAGAACAAAACTTTCTCAAAAAGAAGTAGAGAAGTTGATAGCGGGATATAAAACGGGCTGGATTATTCTTTCTGACAATGATTATGATTATGTCGAAAAAGGTGTGAAAGAATACCTTGCGAAAAATGTAACACGAGTGAGTAATGATCAGGTGCGTGGCTCTATTGATGTGTATAGATGGGAGAGATAAGAAAAAATATCACAAGAAAGCCAGATGTATTGTGCGCTGGTTTTTTTGTTTTTTATGAAGATTTTTTAAGGAGATTACGAAAAGGTTGTATGTCTTCATTCGTGAGTTCTCTAAAAATCTTGAGAAGAATAAAATAACAGAAGAAAAGAATACTGCCAAAGAACATAAAGCTGATTGGTCCGTGTGGAAGATAACGACTAGCAATGGAGATGATAATAGCGGATAGGTGCGCAAAGAAGAGGGTACGCAGAGAGATTTTTGTATGAAATCTCTGTTTGGTGTACACAAGAATACTTACCATTAAGAAGCAAGAAACGATAGCAGTAGCGAGCGATGCACCGATAAGACCAAAAGCAGGAATAAGGAGGAAATTGAGCACAATCATTTCAAGAAATCCGAAGAATGAGAGTTTCATTGGGATATTTACCAGTCCAGCACCATTTAATGCGAATGAAAGTACATAAAAAACAGTGAGGAAACCAACACCAATAGTGAAAATACTCATAGGAGTTGTTGCTTCGAGATAGGCTTTCCCATAAAAAAGCGTAAGAATCTGTGGAGCGTATGCGATAAGAAGCGTGATCATTGGGAAGAGGATTAGAATAAGTAGACGCAGAGATTTGCTTACCAGTTTTTCTGTTTCTTCTGTATTATGTTCTGCTGTGGTTTTGGAAATAGCTGGCAGGAGAATAATAGTGAGGGCATAGAACAGATAATACGGTATACGACCGACGGTGATAGAAGCGTTGTATATACCTGTGAGATAATCACTTTGGAGAAGGCCTTTGACGAAATAAAGATCGATTGTGAGGATGCTTTCATAAAAAAGAAGAAATAATGTGAGTGGTCCGGCATACGCTAAAATAGTTTTTCCAGAAAAGGCGATAACCTCAGATGAAGATTGTTTGACGGCTGGAAAGTATTTGTGAGTGATATACATATCACACAAGAGCGCGATAAAAAAAACAAAGAGCGGAGCAACGATGTAACCAGACACTGCTCCTTCGACGCCGAACCCTTTTGATGCAAAAAAATAAGCGAATCCAACAATAAATATAATACGCGCCAATGCTCGAGTAGTTTTGAGTAATGCTTGCAAGCGAAAGAAATGAAGTCCGGTGAAATAATAAAAATAAAATGAAGCAGAAGCAAAAGCAGGGATAATAAGAGAAGAAAGTTGAAAGAGAGGAGTGAGAGAAGTATCGTGAAGTGCTAAAGCGAAAAGAGGAGCAGTAAAGAAAAAAAGAGCAGTAACGACGAGCATAAGTATTCCCTGAAGTTTGATGGCTTTATATTTGATGCCAAGGATCTTTTCTGGAGTCTGTTCAAATACTTCTGCGAGATATTTGGACATCGCTGTAGGAATACCATTGCCAATGAGAATAATGATCATCGTAGTGAGTGTGACAATAAGACTGAAACGACCATAATCAGCAGGCCCGAGAATGCGTCCTACAGATGAGTGGATAATATAACCAGCAATATTGAAAATAATTTCCGAAAAAGTCAGCCATATAAGTGCGGTAGAAAATTTTTTCATTTTTTTATAGATATAAAATTAGAGTTTCTCTGAAATGTTTCGAAAAATTGTTTCCTTATCTTCATTACCATCGATGATATACATATCCCAAGAAGCGATTTTTTGTTTGAAAAGTTTCTGTTTTGTCTTGAGGTATTCGATACCTTGCTCTGGGGGATTGACACGCGACATAATATTTTCTGGAAGTGCATCAAAGTAAAATGCTTTATGAGGACGAGGTATCAGCGCACTGATGAAAGAGAGAAAGAGAAGAGGTCTTCCAGAAGCGAGGTATTCTATATTAATGACTGAATCATAGAAATATCGATCGGAAAGCAGATAATCACAATTTTCTTTTTTTAATTTTCGTAAGAAGAAATGGAAACGCAGTATGTCGATAATAAGAAACTTTTGACGAATTATAAGAGAAAGAAAAGAGGCTTTTGTTATGGCTTTTTCTTTGCCTGGTTCAGATATTTTTTGTCCTTTGAAGAAGTGAGCTATTTTGTTTGCGAGTGAGAATTGGACAGTATGAAAATACACGACATTCCAATTTTCGCGTTCGAGTTTTTCTTTCAACATTTGTAATTGCGTGGATTTCCCTGATCCGTCCACTCCGGAAAATGTGATACACTTCATATACCGAAGAGTAGCAAAAAGTGCTATTCTAGGCAATATATGAAAACCGATAAAATGTTTATTTCAAGTTTCCTTCTTTTTCTCTTTTTGATGCCGTTTCAGACGGTGTATTTGATACGCGAAGTATTTGTTTCTGGTGAAAAATGGCAATATGGGACTATAGGTATCTATCTTTCTGATTTCTTGCTTGTTGCGATTTTTTTCTTTTTCATTCGTCGTTATTCTTTCAAGAATTTCAAATGCCCATCGTTTTGTTTGTTTTCTCTCTTTCTTCTTATTTTATGGTCTTTTGTTTCTATTTTTTTTGCGAATGATATATGGCTTGCATTGTCCTCTTTCCTTGCACTTTTCTTTGCTTCGACATTATTTCTCATTACACAATCTTTGACAGGAAAACATATCAAGAAAATTATTTTTGTACTTATTCTTTCTGGAGTAGTGCAGTCGGGCATTGGAATAGCGCAGTTCTTGTCTCAAAAATCGATAAATACATCTTTTTTTGGAATGAGCAGTCATATTGCCTATGAAGCCGGTTCTTCGGTACTTAAAATCGATTCTGGGAGGTTTTTGCGTGCTTACGGTACTTTTTCCCACCCGAATATTCTAGGCTTGTATTTAGCAGTTATTTTGATACTGTGTATCGCGTATTATGTTTTTGGGAGTATTTTTGAAAAAACAGGGCAGAAAATTGTGGAGAGAATAATACTTCTTTCCAGTATAGTAACTCTTCTTTTAGGTTTGATAGTAACATTTTCCCGATCAGCATGGATAGGATTCTTCTTTGGAATGATGGTTATTGGAATGCGGGTATGGTTTCGAAAAGATTTTTGGATGTATATTCGATTCCTAAAAGTGCTTATTGTATGTATAGCATCCATTATCGTATTTGGAAGTATTTTGTTTCAACAGATATTTCCTCGTTTTGATATGGCTACTATAGAAAAAGAAGGATCGATTACTGAAAGGATACAATCACTGTATGATGCGCGTACTCTCATCGGTACAGAGAATATTTTTTTGTTTGGAACGGGTATAGGTAATTTCACGGCACGAATGCATATATTACAACCACAGCGTCCTTTCTGGAATATTCAACCGGCTCATAATGTTTTTGTACTTATTATGGTGGAACTAGGTGTTATTGGATGTATATTTTTTCTTTTCTTGCTTTCTTCTCTATGGATACATATTGTAAGATCATTCAAAAATATCGACGACATATCGATTGTTTTTTTCTGTGCAATTTTTACTATAGTCCCAAGTCTTCTGCTTGATCATTTTCTCTGGTCATCGCATTTTGGTATTCTCTTTCTCTTCTTTCTTTTTGGTATGGTATCTCGTCAGTACGCTATTGAAAGATCTAGTACATAATAACTGCAATTGGTTGCATTTTTACTACAGGTTTAACAACATTATTATCTTTCACGCTCTCGATAACATCCTCGGCGCGTTTGTAGTGTGAAGAATCTTGTTCGATGACTTTAGCAGAACGGCCATTGTAGAGTTTTACTCCTTTCGTTGCTAATTTCTTATCGAGCGCTTCTTTATTCTCTGGTACGAGCGTATCAGTTTTTTGTGCTGATTTGCCCGCACCATGATTGCAAGAATAGAAACTTGAGTCATTACCATCTTGTCCGACACAGAGGTATGCTTCGGTACTCATCGAAGTTGGAATGAATGCTGGTTCACCAGTTTCACTAAAAAGAGGATGAGAAGACATTCTACTCTTTCCATAAGCGCGACTCGTTCCGTTTCGATGAACCCAGATATTTTTTCCATAATGTTCTTCTTGTGAAACAAGAATGTGAGGCATATCGTAGAGAAGATCCATTTCTATATCACGGCCAAGAACGCGTTTTGCTGTTTTCGCAACATTGTGTGTAATGACTGCGCGATTGGCATGAGCAAAATTTGAACACGCGTTTCGAGCAGACATATAGAGCTTGCCATCTTCTCCGTCGCCATCAAAAGTAATCAGAGGTTCTTTCTTTCCAAAATCTGAAGCGCGAATTTTTTCTGCAATACGGTGGACAATTTTTTTATAAGGAGTGCGCCAGAAAAACCGTCCGATATTCATCAGTATAGCCGTAGAGATATGCTCTCGTTTCTTAGCAGTATACATATACATCGTGTATTGACCGAGGATACCAGAACCGCAATGGATCATAAAAATATACTGTCCTTTTCGAAGTCCAAATTTTTTTGCTGTTTCTTCATCAAGGATGTCGGTAACTTTCATAAGATCGAGGAAGTGATTGCCGGCAGCACCGAGAATACCTGATCGAAATTGAGCAAAGAAAAGAAATAATTTTGGAAGAATATGGTAAATATCTTTTTTCGTCATTTCATTACCAAAAAAATTGCCACGGTCGAGAGAATTTTGAGCCTCATTTTTTGTTTTGATATCAAGATAAGTGATGAGATGAGAGATACCACCTCGACAAATATCAACGATAATACGAAATGGTATATAGGTACCGATGAGTTTTTTCGTAGGGACAGTTTTTGTGAGAGCTGTGAAGAGTCTCTCGATTTCTTCTGGGGTGGTATTGGTATCGTCAAGATTCGTACGCACAAGACGCATACCACAAGCAGGATCACTATCGTTCAACTGCGGAAGAATATATTTTTCAGATGTTACGGTTGTTCCTGTAGCGTTTTTGCGACCCGGTTTACTATGAACATCAGCCATTGCTGCGATATGATGGAAGAGCATCTTATTTTTTGCAACGCTCTCGAGTTGATCGAGTGTTGATTGCTCTGGCATCAATTTTTCTCCAATATGAAAAATAACAGGGATGTGCATTTTCTCTGTCTTGAATTCACTTTTTTGGTGAGTAAGAGGAATGATATTTTTTTCGGACATAACTTTAGAATAGATAATGAAAAGAGATATTAGAGCGAATCATATATTTCCTCGTACTGTCGAGCAGTTTGATGCAAATCGAAATATGTTTCTGCATATTTGCGTGCTTCATCAGAAATACGGATGCGAAGAGATGTGTTCTCCCTCAATTCTTTTATAGATTGTATAAGTTCTTCACGAGAAGATGTAGGAATAGTAACACAGATATGTTCGTTCGAAAACTCTTTGAAAGCGGATAAATCGGAAAGGATAACAGGTTTTCCACACGCATATGCTTCAATGATTACGAGAGGTACATCAAATTTTCCTTTCAGGTTTGTAACCGGAAAAATAATAAGATCTGCAGTATTATAGAGTGCTGGCATATCAGAGATAGTGTCAGAAAAAGAGATGTAGCCGAGAACATTTGCATCAATAAAACGCTTTTTAATTTGCTCTTTTTTGCGTGCATCATCAGCGTTCTTGATACGACACGCAAAAACAAAACGAATATCTGTTTCTGGGTTTTCGGAGAAGAAAGAAATAAGTGTGTCTGCGATCAAATCTGTGGCTCCGAGACGGACATATTCACCCGGATACATAATAATGAATTTTTCTGAAGTGATGCCAAGTTGCGAAAGGAGTGCTGTAGACTTTTCTTGTGGATGAAAACGCTGTAAATCGATTCCAGGATAGATGGTATGAACATTGTGAAATCCTAATTTTTCCAATTTTCTTTGAGTTTCTTTGGTATAGGTAATGAGTGTGTCTGCGAAAAGCAGAGACGAAAGTTGTTCTTTTGAATACAAATCATCTCGTAATGTAGCAATTGTCTGAATTGTTTTGCCTTTTTTTGGAAATGCAAATTTCTTTATGAAAAATGTATTTTGTCTTGTAGGAGTAAAAAGATAATGAGTAATGTCAAAGGTATTACGCATACTGCGTAAATATGAAAAGAGCTTCCATTTGGCATAAATATTGAAAGAATGTGAAGGGAAAATAGGCATCTCCATAGTTCCTTTTGGAAGTCCTTCAAGGTGAGTATGCGTTGTAAGGAGGGTGAGGGTATGTTTTTTTATCTCTCTTCCGAGAAAATAAGCAAAGTTTTTTGATGCTTCGTCCCACGGAGGAACGAGAGGACGAGTAGCCAGGAGTATTTTTTTTGACATAACGGAATATACGATTACCGATAAAGTTCTTTCTTTTCGTTGTCTGTTGTAACAATTATTTTTACGCGTTCAGATTGTTTACGTAGAAAAGGTGGAGTGATAGTGGTTTGTTCTTGTTTTTTTACTTCAAACGATTCTTTAGCAATGGTATTTTTTCCAACCATTATTTCATACATAAATGTTGTATGCACACTATGGTTGTCGATAGTAAAGGCAAGACTTTCTTCTTCTGCGGGTGATGCAAGTGAAACTGTCCACCAATTTTTTTCAAAATTAGGATCAAGTTCTTTGACATTTATCTGAAACAGAAATGCTGATGCGAGAATAAAGAAAAAAATACACCATTCAAGGATTTTGCTGTGTGACATAATGATTATTGTTTATGTGCGTAAATATGAATATCATCAGATGCATAAATACGGGAGAAATTATGTGATTTCTCAAATTGAGCTGTATCAAGGTGAGGATTGATCATAACAAAACGAACACCAAGATCAGTATAACATTTTTTTCCGTTTTCGGTATTTGGAAGAGATATCATCAGTCGAGTACACTGTTCACGATAAGGATTATCCTCGTAACGCTTGAAAAAACCTCTTGAAAGAGGATAAGAATAATCACGCAGAAAGAAAAGTTTAATCCAAGCATCAGCAGTAATGTAGTTGTGATCTTTCAAGATGATATCACTTTTTGTACTATTTTTTGCGAGATAGGAAGAAGCAGAAAATGTTTGTACGATAAGAGAAGACTTACTTTTTGGTAAGAGAGTATTGTTATTATCACTTAATCCATCACTCAAAACAAAGAGTGAGAATGAAAAAAGAAGCAGTAAAACAAAAGCGTTTGGCAATCGCAATTTCATTTTTGAATGACTGATTGTTGAGAGAAATGCGGTAAAAGCAAGCGCAGCGAAGATACCAAGAGGGAAAGAAAGATACGTAACAATCCGATTTGAAGGAATATTAATAAACAACCAGTCAGGATGAAGTGTCATAATAAGGAGTATGCTTATCCATCCGAGAATAATAACCTCACTATACCGTTTGTATTTTCGAAGAAAAATGAAGAGAAGAAGTCCGGAGATGCCAAATGCTGTACGCGCTGAACCAAGTGAATTATTCATTTGAAGAAATGAAAGACCTGTTCGAGTTGTTTTTGTTGGAGTTCCTAATGCGGTACCGATAGCGTGTGTCTCGATATACGTAGGCATAGCGATCATAAAAAAGAAAATAACTGCTGAGAGGAAAAAGAGTATTGGTGCTTTAGAAAAAATAAGTGTACGCCATAATGTAAAAAGTGTTTTTCTTTCATTAAAATGAATGATGCTATATAAAACGATGAAAGTAGCTATCTCAAAAAGCATCATCAGCGTACTCAAATGATGAGTATACGCAAGAGTAAATATAAAGAAGAAGGAAAGAGTAAGAAGGGAAGACTTTTTTTCTTTGAGTGATCGGAAGAGTGCGAGGAAAATCAGTGGAATGAAAAAGTTTCCTATGATATTTCCTACTACACCTCCTGAAACAAATTTGGCTTCTGGAGAAGAAAGGGTGTAGAGGGGACCAAAAAAGAGAAGTGTCATCAAGGCTATATTTTGTGGAGTGAATGTTTGTTTTGAAAAAAGGGGATGATGGATGCTGGTGCCGATACGAAGCGCTAGAAAAACGATTGTGATAAGACTCAGTATATTGATAAGAAAGAGAAAGAGTATTGGAAAAGCTGAAAGAAAATCGAGTGAAGTAAGAATATGGATAGCAGAGAAAGGCAGATGTTCACCGATAATAAAATCTGGAATTGGTAACGGATTAGAAAGAGTGTATGTATTGTCTAACGTGAGGATGTTTTGTTTCGCGTATGAAGGAAGTGTGCCGGTAACAGCGATGAGTTTTGACCAATACATATGGTGTCCGAGATCAGTGCTCGAAGGAACGATAGTATGAGAAAGATAAATAACTTTTATGAAGAGAGTGAGAATAAAAAGCACAAGAAAAAGTATGCTTTGTAATTGTGTAAAAGCAAGTTTGTATGTTTCTTCGTGTTGGACATTCATATGTATTCTTTTCATGAAGAATATCTCTGATATCGCAAAGATGACACCAAGACCAACAAATAGTCCAAATAAAATTGAAAATATTGTAAAAGGAATATGAAGTTTTCCGAGAATAATCATCAAGAAATCTATAAATCCAACACCAATACCAAAAGAAAAGACCAAAGTTTCAAAAGGAGAAAAAAGAATCGTATTACGAAAAGTCAGTTTTAATACAGACCAACCAGGAAAGAAGAAAAGTATTGAAACAGCAAAGAAGAATAAAAATATATCAAGAGGTGTATTCATTTTATTTTTTCAAAGATTTTAATGTTTGGATATATAAAGGAGCGATATTTCTCCAATCATAATGATTTTTAGTGTATGTTTTAGCTTTTCTGCCAAAAGCCTCTCTCACTGCTTTGTCTTGAATGAAATCCTGTATTTTTTGCAAAAAATCTTCTTTGTTTTCTGATTCAACGAGAATACCATTTTCATTGGATATGATAGCATCTTTTAGTCCTTCTATATTTGAGGCAATAACAGGTCTTCCGCAGAGAGATGCCTCGATAACTGCAATGCCAAACCCTTCCATATCTCCATCAATATGGATGTTTGGTTGAATAAAAAGATCGACAGTCTGAAGAAGAAGATTGCGTGTCTCATCAGAGACTCGACCGAGCATCAATACTCTTTCTTTCATCTGCATTTCTTCAATGGCACATTTGATAGTTGTTTCTTGATTTCCAGTACCTGCAACGATATATATGACAGATGGAGGGAGATCAGGGAGAACATTTCGAATAAACCATTCAACGCCTTTTCGTTTCGCTAGTCGTCCAGAAGTGAGAAGAACAAAGGTATTTTGTAAATCTTTCTTAAGGAACATTTCCAGATCTTTTTTAGTGTAGTGTATGTTTTCAAACGATGTTGTGTCGATGCCGTTAGGAATAACAGTAATTTTTTCTACAGGAATGTTTTTTCTCAAAGCCAGTTTTTTTGTTTCTTCGCTGACAACGATAATATGATCAAGTGCCGGAATGAAATGTTGTACCCACCACTTCTGATAGAAGGTGTTTTGAAAAGTGATATCAAGTCCGTGAATAACAGAAACAAAGACCTTTTGTGGTCTGAAAAGTTTACCAATATATCCTACGATAGAGAGAACTCCATCACCAAAGAGAATAGCATCATATCGATGCATCGTAAGAAGCGATCGGAGAATGGCATACGGTAAAAAAAATGGGAGAAATTTTTTCCCATAAGGGTTAGCAATTGTTGTTACTTCCGCGAATTTCGGAAGCCATATTGCAAGATCACGATTCTGATTTTCGATGCCACCCATTATTGGAGGATAAGCACGCGAGATAAAAAGTATATTCATTTTATTTCTTGTATTTTTCGACGCGCATACGATAGAGGATTTCTTCGTTTAATATACGGGATCCTTTGATCATATCAGTGATCAATCCGAAGATAACCAATTGAAGACCGATGAGGAAGAAGACAGCAGAAGCAAAAAGATAATTTCGATAGGGCACGACTTTCATTTCTGGAAAATAAAGACTAAGAAAAAGAGCGAGAAGAATCAAAGCAATGAGGATAAGGATTAATCCTGGTGTAGCAAAAAATTTCATCGGTCTGATATCACGGAACGCTTTGATAATGATACGAGAACTATTATTGACATATCGCCAGACAGTTTTAACAACGCGAGATTTTCGATTTTCGAAATAAGTAACGGTTACCGGTACCCAGAGTAATTTGAGATTTTTTCCGATAGCATCAATAATAGTTTCTTGTGTGTATGTAAACCCTGTTGGATCATTAAGACGAAGAAGTGTTTCTCTGTTGTGTGCGCGAAATCCACACGTAAGGTCGGAAACGGTTGTATTCAGAGCATTACCGACAATCCAAGCACCTAATCGATTGAGTTTATCTTTGATAAAAGGGATATTTTTCGCACTACTTTGAGAAAATCGATCAGCGATCACCATATCAGCTGTATGATTCAAGATGGGATCGATCATCTTTTGAATATCTTTGGGATCAAACTGGCCATCAGCATCGATATTGACCAAAATATCAGCACCATTTTCGAGAGCGCTCTCGCGTGCAGTTCGAAACATTACTCCAAGACCTCGATTCCCATTATGAGAAACAATGATATCAGCACCACCTTTTTTGGCTTCTTGTACCGTATGATCAACTGATCCGTCATCGATGACTTGTACGAGCACAGTATCTACCCCATGAAATGTTCTCGGAATACGACCGATCGTTTCAGCGATTTTTGCCTCTTCATTGTATGCAGGAAGATTGACGATGAGTTTCATAAGCTTTAGGAAAAAATATTATTTCTTTTTAATAAGTATGTGAGGATCTAAACATTGAAAGTCACATTTTTCTTTGGCTCCGTTAAGACCGCTTTGAATGAGATCTTTTTGACACTGCAAAAGTTTTTCTTGACAGACTGATTTGCGTTCATTGAAATAGTTCGTATTCACTTCGTATCCAAAATAAGGTAATACGAAGTACGCAATGACAGCGATACCAGCAAGAGAAATAATGAGTCTAATGAGTGAAAACATAATTATCGTCCGATACCCTTATAAATAATACCTGCCTTCTTGAAGGCTGATCGATCAAGACAATTCTTGCCATCAACGATTACCTTGATGCCGTATTTTTTGAGTAATGCTGGAGTGATTGTCTGTATGAAATCACGATGACTGGTTGCAATGATGAGGGCGTCTGATTTTTTGAGAAGCGTTTCGAGAGATTTGGTACTTGAGCTTGATAAAACATACGGATCAAAAGTTTCTACTTTACAAAAATGTTTTTTCAAGTGTTTAATGATTTCAAAGGAAGGGGATTCTCTTACATCCTCTACATTGGCTTTATAGGAAAGACCGAGCACGCCGATTGTTGTACCTTTCATTGCCATTTTATTTTCATTGAGAGCATCTTGTAAGCGCTCAACAGTATATTCTGGCATTTCATCGTTTGTTTTTATAGCAAGTTTGAGAAATTCATGATCGAAACCTGAAGCTTTAGCTCGTTCGACGAGATAATGAGGATCGACTGGGATACAATGACCACCGATTCCACAGGAAGGATAGTGTGCCATAAAAGAGAACGGTTTGGTTGCAGCGCCGTCAATCACATCTAACACATCAATATCAAGTTTATCAAAGGATCGGGCGATTTCGTTGACAAAAGCGATATTGATATTACGAAAAGAGTTTTCCAGTATTTTTACCGCTTCAGCCTCACGGATATTCTTCATCGGTCTGATGTCTGCATCGACAATACTGCGATAGAATTGCAATGACATTGCAAGTCCTATTTTGTCAAACGATCCGACGACGCGTGGGATATTAGATACATTCCATTGTGGATCTCCTGGATTGATACGTTCTGGACAATGTGAGATGAAGATGTCTTTGCCAAGAGTAAATCCGTATTGTTCAAAAATTGGTTTAACGATTTCTTCAGAAACATACGGATTCACTGTCGATTCGAGAATGACGAGAGCGCCTTTCTTCGTTTGTTTCGCTACAATCTCACAGGCACTGATGACTGGACTCAGATCAGGATGATGAGCTGAGTCTACTGGCGTCGGCACACAGATAATATGTATATCAGCAGAGGCAATATCTCGTTCATCAGTGGTTGCTTTGAACGGATAGAGAGGAAGATTCTTTTCAAGATAGGTATCTTTCCAAATATGTTTTCCTTTTTGCAAGAGTTCAACTTTTCTCTTATCAAGATCGAAACCGATAACAGTATAGTGTTTTTCACTCGCACGGACAGCAAGTGGAAGTCCGACATATCCTAGTCCGATTACTGAGATTGTTTTCAAATCGTATTGAGCCATATAATAATTTTAAGAATAAAATATCTACCACTTCATTGTACGAAAGAAACGGCATATTAGCAAATTATGGTATGGAAAATAGAAGAGTTCTGCGTACCTTTGAAACATTGATTTTTTATCAAAAATGTGCTATAATATAAATTATGAGGAAATATATTAAGGTATCATTTTTTTTATAAAAAGATTATACTGGTATACAGGAAGTATTTGTTTTTTAGAATGTATGTTTCTCACTAAAAAAATTGAACAAGCCATTGTCTTAGCAACAGTGCTTCACATCAACCAAAAACGGAAAATGAGTGGTGTTCCATATATCGTCCACCCATATTCTGTTGCTTTTTTGCTCGCTCATTATAGCGATGATGAAGATGTTATCATTGCCGGACTGCTTCATGATACTCTCGAAGATGTTCCAACATTTACCGAAGCGATGCTTGAAAAAGAATTTGGCAGTCGTGTTTGCGCTATAGTGAAGGAAGTGACAGAAAACTATACTCAAGCAGAGAAAGAAGATCCGAAATTAAGACCTGCATCGTGGCGTTATCGGAAAGAAAGTTATCTCAAAGGATTAGAAGATGACAGTACGGAGGCTCTTCTTATTGCAGCAGCAGATAAAATACATAATATGCGTTCTTTTTTAGATGAATATTCCACACATATGGATACTATTTGGGAAAGTTTTCGTACTGACAAAGAAAAGATTCTTTGGTTTTATGGTGAAGCGACACGTATTATAGAAGAACGCTTGACTCATCCATTGACAGTTGAGCTTCGTAAGGTATTTACAGAATTTGAAAAGACAATAAACAATATATAACGATTGCTTTATGCGTATCGGCATCAATGCTTCATTTCTGAGAAAACCTGGGACTGGTATCGGTCAGGTAACACGAAACATCATAAGAGAGCTTGCTCGTATGACCAAGCAAACTTCTATCAATGATACTCGGCATACCTTCTTTTTGTATTGCGAAGAAATGCCGGAATTAAACTTCTTATTACCAGAAAATTTTCATATTCGAGTTTGTTTACCGTTTTGGAAACGCGATGATCTTATTCGTAAGATGTTGTGGGAAAAAATGATCGTCAATCAAGCAATCAATGATGATTGTGAAGTTTTCTTAAGCACTTATCAGAGTTCGTCAGTTTTTCCTCGATATATACAGCATAGTATGATCGTGCATGATATTATCCCAGAACTTTTTCCTCTGTATCGAAAAACGATGCGACAGAAATTTTCTTGGCACAGAGTGGTACGAGGAATACATCAAGCAGATAATATTCTCGCTATTTCAGAATCAACAAAAAAAGATCTTGTGAAAACATTTGGTTTATCTGAGAAACATATTACGGTTATCCTTATCGATACAGATCCACGCTTTCTATTGCCTCTTTCTTCAGAACATCAGCAGGAAATACTCGATATGTATCATTTGAAACCTGGTTATATCTATCATGGGGGAGGATTAGAAATACGAAAGAATACTGAGATGGTTCTTCGTGCTTATGAGAAACTCTTCAAAGAAGAGGGCAAAGTAGTACCAGATCTTGTTATCTCTGGTAAAATATTTGATGCAAACAATATACTTGCAACTGATGTACGAAAAATCATTACAGAGTTAAGGATAGAAGATAATGTGCGATTGCTTGGTTTTGTTCCAGAAGAAGATATGCCTGCATTGTATAGTGGAGCACTTTTTTTTCTGTATCCATCTCTTTATGAAGGATTCGGACTGCCTATTCTTGAAGCGATGCGTATGAGAGTGCCTGTTATATCTTCATCTTGTTCATCTTTGCCTGAGGTTGGAGGAAATGCGGTATTATACGCCAATCCAGAAGATATAAATGAAATAGTATGTCAGATGAAAAAACTCATCACAGACTCACAAGAAAGAGAAAAGCTGATTGATCAAGGAAAGAAAAGAGCAAGTATCTTTAGTTGGGAGAAAACAACAAATCGTATTTTGAGTGTTGTATTAAAAAAATAATGTATGTTGAAAAATAGTATGCTTCCTTTTCAATGGAGTTCTCATAAATGGTTTCTTTTTTCTGCGAATATCATTATTGGTATTTTTTTTATTATTTTTTCTCAGAGCAGATTGTTTCCGATTGATCTCACAAATTTTCTTTTCTTTTCTTTTTTAGGTCTATTGTTTTCATTGTATCGACCAGGGTGGGCGTTCCTTCTTCTTATAGGAATGTTGCCATATGAAATAATCAACATAGCACCACAAGAGATTCCTCTAGCCATTCGACCATATCAATGGCTTTTAGTATTGATTACCTTTTCTCTCGGTGCAAGATATGCTTTGAGAAGGTTTCCTTTGGAGAAATTCTCATTGCGATGGTTTGATATCAGTCTTGTTGTTTTCGCTTGTATGTCTTTTCTTTCTGCTTTTCAAAGTGATAATAAAATACTTGCACTGAAGCTTTCGACCATCCTTGTTTCATTTTTGTTTCTTTATTTTGTTACCCGTTTATTTGTACGCTCGATAGAAGATGTGAAGATGATTCTTCCGTTCCTTCTTTCATCTTTCATCGTTGTGAGCTGTTTTGCTCTCATTCAGAATATATTTTTTCTTAATGGAAAAGAGAGCTATGAAGTGATGGCTGGAAGACCGAATTCTGTTTTCCCTGAAGCTGATTGGCTTGGTTTTTATATTGCTTTTATGATCGTTCTTCTTTCTTCTTTTGGTGTTTTCCTTAAAGAAAGAAGAGATATTTTATTAAAAATTATTTTTGTATCGTTAGTGTTTGGTTATGGAATACTTCTCATTACAGTCAGTCGTAGTGCATGGCTCGCTACTGCATCAGGGATGATAGTGCTTGTTGGAATGACATTTATCCAAAAAAATATTTGGCAAGCTCTAAAAGAAAAAAACACAGAGATACTAAGAGCGTTTGCGTCTTTGCTAGCTATTCTTTTTATGCCATTTTTTATTGCTCTTATAAGTGTCTCATTGTTTCATTTGAGTCCGTTCAATCTTTTGGATCGTACTTCTAGTACTGTTACAGGAGAACAGCAAATAACTCTCTCCTGCGAGAAAAATGTTTCTGCTTCTCTTCCGGATAAAATACAGAGTATTGATGAGCTTGCTACTTTTCATTGCAGACATATTTTACTGGAAGAAATTGATACAGAGAAACAAACAGGGAGATGGGTGACGACAGTGTATCGTGATGATCCAAATGTACATATTAGAAGAGATATTTATACAAAAGTAGTAGCTCTTTTGAAAACACATTCATTGTTTGGTATTGGTTTTGGTAACATTTCTTCTTTTCTTGGTACTGATGAAAGAGGAACAGGACTCAATGCGAGTAATATATTCCTTGAGATATGGCTTGGATCTGGTATTGTTGGATTGTGTGCATTTCTCTTTTTTTGGATTGGTATTGCATATCGTACTTTTGTTCGTGCTCTTTGGATGCAATCAGAGAGAGATATGTTTTTATTCTCGTTGTGGGTAACAGTAACAGTGTTTAATCTTTTTAATTCCGGATTATTTCTAAGTCTTTTCTTTGTTTTTCTCGCGAGTCTTGCATTGACATTTGATGAGTATGAATAAAAAAGTATTTGCTATCGATATACGACTTATTGGAAAGAAACGCACCGGTGATGAAGCGGTATTTTTTCATCTTACCAGAGAGATTGTTCATCTTGATACAGAAAATGAATATCATCTTTTAACAGATGTGAAAGATGAAACAACACTTATAGAAATAGCAAAGCGTCTTGATATCACTCATAAGCCAAATGTAAAAATCATTTCACTTCAGGCGCGCAACCGATTTTCTTGGAATCTGTTTGTGGTGCCGATGTATCTCTTGCGAAAGAAAATAGATATTTTTCACACCCAATATATTGCTCCTTTTTTTGTTCCACGTCGTACAAGGCTTTTTATTCATATTCATGATGTTTCTTTTTGTGTGTATCCGGAAATGATAAGAAAGAGTGATCGTTTTTTCCTTTCTTTGTTTATACCACACGCATTGAGAAGAGCTAATGAGATTATTACTCCTTCGCAATTCACGAAAGATGAAATAATAAAGTATTATAAAGTTCCAGAAAAAAAGATAAGAGTTATATATAATGGAATTGGTGATGAATTCTTAAAAGTGGATATCTTGTCTTACGAGCATACAGAATACCTTCGAAAAAAATATCATTTGCCGTATCATTTTATTCTTTCTGTCGGAACTCTTCAACCGCGTAAAAATATCCCTTTTCTTCTCGAAGTTTTCTCTTCGTTAAGAAAGCGTTTACCAGAAACAAAACTTGTTATTGTCGGAAATCGAAAAGCATATCATATCGATCCGCGTATCGATGAAGTGATACAAGAGAAAAAACTCGATGACGATGTTATCTTTCCCGGCTTTATTGATGTCGAAGATTTACCTTTACTTATGAGTATGGCAGAAATTTTTGTTTTTCCTTCTTTATATGAAGGATTTGGGATCCCTCTTCTTGAAGCAATGAGTCAAAATGTTCCTGTATGCGCTTCGGATATTCCAAGTTTACGAGAGGTAGGAGGAAAGGCAGTAGTATATTTTGATCCAGTAAATCTTGATTCTTGTGAAGAAATATTGTATAATCTCTACACAAATAAGACCCTCAAAGAAGGTCTGAAACAAGCTGGTCAAGAAAGAGTGAAACTCTTTTTATGGAAAGAGAGTAGTGTTTTGCTTTTAGAAGAATATAAAAAAACATTTATTAAATAGTATTATTGAAGATATTTACACCTATGTCATTTTTTAAGAACGAATTGAAAAATATGCAGGAAGAAAATAATCCATCAAAGAAACATCGTGTGTGGCGCGTAGTAGGTTTTTTTGTCGTGCTTTTTCTTATTGCGGGAGGGGTATTCGCTTGGAAGACGGGATTTGTTTTAAATGAGATTTCCCAAGGAAATGCACATATTTTTAGCAGTATCATTACCTCTCTTCCGGGAGTGGAGAAAAAAATTATTGGAGAGGAAGAAGGTCGTATCAATATTCTCTTTCTCGGTATGAGAGGGGAAGGCGTTGATGGAGGAGGACTTCTCGCTGATACTATTATGGTGTTTTCGCTTCATTTGAAAAAAGATGATACAGATACAAATAGAGCATCTCTTATTTCTATACCGCGTGATACATACGTTACGGTTCCAGGACGCAATGAACAAAGAAAAATCAATGCCGTGTATGCTCTCGGTGAAGAAAGATCTCTTCACAAAGGCGGTATTGAGGATATGAGAACAATTGTTTCTGAAATTACCGGACTTACCATTCCGTATGCCGTAACAATCAATTTTCAAGGTTTCAAAGATCTTGTAGACGCAGTAGGTGGTGTTACAGTCGTGCTCGATCAACCATTTGAAGAAGGAGTACAATTTCGAGGGATCACAGCTCGTTGTGATGGTGTGAAATATACTGTACCTTCTGGTGAAGTAGAGGTAAAAAAGGGAGTAAGACGCAATGGCTCAATCTATTATCGTCATTATGATCTGTGTTTTGAAAAAATCACTTCTACAAAAATTGCTGAACTTGAATGTGGTGGTGATTTCAAATTACCAAAAGGTGAAAATCTCCTCAATGGAGAGAAGGCGTTGTGTTATGTTCGTTCTCGTGATATGACAAGTGATTTTGCTAGAGCAAGAAGACAACAAGAAGTTATCGGTCTTGTGAGATCGAAAATGCTTTCACTTGGTACACTGACTGATTTTTCTAAAGTGAACGCTGTTTTGGACAGTCTTGGAAAGAATGTAAGTACGAATATGGAAGCGTGGGAAATGAAGAGATTGTTTGATCTGTATCAAAAGATAAGTGATGTCAAAATAAATCAGAAAGTATTAGAGGATTCAGAGGAAGGGCTTCTCTATAATCCGCCAGCAAAACCAGAATCTGGCTATATCCTTCTTCCTCGGGGAGATAATTATGATCGTATTCGTGAATTATTTCGAAACTCTCTTGATTAAAATAAGTGTACGCTATCAATATGAAAGAATTGACTATTGCTATCAATGGATACAAGAGTCCTGAACTTCTTAGACTTTGTCTTCGTTCTATAGAACAACACCTTTCTTCTTCTGGTATCGATTATGAGATCATTGTTACAGATAGTGCTACTGAAGAAGACACTGAAATGCTTATGCGTGAAGAATTTCCTTTGCTTCGATTTTTTCCGTTTGAAAAAAATGTTGGATTCAAAACATTGATCAATACCTCTCTTCGTGAGGCGAAAGGTGAGTATATCTTTTTGATCAATAGTGATATTATTTTTACGAAAGATACATTTCCAGAAATGCTCCATTATCTTAAAGAACATAATGAGATAGGCATTTTAGCTCCGAAACAACTCAATTTTAACGGAACTCTTCAGCAGAGTTGCTTTCGATTCTATAAACTTGAAACAATTCTTTATAGACGAACCTGGGTTGGTAAACTACCTTTTGCTAGAAAACATCTTCGTTGGTTCTTGATGAGTGAATATGATCATAAAGAACCGAAAGCAGTCGATTGGGTGATAGGTTCTGCTATGCTTGTTTCTAAAAAAAATGCAGAAAAAGTTGGTCCAATGGACGATCGATTTTTTATGTATATGGAAGATGTGGATTGGTGCCGTAGGTTCTGGGAACATCAACTCGAAGTTGTATATTATCCGAAGGCACTCGTTTATCATTATCATGCAAAAGGAAGTGCGCAAGGAGGTTTTCTTCTCTCCCTTCTCTTTAATCGATTAACTTGGTATCATATACAAAGTGCTTTTATTTATTTTAAAAAATATTGGAAGAAAGAAATTCCTCAACATCATTAAAAAATATGGAAGAAAAAAACATTGTTACTGAAGAAGAATATAAACGAGGTTCATTTATTTTTAAACGCTCTTTCATTTTATTTTTTATTATTTTTCTCTTTTTTGGAGTTTTTTTCTTAGGTTATGAGAGGGGACGAGAGAGAGAAAGAGGTATAAATGACGCAGTTCTTTCACCAAATGATGCTATTATCATCAATAAAGAGAATCAAGATAAAACTATTGATTTTTCTCTTTTTTGGCAAGCCTGGAATCTTCTGAAAGAAAAATATGTTGATCGTGGCAAACTTGATGCACATACACTTTTTTATGGAGCGATTAGAGGAATGCTTGCTGCAAGTGGTGATCCGTATACTACTTTCTTTGATCCCAAAGAAAATCAATCTTTTAAAGAAGATATTTCTGGTACCTTTGATGGAATCGGTGCTGAAATGGGAATAAAAGATGATACTTTAACTATTATAGCGCCCCTTGAAGGTATGCCAGCTGAAAAAGCAGGTCTGATGGCTGGCGATAAAGTAGTTAAAATTGAAGATGAATCTACATTGAATGTTTCTTTGGAAGAAGCAGTAAAAAAAATTCGTGGTCCAAGAGGGACGGAAGTAAAATTGACCATTTTTCGAATAGGAGAGGATGATTATCGAATAGTAAATGTAAAGCGTGATAAAATTCTAGTGAAAAGTGTTCGTTTTGAGATGAAAGAAAATGCGATTGCCTATATTAGAATAAATCGTTTTGGCGATGATACAGAAGAGGAATTCAATACAGCAGTAAAACAAGTACTTTCTGCTAATGCTAAAAAACTTATTATTGATGTAAGAAATAATCCTGGAGGACTTCTCAATACTGCTGTTTCGATAAGTAGTACAATGATTCCTTTTGGAAAAGTAGTTGTTCTAGAAGAGAATGCGCAAGGTGATCGGAAAGAAATAAAAACTCATGGAAGAGATTTGTTGAGTAGTATACCAACAGCGGTTCTTATCAATGAGGGGAGTGCTAGTGCATCAGAAATCTTAGCAGGAGCCTTAAAAGATAATCGTGATAACATCACTTTAATTGGGGAAAAATCTTTCGGAAAAGGATCAGTACAAGAACTGATACCAATGAATAAAAATACTTCGATGAAAGTTACTGTGGCACGCTGGTTAACCCCTTCAGGAAATCAGATCAATACTATCGGTATTACTCCTGATATTGAAGTCAAAATTACATCAGATGATATTACCAATAAAAAAGATGCACAACTTGATAAAGCTCTAGAAGTACTCAATAAAAAGGAATGATGAGAAAAGTTTTTAGATACTTGACTCATAAGAAAAGAGTTTTTATAATAGATGCACAAATTAATATATTAAGAGTAAGCTTATGAAAGAAAAATCAGTTATAAAGCCATTAGGTGAGAATATTTTGATAAAAATGGATAGTCCTGAAGAAAAAACATCTGCAGGTATCTATCTTCCTGAGACAGCAAATCACGATCGTTCACAAATTGGTACAGTGATCGCTATAGGTGAAAGTGAAAAAATAAAAGTAAAAGCAGGTGATGCGGTAGTGTTTAAACGCTATGGAGGGGAAGAGGTAAAAATAGACAATGTAGAATATCTCCTTTCAAACTACAAAGATGTTCTCGCTGTCATTGCCTAGATATTCCATTTTATCTTATGAAGGAAAATAAAAAATACGAGAAACATTCTCGTATTTTTTTATGGCTCTAGAGAAAGCCCTGATTCAGGAAGAAGATAAGTATTACCACTCAATGTTTGAACAGAAAAGATACCTAAATCAGAAAGAAGAGCTCCTCCCTCAAATGATCGAATGTCATTTTCTCCGTAGACGACAATAAGGGTCGCTGGTGGTATTTCCATTGAACGTTTTTCAAGTTCAGAAAAAGGAATGTTTATAGCACCTTGAATATGTTTCTTTGCATATTTTTCTTTTGGTTGAATATCAAGGATGAATGGAGGTCTTGTTTCTTGCTGAAGTTTTTTTAACATCTCTGGTGAAATGAATGTTACTTTTGATTGATCGATAAATGAGTCAATTTGAGCGATTGAAACAAGAGGAGCATTTTTTTTCTTCCATTCTATCAAGCCACCACGAAGAAAAAAATAAGGTGATGATTTTTTCTTGAGAATATTTTTTGCTGTTTCAAAAGTTGCATAGTCAGCTTTATCAGCAACGATGACAGTAGTTGATGATTGATCAAAAACAATACCGTCAAGAGCACTGATAGGAATATTTTGAGAATGTGCAATATGCTCATAGTTGAAAGCATTCTCAGAACGAATATCAAAAATAGTTATTTTTTGACCTCTCTCTTTCTGTTTCACTAGCACCTCAGTTTCTATATAAGGCACATCTTCTTCTTGATTATTTTGTATTGCTGATTCTAATACTTCGTTACGATTTGCTGTATTAGTATGCCAAATTTGTCTACTGATAAAATAGATTCCGATCAACACAATACACAATGATCCAAAAAATACCACCTTTACGCTCTTGTGTGTATTTGTATCATTTTTTATGAGCATAGAATATTTTATTGTAAGAAACTGCCAATAATATCTTTTTTCCCTCGTATAAAATCTTGTATAGAAAGAGCTCGCTTTCCTTCAAGTTGAATTTCTTCAAGAAAGATGACACCGTTGCCTGTTTGCACAGCAATCTTTTCTCCCATTTCAAAAACTTCGCCTAAAGGATGTTGTGATTTCGGTGATTGTTTTTGATGGGATATCTTGATAAGTTTTAATCGAGTAAGCCCATCTTCTGTTTTTAATAATGAGAATATTCCTGGCCAAGGGTACAATGCTCGATAACGATTGTAGATATCGTGCGCTGTTTCGGTCCACATTATATGACCATCTTCTCGTTCGATAAGTTGGCACAATGTTGCATCTTCATTTTTTTGAGAAATAGGAATAAGTGTCCTTTTTATAATGCGTGGAAGTGTATCAATGAGAAGGTCTTTAGCTAGTTTCATCAATTTTTCATATACAATATCTTTTGTATCATTTTCATCAATCGGTAATGATGCTTGTGCAAAAAGAGGTCCTGTATCCATACCTTTATCCATTTGCATTATGGAAATACCGGTTTCTTTCTCTCCGAGAAGGATAGCATTTTGAATCGGTGAAGCACCACGAAACTTTGGCAGAAGAGAAGCGTGAACATTTATACAACCAAATCCAGGTATTTCCAATACTGAAGGAGGGAGAATCTTCCCATACGCAACGACAATAATAAGATCAGGATTGAGTGCTTTTATCTGAGTGAGGGCGTCCTCATCAAATTTAGCAATTTGGAGTACAGGAATATTATTTTTTTGAGCTTCTTTTTTGACTGCGCTTTCTTCTATTTCTTGTTTACGACCGACTTTTTTATCTGGTTGTGTAATAACACTGACGATATTATATTTCTCATCAATAAGAGCCGAAAGAATTCCTGCGGAAAAAATTGGCGTCCCCATAAAAATGGTACGAATCTTAGGTCCTCCTACGAACTTTTTTTCTACTGATGATACTTGTTGTTTTGCAATGAAAGAATTGGTATTTTCTTTCTTATCTTTTAATATATCAAAAAAAGCAGCCATGATTTTTTGTTTAAAGGATTACTGAGGATTTCTTCTGTTGTTTCGTATATCGATTGATAATTAAAATGCCGTCCAAATGATCTACTTCGTGCTGGATAACGATAGCAAGAAACCCAGAAGCACGCATTTTTTTTGGTAATCCTTTCTCGTTTTGGTAGCGAACAGTTATTTCTTCTGAACGGACAATAGGGAAGAATTGACCAGGCAGACTAAGACATCCTTCTTCAAAAACTATTTTCTCCTGAGAATAAGAAGTTATCTCTGGGTTGATAAGATAGTATATTTTATCATCTACTTCAGCTATGGCAAGTCGGATCGATCGGTTGATTTGTGGCGCAGCAAGACCTACGCCATTTTCTTTGTGCATTGTTTCTACCATTTGAGGAAGAAGTGATTGAATATCCTCTGACAACGGATCTTGTACAAGATCCGTTTTTTTGAGTAATATCTCGGTAGTATCGCCAGTGATGAGATTGAGCATAATAGTTAGGAGAGAGAAAGAGGATCAACATCAATACTATATGTCATATCCAATTTTTGTAAATAAGAATATATGGTGTGTGGTAAAGCGTTATTTGAATCGATACGAATAATAATTGATATTTCAAAAAGTTTTTCTATATTGGAATAGTTTATTTTGTTTGAGATACTAATACGATTTTTTTCTTTTTCAGAGGAGAAAAGCATTCCAATATCTTCATATATTTTCTTCCCTTTCTTTTGGACGCCTTTTTCTGTCTTTTCAAAACAGCGTATCAGAAAAATCCTGGAATATGGTGGGTAAAAAAGATCTTTTCTTTCTTCGAGTATTTTTCCAAGAAACGCCTTAGAATCAAACATTTGTATCCTCTGAAAAAAGGTGCTTTCTGGATGAAAAGTTTGCACATATATCTCAGGCAATGGTGTCTGTTTTACATTTGCTTCAACAAAGCGTGTAAGTATTTGAAAGAGCTTTTCATCTGAACGAAAATCAGAAAAAGAGAGTAAACTATCCGCGTCAATCATACCAATAAGTGCTAATTTCGGCAAGTGATGACTTTTTAAAATACTTTGAGTGCCAATGAGAATATCAATTTTTCCTTTTGAAGAATCGCTATGAAACTTTTCGATATCTTTGATAGTGCGAAGCGTTTTTGCATCAGCACGGAAAATATGTGCTGAAGGAAAAAGTTTGCGTATTTCTTTTTCGATACGCTCAGTACCAAATCCAATATGACGAAATGTGAGATTGTGACAATGAGGACAAGAGGGAAAAATATCTGTTCGATATGAACAGCCGGTACATTTAAATGACCCGTCATTTTGCAGAGAAAGTGTATGGGAAGATATCGGACAGCGGAAGATATTCTTACAATGTTCACAGATAGAAAAGGCATTCATCCCTTGTCTATGAATGTATAACAATGCTTGTTTCTTATGCTTATATGCAAATGTAAGAGCTGTTATGAGCTCTTTTGAGAGTGGCGAATAATTTTTTTGAAAACGCTCTAATCTAAGATTAACGATATGCAGAGTATGAAGAAGCGGTGTCATAACTCTTTCTTTTTGTATAGCGAAACATTTTTTTTCTTGTATTAGAAAACGACTTTCTATTCCGGGAATACCAGAGATGAAGAGTACTTTACTCTTATGAAGAAGAGCGAGTTTTTTGATAACTTTTTTTGTGTCGTATCTCGGACTCATATTCCATTGTTTATAACTATCATCCTGTTCTTCAAAAAGAACAATACATTGTATATTTTGAAATGGTGCGAACATACCTTGTCTTGTAGAGAAAATCAATGTCGATTCTCCGGATCGAATACGCTCCCAAGCGGTATAATAAGTTGAATCAGTAAGCTTACTATGAAGTGACACAATTTTTTGTTGTGGAAAATATGTCTTCGCAATTTTCTGTAGAAGGGATATAAGGATAATTTCTGGTACAATAATCAGTATTTGACCCTTTTTAATAGTCATTCTTTTCATTAAATGAGCCAGCCAATATTCAAAGTTTTGAAGCGAAAACATATCAAGGTATGCAGGAAACGATGAGTCTGCATCACAAAAACATTTGAGTAAATGCGCATCTTTAGTTGAAAGTTTTGGTAATGCATAGAGTTTTTCTTGAGATGATACATCGAGAGAAAGAGAAGTTTTTTTTGGAATAAAGTGTTTCAAAACTTTTCCAAGAGATGTGAAATATTCTGTGCTGATATATTCTGCCAAAGCAAGTTGGTGTTGAGTGAGAAAGGCGGGAATCAATATATTTGAATATGTTTTCATCCAAGATGGCTTTTTTCCGGGAAGTTTTTCACAAGCAAAAACAACTCCTTGAAGCGATTGTTTACCAAATGATATAGTAAGAAGCGATCCAAGAGGGATTGGCGTGTCAGAAGCATAACTAAAGAAAGGTGATTTCTTCAATGGAAGAATAAGAATTGGTGCGACTTCAATTTTATAGAGAGAAGATTTTTCCATACTGAAAAAATGACAAAAGAATACATATATTCTAACAGATTTTTCGAGAAGAGTCTTTTCTCTTGTTGCTTGATTTTTTGGCTCTTCTAGGCTATGCTCATTATACACGTATGAATAAAACACGTCGATTATTTGTTGGCATTCCTCTTTCCTCTGTATTTCGCAAGAGATTGATACAAGAGATGGAAAAATGGCCTAAAGAAGCTCTACTGTGCACCACCGAAGGAAATCTTCATGTGATGCTTTTTTCTCTTGGCTTTGTACAAGAGGAAACAATAGGGGAAATATGCTGTACAGTAGGGGAGGTATGTCAAAAAAGAGAAGCTTTTGAATTGGTTTTCACGAAAATGAGTCTTTTAGATAGTGATGAATCACCAAAAATGATTCGACTCGAAGGAGACGAGAATGATGAATTACGAATACTTGTTGAAGATATTGAAAAAAAGTTTGGGGCATTTATTCAACAAAGGAAATCATATCGTCCGCATATTACACTGGCAAAGATCAAAAAATCAAAATGGTTAGCATTGCCCACAAAACCTATACTGAAGGAGAAAATGCTTCTTATGGAAACAGTGGAGAGTGTAGCCGTGTTTGAAAGTCTGTCTATTGATGGGAAGCGTTGTTATGAAACTATAGATACATTTCTCTTGATTTAGTTTTTTTAGGAAGAATTATGAAAATACTTGATGTAACTATTCACAATCTTACAAAAGAAGAGATAATACATCGAGTAAAAAAAATGCTTGAGGAAAATATCTTTCATCAAATTGCAACAGTAAATCCGGAGTTTATTCTTGAAGCAAAAGAAAATAGTTTCTTTCATAAAATACTCAATGAATGTGATCTCTGTATTGCAGACGGTGTTGGTATTACACTCGCTTCCTTTTTTTTCGGTGAAAAATTGCAGTGTCGTTTTCCTGGCGCAGATTTTATGCTCGTTCTTCTTGAAATTGCGAACAGCAAAAAATCCCGTATTTATCTCGCTATCAAAAAAAATGGTTTAAGTTCTTTTGAAGAAATACGAGATATACTTGTAAAGCGATATCCACATATCATTATAGAC
>JBBIRD010000004.1:5992-14284 GCA_037441965.1 Candidatus Moraniibacteriota bacterium | reverse complement strand
ATCAGATATCTGAAACGCGTTTTTCTATCAATCACATACCATACGATATGGTCTTTTGTAATTTTGGCGCTCCTCTGCAAGAGATTTTTTTGTATCATTTGAAAGATGCAAATCAGATAAGATTGGCTATGGGAGTTGGAGGGTCGTTTGATTATGTAACAGGGAAACGAAAGCGAGCGCCAAGATGGGTGCAATCCATCGGTATGGAATGGTTTTGGCGTCTTTTATTACAACCAAGAAGATTCTTTCGTACTTGGAATGCGACCGTCGTTTTTCCTTTTCGTGTTTTTTTTGCTATTATACAAAAATAGTTTATGTTTATGATAATAAATTTTTCTCCTACACTATTTTATGTTACATAAAGATAAAGAAGTTCGTATACGCTTTGCTCCATCACCTACTGGACAACTCCATGTCGGTAGTCTTCGAACTGCATTATATAATTACCTTCCCGCAAAAAAACTGGGTGGATCTTATATTCTTCGAATTGAAGATACTGATCGCAATCGTTTCGTACCGGGGGCACTGGAAAATCTTATCCATATACTAGACGAGATGGGTGTTCATCATGATGAGGGACTTTTTTTTGATAATGATACATTAACGCAGAAAGGGAACAATGGTCCATACATCCAATCACAACGTTTACCAATTTACAAAAAATATGTAGCAGAACTTCTCGAAAAAGGAAAAGCTTATTATTGCTTTTGTTCTATGACTCGCCTGACAACACTACGCGAAGAACAAACACAAAAAAAGATGGCACCAAAATATGATAAGTATTGCCTCTCGTTATCACACGAAGAAATAGAAGAAAGACTTACCTCGAACGAGTCATACGTCATCCGTCTTAATGTTGATGAAAATTATGGAGAGGTTATTTTTAATGATTTGATACGAGGACAAGTTTCTATTCACTCAAAAGATGTTGATGATCAAGTACTGATGAAATCTGATGGTTTTCCAACCTATCATCTTGCAAATGTTGTAGATGATCATCTGATGAGAATATCGCATGTTATTCGTGGCGAAGAATGGCTTTCTAGTACTCCAAAACATATTTTGTTATACGAAGCATTTGGTTGGGAACTACCACAATTTGCTCATCTCCCACTTTTATTGAATCCAGATAAAAGTAAACTTTCAAAGCGTCAAGGGGATGTTTCTGTAGAGGCTTATTTGGAAAAAGGATATCTTAAGGAGGCTCTGATTAATTTTGTTGCTTTGCTCGGATGGAATCCTGGATCAGGCAATACACAAGAAATCTTTACACTTGATGAGCTGGTTCAACAATTTGATATTTCAAAAATACATAAAGCTGGAGCTGTTTTTGATATAAAAAAGCTTGATTGGATGAATGCTGAATATATTAAAAAATTAACATTAGACGAGTTGTACGAAAAAGCAGTTCCTTTTCTCACACAAAAAGAATTATTTCAAAAATGGCAGATGTGTCATCAAGAATATACTCAAAATGAACGGGACAACTTTATAAAAAGAGTACTTGAAATTGAGCAAGATCGTCTTACAAAACTTTCTGATGTAGGGGATCATAATCTGTTTTTCTTCACAGAAACACTGACATACGATACAGCGTTACTTCACTGGAAAAAGAATACCGGTGTCGAAACAAAATCTGCTTTGGAAAGAGCGCTTACTTTCTTTACAAGTTTTACAGATAATGAATGGAATAATAGGAAAGCACTCGAAGAAAAATGTATGAATGAAGCAGATGAATATGCTCGAATCTTGGGAGGCGCTGAAGCTGGTAAAGGCAGGGGAGATTTTCTTTGGCCAGTTCGTGTTGCACTGACTGGTGCAGAACGATCTCCTTCACCTTTTGATGTTGCTTTTGTCATTGGAAAAGAACAATCCATACAACGATTGACTTCTGCTTTTGAGAAACTCAATTAATAAGAGAAGAAAGCAATGTTTTTCTATGGTATAATAGAAAAATGACATACTACAAATATCAACACCTTATTTTTTCTTTTATTGTCTTTTATTTGATGGGCATTTTTTTTGTTCACCCTGTATTTTCTGAAGATACAAGTATCGCTACAGGACTGACGAGTGCTCAAGAAAAAGCCATTGAGGATAAGAAAGACAAAATAGACGCTATAAATGCGAAAATAAAAGCATACAAACAGATTATTGGATTAAAACAGAGACAAGGATCAACACTTTCTGATCAGATCACCTCTCTTGAAGCTCAGGCTAATACGCTTGAACTCGAAATAAATGCGAATAAAGAAAAAATAGTAAGTCTTGAAGAAGAGATTCATTCCTTGACTATTCGAATTCTTGAAAAAGAAAATCTGTTTGATAAACAAAAAGAGATACTTGCAGAATTGATGCGTGTATATTATGAAGATTATTCAAGTGAGAGAGTAATTCCGATTTTTTCGTCGACCGAGACTCTTACATTTTTCAATCAGGAAAACTGGACAACACAAGTAGGTGAAAAAATAACGGAGTTTCTTATATCAATTAAAGATATTCGTGAAAGTCTCAAAAAAGAAAAAATAAGTGTAGAAGAGAAAAAAAAGGAAGTTGATGAGATTCATTTAAAGCTTGTTGCTCAGGAAGATTATCTCGAAAATACAAAAACAAATAAAGCTTCACTACTTGCGAAAACTCAGGCAGAGGCAAAAAAATACAATTCTCTTGTCAATGATTTACAGAAACAACAAGAAGAAATACAACAGGAAATCGATTCAATCGAAGCATCAAAAATGAACGAACTTACTGGACTTCCAAGTGGGGGAAGTGGAGTGCTTTCCTACCCTGTTTCCAAAATAAATATCAGCCAAGGATATGGAAAGACATCATATTCTTCTCATTACGCATCAAAAATGCATAACGGCATTGATTTTGCTGGTTCTGTAGGAACACCTATTTTATCTGCTGGTGATGGAAAAGTAATCGGAACTGGCAATCTTGGTCTTCTGGCGTATGGAAGATGGATCGCTATTGATCATGGAAATGGACTCACGACACTCTATGGACACCTGAGCGATTCTGATGTAAGTAAAGGTGATACTGTAAAACGCGGTGAGAAAATAGGTAAAATGGGTGGAAAGAAAGGTAGTTCTGGAGCTGGAGATTCTACAGGTCCTCATGTTCACTTCACAGTATACGGAACACGATCATATGAAGTGGTGAGCTATAATGGGAAACCTCTTCCTGTTGGTGCTAGTATCAATCCCGTAAAGTATCTCCCATAATTTTCATTCATAACTCCCCTCGAGATAATAAGGCAGGGGAACAATAAAAGAATGGGATTGCAAAGGATATTGCGTAATGAATATCTTTGAGATCATATTTGAGGTTTCACTTATAACTTGTCGTATTCTTATTATGAGGTCATTCCCTCCTTATCATATAAGAATATTTGTTCTATATTGTATATTTATTTCTTCTTAAAGAAGAATAGGAAAGTAACTAAAAAAATACAAATGCAAAAATTATTTATTTGCGACTCCCCCAAAACAATAAAAAAAGGGGGGAGAACAATGATAGTATTGAAATACACATATATGCCTCTCGAATCATATAAAAAATGAGAAGAGATCATACAAACTTTTTTATAGAAGCAAAATGAGAATAAGATAGTGGTATAGAGGTATCAAAAAATATTTCAAAACGCCTATACGTGATTATACGCATTCATTTTTTGAGATTTTTTTATAAAGATAGAGAAAGCATACAAGATATATTCATTATCTAAAATAATAAATATACTTACTATAAAACCTTTTTTTGTATTATAAATGTCGTATAAGTTACATTATGCGACATACAATAAAAAAGGTGCTCTGAAAAAATTATTGCTATAAAATATATTTTTTATCCTTTCAATACATATTTTTTCATTCGCTATCATATATATACCCTCACGAAATGATTTCTTTTTTTACAATAGAGAAAATATAGAATATATCTTTTTGTTTTTAGGTACCTTTTAGTTTACCAAACATTCACTATACTGAAACTTTTATTTTTTTAGAAATAAAAAACGAGAATATCTTTTTTAGCAGATAATCTCGTTCCAATATTTTCTTATAATGATTCATTATAAGAAACTAACAATGTATGATTCTATTTTTCCCGAGTTTTTTCCCAATGTACATACCATGATCAGCTTTCTTAATAGACTCTTCTATTTTCTTCCAGAATGTCTGTTCGTCGTGTCTGTTCATAGGTTCTGAGAGTTGTGTAACTCCGATGCTTGCGGTAATTTTTATTTCCGCAAGTTTTTCTCTGACCATATCTATTTGTGTTTTTACAGAATGAAGTTGAATGTCTTGTATGATAACAATAAATTCATCTCCACCCCATCGACCACAAATATCATTTGACCGAAAAGAACCTTTCAAAATTCGACCAACAGATACTATGATCTGATCACCAGCTTCGTGACCCTGTGAATCGTTTATGATTTTGAAATTATCTAGATCAATAAAAACAACGACGCAGTGTTTGAACACTGCATTCCTTGATGTAGATCGTCGGTCACCTGCAAAGATGTTGCTCATCTCGAATTCCATACCTTTGCGAGTATAGAGTTTGGAAAGCGGATCGATAAACACATAACCTTTCAAGTGTTCAATTTCTGTCGACTGGTTTATCACGATACTCACCAGCATCCGTATTTCTTCATTCAAAGTATCAATTTTTTTTGAATAAGAATCAGGAAGACTAGCCATCGGTAATACGGGATATTTTCGAGTAAACATTTTATACCTCCTTATAAAAAGATGTAAAATAACTATTGTATATAATCACATAAATACACTAAAATGTCAATAATGCACATTCCCCTCCTTTTCTGGTAAAATAGAAAGTATGATTTATATAATTTTTTCTTTATGCGTATTTCTTATTCTACTTTCGATTCATATCGTAACTGTCCTCTCAAATATAAGTTCAAAGAGATCGACAAAATAAAAGAACCAAAATCAAAAGAGGCTATTTTTGGGACACTTATTCACTCAGTATTGAAATATATTCATACCCCTGCCATTCTGGCTCCAACGATTGATCAAGCGCTTGATTATTTTTCAAAAGGATGGAACAGCGAAGTATATGAAAATGAATTAGAAGAACGATCGGCTTTTTCTCAAGGTGTTACAATTATTCAAAACTACATTACTCATAATCATCCGAATGACTATACTATCATTGATCTTGAAAGCCATTTCTCCATTGATATAGGTGATGAGATAACTGGTAAGCATACTATCTCTGGTATTATCGATCGTATTGATAAAACGGAAGATGGTTACGAAATTATCGATTATAAAACAACTAGAAAAATGCCATCACAGGATAAAGTTGACAATGATATCCAACTTTCTGTTTATCTCAAAGCTTTTCTTGATCGTTATCCAAAAGAAATCGATCATTTAGATAAAATTACGGTAAGTTTGTATTATCTTAAACACGGTGTAAAACTCTCATCAAAACGTACGAAAGAACAACTTGAAGCTCTTGAAAAGTCATTTCTTGATGTTATAAAATCTATTGAGGAAGCAAAATTTGAACCTATGCTCTCACCTCTTTGTGATTGGTGTGGATATCAAAATATCTGCCCACTCTGGAAACACAAATTTAAAGAGACGCACACTATAGAAAGTAAAGATGCAGATGAAGCGATATGTGAATATCTAAGACTAAAAAGCACTATCAGTGATGAAAAACAACGACTTGGAAAGCTTCAAGCGCGTATCGTACAGTATATGGATCAAGAAGGTGTTGAAAGAGTCTTTTCTGATGATGGTATTATCGCAAAATCATTTCGAAAAACATATAAATATGATGAGCAGAAATTACGAGATATCTTAGAGCCACTAGATAAATGGGAAGATATACTCAAAGTTGACGGGATCGCGCTCCGCAATATCTTATCAAGTCTTCCAAAAATGATATCTACAGAAGTTGAAAAAGCAAAAGTACTCGATAAAGAAAGCATAAGTTTGTCCGTGAAGAAAAACAAAATAGAAGTTGACGAAGAACTTTCTCTCTCATAAATATAATTAAATAAAAAAGCATTGTCTTTTACTTGACAATATTTTCCTTTTTGTTTATTGTATACCTATACCTATGGTATATGTATTAGAGTATATTTTTAATAAAAAATGTATGAAAGATGACAGAGAAAAAATAATTATCGCTCTTCGAAAAGCGAAGACAAGTCTCGAGAAAATACTCATTCGTGTTGAAAACGGAGAGACGGAATGTTTCCCTGCCCTTCAACAAACACTCTCAGTCATTGGTTTACTACGATCAGCAAATATTCTGATGCTTGAAAGTCATATCAAGCGTGAAATGAGTAAACGCAACGGTACTTCTGCAAAACAGATGGTAGCTCTTCAAGAAGAAATAATAAAAATTGTTAAGACATCACAGAATAAATAACTCTTTTTTTATGCAGAAAAAATATTTTTTTATTGTTATTGCTTTTATAGTAATCATATATACGATATTTGCATCAATATCTCAATCTCAGAAAAAAACAGCATCCAGTACCATTCCATCAGTAAAAACAAGTACTTTTATCGCCGAGACAAAAAATGAAACAGTAGATTTTTCTGGGTTTATTAAAAGTATCTATGAAACGCAAGTATCACCGAGCATCGCAGGCTATATTACACAACTTACAAAAGAAGAAGGAGATAGTGTGTCAAAGGGAGAAATACTGGCTGTCATCGATAATAAAGAACTCACTGCGTATGAGAAAAACGCTTTTACATCTCTCCAATCAATAGAAAAGGTACTGAAAGAAACAAAAAAATATTATGATCAGAAAGTCAATGAAGCAAAATCAGCTCTGAACAATGCAAGTCCTGAAGAGAAAATATCAGCCGAAGAAGCTTTGCAAAGCGCAGAGCGTTTTCGTGATGCACAGATAGCAAATATAAAAGCACAGAAAACATCCATCGAAGGCACTCTTTCTCTATCCGGAGCAAGTGCATCACACACACTCATTCGAGCGCCTTTTTCTGGGAGCATTACTTCAAAGAATATGACCATCGGATCGTATGTTTCTCCTGGTATGAACATCTATTCATTGGCCTCAGGAAAAGGTTTTGAAGTCATTGTTTCTGTACCAAGATCAATCGCACAAAATATCATAAAGGGTTCTGAAGTTATATTGAAAGACGAGACTACTACTTATGAAGGATTTGTTTTTTCTCGAGCATCTTCTACGGAAGCAAATATAACACAAGAAGTAATACGCGTACATTTTACTCCGCAATCTGATGTTAAAAGATTGTATCTTGGAAAATATGTAGAGGCTTCATTTGTATTAGAAAAAAAATATGAGGCATTTACAATCCCAACATCAGCAATTATAACGGAATATGATGATACCTTCGTTTATACGATAGTAGACAATCAAATAATAAAAAAATCTGTTGTCCTCGGAAAAAATAATGGGAAAGAAACGGAAATTATTGCAGGAATAGATACGAATGATCATATTATTACCGAAGGAATACATACACTTGTTCCTCATCAAAAAGTGAATGAAATCTATGATCAAAAATAATACAAAAGATACAATAGGCATTGCTGGAAAAATAACACGAATGTTCTTGAAAAATACAGAACTTTCTGTTTTATCTATTCTGCTTCTTGCGGTATGGGGAGCAATTTCTTTTTATCTGATGCCGAAACAATACAATCCAGAAATTGTTGCTCCTGCATTTACGATCACTACTGATTTTCCTCTAGCAAGCGTAGATGAAGTATATGAACTTGTTACTCGCCCTATTGAAGATAAAGTATCAGAACTGACTGATATTGATGAAATATCCTCCCAGAGTATTCCTGGCGGAAGAAGTATTGTCTCAGTAAAATTTCTTGTAGGATCAAATCGTGAAGATGCAAAAATAAAACTCAATCAAAAACTAAGTGATAATAGAGGAGTGAAGCCAATGGGTGTCAGTGATCCTGTTGTACAATCTATCGATCCTGATGATGTTCCGATACTTGATATAGGAATTTCTTCAAAGACACTTTCACAAAGTTCGCTCCGAAAAATCGCTCTCGATGTCGCTGATACGCTGAAACTTACAGAAGGTATTTCAAAAATAGAGGTGAAAGGTGGCCGCATCAATAATCTTGAAGTGAATATTGATAGTCTAAAACTTGCATCATACAATATGTCTGTAAGTGAAGTCCTGCAAGCTCTTTCTTCGATAAATGATATTTATACTTTTAATACAATAAAGACAGACGATTATAATCCGATCGTGAACATTGTTGGTACTATAGAAAATAAGT
>JBBIRD010000004.1:0-5956 GCA_037441965.1 Candidatus Moraniibacteriota bacterium | reverse complement strand
ACAGTATCATACGAATAAGTGATATTGCTAAAGTGATCTATGGCGAAGGAGAAATAAATAATGAAGTGTATTATACCGAAAAGAAAAATAATCAATCATCCCCTATCGTACATATTGCACTTTCAAAACTCAGAGGAACAAATTCTACACTTGTTTCGAAAAGAACTCTCACAACTCTTGAAGCATTAAAGGGAAGCGTTATACCGAATGACGTTGATATTACTCTTTTGAATAACGAAGGAGAAACAGCGAAGAATGAAATATCGAAATTGACATTCGATCTGACTAAATCAATTGCTATTGTTGGCATACTTTTGTTCATATTTCTTGGTACGAAAAATGCGCTTATTGCAACCATATCGATACCGCTCGTATTGCTTGCAGTTTTTGGCATAGGGCTTATGGCAGGACAAACAGTGAATCGCATTACTCTTTTTGCTCTTATTCTCTCACTTGGTCTTCTTGTTGATGATGCTATTGTTGTGGTAGAAAATATTGCTCGTTATTTTCGTCTATATCCAAATGAAAATAAAATTACTCTTATTGTAAAAGCTGTCGATGAAGTAGGAAGTGCTCTTGCTCTTTCTACTTTCACTATGGCGCTTGCTTTTATTCCGATGGCATTCGTAACAGGGATGATGGGACCATATATGGGACCAATCCCCTTCTTTGTTCCAGTAGCTTTGCTTGCGTCACTTGTTTTCGCAGTTACTATCAACCCTTTCTTAGCTCTTCTTTTGAACAAAAAAACAACTACGAAGAATCATTCTTATGAATCAGGATTCTTTTTTCGTACGATAAAAAGTATTGAAAAAAAATATGCTTCATTTCTCTCTCTCCTTCTTTCAAATCAAAAATTGCGTCGTTTATTTTTGATGAGTACTATAGGTATTCTTCTCATTTCATTTATTCTTCCTTTTACTTCGTTGGTTCCATTCCGTCTTTTACCAAAAGCAGATAAAGATCAATTTTCAATATATCTTGATCTTCCTGATGGAACAAATATAAATAAAACAAAAATAGTAGCAAAAAATATAGAAGATATTATTTTGACAGAATCAGATATTGTAAGCATTGAAACATTTATTGGAGAGGCATCAATTGTTGATTTTAATGGTCTTTTCAAGGGAAGTAATAATCGTACAAAAGAAAATGAAGTTACTTATAAAATACATCTTACACCTCACGAGAAACGGGATAAAATGTCAGAAGAAATTGCATCTTCTGTGAGATCATCACTCACTTCTTTCATTAAAGAGAATCCTGATGCGATGATTCGTATTGTTGAAGATCCTCCAGGACCACCTGTTCTTGCTACTTTTCTTATGAAAATAAAGAGTACTGATGAACAAATAAGAGAAAATGTCGCAAAGGATATGGTGACATATATGCGAAACGTTCCCGGTATTGTTGATATTGATACATCGCTTCCTTGGCACGGTGTCAATCTTTCTTATCGTATCAATCGTGAAAAGGCTATGCTTCTTGGTCTGACTCCTGATGATATCGTAGTAACAATGCATACAGCACTCGCTGGTACATCGATCGGTCTGTACCATGAATCTACAAACGAACATATCAAGAAAAAAGAAGAAGAACATATTATTGTCCGCTTTGATAAAAAATCACGGGACACAGAAGGCGATCTCTCTCATATTCTCATAAATACAAACACTGGGAAATCAGTACCTATCACAGAAGTGATAGAAAAAATTGACACGGCTGTTGATGTTCCTATTTCTTCAGATAATAGGGAGAAAACAGTCTATCTATCCGGAGAAATGGAAGGAAGGAGTGTTATTTATGCTGTCATAGATATCTTCCCTAAACTTTTTTCTTATGCTCTTTCTCAAGAATCAGATCAAATAACTTCTTGGTCACCACTTCGATTTACCTATAATGATACCTCTACAAATAAGAAATATACTATTGAAATCAGTGGGGAATGGAAACTGACACTTGAAGTTTTTCGTGATCTCGGAATCGCTATGGGATTGGCTCTTTTTCTTATTTATTTTATCCTCGCAGCAAAAACAGAATCGATGTTCATTCCTATTCTTATTATGACAAGTATACCGCTGACTCTTATTGGAGTTTTGCCCGGCTTTGCCCTCCTCCATATACTCAAAGATACATACTTCAATGCAACATCTATGATAGGTATCATTGCTCTTTCTGGTCTTGCAGTGAAGAATGCTGTCATCTATCTCGAATACCTTGAACCACTTAAAAAATCTGGAAAAAATATAGAAGAAGCATTGATAGAAACAGGCCGTATTCGCTTACTCCCTATTGCCCTTACATCTCTTGCAGCTATTCTTGGATCGTTAACTATCGTAAGTGATCCTGTATGGGAAGGCTTAGGTTGGTCAATTATTTTCGGCCTTACAGCATCAACACTTCTTACTCTCCTTGTTTTTCCACTTGTCTACTTTGTTTTTGAACGAAAAAAGTGGTATACTAGCAATAAGTAAAATTATTAAAAGAAATAACTATGTATCGAATGGATGTTTCAAAATGGTCAGTAGATCGTATGATGTTTGTTATCGGAGGATTTCTTGTTGTAGTCTTTGTACTTCTCTCTGTTATCGCACATCCTTATTTTATTTTTGGATCGTTTTTTATTGGTGTAATGTTTATTATCTTTGCATTAACCGGTTATTGTCCCGGAGCTATTATAGTTGCGAAAATAATGAAGAAAGATGATAAAAACAATTAAATGACATATCTCTTATGAAATCTCTTTCATTCATTGTCCCTGCTTATAATGAATCAGAAAATATCCGACCCTTGTATGAAAAACTCCAATCAGTACTCCATCCAATGAGTGATCGTTATTCATTTGAGATACTTTTTGTGAACGATGGAAGTACTGATACAACAGCTGAGGAAATTACTAAACTTACAAAAATTAATCCTGCTGTCAAACTCATTGATTTTTCACGTAACTTTGGTAAAGAGATTGCTACTACCGCAGGAATACATAACTGTTCTGGTGATGCTTGTATGATGATTGATGCTGATCTTCAACACCCTGCAGAACTTATTCCTGATTTTATTGCAAAATGGGAAGAAGGGTTTGATGTTGTCGTTGGTATTCGTAAAGAAAGTAAAAGTGATTCTTTTATAAAAAGAATGGGTGGGAAACTTTTTTATTTCATTCTTAATAAAATATCTGAAACAGAAATTACTCCCAATGCCACCGACTTCAGACTTTTAGATCGAGCAGTCATTGATGCTTTCAAAGAATTCAAAGAAACAAAACGCCTTACACGAGGACTTATTGATTGGCTCGGTTTTCGAAGAACATTTATCTACTTTGATGCCGAAGATCGTTTGCACGGAACAGCAAGTTACAGTGTTTGGAAACTTCTCAAGCTTGCTTTGCATAGTTTTATGTCGCTCAGTCTCTTCCCTCTTAAAGTTGCTGGTTATATTGGTATCTTCATTACATTCCTTTCTTTTATTTCTGGATCATATATTTTTCTCGGAAAATATTTCTTTCATTGGTATTGGGCACTTACCTTTTCAGATTCTGAAGATCTAGCCATCTTCATCGTTTTTCTCGTAGGTATTATTCTGATGTCTATTGGACTTATTTCTCTTTACATAGCCAATATACACGAAGAAGTTATCAAAAGACCTCTGTATATTATCCGTAAAAATCGCCAATAAGAAAAAAGAGGGAACTCATAAAAAACACCTGAAATATCTCAGGTGTTTTAATTATTTATTTTTTATTGTTAATCGGTCAATTCTTGTAGAAGTTTTGAAAGATTCATTGAGGCACTTCCGATCACTTGATCCCCTCCACCATAATAGATAATGAGTTTTTTCCCAATAACAATCGATCCGCAAGGGAAAACAACATTTGGTACGATACCTTCTCTTTCATAAATCATCCGTGGTTCAAGAAGAGGCGATCGTGTTCGGCCAATGACTTTTTCTGGATGTCTTAGATCGAGCAGTGCTGCACCAACTCGATACATATGATCTTTAGAAGACACACCGTGATAGATAAGAAGCCATCCTTTTTCTGTTTTGATTGGAGTTGAAGAGAGTCCTACTTTCAGATCGTCCCACATATTGATACGAGGAGAAAGAATAGGATGGCGCACAAAGAAGTTTTCTCCGTCAAAGAAGGAAAGATCTTTAATATAATTGATATGAATAGATGGTTGAACACGATGAATAAAAACATACTGACCATCTATTTTTTCAGGGAAGAGAGCAGCATCTTTGTTGTCTATTTCTGCATTAGAAAGAAGAATAGGCTTAGTAAAGTTTTCAAATTTTCTATCAAGAAAATCTTTTACAGAAATCGTCGTCATTGCTACTCGAGGAGGATTCACTCCATCAAAAGCGGTATAACAGACATAGTAGGTATTTCCAAGCTTTGTAAATCGAGGATCTTCACATCCAGAGTTCCCAGGGTGTATCTTTTGTTCAAATGCCTCTCTGGGCTCATAAATAGGCACTGGGAGGCGTTCATCTATGTGATGACCATCTTTACTTACCGCATAACCAAAACGCGATGTACCATCAAATCCTTGTGCTCTATAAATAATATGTACTTTTTTGTCTTCATAGATAGCAGCTGGATTATAGACCGCCATAGCTTCCCAATCATGCTGAGCAATGGGTTCAAGAAGAGGATTATCATGATTGCGTTCAAAAAAGAGTTCACTTTGTTTTGCCATCATTGCTTTTACGAGTTTAGAAAGTTTGACTGTCGCTCGACAAACCGTCGTATCAGTAGCTCCATAATAGATATGCAAATCATCTTCTTCGATATACGCTCCGGAAGGAAAAATAATATTTGGAATCATACCGTAACGCTCGTATTCTTCTTCAGGAATGAGTAGTGGTGTCGGAGTGCGTCCCAATATCTTTTTTGGATTTTTCAAATCAAGTAACACCGCTTCAATACCAAAAATTTGATCTTCTTTACCGTAATTATAAATATGACAATACACAAGAAGCCACCCTGCTTTTGTTTTGAGAGGTGTAGCGCCTATCTCTACATGATCACCTGATTGTTTATGCAAATCAATAGTATGATCCGAAAGAGTTGCATACCATGTATCCCAGTATGTTTTTGACCACATATCTTCTTCTTTCTTGAAAGAAGCGAGAGCAATAGATGTTGGTGGTTGATCAGTATTGACACTGAGTAGTGCGGTGATTTTTCCATTTATCTTTTCTGGAAACAATGTCATCGCCTTTGAATTGAAATGAGTGATATGATGTTTGCTTTCTATTTTTTTCAAATCTTTTGTAATAGCAAGTCCTACTGTAATCCCTGCAGGTGAAAAAGGGTATGTTGATAACGCAGTATAGAAAATATAGAACTTATTACCAAGTTTTGTAACGCGAGGATCTTCGCAACCGTATTTTTCCCAATCTTCCTCAGGCACGATAAATTGTTTATATTCATCAAAATGAATACCATCATCACTTATCGTATGTCCGACTGTTGAAAGTTCGAGATATGCTCCATTATGCACTTCAGGATGCGCAAGAGCACGATAGAAAATATGCACTTTGTCTTTGTGAACAATCGGTGATCCATTAAATGTCGCTAAATCTTCCCAGAAACTTTGACTATCTGGAAGAATAATCGGGTTTTCCGATGAACGGATAAGAGAATACATACACCTTGAAAATAAAGAAATTATTTTTTATTCTGCAATGACGCTTTCCCAAATGAGAGGAGTTCTTCGAGAAATGTCTTCAATTCAATACTCGCAACAGCAACGAACATATCGGCTCCGCCATAATATACAAAAAGTATTCCGTCTTTTATGACAGCGCCACATACATAGACAACTCCAGTCTTCAATCCTTCGTTTTCATATTTTTCATCTGGTTCAAGTATGGGTTCAGAAGAACGTGCAATAATATGAGTTGGATCGTCTAGATCAAGAAGCATGGCGCCGACCTTGTAACGATTTGG
>JBBIRD010000003.1:0-71078 GCA_037441965.1 Candidatus Moraniibacteriota bacterium | reverse complement strand
TGTTGTGAAAAACATAAATAATATAAACAACTTATTTTTAGTATATCATAAAATCTCTCCTAACCCTCAAGAGCTTGAATACCAGGAAGAATATTCCCTCCAAGATATTCGAGCATCGCTCCACCACCAGAAGAAACAAAACCAATCTTACTCAAAACACCTGCCTTCTCGAGCACTGCAAGTGATTCCCCTCCACCAATCACAACATATGCAGAACTTTCCAAAATAGCATTCAATATAGCATTCGTTCCTATATCATACGGTTTCTCTTCAAACTTCCCCATTGGTCCATTCCACACAATCGTCTTAGCAATTTTTATCATTTGAATATAAAAACCAATAGTTGTTGGTCCAATATCCAATCGCATTGAAGACTCAAAATCTTTTGGCAATAACACCTTCTCTGAAAAAGAAATTTTTTGATCAATAGCTTCATTGGCTATCTTCCCTCCAACCAAAACAGCATCAAAATTCTTTTCAAATGCCTGAATAAGTGGCAATTTTGTCTCAATTTTTGCACCACCGATCACTGCAATAGCCGGATGTTCAGGAACCGTCATAATACGATCAAGTGTCGTTATTTCTTCAAGTAACCTCAGTCCTGCATACGCCGGAATAAACTCTGTAACACCAACAACCGAAGCATGAGCACGATGACATGCACTGAACGCTTCATTCACAAAACAATCAAATGGATGAGCAAGTTTTTGAGCAAACTCTATATCATTCGATTCTTCTTCAGCATAAAATCGTACATTTTCGAGAAGAAGAATCTGATTTTCCTGCATATTTGCAAGTGCCATAGCAACAGATTCGCCAATACAATCAGGAACAAAAACAATATCTCGTCCTAAAGCCTGTTTCACTGAAGAAATAAGTTTCTGAACAGAATACGCTTCATCTTTTCCATCTGGACGACCGAGATGTGTCATCAATGCTATTTTCACACCAGGAAAACTTGCTATGAGATCAATGGTCTTTTTGACAATATCAAAACGAAAATGTTCCTGTACTTCTCCGATATTGTTAAATTCAACATTGAAATCTACTCTTACAAGCACCGATGCATTTTCAAAATTTGCTTCTCTAATACTTTTTAGTGACATATATTTTCTCTCAAAAAATTATAAATGTATTTTTCCCATTCCCACTATACCAATAATAAGTCCAATAAGTGCAAAGACAGCTGAAAAAATCCATGCCCGCATCACAATCTTTGGTTCCTCCCAACCGATTGCTTCGAAATGATGATGAAGCGGTGCAGATAAAAACACTTTCTTCCCACGATATTTTTTACTGAGAAGTTGAATAACGACACTGCCTGATTCTAGCACATATAAGAAAACAATGAGGAAAAGTACAAGAGAAGAATTGGTAAGCATCGCCACAACACCAAGCGTTGTACCAAGTGCCACAGCTCCTGTATCTCCCATAAAAAAACGAGCTGGATAAATATTAAACCATAGAAAAGCCAGAAGAGATCCAGCAAGTGCTGCACAGAACGAAGCCAAATCCAATTTGTTTTGCAAAAATGCAATCAATGCAAAAGAACTAAAAGCAATCAAAAGCACGCCTCCATTCAAACCATCAAGCCCATCAGTTTCATTCGAAGAAATTGCTGAAAAAAGAATAATAAAAATAAATAAAGGGATATACCAGAGTCCGATAGAAAAATCACCTACAGCAGGAATATGAATTTGATCCCAACCAAGTTTTGAATAAAACCACCACGCACCCGTTCCAGCAATAGCAAAAAGCCACCAAAAACGAAAGAGGAAGCGCATTCCTCCACCCTTATTTGTTCCTCGTCCGCGCACACTCATATAATCATCAAAAAGGCCTAATATCCCAGAAGTTACCAAGACAAATAAAGGAAGCCATACCTGTGGACGACTCAAAAAATCAAGACGAGCAATAAAATCCATACCGAAGATCACTGCAATAAAAGGAAAAATAAAATGAGAAAAGAATGCTAAAAGAAAAACAGAAAACCAGACAAGTACCCCTCCCATCGTTGGAGTGCCTTGTTTCTTCGCATGCATCTTACTTACAAAAGTCAGTTTCTCTCCATCAACAGCATTCTTCTTTATTTTGATACCAATCTTATAGACATAAAGAATATGTGTCCATAAAGGTGTGAGAAAAAAAGCAAGAAGAAAAGCAAGCAGTCCTGTTGTGAGCACTTTCAATGCATTGATAATCATCGGAATATCTTGTACCTGTGCAATTTGTATATCCATAATAAAATATTACATATAAATTATCTCCAACGAATAGCTGAGAAACTCCAATCAAACATCGATTGAATACTTTGCCAACGATATGGATCATCGAGAAGCACTGCAATTACTTTATGTTTCTGACTCTCATCAGAAGCTACCGCAAGGAGTGAATATCCTGCCAAAGGAGTGAATCCTGTTTTTGTCCCAAGGAGATTTGGAATCTGTCCAAGCAACTGATCTGTATTGAAAATTTCATGTGTGTATTTTTCATCAGAGGAAGAAATAAATTGTTTTTCTTCGCGCATAATTTGCCACATTTCTGGAAACTTCAATGAATGTGCGGTAATTTTTGCGACATCAATCGCTGACGAATAACATTCTGTTTCATATCCATCTGGCTCAAGTCCCGATGGCGTGCAAAAATGTGAATGCTCCAAACCAAGTTCTTTCGCACGAGCATTCATTATATTGGCAAAGCCAGCCTGCGTTCCACCGATATATTTCCCAAGAGCTACCGCCGAATCATTCGCGCTATTCATCAATGCTGCTTTCAAAAGATTGTAAACGGATATCTTCTCGCCAATATGCAGACGCTCCCCTGGACAAAATCCAGAGCGTGGGCAACCAATACGAGTTCCTTCAGAATATACTGACTCTTCATCAATAGTCACAAGTTCATTAAGATCTTTTACTCGTTCCATAACCAAAGTGGCTGTAAATAATTTTGTCAAAGACGCAATTTGCCTTTCCATATTCGCATTTTTCTCATACAATACTTGACCAGAATCAACATCCATAATGATAGAAGCGTGCGCAGAAACGATATTCAAATTTGGAGCATATAATTTCTTTTCTGGAATAAAACCACTCGTCAAACTTCTATCCTCATAAATAAAAGGGTACGGATTGATACTATCAATTGGATTTTTTGTTTTGAAACGACTATTATCCGAAGTAAAAATGTTTAATATATTTTCTCCGTGAGCAGAAAAATAACTTCCATCAGAAAAAAGAAGGTATGAAACAATACCAACAGCAGTGATGAAAACAAACAACTTATGCATAAAAAATTTACTCTTTTATTTCTTTCTTATTTTCTCTCTCCTCATTTTCCGACACTGTTTTTGACGATTCATCAAACATTTTCAATCGTTCGTCTACTGATAAAACAGCATAATCTGGAAGACTCTGTATGTTTTCTAATCCTAATGATTGAAGGAAACGGAATGTTGGAGAATAAACATATTCACGCGCATCAGTAGGATTTTCCTGTCTCTCGATAAGATCTCTAAGAAGCAAATTACGCAGTGTAAAATTGCAATTCACGCCACGAATAGCTTCGATAGCTGATTTAGATATAGGAGCGCGATACGCAATAATAGAAAGTACTTCCAGCCCTGCCTTGCTCAAACTTTCTTGCATAGAACTCTTTGTTAAGAATTCCACCTTCTCCATATTTTCTGCTTTCGTCGTGAGAAGCGCTTGGCGATTGTGCAAAACAATCTTCAATCCAGAAGTCTCATCTTGTAAATATTTTTCTGAAAGCTCGTTCAGTGCTAATTCAATTTCCTCTTCACTGTGTCCAATTATCTTCGATAGACGAACGAAAGATAAAGATTCACCACTAATAAAGAGTAATGATTCTAAAACAGAGAATAATGATTGATGTGTTGGCATAAAAATTATGATATAAGGCGATTGATATGAATGTCACTAAAAAATTTCTCTTGTTTTACAAAAATAAATCGTTGTTTGACCATCTCCAAAATAGCAAGAAACGATACAATAATATCGGTACGATCTGCTCCTTCACGAATCATTTGAGAGAAAGAAGATTCTACACGATCACTTAATGTTCTTTGGAGTTCAAGAATTTTCTCTTCAAGAGTAATAACAGTTTGAAGTTCTTTCTCTGGTAATGTTTCAAGCAATGGTATCTCACCTAAAATATGAGAGAAATGTTGATGTAAATCTTCTGCAGTGATATCTTTCGGAGGGTAAAATACAACTTGCAAACCAGAAAAACTTTCTCTTGAATAGAGCATTTTTTTTGCACCGAAAAGAAGATTGAGTTTCATCGCTACCTCACGAAATTTTTTGTATTCTTTGAGACGCATTTCAAGATCGTCCATCGACTCTTCTTCTTCATCACTAAACTCAAGCACAGGAAGAAGTGCTCTCGACTTTATAAGAAGCAATCTTGAAGCAATAGAAAGAAATGAGGAAAGATGTGAAAGAGAAACAACTTCCTCGCTATTTAAATATCCAATATATTGATCGGTCACTTTTGCCAGACTAATACTCGTGATATCCATTTTCTCTTTTTCGATAAGAGATAACAAAAGATCAAGCGGACCGTCAAACTGTTCAAGATGTATTTGATAAGCCATAAAAAACAAAAGGTATAAACTATCTTTCTTCTCCTATTCTAACAGTTTTTTCTTTCATTTTCAAGAAAAACTATATCGCTCTAACATAAGGATTTTTTTCATCTTCACCCTTTGTATCATCAAGAAAAATAACGAAAATGAGAGCGATAATCATCACCACAACAATAGCGAAGAAAACACTTTGAAGTGGAAAGAAAATAAGAAGGAATGTTGCTATTCCAGTTCCGATAATATTTGCAACTGGTCTAGATGTACGAAAAAAAGCAATAACATCAGTATCATCTCCGTCAATTTGTTTATAAAAATACGCATCACGCAACACTTCAATGCCAGCAATACCAATACGAGTAACAAAAAGTGCTATACCCCAAACGAGAATACTATGCGTATGAATGAATGGTAGGTATCCTGTTGAGACGATAACAATCATAATACTCACGAGGAGCAATTCTTTTTCTCCGAGTCTTTTGTCAGCCAATAATCCAAGAGGATATTGTAAAAGCACAAAAGGAATAAGCATAATAGTCAATATGATGCCTATATCATTCCATGAAAATCCAAGATTGAGGAGATGTATAGGGGTATAAATAATCATCATCGCATAGAAAAACTCCATTGCAAAAGAAACAAAATAAATACGAAACAAATTCGCTTCTTTGAACATCTTTTTTATTGTTTGAAAAAGTTTCAATCCTTCATTTGATAAATTATTGTCATTACGAAATCCTAACAATGAAATGAGAAATGCTATCATATAACCCACCGAAAGAACAAAAAATATTCCCTCAAACTGATAAGAATGAAGTACGTATGTCGCAAGAAACGGCGCAATCAAAAATCCCGCATTCACAATAGTAAGATGAAGTCCTCTGATTCTCCCTGCCATACCATCAGAAGAAAATCCTTCAAGAAGAATATCCAAAGATACCCAGATGATATTATTGATGATAATAAACAATAATGCGAGCAAAATCGTAAACCATGACGGAGGAAAATGTGTCAATAATGATGAAAAAAGAATGCCAAGTCCCAAAGAAAAATATAACATTCGAGCTCGCCCAATTTTCCTAATAATAGATTGAAGAGAAAAAAGAGAAAGCAGTACCCCTACAAAAGCAAGGAAATAAAAAATACCCACATTGTCAGATTGAACAAATTCCGAAAAATATGTTGAAAGCGTATAGATCCAAAAAGCATCAAAAAAACTGATCAAAAAAGAAACAAGACTAATCAAACGAACTTTCTTCTTATTCAAATATTCTTTGTGCATAAATATATGTGTTGTTTTTTTTATTCTATCATCTTCTATTTGATACATCCAGGTATATACCCTTTTTTTTCTGCATCCTCTTTTGATGAAAAACAAACTTTATTTTCTTCTTTAATACGCTTTGCGGTTGAACAGGTTGTCAGATGATATTTATTCGAATAACGACTTCCAATAAACACACATTTTTTTGTTTCAGGCACAGCCTTCGTCGTATTGTCTTCCTTTGTTTGTGCATTTTCTTTCACAGATACCCTTTCATTATCTGTATATTCAGGCAGAGAAATGATAATCGGCGAAGAAGAATGCATTTTCTCCCAAAGTGCACCACTCTCAAAAGCGGTCCCTGCTACTAAAAGAAGACCAAAAAAAAGAAATAGGCTCTTCTGATGCGTTTGGAAAAATTGTTTCCCTTCTGACAAAAAAGAATATATACCCATACGCATAGTACAAAACAGTATCATTATAACATCTGTTATGAGATGCCGATTGACAAAAGAGATAAATATTGGTATACTCATTCAGTATATCAGACTATAACATAATTTGTAAGTTTTTCCTTTATGGCACATAAAAAAGCAGGAGGTACCACCGCCCTTGGTCGTGACTCGATTTCCAAGCGTCTTGGCGTGAAGATCTACGGTGGACAGCTCGCAGAGATAAGCAACATCATCATTCGTCAACGAGGAACCAAATTTCACGCTGGAAAGAATGTAGCACAAGGAGAAGATGATACTCTTTTCGCTCTTGTTTCCGGTATGGTACAATTTCAGACGAAAAAAGTGAAGGATTTTACTGGTAAACTCATACAGAGAACTTTTGTTCATATTCTTCCTCAAAAAGAGAAGTCTCATAAATAATCTTTCTGACTTCCAATAAAAAAACTCTCCTAATCGGAGAGTTTTTTTATGTCTATTTTTTTCTCGTACACGCTTTTAGAAACGCAACAAAAAGAGGATGTGGAAAAAGAAATGACGATTGAAACTCTGGATGAAATTGTGTTGCAAGAAAAAAAGGATGCTGACTTTTTGGCAATTCTGCTATTTCCATCAAAACTCCATCAGGAGAAGTTGCTGAGAACACAAGCCCCGCATTCTTCAAATCAGTCACAAAAGCAGGGTTTACTTCATATCGATGACGATGACGCTCCATAACACTTTCCTTTCCGTAGGCTTCTCTTGCCAGAGTCTTCGGGATAATTTCCGCAAGATAGTGGCCGAGACGCATCGTGGCGCCATAATTCTTCTTACGCATATTTTCTTTCTGCTCAGGCATAATATCGACAACCGGATACTTCGTTTCTTTGTTTACCTCCACAGTGTGTGCATCTTTCAATCCCAAAACATTTCTCGCATATTCTACGACAAGAAGTTGCATACCATAACACAAACCAAAATAAGGAATCTTGTTTACACGACAATACTCTATAACAGCAATTTTTCCTTCAATACCTCTTGTGCCAAACCCTCCTGGAATTATAATGCCATCGTATTTTTTTAATTCAGTAAGTTTTTTCTCACCACCTATCTCTTCAAACTCAGTACTATCAATCCAAGTCAGCACTGCTTTTTTTCCTACGACGCAGGAAGCGTGCTTGATCGCTTCTATTACACTGATATATGCATCAGAAAGCACATAATCCCCTGTTTTGAAATACTTTCCTACAACACCAATATGCACTTCTTCTTTAGCGTTATGAATGCGCTTTACGACTTTCTCCCATTCTTCAAGTCCTCCTGTATGTTTTTTATTTTTCAGTCCTAATTTCGCAAGTAAAATATCACTCAAATGATCTTTCTCAAAATTCATCGGAACATCATAAATACTCTCTACATCAGGAGCACTGATAACATCTTCCTTTCTTACACTACAAAATACCGCAATTTTTTCCTTTCGTTTTTCATCAAGAGATTTGTTTGCTCTCGCTATAATAATATCCGGTTGCACGCCCGTACTATTAAGTGTTCGTACAGCGTGTTGCGTTGGTTTTGTTTTCATCTCACCAATCGTTGAAGGTGTTGGAATAAAACTCACCATCACAGTGATGACATCTCTCGGATTTTCAATTTTCATCATCCGAATAGCTTCAAGAAAAAGAATGTTTTCATATTCTCCAACAGTTCCGCCAATCTCAATAATAGCAACATCTGCTTTATCCTTCTTCGTTGTTTTTTTGATACGCGAAATAACTTCTAATGGAATATGTGGTACCACCTGAACGCATTTTCCTTCATATTCCAAATTACGCTCACGCTCGATGACGGATTTATAGACCATACCAGTAGTCATATAATGGTCTCTCGATAATTCAATATTGAGGAAGCGTTCATAATTTCCCATATCTTGATCAGTTTCGTACCCATCTTTGAGTACAAAAACTTCTCCGTGTTCCGTCGGATTCATTGTTCCTGCATCAACATTAATATAGGGATCAATCTTAAATGTCGTAATCGTAAGTCCTCGTGATTTGAGAATCTTCCCGATAGAAGATGTCGTAATACCTTTTCCAACACCGCTCATCACACCACCAACCACAAAAATATATTTCGCTTTATTTTTCTGTTTTGCCATAATGAAAAAAATTATAGAGAAAAAGCCGCTATTCCGAAGGGGAAGGAAGCGACTTTTGTTAAAATGCTTTTCTCAAAAATACTACTCAGCTTTAATCAATACTTCAAAAGATGCTGTAACTTTGTGTCCAAAATGAGCTTCAACAGCAAAAGCACCAATTTCTTTAAACGGTTTCTCAACAACAATGTATTTTGCATCAACGATAATACCATCTTTTTTCAGCGCCAAGGCTATTTCCTCTGATCCGATCGAACCAAAAAGCTTCCCTTTTTCTGCTTTTGAAGTGATAGTTATCTTTTTCCCCATAAGCTCATCAGCTGTTTTTTTCAAAGCGAGTGAAAGTGCTTCAATATCTTTCTTTCTTCGTGCAATAGCCTTCTCAGCTTCTTTGATAGCAGATGGAGTGGCAAGTTCTACCAATCCTTGAGGAAGGAGAAAATTAAATCCATACCCACTGCGTACTTCTTTGACCTCCCCTGCTTTACCTAATTTTTCTACATCCTGCAAAAGTATCACTTTCATAATGTTCTCAATCTATAAACCTATTATATACCGACATCAATACTCCAACTAGTGTACCGTATTCCATACCTTTTTGCAAGTTTCAATAAAACAAAGAAAACTCCTTCTTTTTACCTCTATTACCTTCATTTATATATTTTTTGTAAAATTGACAAAAGCGTATTTTTGGTGTATAATATAATTTATTGTTCTTTTATTATAATGGGAGGTAAAATGATTCGTTCTTTGATACCGTTTTTTGTCAGTATCAGCAAGATACTGGCATTTATTCTCGTTCTTTTTGGAATGAGAATAAAAACGGTCAACCCGGTCGCACCAAGCGACCAGAAAATAGCACGGAGTTTCTATGAGCTCCGTGATGATGTTTTTGCAAAAAAGCATCATTGGGAAGAGCCTCGCGGTGAAGAACGCGACCGGTTTGACCTAGCGTCGATCTTCATCGTGGTGATGAAGGGAAAACGCGCCATCGCTGGCTGTCGCATCATCCACAAAAGACTCTTATTGGGAGCATCTCTCCCAATGGAAGAAAGTCTGGATAACTGTAGCAGAACAGTTATCTCAACGGATGCGATCGAGGTTTCTCGGATGATCAATACCTCCGGGAGCAAGCTCGTATTCATGGCCCTTCACTTGGCTGTATATGCATACGCCAAAACAGGTGGCTTTCGGAAAGTCTATGCGACTATTCGGAAGATTTACTTAGAAGGGCGGCTCGACAAAGTATTCGGCAAAGAATACTTTGAACGCATTCCCGGAACGATAAAGCGGAAAGGGAATGACAGTTTCATTCCTGTTCAGATTCATCTTTGAGCAGGAAAGAAAAAAATCCCTCGTGTACAAAATTGTACCGAGGGATTTTTATTTTTCAGTAAACAGAATAATCAAAACTAAATATCTTCTATAACTTTTTACTTATTTTTCTTCCTTAGTAATGCGCAAACCGAGTTCAATAAGTTGTTCAATAGAAACTTCTGATGGGGATTCCATCATCGGATCGCGACCCTCACCTGTTTTGGCGAATGGAATTACTTCTCTGATATTTGGTTCATTTTGAAGAAGCATCATCAATCGATCAAAACCAAAAGCAAGTCCACCGTGCGGTGGTGTTCCTGATGCAAGTGCTTGGAGCATATGATGAAAGTTTTTCTCTATTCTCTCTTCAGAATATCCCATTATTTCAAAAACTTTTTTCAAAGCTTCGGGGCGATGATTTCTGATTCCTCCACCACCAATCTCGTATCCGTTCAAAACCATATCATACTGAGCAGCACCGATTCCACTGATATTCTTCTTTTCCATCAAATCATTCATATATTCTGGTTTAGGTGCTGAAAATGGATTGTGCGTAAATGTCCATCCACCTTTATCATCTTTCTCAAAAAATGGAAAATCTATCACCCAACAGAAAGCGAGTAGATGAGGGTCATTCTTATCCGTACGAATATCCGGTTTATCACAACCATATTTTTCCATCGCTTCCTTATATGTCAAACGCGGAAAAGGCAGTGTCTGAATTTTTTTCTCGGGATAAACCGTTTGTACTAACTGCGTTATCATTCGTTCGTTGATTTCCATCACATCCTCTTGCGACACAAAGCTCATTTCGAGATCGATTTGTGTAAACTCTGGCTGTCTATCTCCACGAGTGTCTTCATCTCGAAAACAACGAGCAATCTGAAAATATTTTTCAAAACCAGCAGACATCAAAAGTTGTTTGTATTGCTGTGGTGATTGTGGCAAAGCATAGAACTTTCCTTTATCAATACGAGAAGGAACAATGTAGTCACGCGATCCTTCCGGCGTGGACTTGGTCATATTTGGCGTTTCAATTTCAACAAATCCCTCCTCAGAATAAAAAGTACGAATAAAATTTGTCACGAGATGACGATTGCGTATATTCTTTTGCATCCGATCACGACGCAGGTCGAGGTAACGATATTTCAAACGAAGATCTTCACTTATTTCTTTTCCATCAGATGCAATATCGAACACTGGCGTCTCGGCAGTATTGAGTACGGTAATCGAAAGCACTTCGATTTCAAAAGCACCATTTTGTTGGTCTTTGTTCACTAATTTTTCTGGACGAGCATTCACAATACCGATAATTTCCACTACCCATTCGGAACGCAAAGTTTGTGCTACAGTGATCGCTTCAGGATGATTTGGAAGTACTACCATCTGCACCTTGCCACTCATATCACGCAAATCAAGAAATACAAGCTTTCCATGATCACGACGTACATCAATCCACCCAGAAAGTTTTACTTCTTTTCCGAGATATTTTTGTGTGTCTGCAATCAGAATACGCTTTAATGCTTCCATATCATAATAAAAATAGCCTATTTATTTATTCATCATAGCAAAGAGAGGTACTTAAAACAAGTGGGGTATTTATTCAATAAATCCATCTGTTTGTTGTTGCCAGAAACTCGCATACTGACCCTGTTTGGCGAGTAACTCTTTATGTGAACCGGATTCTACAATAGCGCCATTTTCAATAACAATAATACGATCCATCTTCTGTACTGTGCTCAGCCTGTGAGCGACGACAAGCGTCGTTTTATTCTTCATCAACTCATCAAGTGCTTCTCGAATATATTTTTCACTTTCTGAATCAAGTGCGCTTGTCGCTTCATCCAATATGAGAATGGGAGCATTCTTCAAAATAGCTCTCGCAATAGCAATACGCTGTCTTTCGCCACCAGAAAGTTTCACTCCACGCTCACCGACCAATGTTTCATACTGAAGCGGTGTTCGCATAATAAATTCGTGTGCACGAGCCTGTTTTGCGACAGCGATAATCTCTTCTTCCGTAGCATAAGAATTACCATACGCAATATTCTCTTTTAATGTTCGATGAAATAACCCTGGATCTTGTGAAACATAAGCAATATGTGATCGCAAATCATCTTGTGTCATCTGTTTGATATCTTGTCCATCAATGTATATCACTCCTTCGCTCACATCAATAAAACGGAGGAGAAGTTTGGCGATCGTTGTCTTACCAGCGCCAGAATGCCCCACAATACCTACTCGCTCACCTGGTTTGATACTCATCGAAAAATTATTGAAAATAGCATCGCCTTCGTTATATGAAAAAGTAATATTTTCGAAAGAAATAGCTCCGCGTCCAATACGACAAGGTTCAGCTTGTTTCGTTTCAAAAATATCTGATTTCGTATCGAGGATATCTACCATTTCATTTGCTTCTGTCAGTGCCTGAATAATTTTTGCAAATGAACGACCAAGTCCAAAAAGTTGTCCAAAGATACTCGTAAGATATACCTGGACGAGAACGACAGTACCAGCAGATACCTCACCAGAGAGCCACATCTGAACAATAAAGTACATACCAAAAATCTCGAGTGCACCAAGCAATAAAGACTGAATAAAAAACTGCATATTTTGAAAGTTCCATGCCCTTATTCTTGCTTGTTCTTCCTTTGTTGTTGCTTCTTTGAAATGCTCAATTTCTTTTTGTTCTGATGCGAAGGCTTTTATATTGATGATATTAGAAAGAACATCAGAAAGAACTCCAGTAACATGAGAATCTTCTGAAGCACGAGCGAGGTCGAGTGGCGTCTTCTTCTTAATAAAGAAATAAATAATAACTACATACGCTACGCACCATAATAAGAAAAATCCCGCAAGCAGAGGGAGTGTAATGAGAAGAACAACAAAAATACCCCCAAGTTTCAATCCTCCAAACCAGAGCATAAAGACTGTTTCATCTTGAAGAGTCATAAAAGCTCCTACAAAACGCTTCGATTTCGCCACGAGTGATCCGGTAAAATTGTTTGTAAAGAAAGTATACGAATGACGATGCAGATCAACGAAAGTTGTATCAGCGATATCCTTCAATATACGACTCTGACAAGACATCAGGAAAAAATCACCTAAACGATAAAAAACATTGTATGCAAAAATTGATACAATTAAAAAAAGAATAAATTGCATCAAATGTTCGCTGGCGTATGGAGCACTCACTCCATGACCGATAACATCGATAATGCCTTTATAGACAAATGGCGTCGCAATATCAGAAATCAAAACTGCCAAACCATAAAACAAAAAATACAGCCCGATAATAGATCGGTACTTTTTGATATAAGGCATATAATAACTCAGTGTTCGTCCTACACGAAAAGACAACGGATTTGATCCATTTTTCATATAATCATCAAAAATAAAAAATAAGAAGAAAAAGTATGTGTACAGCGTTCTGCCTACAAAGAAGACTCCTTTATGTTTTTTTCTCTTTCTTTGAAAAAATCATTCACGGCATACGCGAGATCGCTGGGAGTGGTGTCTGTTTTTAAAAATACTTTATCAGCGATTTTTGAATCAATCAGTTCTTTCACAGCTATATCATCGAGTGAGGCTGAGAAAATAAATATAGGTGTATTATTTTCTGATTCAGCTTCTTTTAATTTCTTCACAAGGTCCCTCCCATCCATACCCGGCATCATCACATCGGTAATCACGAGGTCAAATGTTCCGTCAAGCGCTGCTTGAAGTCCAGATGTTCCATCGTGTAACGCAGTTACTGTATACCCTTCATCTGTCAATCTTTTTCCGAACATATCAACAAAAACTAATTCATCTTCAATAAGAAGGATTTTCTTGCCAAGATGAGTACGCTCTTCTGGCGCTTTTGATTGACGATCGTTATTTTTTTTCTGTTCACTAAATTGTGTCAGGAAACGATTAACCTCTGCCACAACTTCAGATGGTGAAAACTCTGTTTTTGAAATGAAACCATCTGCACCAAGATTGAGACATTCGTCACGATCTTCTGAAGAACTGAGATTACTAAAAACAACGATTTTCAAATTTTGATCATATTCCTTGTTTGTTCGAAGCTCTTTCAAAACATCTTTTCCTCCCATCTCTGGAATCACAAGGTCGAGTAAAATAATATCAAATTTTTGTACTTGCACTTCTTTCAAAACAGCCTTTCCTGTTACTACATTTACTACATCAAAGCCAGAGCTAGTGAATTTCTTCTTATAAATCTCAGCGATAAACGGATCATCCTCAACAAGTAGAAGTTTAACCATATTTTTTTATTATATATATCCTCTTCTACAATACCAAATAATAGAGAAAGATGCAAAAAAAATACTTCTTGCAATAATTGTCACATCATTTCTGAGAAATACTTTTTTCTTTCTTTCCCTTATGTTTCCTGCAATAGAGATGCTTATACCTTTCCATATTTCGATGGCGTTAAACGTTTTTTAGTGGTAATGTGTTAGAGGTTCCACTCGATGATATTTGGTATAGCTGTGAGTTTCAATCTTACCGCAATGTCACTCGAGTTAAAACGGGTTGTGCTAGTTGTTACAAGGTCTGTCCTGTGTAGGCCAGAACTTACAACTATTTCCCCAGTAACAACCTGGAAGCATAGTCAGTGGAACATCCTGGCTGTTATCGTCAACATGAAGTAAGGAGAATCTCATGAAAGAACAACTGTCCAAGGGTTACTCGATTCGTCAGTGTTTGATCGCCAATGCCCAGTGCCAAAGCGGTTTCAACTGGAACTCATTGTTCTGTTTGCTCGGACTGAAACCGGTAATGGCAAATTTTTGCACGCCATTTTAATAAAAATAATCTAAAAAATATTATGAAAGGAAAATTAGACCTATCATATATTGAACCAAAAGAATATATTAAATATCTTACGAAAATTGGAAGATTAAACAATATTATAGTTCCTAAAACTATTATTTTTTCCTTCCAAAATTCACTTTTAGAACATATCATCAGCATCAATACACATGCGCAAAAAATTCCGGGTATACGAGGAAATTTCTATAATTTAGGTGCTTATGGAGTTGCGTCAGGTTTCGGAATTGGGCCGTCTGTGACAGCTATGATGATGGAAGAATTAATCGCCCTTGGTGCAAAAAAATTTATTTCTATTGGTACAGCTGGTGTTATCCAGAAAGAAATTGCTATCGGTGATATTTTACTTGTTGACAGTGCAATAAGAGAAGATGGTGTATCAGATCATTACTTAAAACAGAAAGGCGATGTAATGATAACAAAAACTCTTATGAAAGATATTGAAATAATTCTCAAAAAAACAGACATCCCTGTACATAAGGGCAAATCATGGACAATTGCAGCTCCGTACCGTGAAACTATAAAGAAAATAAGAAAATATAAAAAACAAGGGGTTTTATCTGTCGAGATGGAAATTGCTTCCCTTGCTTCTGTTGCACAATTTCACAATGTTTCATATGTTGCAGTCCTCGTCGCAAGTGATTCTCTAACAGGTTTAAAATGGAATCCTCAACAACAATCTGTGACTGTTCATTCTCATTTAAATATCCTTTTTGATTGTATCATCAAAGGTCTCAATTTTCTGCAAGTCCCTGAAAGATGAGAAAATATTTTTTCATAGAATTTCTTCTAATCCTCTCTATGAGAACGCTCTACTTTTCTATCCTATGCGGTTCTACCTGGATCCAATGATGTAGTGAACAATATCATGTTCCTGACAGAATATATCATTGGAGTAGCTTGAAATGTGACTTCGTTAAATATTCATGAGTTCTTCTCCGTATTCGTCGGCTGATCAGAAGTGCCGATTTTTATCGTATCATTGTGAATCGGGAGTTCAATGATGAAACGAGAACCCTTATCCGGACCATCAGATTCTGCCCAGATCTTTCCGCCGTGCGCATCAATAAAACTCTTACCAACATACAATCCTAATCCAGCGCCAGAAACTACCATCTTGGTCGTTTCCTTGCTTCGAAGGAATTTCTGAAAGAGATTTTTCATATCTTCAGGATGAATACCGATACCTGTATCAGCAATAATGATACGCACAACAAGAGCGGTCGATTCGATCGTTACTTTTGTCCCGCCCACTTTCGTATATTTGATAGAATTATCAATAAGATTTGAAACAACCTCTTTAATCTTATTTGGATCAACAACAATCAGTGGAAGAGTTTTTTCTGGAAGATGAATATCAAGAGTAAGATGTTTATCATTAGCTGATGATTTGAACATCTCAACAAGATCAACAATAATCGGTTCGATCTGTGTCGGTTCAAAATTATACTGGATACGCCCAGCTTCGATGCGAGAAACATTGAGCAAATCTTCTACAAGATGCACCAATCGATTATTCACAAGATACAACTTATTCAAGACATCAGACACTTGTGATGATACTGATCCGTATGAACCTTCAAGCAAAAGTGAAAGATATCCTTTGATAGCCGTAAGTGGTGTGCGTAATTGATGTGATGCGATAGAAATAAACTCTGATTTAGTAGTATCAAGCTCCTTTAATTTCTCATTAGCTATCGCCAAAGTATGCGAAAGTTTTTCGTACTGCTCTTTCTGTGCAATCTCTTTCTTCACTGAACGAATAAGGAACCAACCTGCGATACTTGTTCCAAAGAGCGTCACTCCTATCAAAATACGGCTTATTGTAAGTGTCGCAAAAAATAACATCGATCCGATCAATACAAGTTGTGCCATAACAAGAGCCTGCGCTCCGATGAGTTTGATGTCAAAGACATTGAACTTAATAATAGAATAACCAATAAATATTATAAAAATCGGGATACCAAAAAGACCATATTGTCCGATTGACCAATCGTTAAATAGACTTCCGGAAATATTCCCCCAAGAAAAAGAAAATAAGAACAAAAGAATACCCGTAGAAATGTAAAATATCTTTCTTCTTTCTTCTTTTTTATTTAAAAATACTCTAATTGATAAAATGAGAATCAAGAAAGTAAATATTGCTTCTGCGATATACGTATAATACCATAGTGAACCTTCAATCGCTTCACGATCACAGTTCGTCAAATCAAAATATTGTAAATTGTATTGTGTTGAAGAAAGAAAAATAAGAGGAACAAAAAACAAACTCAATACCATCTTCTGTACAAATGGCAGATCATATTTCTTCACGAAAACATACATAAAGTAGTATGCGGAAGCATATATAAGCAATTCAGGAAATACGAGCAATGACCAAAAAAACATTGTATATTCTGTCTTTTCTGTAGCCCAGAGAATTAAATCAAAAATAATCCAAATACATAATGAAATAGTCAGAAAAATAAAAATCTTATTCAATAGTTTTTCTCTATTTCCAAAAAATAAAAAAATACCAGTAAAAAGAGCAAAAAAGAATGGAGTAAGATGAGAATAATATATGAGCGGGTCAAAAACATTTTCTGAAAATATAAAATATTTTGCAATATCCCATCCACAAGAATTAATTAACATAAATTATTGGTTATTTTTTTGATGTTGATATCGAATATAAATTTCTCTAAAATATCTTGAAACATAAGGTAAATAGGACTGGAAAGAATCTTCTGGAATAGATTTAACCCCCCGAATAACTTTTCTACATTTAGAGTACCCACAATGACAATTCATCTCCCATTCGCTATTTTCAGTAGTAGAATAATCAAAAGTCAATTCTTCTCCTTTTTTTATATTTCTCATCGCGACGAATGTTACTCTACCTTTAATGCCAACATTTGGATTACAAGAGTGATTTATATACTTATAAGGAGGAATAGGGTCGATATAGAGTGTTCTAGTAAGTCCAACCATATCAGGATGTGACAATGCTTCTTTTTTCGATTTAGGAAGATGAAATACGATTTTCCCCTTCATTATAAAAACCACAGATCCTTTTAAAATATCAACTGAAGCAAATAAACCTCTTCCACTCACTAAAGACTTTCCGATATATATCTTAGACATAACAATATCATTAATACATTTTATAAACAACTCTTATTTTCCTAATGCAATATTCTTTCTATAAACTTTTTGAAAATATTTTGGGATAAACGGTAAATATTTGTTGAATGTTTTCAATGGTAAATAATGAATACTGCGTATGATTTTCCTACATTGAGGGGCACTGCAACAACATTTTATCTCCCAGGGACTTTCTTCAGAAATAGAATAATCAAAAGTCAATTCTTCCCCTTTCTTGATATTCCTCATCGCAACAAAAAGCACCTTCCCGCGCATACCAAGATTTGGATTACAAGAATGATTCATTTTTACAATAGGAAAAACTGGATCCATCCAAAGATCTTTTCCAATTCCAACCATATTAGGATTCGTCATTGCTTCAGTCTTCGTACGTTGTACCTCTCGATACAGTTTTCCTTTCATAATAACGACAATTTTCCCTTTTTGAATATCCTGTGTAGCAAAAATACCTTCACCGGCAATTCCGGATTTACGCAAACAATAAAGATCAGCTAACATAAAAAAATAAAAAATACATTTTATAATTTATATTATACTATAAATTATATTTTAAGTAAAAAATATAAAGGGACGATAACATAATATGTATCGTCCCTTATAGAACTATCTTTTCATTCGGCCACGGAGAATAAGTGCCCAAATCACTCCGTCTATGATGAAAATTGTCGTAACATACGCAACTTCCACTGCATTATTCATAGCCAGAAAATTTATAGCATTTCCAACGAATGTCAATGTCCACGCTAAAAAATCTTCTTGATCTGGATAGTGCAAAGTTTTTCTCATTGTCGGAATCAGAGCAAAGATTTCAGCAATCATTGATGATCCAAAAGCAATGAATTGATTATCAAAAATCACATAGATTATAAGACCAATCATCGCAATCAATGTACAGAACCAATCTATCACATCGATAAACACGTCTTTTTTTCCGTGCCATAGGGAAAAAATAGCAATCAGAGAAAGTCCCACAAAATCGCCAAGTGGGGCAAAAATTGTATCCTCTCCTCCTGCTTTATCATACAGAAAGAGTGTGATGCCTGCGATGATCGCAGATGGTACCCATGTCAAGACATGAGGTTTGGTTTCACCTCTTATAATAGAGGCGATGTACAGAGGATGCGAAAGAAATGTCACCGCACCCGCTAGTATCCCAATAACCAAAGAAAAAGTGATTATAGTATCGCCAAAAACACTCATTTCTAGCCTCCTCTTTCTTTTCAAAAGAACACAAATCTTCAATAGTCAACCCATTTGACTATCAAAAATATATTATACACCAAAAAAGGATATATGTCAATATCTCATTTTTTGAAGTATAAGCACTCTATTTACAGAACACGGAAGTTTTTGAATTGCCACGGATCTTCAATATCAATATCCTCAGGATATAGACTATTGCGTTCTGTTGTTGGTTTCCAATCGCTGTATTCACCGACAAGCTCTCCCCAATATGGTCCAGCGATGGCAAGCACTTCATCAAAATTCATTTCTTCTGCTTCAACGATTCCGCTTTCCGGATGACGCATCGCCCATATCATACCAGCTACCACTCCTGCTGCTACCTGAATCGATGTCGCAGAATTATAGGGGGCAAGGTTCCTTGCTGTATGAATATCTAATCGTGAACCATACCAATACACACCTTTTTCATTGCCGATAAGCAGAACACCAAGCTCATCAATCCCTGAAACAATCTCGTCAGTGATGGAACGCTGGTGCTCTTGTATTTTCCAATTGCGTTCTTCAAGTTCTGTCATCGAAAGTACGGCATCATCACAAGGGTGATAGGCATAATGTACTGTTGGACGATATTCTGGATTCTCTCCAGAACCAATACTGAAATAACTGGCAAGAGAAATAGCTTCATTATGTGTAATAAGATATCCGATCTGTGGCCCTGCAAGAGGAAGCCATGTACGGACACGCACAGACGCTCCTGGGCGATTGAGATAGATAGCGGATTGATCTCCAAAAGTGTGCCTCATAGCATCAGCAGGCAAAGATTTTTCATGACTCCCCCAACCAAGTTCCGCTGGTTGAATACCTTCTCCAACAAATCCATCAATAGACCAAGTGTTCACAAACTCTCCCTTTCTCTTTCTTTCAGTAGGGATCTGCGTATCTCGTTCTGCAATATGAATTGTCTTGATATCGAGTTCCTGAGCAAGTCTTGCCCACTCCTCTCTCGTTTGAGGAATGTGCACATCTTTCCCTGTATCTTTGGCGATATTAAGCAGTGCCTGTTTCACTAAATGTGATACGATACCAGGATTAGCACCATGAGCAAGGACGGCTGTTGTACCCTGTTCTCCATATTTTGCTTTGAGATCAATCATCTCTTCACGCAGTTTATAGAGTGATCGATCAGAAACAGACAGTGTCGAATCAGTACTTTCACCAAGCCAAGAATCAATACAAGTATCAAGATAGAGAATACCCCTTTCAGCACAGTAATCCACAATAATACGACTCGAGATATCAGAGGAAAGATTGAGCAAGAAATCACCACGACTCAAAACTGGATCCAATACTTCTTTATAGTTTATCTTCGAAAGAGGATTGATGGTAAAAGAAATGTTATAATATTCTGCTGTTTCTTTGCCTCGTTCATCAGCTGTGATAATGGAAATTTGTTCTGGTTTAATATCAATATGCTTGAAAATAAGCGGTAACACTCCCTGACCAATAAAGCCTCCACCAATAATAATGAGCTTATTATCAAAACGTACATCCTTTCTGAAATCTTCCATACTCGAAAACTTTTAAAAAATAATTAAACAAAAAAATCTTTCCTTTTGCAAGAAAAACCATATAAAAAAGTCTATTACTCTTATATTCTACCATAAATCAGATTGTTTTGCAAAAAAATAATGATATCTGCCGGAAAAAATACTCTCGATATAGAAAGATAGACTCGTCCCCATCAAAACACTACAGAGCAATCTGTGCCAATGTTTCATCAACACACTTTTTCATAAGACTCTGAAATTCTGGATCAATGATCAGTGTAGACATATTCATTGTAGGCAATTTCTGAGTAACATATTCAAGGAAAGATGGGAAAGACGGCAAATTCTCGATCATCGCTCATCGCAACATCGCTTCATCAGGTAAAGCAGTGAAAATACCTTTTGTTTCAAAGAGAGATGACAAAGCTGTCGATTTGGCATCTACATACACCTTTCCTTTATAAACTGGAAGAGAGATGAACTTTACACACACTTCACCTTTCGTAATCAGATGTTTCAGATGCAGATCCTTCATCTACTGTCATATCTTCTTCTGAGGTAATGTCTTCTTCTGTCGTCATTCCTTCGTCCGCTTCTGTCTCTGTGCCATCTGCTTCTGCTTCCGTTTCTTCTTCAAGTGGATTTTCGGCTGTATACACTACCGGATCATTGCATACCTGTCCCTCCTCAAGCGCATCCGAATCACACAAGGTATAAGTACAGTCTACCTCACCTTCTCCACATACAAGAGCGGTACAGGTTTCATCAGCAGGATCACAATTGGGAATATTCTTTGCATTGCGATCGATGAGTTTGTAGTATGATGTGTCTTCTATCGGATCACCAGTACATTCACCATCTACCTCTGGATCACAAACATATACAAAACACGCTTCAGTATACGGATCACAATCCGCTTCTGCTTGAACTATATAATCATGCTGTACCATAAAACGATAATACGCTACACCCACAGATCCAGCAATCAAAAGAAAAAAAACAATGAAAAATATTTTTGATTTTTTATCCATACAAAAATTATAAATTGATATTATACCTTTTCTAAACAAATCATATCATAAAAAAAGAAAAACCCCTACTTCTCTGAGAAATAGGAGTTATTCTTTTCTATAAAGATTGCTTGTTAACGAAAGAACGAGAGAAGTTTTCCAAAAATACTGAATTGGCTGTTCTCTGCAGATATATAAGCGGAAAGTTTAGATGCTTCACTGCGGAGAGCTGCTGCGCGATCAATAAGCACTTGTTTTACATCAGGATCAGTAACCTGTGTCGAAACAGTGATAAGATTATCAGCACGCGTCACCATAGCGTCAGATTCCGAAGTAAGTTTATCAAGAGCATTGAAGTCTGGACCAAAGACAGTTTTAGTAAAACTACTCTGATTCTTAATATCACCCAAACTGTTAGCTACAGTAGCAACAGAAGATCGATGTTCTTTCGCAATAGATCGCACTTTTTCTGAAACGCCATTTTCATCACCGTCTTCAATTTCCGCAACATCCTTCAGATCTTCTTCGAGATCATTCGTATCTTCTTCGTGATCAGCATACAGATCATCATCTTCATCAGATCCACCGAGAGCAAAAATGGATTGTTCAACGAGATTCTTCAATTTTTTAGCTTTTTTTTCAATGACTTTAAAAGCCTCTCTCGTCATATCCGTCGATGACTGAAGTACAGTTAGATCTGCTTGTAAGCCAACTATTTGTGTTTTAAAAGCAGTAGTGTCTCCACCAAGCGATTCAAGTATTGCGATCTTTTCATTCACTTTGGCAATTTTTTTCGTTACTTCACGCACAGATTCTGCTACATCTTTTTGAAATTCGAGATCTTTTTCATTAAAAATATTTTCTTTCTTGATATTCTTTGCTAATTGTTTTGCTGTTTCATAATCATTTTGGTCAAACAAAACACTTACCTGAGAAAATTGCGCTTTTGCTACAGCAAGATTCTTCAGAGCATCAGCAACATCTACCCCTTCGGCTTGCTTCTCGAGAATCTTCTTTTCTGCTTCAGAGATATTCTCCTGAAGTTTTGTGAGAGTTTTCCCTGAATCTTTGTACATACCTTTGGTATCACCTACGCGATCACCATCGGTATCTGTATCAGCAGATTCATCGCCATCATAATCACCGTCAGCGTCCATCTCTTCTCCATCTTTATTGTCCTCTTCTTGTTTGTTTTGTTCACGATTTTGTTCTAAGTTTTTCTTCTCTTGTTCGCGATTTTTTTCAGATACCTGCTTATTTTTTTCACGATCTTGTTCGTATTGCTTCTTCGAAGATTCTTTCGTCTTCTCTTGTTTGTTTTCTTCTGATTTCTGTTCGTCTTTATTCTTGTCTTCACTATCGTTACTCTTATCTTCATTATCATCAGCCAATGTAACTGGCGTGATAAGTGATTGATTCTTTGCAACTATCGATGCCATTCCAGTGAAAGCACCTAAAGAAAGAATAGCAATAGCCAAAGCTGTCGCTTTTCCAACTTTCTTTTTTGCTTGCTCGTTCTTCATACATTTTTTACATTAATTATTTATATGTTTTTTATAAAGGTTTTCAGCCTTCATTTTTTAAGACGAACAAAAAAGTATTTTCTTACATATTTTTTATTATTCGTACTTTAGTATTAGTATAACATACCGTGAAATAAAAAAAAAAGAAGATGTCAAGACTCTTCTTTTTCAGAAATACATTGTCTACAACATCATTTTTTTATATGAAAAAACTCCGATGTCCGTCTGATAGTTTCATTCCATACAAAACCCAAGGTGCGTGAAAGCCCGCTCTTTCTCATAACTTCTTGCAATTCTCTATCGGTTAATACTTGTTTCAAAGTTTCCAAAATCTCATCTGGTCTATATGGATCGATAAGAATGCCAGCATCTCCTACTATCTCTGGTAATGATGCAGAATGCGAAACAATAACAGGCACACCACAAGCCATCGCTTCGAGCGGAGGAAAACCAAAACCCTCATAGAGTGAAGGATACACAAATATACTTGAGAGATTGTACAATGCTGATTTATCTTCATCGGCTATAAAACCTGTTACAATAATTTTTTCTCTGTGTGGCGATGTACGAATAGCTTGAAAAGTTTCTCTATATTTCCATCCTCTTGTGCCTGCAATGACCAAAAAATATTTATCCAATATCGGATGATGCATATCCATCAGGGCATTAAAAGCAGAAATAAGCGCCGGCAAGTTCTTTCTCGGTTCGAATGTCGAAAGAGAGAGAATAAACTTATACGGAAGATGGTATTTTTTTTGTACTCGAATGAGATTTTCATCATTCCTATCAAGAATACGAAACTGCTCTCCGATACCGCTATAAATAACAGTTATTTTTTCTTTTGGAATACCATATAAGTCAATAAGATCATTCTTCGTCGATTCTGAAACAGCGATCACATTATCAGCGGACAATACGAGTTTCTTAAAATGGATAAAGAAATGCCAGATCCGTCTTTTCCACGAGAAAGTCTCAGGAAATATCTCGAACGAAAGATCGTGTGCTGTCACAATGAACTTCGTTTTTTTTGATACGGCGCAAAAATTGATATTTGGTAAGAAAAAAACATCCGTTCCGCCAATCAGTCTATCAAGTTTTGGAAAACGAAAATACCACAAAGAAAAATTGAGCAATTTATTAGGGATATGAAAAACTTTCAATGTTACATTAGGATATTTCGTAGCCCAAAAAAAATCAGGTAACGGTTTCTTCCAGGCGTTAAAAAAAAGAATATAAGTATCATCTGGAGATTGCAAAAAAAGACCAGAAAGAAGAGCGATAACATATTCTTCTACTCCCGTCCTTTTTCCTTCTGCTAGACATCTCACATCAATACCGATTCGCATATCATTTTTTATCGTTCGAAAAATAGTGCCCAACAAGTGTCATCCAAAACCCAAAAAACACACCCAATGCACATCCAATAGCAAGAGCAAACGCTAATGAAAAACGCACATCACGAATCACTGGATCACTCCCGATAACGATAAACCAATTCTTTTCGCCACTATCTTCATTGAGTGTTTTCGTATATTGATTGAGTTCTGTAAGCATCATCTGAGAGATTCCTCTCAGTTTTTTTTCATTTGCATTCTCATATGTCACTTCTATCATCTGCGAAGAAAGTCTTTTTGGTACAAAGACGCCTTTCAATGTTCGTGTGCTCAAACTATGTGTATCAAGTCCAACTCCCTGATAAATATTTTCGACGATGCGTGGAGATCCAAGCCAACGAACGACAGTATCAGCAAAACGCTCATCAGCCTGCAACCGATAGAAACTATCGTAGGTGTACTGCTCGGTATTTTGTATATTTGTACGACCAATATTGAGCAGTAATGTTGCTTCGAAATGAGTGGATTGATTCTTCTGCCATACGAACGCCACAAAAACAAAGAGAAAAAGCGTTATCCAAAACCATCTGATATGTGTTCGAAAAAGATTGATGTATTCTTTGAGTTCCATAAATAAATATATTAAAAAAATAAAAACTATCTTTGGCGTTTATGTTCTTCAAACGTATTATTAATATAGTCTTTTATTTTATCCTTAAACCGTTCTTTGTCAAAAGGAAGTGATTTTTCACGAATATAGACCGGGTCATAATCCTTATCATGAAATCGATTGACTGCTTCTACGATCGCTTCGGGCGTCTGTGCATCAAAAAATACTCCCATTTTCCCTTCTTCCAAATGTTCCACGATATCCCCTGCTCTGTATGCGATAATTGGACGCCCTGATGCCATCGCTTCGATCGCAACGATACCGAAATCTTCTTCTTGAGGAAAAACAAATGCACGACATTTTGCATAATACTGTGGTAATTCTTCTTCAGGTATTCTACCAAGAAATTCGATAGTTGGTCCGGCCATTTTCTTCAGACGATCCATTTCTGGTCCACGACCGATAATCTTGAGCGGAAGTTTCAAACGATTGAAAGCTTCAATAGCAATATCGTGCCTTTTGTATGCAATAAGACGACCAACGATAAGAAAATAATCCTCTTGTTTTTCCGTAATAAAAAATCGATCAACATTGACAGGCGGATGAATCACCAAAGAATTGCTACCATAGTATTTCTTTATACGCTTCGCTACAAATTGTGAATTCGTCAAATAGTGATCAATGCGATCAGCACTTGCTCTATCCCACAAACGTATTGGACTCATAAAAAATGGAACCATTTTCTTCACTAACGATGGAAATCCAAAATCTTGTGTGTATTTCTGACAATCATCCCATGCATATCTCATTGGCGTATGCATATAACAAATATGCAAAGTTTCAGGACGCGTAATAATTCCTTTGGCATAACTCGAAGAATCCGATAAAACGATATCATATTTTGTAAAATCAAACTCCTCAATAGCAAGAGGCATAAGTGGCGGAAAAAAACGATGACGCTTTTTCGAAAAAGGTAATTTCTGAAGAAAAGAAGTATAAATACGCTTCCCTTCAAAGACACCATGCATCGCCTCTTTATCATAAATGAGCGTATAAATCGGCGCATACGGAAAAAGCTCAGTAAAAGCTTCAAGCACCCGCTCTGCTCCTCCGTATTGCACAAGATAATCATGAACCAAGGCTATTTTCATTTCTTCACAACACAAATACTACTTATCTTTCATTTGTTATAATCCGTGCAAATTTTTATTTTTGATATGTTCTTCGTAGGTAATAGAAAAAATTGTTTCTCCTGTTTTTGGATCACTCAAGAAATAAACATACGGGTTTTTCTCAGGAAAAATAACAGCTTCAATCGAGCTGAGTCCCGGATTGCCTATCGGTCCTGGAGGTAAACCAGGATTGATGTATGTATTGTATGGGGAAGCTGTTCGTGTTTCCTCGAAAGAATGTTGTATTTTATCTCTTCCGAGAACATACTGCACCGTAGCATCACTCTGCAGAGCTTGACCAGATTGAATCCTTCGCAAAAAAAGATCGGCAACTTTTTTTCGATCAGAAGAAGATTTTACTTCATTCTCTACGATACTTGCAAGTGTTATTATTTCATAGAGATTGCGATTTTGTTTCAAAATATCAGAACGAAGAGAGGTGTTAAATTTCTTTCCAAAATTATCGAGCATTTTTTCAATAATGACATCAGCTGAAGATGTTTCATCAAAAAAATAAGTATCAGGGAACAAAAACCCTTCAAGAGAAGAATCTGATTGTAAATCATTAAGAAAATCATATTTCTGTTTCCATTCTTTTTTTGGATTTTGTACTAAAAGTAAAAAATCAACTCCAGGAAGATGGTTAGCTGTCAATTTGTCTGCCATTTTCTTGCTCCCCCAACCTTCCGGGAAAGTAACTTTTATATCATGAGAAATTGTTTCTCCGGTCGTTATAATACGAGTGATTTCGGTGATATTGAGAGTCCCGCTGAGGTTATAAGTACCAGCGACAAGCGCGTGAGTTTTACCAATACGCGCAATATGCCACAAAAAAGGAATGCGCGAAAGAATAAGCCCCGCTGATTCCAATTTTTTGGACACATCAATAACATTTTCTCCTTGCAAAACTTCAAAACGCTGTTCTATTTTTCGTGTACCATAAGAAGACGTCTCTGCATACGAGAGAAGAAAAAAAACTACAAGAGTCATTACCGAAAGAAAAGAGGCTATAAAAAGAAAAATACGCATCGTATTATTTAAAGTCCGATTACTTGAATAAAAATATCTCTTTTCCTTGATCCGTCGAATTCGACAGCAAAGATACTTTGACGCTCTGTCAGAAGAAGTTTTCCTCTTTCAATAGGAATTGTTTCGCTATTACCAAGTAGGATAGATTTACAATGTGAATGACCATTACTGCGTCCATCTGATTGTGATTCACGACGGAGTTCAAATAGATCATGAGAATAGTGATCATCAACAGGGACAAGCTTATACATAACACGCATAAAATCTTGTACCAACATCGGCTCGTTATGATTGATAGCAATACCCATCGTAGTATGAGGAACATACACCAGTACTTGACCTTCTCTCACTCCAGAATGATCAATAATTTCTTGGACTTTGTCAGTAATATCCATAAACTCGATCTGTGTTTTACTTTCCAGATCAATTTTCTCCTTATGAATTTTCATTGTTTTTTGTTTTAAATCTTGAAAAATAAAAACTACAGGTTTGCAAGCTCTGCTTTCAATTTATCTTTCGCTTGTGCGCCTACAAATTCTTTCACAACTTTTCCATCTTTGAACACCTTGAGAGTAGGGATAGACATAATACCGTATGCGCTTGCTGTATCTGCATTCTCGTCAACATTTAGCTTACCAATCTTTGCACTTGTTACTTCTCCAGCCAATTCTTCAATAACTGGTCCCATCAATTGACACGGACCACACCATGGTGCCCAAAAATCAACAAGTACCGGCTTATCACTCTTTAACACTTCTGCTTCAAAATTTGCATCGGTAAACTCCATTGCCATAGTTTTTTATCTTTCTGAGCTATTGTCACGATAGACAGAAAATATCAATAATATTTACATACGCAGTATACTCTTTCTGGAACGATTTTGCAAAATATTTATTTCTTGAGTACAGCAAGAAAAGCACTACTTGGAATAGATACTCTACCAATCTCACGCATTTTTTTCTTTCCTCTTTTTTGCTTTTCAAGAAGTTTCTTTTTACGAGAAAAATCTCCTCCATACAGAGCTCCTGTTACATCTTTTCGAAAAGCGGAGATTGTTTCACGAGCGATCACTTTTCCTCCAATAGCAGCCTGAATAGCAACCGCAAAGTTTTGTTTCGGAATAACTTCTTTCAATTTTTCTACAACACGCTTTCCTTCTCCATAAGCATCACGACGAGGAATCATTCGAGCGAATGCTTCAACGCATTCATTAGCCACGAGAATATCAAGCTTCACAACATCACTTGCCCGATATTCTATCGGTTCATAATTCATCGAAGCATATCCTGATGAAACACTTTTCAATTCATCATGAAAACTCACGATCACATCCATAAGTGGTGCCTCAAAAGAAAGTAAAACCCGTTCTTCATCAATGTATTCAGTATTCTTATACTCCGCACGGATAGATTGTGTCAATGTGATGACATTCCCTAAATATTCACTCGGGGTGACGATAGAAAGAGCAACATACGGTTCATATATTTTTTCAATACTTGCTGGATCAGGAAGACTAGTTGGTGAATACAATGGCACACGCTTTTCAACACCGTGCAATTTTATTTCATATACTACTGACGGGGTAGTAATTGTCGGATTCAATTGAAACTCTCTATCCAATCTCGCCTGAATGATTTCCAAATGCAAAAGTCCGAGAAATCCACAACGAAATCCTCGCCCAAGAGCCTGATTACTTTCTGGTTCAAAAGTAAATGCTGCATCGTTCAGTTTCAATTTATCCAAAGCATCACGCATCACTGTATAATCATCTCCATCGACAGGATAGAAACTCGCATACACTGCTGGTTTAATTTCTTTGTATCCGGGAAGTCTCTCGATAACAATCTTTTCTTTATCTTTCATCCGCCATGTGACTGTGTCTCCAACACGACAATGTCCCACTTCTTTAAGTCCAGTAGCAATATATCCAATATCTCCAGCACGAAGTACATCAGTCGAAACAAGATTTGGATGAAACAATCCTACTTCAACGGTAACGCCTTCTTTCTCAGTACCCAACATATGAAGCATATCATCACGCTTCACCGTACCATCAACAATTTTTACATACGCAACGACACCTTTGTAGGTATTGTATACCGAATCGAAAATAAGGGCGCGAAGCGGTTTCATTTCATCACCATTAGGAGCAGGAACAACAGAAATAACACGCTCCAATACTTCTTTCACACCTATTCCTGTCTTTCCTGAAGCAAGAAGTATTTCATCTTCTCTACATCCCAAAATGTGAATGATTTCTTTTTTTGTTTTTTCTACTTCAGCATTTGGTAAATCTATTTTATTAATCACGGGAATAATCTCAAGCCCTTGATCAATAGCAAGATACAAATTAGCAAGTGTTTGCGCTTGCACACCCTTTGTCGCATCAACCAAAAGAATCGCTCCTTCGACAGCAGCAAGTGAACGAGATACTTCATAATGAAAATCCACATGTCCCGGCGTATCAATGAGATTGAGCGTATATTTCTCTCCTGCATATTCATAATGCATCTGTACCGGCTGAAGCTTGATCGTGATACCTCTTTCACGTTCCAGATCCATCTGATCGAGGAGTTGTTCCTTCATTTTTCGCATTTCTACTGTTTTTGTCAGTTCCAAAAGACGATCCGCGAGAGTAGATTTCCCATGATCAATATGTGCAATGATACAAAAATTGCGAATATTTTTTTGTCGTTCTTGTTCATTCATTTCCTAAGGATAAAGCAAAAACACTCAAAAAGCAAGAAGCATTTTCGTCTTTAAGAAAGAATATATTCCAAAGTTTCTTTAGCACATTTATCCCACGAAAACTTTTCTAATTGTTCTTTTCCTTTTATCACAAGGTTTTTTTGCAACATTTCATCATTCCAGAGAATCATCATTTTCTCAGATATATCCTCAATGTTTACGGCATTACAATATAATACTGCATTACCTCCTACTTCAAGTAAACTGGAATTATCAGCTGTAAGCACTGGTACCAAAGAAGCAAAGGCTTCAAGAATAGGCAATCCAAATCCTTCATAGAGTGATGGGAAAACAAAAAATCGCGCTCCTTGATATAATATGCGTATTTCTTCAAAACCTAACGACCCTACCATCATAATATCTTCTTTGTATATACTCTGTTCTCGTGCCTCAAATATTGTTTCTGAAAGCCATGCACTCTCTCCCACTAATACTAATTTCATAGCAGGAATTTTCTTCTTCGCATTATCGAAAGCCTTAATAAGTCGTACAAGATTTTTCCTTGGTTGAAGTGCTCCAACATAGAGCATATATGATTTTTCCTTAAGATGATACAAAGCAAGCTTCTGTGTCAAAAAATTATGATCTATTCTCACGCCAAAGAAATCCTTATCAAAACCGTGATGAATAATGCGAATACGCTCCATAGGAATCTGTGGAAAAAATTCTTTTATATCTTGCTTCGTCGACGCTGATACTGCAATCAATTTATCCGCTCTCGACAACGCAAGAGATAACAAAAAATTCAATTTGAATAAATGCATTTTTGGAAATGTCTCAGGATAACGCTTAAAAGCAAGATCGTGAATCGTAACAATAACCTCTGTTTTTTGGGAAACAAAAAATGGAACGGCTTGGATAGGCAAAAAAAGTTTTTTCGGAATCGTACGAAACATTTCCCATACAAATATCGTTTGCATCCATGCAAAAGGAAAGGACAATCTCCGTATTCTATAATTCTTAAAGAATGGAGGCTCAAGATTAGGATTAAAAACCTTCCTATGATACAAATGAAAATTGGTCTCAGTATCCAAAAGACCAAAACGACGGAGTAACTCCCTTAGATACACTCTCGTTCCATCGATACGCCTATGATCAAGATCACTCACTTGAAGAGCAATGGTGCTGTATTGTTTCATCATTTTTTCCTTTTCAACTGCATTAGTTCGAGTGGTTCTGTAAAATGCATTGTTTCTTCGAGTGCAATATGATTTTCTACTGTTACTCCATTTGCTATAAAAAAATCAATAATATCAGAAACAAGATTTTCAGGAGCACTTGCTCCAGCACTCAGACCAATAATCTCTTTGTCATCAAACCACTGATGCTCAATTTGGGACACATCGTCAATAAGATATGCCTCGATACCTATATGCCTCGCGGTTTCCATAAGACGCGTCGAATTTGAAGAATTTTTTGATCCAACAATCAAAATGAGATCACACAGCTTAGCGAGAGATTTCACTGCCAACTGACGATTGGTCGTCGCAAAACAAATATCAGAAAGTGGTGGAGCAATAATGTATGGGTATTTTTTTTGAAGTGCACGGATCACTTCTGCGGTATCATCAACAGAAAGTGTTGTTTGCGTAAGATATACAATCTTCTCCGGATTACCAATGTTCAAGTTCTGAACATCCTCCACATTTTCCACAAGAAAAATCTGTCCATCTTTTGCTTCTCCTAAAACACCAATACCTTCGATATGTCCTTTGTGTCCGATATAAACAATAGTGTATTCGTCTTTAAGAAAACGATGTACTTCAAGATGTACCTTCGTAACAAGTGGACAAGTGGCATCAATAAGCGTCAAATGACGTTTTTTTGCCTCAATATAATGCTCTGGTATTGACCCGTGAGCAGAAAACACGACTACGGACCCTTCAGGTACTTCTGAGAGCGTTTCTATGGTAATAACACCCTGAGACGAAAAATTTTCGACAATATGCTTATTATGTACAATTTCATGTTTTACATAAATTGGTGCGCCAAAAAGAGCAAGTGTGTCTTCAACAGCTTTCACTGCTCTAGAAACTCCAGCACAGAATCCACGAGGTGATGCAAGAAGAAGTTTTTTTACCGTTTTCATATATACTCACAAATAAAAACTTATCCTCGTATTCTTGTCCCGATAAATGATTTCCCTGCAATATAATTTGTAACATTCACAAGATCTCCCCCATTCAATATGGCTACTTCCATATGTTCTTTCTCTGCCATTTCCGAAGCAATCGGATCGAAAGGAACATTCATACCTGGATTCCACTTGTTGCCTACAATTTTCCGAAATTCTTTCCAAGTAATCTCATCAAACGGTATTGCGTCAGCGTGTGTTCGAGGATCTTTGTTATACACTCGTTCGATATTTGAAAGATTAATAATACGCGTTACATCCAAATATTTCCCGAGTATGACAGCATCAAAATCAGTTGAAAAACCCGGACGCCAACCCGCTGCAACAAGTATCGGCTCCGGCGCTCCATAAAAATCTTCAAGATCATGCGGATTAGTATTGATACGAGGATGAGCATACTCACGAAATATTGTACGCACAAGATGAGCGTTCATACGAGTCGCGTGGATACCGAGCCAATCACAATCATCTGAAGTTATTTTTGTTACTTGTGAAGCAACATCAATATATCGACGAGCCGTTTTTCCTCCACCTGTTACCAAAATGAAACGGTAGCCTTTCTTGATATGAGCAATAATAAATTTTTTGAAATTCGCTATGAACTCAGCATCAATACCTTCAGGCACCAAAAGTGATCCACCAAGAGAAATAATAATCCGTTCATCCTTTAAATATATTTCCCGTGTCATAGATTATTTTTTAAAAAATGAAATGAGCTCTTCAAAAGTTCTTTCTTCAGATTCTTTTTCAGTACGCTTTTTTATTTCGACTTTTCCTAATTCAACAGATCGTTTACTGACCACTACTCGATATGGAATACCTAATAAATCACTCTCCGAAAACTTCTCTCCGGCTCGCATATCACGATCATCATAGAGTACTTCAACACCTGCTTGTGTAAGTATCTCATAGATTTCAGTCGCCTTCTCGTCTGCTCCAAGAGAAAGAAGATGTACTCGAAATGGCGCTACACTTTCTGGCCATACCAGACCCAAATCATCAGACAAAACTTCTGCAATCGTCCCCATCACTCTCGCGGGTCCAATGCCATAACTTCCCATAATAACAGGGAGAGATTCACCCTTCTCGTTTTTATAAGTGAGTCCAAGTGGCTCAGAAAACCTCGTTCCAAGACTAAATATATTACCCACTTCAATTGATTTTTTCTCAACCAAATTTTCTCTCTTCAACCCGAGGTCAGCCAGTACTTCATCATTAAGCACTTCGACATTGAGTGCCTGGCCACTCATTTCATCAACATAGATAATGTCTTCACCGGCATCGCTCACAGTCTGAAACTCTTCTGAATATTTACTAAATATTCCACCTGAAGCAAATGTAGGGTATGTAACATCTCCCAATCCTACTCTTTCAAAAACAGTTTTATAGGCTCCTCTAATAGATGTATAGAGAGTATTATGCTCCTCAAGAGTACGAGCAAAAGAATAAAGATCTTTCATTAGAAACTCACGCATTCTCATAATACCTGATTTAGCGCGCACCTCGTTACGAAACTTCGTTTGAAAATGATATGTAAGTAACGGTAAATCACGATATGAACTGATATGCTGTGTCAACATACGCGTCATTGGTTCCTCGTGTGTTACAGCTAGCCCAAGATCTGTACCATTTTTTAATTTTGTTTTGAACCATACATCTACCTTCTCATCATCCCATCGATCAGTTGTTTCCCACAATGCTTTATCTTGCAGTGATGCAAGAAGCACTTCTTGTCCACCTACTTTGTTCATTTCTTCACGAATAATCTGAATAATTTTATTTAATACTCGTAAACCAAACGGTAGAAAAGAATATACTCCTGCCATTTCTTTGTGAATAAAACCAGCTCGTATAAGTAATTGAGCATTTTTACTCACTTCATCTTTCGGAGATTCTTTCTTGGTATGAATAAAAATTTTTGATTGTCGCATAAAGATATATTAAAACTGCACTGTTATTTCTTGTTCTGCATCTTTTCGCCACACAGACATTTTCACGCTTTCATTCTTGTGATACGAGCGAAGAAGCAATGGAAGCGGAGTAGTGAGTGTGATAGGTTTATCGTCAATACTCAGAATAATATCCCCTACTTCCAGTCCTGCTTTTGAAGCACTGAGTCCTGCAAGCAATGCTAATCCTGTTTTCCCAGATGGAGAATAAATAAGAGCTCCGCTTTCTTCAGGAAGATGCATCTGAACGGCCAATGTCTTGGTAATAGGTAAATAGTACGCTCCGAAAACAACACGCGTATCAAGCTCTCCATTTATCGCCCTGTCTAAAGACTCATGAACCGCATTCACAGGAATAAGAAATGAAAAAGGAACATTATCGATGAGCAGTGATCCCATAAGACCAATCATCTCTCCATTATAACCAACAGTTGGTCCGCCAATAAATTGGTCTGGTGTAACGAAATCAGTTTCGAAAACACCTTCCATTTTTTCTGATAATGCCACTGTTTTTCCAGAGAGATTGAAAGAATAATTTATATTACTCAAAATACCTGTGGCTAATCGATTTTGATATGGAAGAGATGATCCTCCGAGAGCGATAATCTTTTTGCCAATGCGTGCATCATCAGAATTTGCAAAAGCAATCGCTGGGGTATTCTTTGTATCCTTCAGACGAAGAAAAAAAATGTTTGTAAGAGTATCGTATCCGACGAAATCGGCCGTCTGTGTCGTTCCATCAAAAAGAATAACAGTGTATTGATACATCTCTTTGGTGAGAGGAGAACTACTATAACTGAGAACTAGTCCATCGTTCGTCACTAAAACACCTGTTCGTATAGGAAGAGGTAATGACATACTCTTTGCCGTATCAGATGGCGTCATAACAATATTCACTACTGCGGTGGCTGGTTGTGAAACAATCTTTTCTACAGAATCATCCTCTGCAATGACGACCTGCTCAGTTTTATTGATAATCGTCACGCGATCAGTCGCTTTCTTTAGTACACTCCACTTATTCAAAATAGGAAAAGAAGCAATTTTTGGAAGATAAGCATTCAAAAAAATTGCTCCTAAAGCACCAAAAAGAAAGAAAATAAAAATAAAAACTACAATAAAAACAGATTTTTTCATACAAAAAATGACGAATACCTTACGGCTTTGGATTATGATAAATACATCTTCTTATTTAACCTCTTCATTCTTTTTATCACATCGCCTATCATTTGTACACCCCATCATACAAGGATGTGCCAAGACGTACTCCATAGCAAAATCCCTATAAGGATAAAGAAAAAAATTGTTCGCCACACCATTTTTCGAAGCGAAAGTGTGCTGTGAAAGATATCAAAAGTAATATCCCAAATGAGAAAGAAAAAAATGAGTGCTAATACGCCTGCTGTTAAATATCCAAATGGCCAGAAACTCATCACCCAAACCATTTCCGCCATACAAAGACCTAATAACACACTGTACATCATCAATCGTTTCTTTTGTATTCCCTCTCTCTCTATACTAGCAAATGTTTTATAACTCATAAAAGCAGTGCCAAAAAAGTACAATGTCATCAATCCCCACAATGGAAATGAAAAATTCAGATAGAAGCCAAAAAGACTCGTATAATAAAAGAAAATACCAGCCAAAGAGGCCGTATTAAGAAAAGATTGTGCCGTCTTATCTTTTGGAGAGTAATGCAATCGATATAAACCAAGAAGTGCAAAATAATACATAACCGAACAAAGAAAAATAAACCATTGACTCTGACGAGGTGAATCAATGAACGAAAGAAGTGTAGGAGAAGAAAGAAAAAGGAGTCCGAGGAGAAAAACATCTGTCGAACGCTTCGTAATTTTTTGACACGCTAAGAGAGAAATAATGAAAAACGGTATAGTTGTAAAAAAATACCAATTCCATGTTGGTGAAAACGAATTTTGCACTACTATTTCAAGTCCCAATGCGAAAATAAGCGTCCAAAAAAAGATAGTCAGATGAAAAATCATAATAAAAAACAAATATCTATTTTTACTATATCATAAAATAAAAAAAAGAAAGAGTGTCACACTCTTTCTTTTTTCAACTCTTATTATCTACTCCATTATGTTAGTTACGTTCTTCAAGAGTAATCTTTACATCACTTTCTTTCCCTTTGTGCCATATCGAGAATGTAATCTCATCACCAATAGAATACTCTGAAATAAGACTAGAAAGAGGATGCTCTTCATCAATTTTTTTCCCATTCACACGAAGAATAATATCATTTTCTACAATATTAGCTTTATCGGCAGGAGAACCAGGAATGACAGCAAAATCAGTCATATTCGTTCCACGCAAAACAAGTGCTCCATAATTATAAGGGAGATTATTTGCTTTTTGTATTTCATCAGTCAAAAGAACATAACGAACACCAATATACGGTGTTGCTATTTTTCCTGTCTTTTGCACCTCACCTATAACTTTTTTTATTGAATCAATAGGGAGAGCAAAACCAACGTTTTCTGCGCCTGCAGCCATAGCAACATTTATTCCAATTACTTCGCCGGAGATATTAAACAATGGTCCTCCAGAATTTCCTGGATTGATAGCAGTATCTGTTTGAATAATATCAGTTAATTTCTCTTCCATACCAAAACTGGATCCCGCTGACACATTGCGTTTCAAACCAGAAATAATTCCACTTGTCACCGAACCAGAAAATTCTCCTAGAGCATTACCGATAGCTACGACACTTTGTCCAACTTTGAGAGTGCTTGAATCACCAAGTGTCAACGCTGGAAAATCTTTTCCTTCAATTTTCAAAACAGCAATATCATTATTCGGATCACGCGCAAGCACTTTTGCAGAATATTCTTTCCCCTCCTGTGTAATCACGGTATATTCAGCCTGTTCATCAGATACCACATGCTTATTTGTGACAATCATACCGTCACTCGATACAAAAAACCCTGACCCGCTACCAATTTTCTGTTTCTCTTTGGAAGGAAGAGTATCTGATGTTTTTGGCTGATCAAAAGGATCAAAAAAAGGCCATCCTCCAAAAAAGTCCATAGAACGAAAACGCTTCATTTGTGGTACATCCTTACTAACGACGATACTTACTACACCGCTCGAGTGGTTCTCTACCAAACTCACAATACGCTCATCAGATGTTTTTTGTTCCATCACTGGTGATAGAGGAGATGCTATTTTTTCTTCATTCTCCTCAGATGAGAGCGTGGCATACTTGTCATACAATTTCATTACTGCAGGAGAAAAAAGACCACCTAAAAAACCGAAAATGAGAGCAAAAAAGAAAAGAAATGCTTGATGTTTATGATGTGTATGTATATTTTCTGCTGATATATTTTCTCTGTGTACTACATTGTCTTGTTGTGTTTCCATATATTTTATGTTAAATATTTTATATTTTCGAAAATAAAAATCTTTTCATCAAAAGAAAAATGCGGGATCACTATCAGATGATTCATATACCTTCTTCTCGAAATCTCGCATACTCTCATCGGTAAATTCTATGCGGGAAGATTCATTATTCCATTGATATTCTGGGACAAGTACAATTATTGACATTTTTTTCATTTGTTCTGAAAGATAATCAGCAAAAGTCGTTTTTTTTACAAAAATTTGTTTCAATCGATACAATGTTTTCGTATCTTCTTGTTTCTTCTCTTGCAAAAAGAGGATATGGAATCCTAGTCTACTTTCTATTACATCTCCTGATGTTCCAACTGTTTGCTTTACTAATGATGATTGCAATTCAGGAAGAACATCTGCGAGAGCAAACCATACACCATTTTCATTTGTTTCTGCATCTGAATATTTCTTTTCTACTTCTGAAAATGTTGTTCCAGAACGAATATCCTTCTGTGCTTCGAGAACTTTCTTGTTTAACATCTCTATTTCAGATACTGATTGGCCAGAAAAAGCTTTTTCCAACTTCTCTTGATAAAGACTTGGTAACACAACTTTTTCCTCAAAATCAGTAAGAGACCATCCGTACAGTCGATCAAGTTCTTCCTTCACTGTTTCTTTGGTTCCATATTCTTCCAATTTACGAGCAACGGATTGTTCTGCTTCCTCTGGACTTACAAAAATACCTTGTTCCGATGCCAATGTCTTTATTACAAGGTCTTCAATCATTTTATTCAATACTTCCTTTTCTCGTATTTTAAAACGCTTTTTTCCATCTTCGGTAGAGAAGTCTACTCGTAAACCAATTTTTGAGAAATCTTGCGTTTCATAAAAACGTCGTACGGAAGCCATATTGGAAGATAATTCACGAAATGTAATTATATTTTTGTAATCAAGCAATATAAGAGGATACGGTAAAGAAGTTTTAAGACGATTAGTAAGACTTTGAGATACAGGGAAAATATAAAGAAGTATTAGACTTATAATAAAAAAAGAAATACAAAAAATAAGAAAAGCAAAAATAAAAGTGCTTATAGATATTTTTTTTGAAACTTTATCTTTTGTATTTTGCATACAGATTATACTCGTAAAAAAACTAAAAAAACAACCTCCACCATTTTTTATAATCTGGAATCAAATCTCCAGTTTTTGAAATACCGTCTTCTTGAGTATGAGATATTGATTCTTTGTTCTTTTCTAATTCTGGACGAGGAACAATCACAACAACATTCTCATCTGCCTTTTTTAATCCTAATTTTTGTTTTGCCTCCTGTTCACGAAAATTATCAGAAGAAAAATAAGCAATTTTTTCGGCCAATGTTTCATTTTCAATTCGAATTTTATCTGCCTCAGATTGAAGCTTCGCTACTTCTTCTTCAATATGGTAATTTCTTTTTATTTGCTGAGAAGAAATAATAATAACCCACACCGAAAAAAGAAATACTATACCAATAATACTTTTTACAAACCATCTTTTTTGTATCATAATAATGTTTCCTCTATTTTTTAATGAAGAAAAAATGGAGCAACGAGAAAACCAACCATTGATATTACAACAAAGATAGAAACAACAACCCAAATTTTATACGCACGTTTGTGCCATTTTCGAAAACTCATATAGAACTATACTATCAATTTCTTACAGAATCTTCAAGACTCTCTCGTATTTACATCATCTTTCTTCACATTTTGTATCATAGCACGGACTTCTTTCAAATTGACTACTGGCTTATGATTCAATGATTGAAATTTTTTTGCGCCAATATAATTCATTTGATGAAGTGAAAGTGGCACCTCTGATGAAACATATGATTTATGATACGATTCTTTTTTTTGTATAGGCGAAGTCTGAGGATTTATCACGGTTTCTTCTCTTTTTTTTACTTCAATTTCATTACGAACTTTTGCCACAGATCGTTGATAATCCCGCAAACAAGCCTTACAAAAAGTCGGCCTCTGACCATCTGGTTTGAATGGCACTTGTATATCTTCATCACAACTCGCACATTTTGCTTCATACAAAACTTTCTCTTTCGATATTTCTTTCATCAATGATGTATTTTTTACTGACTCGTCTGTATCTTGATGTATGTTCTCCTTTTCTTCATTGTGAGAAAACGCAGGTCTGGATTTCAATACCTCTAAAGGTTCCAGCGAAATAGCAGTATCTCGTTTTGGCGCGAGTGCTGGACGAAAAGAAGAAGTATTTGATTTCTTATTCGTTTCTTGCTTGATCGGTTGATCTCCTCTCTGGAGATTTTTCTTCACTTTTCCTTCAAAGATACTCTGTGACTCAGCTATTGCTTGTCGTTCTTCAGGGGTAAGCATTCCACTCCAGCGACGAATCTTATCTTCTACCATCTCACGACTCGACGAATAACGCTCTCTTGAACTCTGAATAATCTTTGCTTCATTACCCGCATCTTCAAGTTTTATTGGCGGAAGCGTAGTTGCACTAAATGCATCCCCTGCAATACCATCGATCATAAGCTTCAGATAAATCTGATACTTCGGAAGATTGATAATATCATTCATCATAAATACCGGTTCAAATTCTTTTTCAAGAAACTCGGCATCCATCGCACCGACACGGAAAGAAATAAGAGATCCTGCATTTCCAAAAATAGCATCGCGGACAGTTTCTTCTATTTGTGTAACATACTGATTGGCGAGAATAAGATTGAGATGATATTTACGAGCTTCGGACAATATATTTGCAAATGATTCAGTAGCAAAGTTTTGAAACTCATCAACATAAAGATAAAAATCTCTTCGATCTTCTTCAGGTATATCAACGCGTCCCATTGCTGCGAGTTGAATTTTTGTGATCATCATTGCACCAAGAAGTGCTCCATTATCTTCACCGATACGCCCTTTTGACAGATTGATAATAAGAATCTTTCGCTGATCCATAACTTCACGAACATTAAAAGAAGAAACGGTTTGACCAACGATATTACGAATAAGAGAGCTCGAAAGAAATTGTCCAACTTTGTTCTGAATTGGTGAAATTACTTCTTGGAGTACTCTGTCATTCCACTGAGAAAATTCATCCACCCAAAAACTTCGTACCACAGGATCAGTAATTTTTTCTACTACTTTGGCACGATATGATTTATCTACAAGAATACGTGTTACTCCTAACAATGTACTCCCAGGATATTCAAGCAATGCAAGTATGGCATTGCGTAAAATGTATTCGAGTCTAGGTCCCCAAGAATCAGCCCATATCTTCTTAAACACACCAACTAATCCTGATGCAACGAGATGTCTATATTCTGGATCTACCTTTTCCATCACATTAAAAGCAATTGGAAAATCTTGATCCGATGGATTAAGATAGATCACATCATTGATACGATTTGATGGTATCGCTTTAATAAGTTTCTCTGCCGTATCCCCGTGAGGATCGATGAAAGCGATGCCATGTCCTTTTTGAATATCTTGAATAGCCAGATTTTCAAGTAAGTTCGTCTTCCCCATACCTGTCTTCCCGATGACATACATATGACGACGACGATCATCTGTCTTGATACCAAAAATACGCTCTTGGTTACGAAAGTTTGTTTTTGCAAAAAAAGTAATATCGTTTTGATTATGTGTAGCCATAAGAGTTATTCTTCTTGAATAGGGAGATTAATGGGAGCACCACCACGTTTTGATGACACATGAGAGATATTAGGACTAGCAACCGACATATCTGGAATATGAAAAACGGTTGCGAGTTCCTCCGTACTCAGAATGAATCGTGTCCCTTGTGGATCTGAATCTCTCGTAATATAGCGCCTAAATACACGACGTTGTCTATATCTTAATCGTTCTTCTCTGAGAACATAATTTGAATAAGTTTTCGTATTATCATCAGGTCGAAATCCATTCAAATTATAATCATTGAATTGCTTAAGAGCTCCAATGAATGCAGACACACCGTTCGCTTTATTAAAAGCCTCACGCCTTCCAACATAGATATGACGCATACGAGTACGAAACATCTGCTTACCGATATTTGATTCCAATGCTTTCAATCTTTCTTTCTCTCCTGGAGTAAGACGAAACTCAACGGGCGATTCATCTTTCTTTGATTCTCCTCCTGCAGAAGTAAATACAAATTCACGTCCAGCTATACCGCGCCCGACATTCATAAAAATATCTTGAAAAAATATCATTATACTGCCAAATATTCCTTGTTTTTTCTTTTCTTCTTTTCCAAGAAACTTATCAATGGTTTTCTGAAGTATTTTCTGTGTATTTGCATGCAGTGGTGTAATAATATATTGAAGCCAAATATGTTGACCAGGGCCGATTTTTGACATTGTTTCAATCAGTCCCGCTAAAGGATCAATCATTTTTCCAGTTACTGTTTCTTCGAAGTATTTATAGGTTTTTATAGGGTACAAATCATCAGCAGAAAGGAGAAAATCCGTTCCCCAAAGATCCCAATCTTTATTCGGAGCAGTTTTCGGAACGAGATTTACATAGTCATCTGCTTCAATAATCTCTACATTTGGATATTGTGCATAAAAAGCAGACTCTACCAAATCACGAAACTGTACAGGAGTACGTACATACAAATGCACTTGTCCTTCGATACTTGCAATTTCCAAAGAAAAAGACAAAACAAAAACACCTTTGATCCACTGTTCAGAAATACTCGGAGTCGAATGAATACCTGCAAGTACTGCATAAATAGATTCCATAAGAAGAGGACTCTTCTCAGAATCACGAGGAGGAATAATCTCGAGAAGCACTTTTTTTACACTCGATGAGTATTGACTTTGTATGTGCGATTCCCAAAAAGGTTTAAATACTTCAAAGAGAAGAGGCGGAAAAATCAAAAACCACACATCCAATAACGGACTGAATGTATGAGAAATACTAGAAAACATTTGTGAAAGATGCAAAAAAAGAGTATTCATTTCTGTGAGGTTCGTTGACCTCTTCATTATACGAGTAAAAAAATATTCTTTCACTCTACCGAAACACTTTTTATTTTAGCATATTAGATAAAAAGAGAGAAATAAAAGAGTGGGTATTATTTTTTTAAAGTGTACGCATCTCTCCCTACGCGAGAGAAAAAAGTATTGAGGTTAATAATCACCGTTGATTTTTTTACCTGACGAATTTTCAGAATCTGATTTAATATCTCTTCGCGGGAAAGTGGTGTATTTGATTTACGGAGAATCTCTGTCAAAACTTCTCTCACCGTTCCTCTTTTATACCCCCATTCGGCAAGCGCATAAGTACCGCGACCAACAAGAACGAAACGATCATCTTTAATAAGTTCATTATGTACAGTTTGAGGATGACTTTTCGTTTTCTTTGCACTCTTTAACCCATAACTATCAATAAGAGAAGCAATTTCTCGAAAATGGAGTAATTTCCCTGTGGTCTTGAGTACAAGATATGCTTTTTCTCTCGTGCCACGAGGTTTTATATCGCTCCATTCTACCAATCCCCATTTTCCGAAAACATTTTGTTTAACCTCTTTCGATACTGAAAGGAAGTGTATAAGCATTTGCTTATTTATTGTCTCGTCAACGAATTGAAACTGTGCGAAAAGTTCTTCTGATGTCAATGACTGATTTCCTGTCTTCAGTATTCGTATTGCCTCGTTTTTTACTTTCTCCCACAATTCAAATGAAAAATCTTTTAAAATATATGCTTTTTCGTATTCTTTTGTTGCTTTTACTTCTTTCACAGATGTTATGCATTCAATAAATACAAGAAGCGATCCTCGTTCTTTTTCATCTTCAGAAGCGAGCATATCCAGTAAAGTATGAACCGGAACAATTCCGTTTTGTTCTTCCAGTGCTGATACAATACGCTTCGTTACTTTTTTAAAAAGAGGATGCTCTTTCTCTGTTTTCAGAAGATTGAATCCGCTTAGAATTACCTGGCGTACACGTTCACGCGTGATGGTATATGTTTGACCTATTTCTTCAAGCGTTTCTGCTGTTTTTCCGAGTAGTCCAAAACGTGCTAATAAAATATTTCGTGAACGAATCGGTAGTTTTTTAAGAAAATGATCCAAAGAAGAAACAAAAAATAACACACTCTCCTCTGGTGCTATTTCTGAAACAGCGCTATTTTCATTGTTTTGCCGAGCCATAAATATTCTTTTTACATATACTTGCGATGCTCTCTTCTTTGTTCTTTCGAGAGACTTTATATTACCGCATATTCTCAATTTTTGTCAACCCCAAGCGATATGAGAAAAAAGAAGATCTTTTTTCATCAAAAAAGCATCTCTGCATACATTCTTTTTCATAGGCAAATACGCTTACAGAAAACATTTGCATTTATTCAAAGAGTTGTTTATACTGAAGACATAATATAAAAACAAAACATTACATACCGATCTTCAATGATCGTAAAAATAAACACTATGACAGCAAACAACACAACGCATATCGATCCAGAACTTCAAAGCACCGAGGAGCAACTCGCTAAGATTAAAGCGCTTCGTGATATGGTACTCAGTGCAGAAAAAACTATTCAAGGAGCTAAAGCTATGCTCCTCCAACTCGAAGGAAAGAAAAAAACAGGACGTCCTCGAAAAGTTGATCTTGATACTGTCGAAGGAACGGTTGTCGAAGGAACATTTGATGGTCAGCTTATGATTGGTACAGATGGAAGACAGTACCCTGTTCCTGCAAATTATGCTTCCAAATCCAAACTTGTCGAAGGTGATATGCTCAAACTCACTATCACTGATCGTGGCGCTTTTCTCTACAAACAAGTAGGACCAGTGGATCGTAATCATGCCATTGCTGTGGTAACACAAGATGAAAATGGGAATTATTATGTCATTGCTGATGGCAAACCATTTCGCGTTCTCCTTGCTTCTATTACTTATTTCAAAGCAATGCCTGGAGATGAAGTGGCTATTGTGACTTCTCAGGATTCTGATGCGACCTGGGCTGCTATCGAAAATATTATTCAAAAAGGTGCTCGTGAAGATTGGCAAAATGCTCTCACTAAAGCTACGGAAGAAAATGAAAGTATCAATATCTGGAAGAAAGATCTAAAAGATACTGAATCGAAACCAGATTCTTTTGTACAATCAGATGACACTTTCACATCAGAAGACACACACACTCTTGATGATTGGGTGCGTGATATGGAAGAAATTGAAAAGGAAATTAAACAAAGCGCCTCATAAAAATAGTTATGGAGATAAAGAATTGGGATAAGGCGCGATTGGAACGTGTTATAAAACAATTTGCTAAATTTGTTATTGTCGGCGGTATCAATACGGGTATCGATTTTCTCGTACTGAACACCCTGATCTATGTCACTGGTATAGAAGCCGGTAGTCGTCTTTTCATCTTGAATAGTATTTCTTTCTCCGTTGCAGTTATGAATAGCTATTTTATGAACAAATACTGGACATTTCAAGATAAAACAAAAACCGAACAAGCTACAATCAAATTTTCTGCTTTTTTCATTATCAGTATTATTGGACTTCTCATCAATGGTGCGGTACTAACGAGTATTACCACTCATATCCCTCCATTTTTCAATCTCAGTGCTGTTATGTGGGCAAATATTGCCAAACTTTTTGCAACAGGCTTTTCATTGGTATGGAATTTCATTGGTTATAAACTTTTTGTTTTCAAAAAATAAATAGACTATTTCCCTTTGATAGAAGAAAAGCATATACTACTCTTTTTTCATTTCTAAAAAAGAGTTATACTTTATAGAGTCTGTTCTACATTCACCTATTATTATACCGCTATTGAGAATTATTCTATGACCTCATCATCTGCCACACTCTATCGAAAATATCGTCCTCAAACATTTTCTGATGTTGTAGGACAGAAACATATTGTTACAACACTTACAAACGCTCTTAAACTTGGTCGTGTTGGTCAAGCATATCTTTTTACTGGACCTCGTGGAACAGGCAAGACAACTTTAGCTCGTCTTTTTGCAAAAGCAGTCAATTGCTCAAAAAGAAAAGGGAGCGAGCCTTGCAATACTTGCGAACATTGTCTCCTTATGAATGAAGGAAGGTCTTTAGATATTGTAGAAATCGATGCTGCCTCCAATAATAGCGTAGATAATATTCGTGAATTACGAGAAACGGTTATGCTTCCACCAACACTTGGGTCACATAAAATCTACATTATTGATGAGGTACATATGCTTTCCACTGGAGCGTTTAATGCTCTTCTCAAAACACTTGAAGAACCACCAATGCATGTCATATTCATCCTCGCAACCACTGCACTTCACAAGATTCCTGATACGATTATCTCTCGTTGCCAGCGCTTCGATCTTTCTCGTTTCCCAGTAAAAAGTATCATAGAGAAACTCACAAAAATTGCTCAATCAGAAAAACTAACTATCGACGCTAAAGCACTCGAAATGATTGCTCTCACTGCAGAAGGAGGTATGCGCGACGCAGAATCCCTTTTGATGCAAATTATCTCCCTTGAAACATCACTTATCACCGAAGAAAAAGTCATCGAGATACTAGGGACAACAAAAAAAGACACTATCGTTGAACTCCTTCATCTTGTAGCAAAAAATGAATTATATAAAAGTTTGAACTTCGTCACTAAACTTTCTCTCGATGGAACCGACTTATCAATTTTTTGTGGCGTCTTCCTTCATTATCTTCGCGATCTCCTCTTGGTATCAGCTAATATCGAAAATGGTCTTGAGGATCTTGATTCCTTCACCGATGAACAGAAAAATGATATGCGAACACTGGCATCTGTATTCTCTCCAAATGATATTATCCGTATAATTGAATATGTTCAAATCGCACAAATAGGAAGTAAAGTTTCCGTCATTCCAGAACTCCCCCTGCAGATTGCACTCGTAAAAATTATCTCACAAAATGAGAAATCCCCTCTTCCGATATCAAATCAGAAAATAGAAGAAACAACAAAAAAAGAAACCATTCAGAATATCAATTCATCAGCATCCTCACCAAAAAAAATAAAAGAAGAAGAACAAGAAATCCTTCATTCTACAAAAATACCAGAAGAAATGACAGAAGAAACACCATCAGAAATTGATTTCAATACTATTATGAATGAATGGAATACTATCTTGAATACCTCAAAAAAACTCAATGCATCACTCAGTCTTGCTCTTTCTACAGCGCGTCCTGTAGGAATATCTCACAATGTAATTACTATCGCTGTAAAATATCCTTTTCATAAAGAACGCCTTGATGAAAAAGCAAATCAATTGACACTCGCAACAGCTTTTGATACGATACTAAAATCGAAAACGAAAATTAAAATTATTATTGAAGAATCTTCCACGAAGAAAGACCAAGCAATAACAGAAAATAATCCGCTTATTGATCAAGCAATGGAAATGCTCGGTGGAAAAATAATGAGCGTAGAGAAAAACTAAAAGTCATATTGGGGAGTAGCCAAGTGGTAAGGCAGGGGCCTTTGAAGCCTCCATTCGTAGGTTCGATCCCTACCTCCCCAGCCATCAATATAAGTACTCATACAACAAGTTAAAAAGATATCCTTCAGTCTTTTTTAGTATATTATTGTATCTTTTTTTACTTTTCTACTCATTGAGTGAAAATATACTTAAAAGGAATTACTTGTAATCATCGAAAATAAAAATAAAACTCTTACAAATTTTTTATTTATTTTCACAATTTATTTTTTCTTCTTTTCTATAGAGTGTTCAAGAATAATTTTCCTTGTAATAAATGTAACCAATGGGGTTAAAATTGTTAATTGCAAAACAGGCGACAAACCAACTTTAATAATCGGGACAATAAACATCAACTCGCTATACTCCCATCTCCCAGTCAAAAGAGCATATTTCTCAATAGCAACAGCAAAGATAAAACCAAAGAACGAGATTAGAATGAATGACCATACCGTACTCTTTAAAATCCATCTGGTATCTCTTACAATTAAAGACATCAGTGCATAAATAATAAGAGAAAGAATTGCATCACCAACTGTAGCTCTTAGATGAACTAAAATCAGATCAAGCGTACCACTGAAATGAGGTTTATAAAATATAACCTGACTCATTTCCCAAATGAAATTGAAAATAAATACTCCTATCAGATATATGATAAATATTTTTTTCATACTATCTCTTATTATGTAAGATGATATCTTATGAGAAGTTTTGAGATATTCATCTGCTATCAATGATAGACTGCAATATTCTCTCAAAAAACTATTGAGAACGATATGCTTTTTTCTTAAACTCTTCACGAAGCATTGTTTCTATTTTACGAGGCAACATTTCTTCTCTTGATATTTTCCGCAAAAATTTCTCTTCTGCTTGAAAAAATCCACGCCGTCCAACCTTCTCATGTTCTCGTCCTAAATGTTTACTGATATATTTTGCTGATTCTTGCATTTTTATATCAGCATCTCTTTCAAAAGAAAGATAAACATCAATAACCGTATTCACGAGTTCATCACTACCGAATACTCCTCGATAATGTCCAGAAAGTGCCCTCAAATGACGAAGTACTTTCGCAGAAATAATCTTTTGCGCACGATAATAGTGATACTCATCAAGAGCTTGTCTTTCTTCGCTTATCGGTTTCAGAAAAGTGCGTGCTTTGGCCACTAAACATTCAAACCAATCTTGAGAAAACGATTCTTCAATATGTACAATTTGATCCTTCCCTCCTTCTACACGCGCCATTTGAATCTCTATTTTGTTGGCAACCTTTTTATAAACCAATTCTGATATTTCTCGATACATAAAAAGTTTATGCAAGACTCTTTTTTCGACACCAAGAGCATACATTCGTAACGCTTCTTCTGGAGAATGAGAATCACTCTGAAAAGAATTATGAAGAATACGCAGAGAAGTTTCATAAGCTATCTTATATTCTTCATATAACTTTTTGTATACTACTGGATCGGTAAAACCTTTCTTATGATACTCTTCCAATTTTTCCATTGTTTGAAAATAAATAAGAGCGCGACTTTCGTGATATTCTATGTTTTCAAGTTCCGTAAGTTGATCAATCTTCATCTTCTTGATCATACTTCCAATAGTTGTAGCTTTAAAAAGCAATGTAAAATAAACACATCCAATTGTCAGTGCTGTAATAAACTCTTTCGCTGTAAAAGAATAATTCCATCCATCTAATGTAAGGTCGTTAGGAAGTAAAAGAACCATAGTAACCGCTAATGCACCACGCAAACTGCCCCATGAGAGCAAATGTTGCCAAGTCAAAGGAATAAAGTCTTCTTTCGTAAAGTGATTAATAAAAAATGCGACAGGATAAATAGAGATAATACGACCAAGAACGACAACTGCAACCGTTGCTATAATAGGCCAAATAAATTGATCAAAATGCACTGGCAAACCCGCAAATAAAAGTCCCATCAAAATAAATACCAATGAATTGGCAACAAACGCAAAGTATCCCCAAAACTTCTCCATATATTCCTCGACGCGTGGTGATATTTTTGATCGTCCGTAATTTCCAATAACCATTGATGCCATAACCGTAGCAATAATAGATGAAAGATAAATATGTTGTCCAAAAATTACGAGATGGTGTGAGAGGACTTCAGAAAAGATAAAAGTAAGGTGAGCAACAATCATCGTCAGTGTTATTTCTATATGTTCGTTATCGTGTACTTTTTCAATAAGTTTAGAAAAAACAAACCCCATTATCAGACCAAGTAAAATACCACCAATCACCATCGTCGAAAACATAAATACACCCTGAAGTAAAGATGTCATACCAGAAAAACCCTTGGTAGCAATATCGACGACAATAAGAAATAACGCCAGTGAAGTACCATCATTAAAAAGACTTTCCCCTTCAAAAAGAAGAGAAAGTCTTTTCGGAACACCGAACTCTTTGAACAGAGCAAGGACAGCAACCGGATCAGTCGCAGAGATCAGTGCGCCAAAAATAAGTGTTGCAAAAAATGGTACAGGAAACCCAATCCATTGAAGAATAAAAAAGAGAACAAAAGCAATGAATAAAGCAGAGAGAAGTAGGCTTAAAATTGAAAATAGAGAGATAGAATAGACGTTCTCCGCAAGCTCACGAAACTTCATATTATAAGCAGACTCGAATATCAAAACAGGAAGAAATACAAAAAAGAGAAGTTCTGGCGTAAGTTCAAAACTCCGAAGGAATTGAAAAAAAGAAAACTCAGATATCGGTATAAGGAAAGTACCTATCAACACCAATGCTAATGTATACGGGATACGCAATTTTTCTGAAGCAAAATATGTTCCTATCGAAATAAGCATCAAAACAAAAAAAGCTAAAATAATTTCCATCGCCATATTTTTCTATTATTTACTTTTTATTCTTCAAAAAACACTTATCAAGTTTATGCTGTACAAGAAAAAATGTCAAAGAGAATGTACTACAAAATGAGCATACTATCACCAAACGAATAAAAAGAAAATTGATTCTTGATAGCAATATCATATAGTTCCATAATATCTCTCTTCGCTCGTTTATTCTGCAAAAAAGCATCAACGAGAAACATGAGTGAAGTTTTCGGAAGATGAAAATTAGTAATCAGACTATCTACTATTTGAAACTCATACGGAGGATAAATAAAAATATTCGTGCGGTCTTTCTCAAGTGTTATATGATGATTTTCTGCAAGTGATTCGATGGTACGAAGTGCAGTCGTCCCTACAGCAATAATTGGTTTTCCTGCTTGTTTTTTAGCATTGATATGATTTCTCGTATTTGGCATCATAGCAATAAACTCTGTATGTAGTTTTTTAGTACGGAAATTATCAGATGTCAAAGAGGCAAATGTCCCGAGTCCGACATCAAGTGTAATAAAATCAGTTTCAATGTTCTTTTTGGCGAGAGAAGAGAAAACAACATCGGTAAAATGGAGCGATGCAGTCGGAGCAGCAACTGACAATCCTGCTTTGGCGAATATTGTCTGATATCGTTTACGCAAATCATCTTCTTCTGTATGCACTCCTTCCAAATAATGTGGGAGAGGCGTGTGACCGTATGTCATAAGAAGCGTATGAAGTGATTGATTTTTTAAACTATGGATTCTGACAAAAAAGATATTTTCATTTTGATCTACTACTTCAAAGAAATCTCCGCTCGGGAAAAAAAGTTTTTGTCCTTTCATCGTTTTACGATCGACAAGTACAGGGATACAATCCATATCTTCTATTTCATTTGCAAGAACAAAAACTTCTATTTTTCCACCCGTTTCTTTTGTGAGCCATAATCTTGCTGGTACTACCTTGGTGTTATTCAATATCATCAATGATTGAGACGGAAGATATTTTGCAATGTTACGAAAAATATCGAAAGTTATTGTGTCTCTTTTTGTATCATAAACAAACAACCGTGCAGTATCTCTCGGCTCTATTCCTATTTTCCGTATAAGCGAATCAGGAAGAAAATAATTGTATTTTTCCCCATCACTCAAATCCATAGATTATTATCCAATTTTTTTAAGAAAAAAGGTCGGGCGTTTTCACCAAACCTTTTCATACTTTTCATCGTTCTTATTTTTCAGATTGATTGCTCATCGAGTGAGAAATAAGACTTCGACGAGTTTCGACGATGTGCATTGCTTGATGTATTTCAAACTCTACTTTTGCAATCGCTGATTCGAACTCTTGATACATATCACGACGCATTTTCTTAAATCGACTATCAAGTGATATATCAACAAGAGGAAAAGAAGAAAGGATACTTTTCTCAAGGAGCTCGATATACCCCTCATCAATCTCTTGTATCATTTCATGACGCATATTTTCAATAGTGTGTATCTTCTCTAAAAGAAAAGATATATATTGAGACAAAATAACTTCGTAGTCACTTGAGGTACGAAGAATATGTATCATATTTGTATGATACTCGTGAACAACAGATTTCATTTGTTTTCCTCCTTCAATCTGAATAAGAAAAATAAGAAAGTACTATAAAAAACCCTATCAGAAAAAAACCTTTCTGTCCACAAAAAAGTAACAATTACTATTTTTCACACATTATCCCAAGTGCCTTTTCTAAATACATCAGACGCTCTTTCAAGACATTTTCACTCGTCCGACCATCATAATATCCAGAAAGGAAAAGTTGTGTATAAGATCCATCACGCATATGCAATGATATATAGTATGTATTTCCAATAAAATTTGAGGCTCTACCAATAAATGCTACACGCGCACTCTCTATAACATCAGCAGAAATTTTTTTTACCTTTTCTCCAAAAAGTGTTTTCGATCGTATGACAATACTCCGAGAAAGAGAATCAATCGTCGTTACTTCATAATATGGAGTAAAAAGAAGAGAGGACGAGAGAAGAGAGAGAAACACTCCAAGAAAAAACCCGACCGTACTATCAGCGAAGTGTGTCACATCAAAATCACGAAAACCATACATCAAAACTCCTCCAACAAGAAAGAGAGCACAAGCAAGAAAAAAATATTTTTTTGTATTACTCTCAAATTTCCATTGATCCATATAATTTCTCACTACATTGTATAAATTATTTTTCTCTATTTTATCACTAAAACAGCGCTACGAATACACATTACTCTCTTTTTAGATAAGTTCCCTAAAACACCTCTCTCTCTTATTAAGAGTAAAATCTTAAGAAAATGATTTTCGTATATCTTCAAGGGAATCAATATCTTGAGAAAAATATGCTCTTATAAAACTCTTCATCACGACATCTTCTGGTATCCCTGTCTGTTGTGATACTTGTGATACAAATGCAAATGCATCTGAGCGTTCCTGCAGATAACCCTTAATAGTCCTCTTGTAATCTTTCTGCCCTACCAAAGATGATCCTCCAGACCTTTTCAAATACTCCTCAAAAACATAATCAGCAATTAACTCAGTAAACCCTTCATTTATAGGAATTTCCATTTCTACTCCATCCTCAGATACCCATTTAAATCCAGTAGTCTGAGCTATACCATTATTCATTGCCATTGCATGTACATACTCATGAATGTAAGCTGATAGTATCCTTTTATAATCCTTCTTATAATCACTGTTAAAATCAAACTTTGCTGCATTGATATATAAGGATCCTGAATTATGCCATGCGTTTGCCTTTCTCATTGTATCAGAAACAACATTGACTTTTATTTCTTTTTTTCGAATATGTTCTGAGGTCATTCCTGATTTTACTAATAATTCAGACAGAATATCGGTCAAAACATTTATCTCTATTTTTTCAAGAAATTTTTTCACTTGAAATAGGGTATATAAGTTATTCTGCTTGACAACCACCTTCAAACCACCCTACCAATTTGTCATCGTGAAGAAAATGCTTCAAGTAGTAATCGGCAAAAAATGATTTCCCTTAGTTGGTTTTTTCTCTTTGTTTATTTCAAGATATTGATCAAGTCTCGTAGCTGATTTGGATTATTATTGAGGTCTACGATAATCAGCTTTTCCGGTGCCTTATGCTCTTCCAAAACTTTCTTGTCCCCGTCAAAAGCGTAATCATCAAGCCAAAAGAAATCACTTGAGAAATCTATACCCTCAGGCTTCCAGAGCTTCCATTTCGTAGCTTTTATCTTCTCCAAATATGGGACGGCTTCGGGTGGGAACTTACCCACGAGGTAAAGAAATGCCATTGTCGCGTCTCCATCGCAATGAGTGGTAAGCCAATAGCAATCAAAGTTGCTTGTAGCGAATTTGAGAAACTCCACTATATGCATAGCAGGAACGCCCTGCTTGGTAAGAAGTACTCCGTCAATATCAAGATAAAGCTTTTTCATAGAATACTGTTTCTTATCCAAGTAGATAAGCAATTGAAGAAGTTGAGATAGTTATAAACCGCTTCGTGAGCCTCTTGGTCAGTCAGCTCGCACCCCTCGTTCTTCTTCGCTATCTCCTTCATCCATTTAATGCTTCCTTTTGGTAGTTGAATAGGGTGATACATTTTTTTCTAAAGAGTGGACCTGGGGAGAATCGAACTCCCGCCTCTGCAATGCGAATGCAGCGTTGTACCACTTAACTACAGGCCCATATATCCATATTTTTATTTATCTATTGTATCATACTTTGATCTATGCTATACTAAAAATGCGAGGATAGAGGGGAAAATTTGGGCATTCGGTATCTGCTTCAGATACCACTATAATAAAAACAACGTTTTTTATTCCACCCCCCACTTCCCCTCCTCGCTCTCCCTTCCTCTTCATAAAATGTCGAGGATTTTTTATTACCAAATTTCTATTTTCCGTGACACTTTTTATACTTTTTTCCTGAACCACAAGGACAAGGATCATTGCGATTAATTGTTTCTTCATTCACTATCGGCTTTCTTATTTCTGATGTTTGTTGAGAAGTATGATTTGTTTCAAGTTTTCGATCCTGAGAAAATTGTGCTATCTCTTCACTCGCGCCTTGAAAATGTATTTCTCGTGGAGATTCATTCTGTAGATCAGTTATCGGTCCGAGCTTCATAATAGTCATTAGATAAGTTTTCCTCACTGTATCCATCAAACCCAAAAATAAATCGTATGCTTCACGCTTGTATTCAATAAGTGGATCACGCTGACCATACCCACGAAGTCCTATCCCCTGACGAAGATAATCTATTTCATCAAGATGATTCATCCACAATTGATCAAGTGAACGAAGGTAAATCGATCGTTGAATAGTGTTCCATAAATCTTTTCCGAAACTTATTTCCTTCTCGCTGTACATTTTCTTTGCTTCACCAATAAGATATTCAAGAATAAGTCCTTTCTTTTCTGCCTCATTCTTCGAACGATCATCACGTACGCTTTCCAATTTTTTGAATGCATCTTTTTCGTTCATAGTTGGAAACATTCCATTTGCTTCTGTAACAATCTCCTCTATATTCCACTGTGACTCCTCTTCTGTGGCAGTATGAAAACTGATGATATGATCAAACTCCTCTGAAAGAAAATTCAATGTTTCATCGCGAAACACCTGCGTTTCAAGAACACTTCTGCGTTTTCTATACACAACTTCACGTTGTTTATTCATCACATCATCATAATCGAGCACATGTTTTCGCATATCGAAGTTATATCCTTCGATTTTTGATTGAGCACTTTCTATAGTTTTAGAAATGAGTTTATTTTGAATTGGCTCATCTTCAGGCAAGCCAAGCGTCGTCATCATATTCTTCATTTTTTCACCTCCAAAACGACGCATAAGTTCATCTTCGAGAGATACATAAAACTGTGATGTTCCAGGATCACCCTGACGCCCTGCACGACCACGAAGCTGATTATCAATACGACGAGCTTCGTGACGCTCTGTTCCAATAATGAAAAGTCCACCTGTCTCACGCGCACCCTCCCCAAGTTTGATATCTGTACCACGACCAGCCATATTGGTTGCAATCGTAACAGCACCCTTTTGTCCTGCATGAGCTACAATAGATGCTTCGCTTTCATTATTCTTCGCATTGAGAACTTCGTGCGCAACTCCTTCGTGAGTAAGAAGCGTACTGAGATATTCTGATTTTTCGATAGCAATCGTACCGATAAGTACTGGCTGACCAAGAGAATGGATTTCTTTCACACGATTGGCGATAGCACGATATTTTGCTTCTTCTGTTTTATACACAATATCAGGCAGATCTTTTCGTATAAGCACTTTGTTAGTAGGAATCTCGATGACATCAAGCTTATAGACTTTGGCAAACTCCTCCGCTGAAGTAATGGCCGTACCAGTCATTCCTGATAATTTTTTATACAGACGAAAATAATTTTGAAAAGTTATCGTTGCGAGTGTACGAGATTCACGCTGTACCGTCACACCTTCTTTGGCTTCGATAGCTTGATGGAGTCCTTCACTATATCGTCGTCCTGGCATCAATCGTCCAGTAAAATCATCAACAATGATTACTTCACCATCCTTCACAACATAGTCACGATCAAGTTTGAAAATGATATGAGCCTTGAGAGATTGTTCCAGATGATGAACATACGCGACATTTCCTGAAGCATACATATTGCCCATACCAAGAAGATTTTCAACATGAGTCATACCTTCATCGGTAAGTGTTACCACTTTCATTTTTTCATCCACAACATAATCCTTCTCAGAATGAAGCAGTGGTATAATATGAGCAAATTTCTCATACAATTTTGTCGATTCGCTATCGGGCGCCGAGATAATAAGTGGAGTTCGTGCTTCATCAATAAGAATAGAGTCAACTTCATCAACTACTGCAAAATTAAGATCTCGCTGTGTCATTTCTTCCAAAGAAGAAACCATATTATCACGAAGATAATCAAAACCAAATTCATTATTTGTGCCATAAGTGATATCAGATGCATACGCCTCACGACGCGTGATCGGTACAAGGTTTTCCATCTCTATACTTACTTCATTTTCATCAACTATCGTCGATACAAAACGATACGAAACACCTTGACCAACAATACACGCTGTAGAAAGTCCAAGGGCTTCATATACTCGTCCCATCCAATTACAGTCACGCTTCGCAAGATAATCATTCACTGTAACAACATGAACGCCTTTTTGAGAGAGTGCATTCAAATAGATAGGAAGTGTCGAGGTAAGCGTTTTTCCTTCACCTGTTTTCATTTCGGCAATTCGTCCTTTATGAAGAGCAATGCCTCCAAGCATCTGAACATCATAATGACGCTCACCAATAATCCTCCCTGCTACTTCACGAACAACTGCGAAAGCTTCTGGCAAAAGATCATCTAATGTCTCCCCTTGAGAAAGTCTTGTTCTAAACTCTTCCGTCTTGGCTTTCAAAGCATCATCAGAAAGCTTTTGCATATCACTATCAAAAGCATTTATTTCTTCAACAAGAGGACGAAACTTATTTACTTCACGCTCATTCGAACCAAACAATTTTTCTAAAAATGACATAATATATGGCTTTAAAAAGGGAAAATACACTTACATAGTGTAACAGAAAAATACATTCTCGTCAAAAAGAAACCTAAAAAATACAACCAATGAAAAAGAAAAAAGTATGCTCTATGAACGAGCAAGATAGTGATCCAAGGTATAAATCCAATTCTCATCATTCTCTCCACCGCTTTCTCTTGTCATAATTTTCTGATTGAGCAACCATGCGATATATCCTTGATCGACAAGTGATATCTCATTCACTTTCCTCCCAACATATTTCCCAAAGTTAAATGTATCATAGAGAATCGGTCGACTCGAGATAGCAATCATTTCTTCAATCACTTTCCCTTCGTCACCTTTCTCGTGCATCATTTTCATAAAGAAATAATCAAATAACTTTTCCAAAACTTTCACATCACCGAGAGCACTATGTGCGGGCGCATTCTCTACAGCAAGATCATAGTAATATCTAAGATACTGCAAATTCTTTTTTGGAACAACATTTTCTTTGTCAATGAAGTACGCAATCTTGAAGGTATCAATACTCTTTTTTGCAATCAATCCTTCGCGTCTCAACATCTCAATATCAAAAGGTGCATTATGCGCTACGACGATATTCTCTTCGGAAAACAATACTTGCAAATCTCTCTCCATAATAGAGCCCTCGAATACTGGTCGATGTTTTACCATTTCATTCGTGATATTCGTCACCACCATAGCATCGATCGTTATTGGTACAGGTGGTTTGAAGAGTGCTTCATATTCTGTTCCTCGATACATATATGCAACCTGACACACTCTATCTTCTTTACCCATACCTGTCGTTTCGGTATCAAGAAATATAAGATTATCTTTATTCATAGAAATTACAATCACTTAAAAAATAAATATACCACATATAACATAGCACTATTCTGAAGAATAAGCATTGGGATACCAAGGAGAAAATGCCACTTATGATTTTTGTGCCTGAAGACAAACATTCCCAAGTATACTCCAATACTCCCAAACATAACTGCAAGAAAAAATAGTGTACCCTCAGAAATCCTTTCTTTATTATTCTTCTTTGCACGATACTTATCTATCCACATTGTAAAGAATGCACTACTATTCACAAAAATAAAAAGACTCAATAAAAGACTGGAAGTACTCATCTGTTTATTTTAATGAGGGTTTACGAATAAAAAAGAATAACAAAGTAGCACTGATTGCCCCTAGTGTATCCGCAAGCATATCTTTTTGTGCGTCCCAAATATCACCCTGACTGCCAAGATATGCCATCGCATCTTCTGCATTTGATTGTGCTGCATATATCCATTCAACAAGTTCATAACTCATAGCGATCGTGGCAATAACAAAAACCGGATAAGTAAAAAGAAGAAATTTGTTCGCTACCAACTTCTTACTCCACAGCCACTCTGCAATAGCAAAAGCATAAAATCCAACAGAAAAATGAGCAATACGATCGAAATGGTTTCGAGAAAATCCAAACAAATCACTAAACCAGTCGAAAGGAACCAAAGCGAAAGTATAATGTCCACCAATAGTATGCAGATAAATCAGTATAAACATAAGAGCATACGCCAGACGCGAAAAACGAATGCCACCATAATACAAGCCAATAATAACAGCAAGAATAATCCACACTGTCAGATTCTCCGCAAACCATGTCGTTCGATCCACGGGATGTATCGCGAGAACTAAAAAAAGTATACTATAAAAAAATAATAACTTTCCTAAAAAAGTTGAGGCATTTTTCATATAAAAAATATTAATGATATCTCTCTGTATTATATCACAACAATTTCTGTGAATCATAGCAGGAAGCGCTCTGTTCTACATCAGGAAGTTCAAGCGCGTCAATTTTCTGCAATTCGACGATACCACTTAAATCACCATAAATACCAACCGTATTTTTTATTACTTTCTGAATTTGTTTCTCTTTCTCATTCCATGATTTTTCAAAGTATATTCGTTCTTTATCGAGAGCAGTTTTCATCATCGAAAAGGTTTCCACGATCGTTTCTATGCGTTGTTTAAATTCAGTCCCTGTCAGATAATTATACAATATTTCCATTTTTTCATTCTTTCCGACAGAAAGAGATTTTTCTCGAAAAAGAGACTCCAAGGAATGATGAAGTGCTGTTGCTATCGATATTGCCAGACTGATATCACACACCCAAACACCATCACGCAAAACAATACCTGTGGTACCAGCTGGCATCACCGATGTAACGATAACAGCAACATCAGCCTTCACTGTACGCTGATCATCTTTGAGTTTTTGAATCCATCCTTCTGTCCATGCTTTTGTTTTCTTAGATTCCCAAATAATCATTCCGCAATCAACTCCGTTTTTTGTACGAACTTTCTGTAAAACATCGGCACCGTTGACGCCTTTTGGTACAGGCAAAATCTCATCATACAAAAATTCCGTTTTCAACAATTCTTCAAGTATCATTTCTTGTACTTCTCCCTGAGTTTGTTGAGAGCCCTGTTCCAATTTACGAGCTAATTCATCTTTAGCTTTCGTTGCGTCAGAAAGTTGCTTATTCAATTGATCGATTTTTGCCTGCTGAGCTTCTGTAGCTCTCCTCGACGCTTCTTCCTCAATCATTTTTCTTTCATTATCCAATTGACGCTCTTTTTCAAGCTGAAAAGTTTCCTTTTCTTCTTTTAACAATTGCTTCTCTTTACGAAGCTCCAATTCATTTTGATAAGCCACTTGCAATTTTTCACTCGATTCTCTCAATTGTTCTTCAAGAAATTTCTTTTCTGATAAAGTTTCTTTTTCAATACTTTCTTTTACCTGTTTTCTCAACATTAATTCTTTCTTGGCAAGAACTGATTCATTTTCTCGTATCAAAATATCGCGTAACTCTTTCTCTTTATCTACATATTCTTTCGCAAGTTTTGATTCGATCTGATGTGTCAGTGCATCATCAATAGAAATAGAGGTGCCACAATTTGGACATACAATATTTGGCGTTTCATTTTTCATCATAAACAATATTACAATATATTCAAAAAATACTTCCTTTATAGGATACTCTTTATCCTCTCTCTCGTAAAGAAAAATAAGCTCATAAAAGAGCTCATTTTTACCTCTATAAAAACATTGTCTTTATAATCTCGCTGATGTATCAACAACAAGTTTCTTCTTAATGGAACGACTTCCTCGTAATTTAAGATCGTGTGCTTTCGTTTTCTTTTTTGCAATCTGAACTTCGAGCTCATCAATAACAATATCTGTTGACCCTTCAATGCTCTCACTGATTTCTTCGGCTCGATAGAGATCTCTTGGCGTTTTCACCATTACTTCTACGCGAAATTTTCCTTTTTTATCTTGACCTACTTCCACTTCAAAAAGAGTCGCCTTATCAACAAGTTTCTCAATCCTCACAATTCGTTTCAAAATATAATCGCGAGTTTTCTTATCTATTTCAATACCTCTAAACAGAAATCGCATATTCATAACATTATATCTTAGAAAATTATACTCTCATTATACCATATCACAATTAAATACCGTATGCTGTCGAAAGCGTGCCTAACAAAAAAGGAATTGCAAAAAAGAGACCAAGGAGAGGCAAAACAAACATAATTATAGTTCCAATCATCGTCCATAAAAAATACTTTCGTGTTTTTTCAACAGATATATAAATATTCTCGAGTTTTTGATCTTGAGCTTTCAATTGTGTTCTTAATTCTTCGTCCATATTCTTATATATATGTAATTTATTCTATGCCAACATACTGCACTTCTTCTCTCAAACGAATACCAAGCTCATCACGCACTCTCGTCTTAATCAAACTTGCAAGCATCACAACATCTTCAGAAGTAGCTGTACCAGTATTCACTAGATAATTCGGATGTTGTTTACTTACCATTGCACCACCAATCTGTTTACCACGAAGCCCAACATGATCAATGAGCCAACCTGCCGGAAGTTTTTCGTCCTTCGATATGTTTCCAGTATCTTTTTCAAATTCCGCAAAAAGATGTGGATCCGAAACTACAGGGTTCATAAAAAATGACCCTGCACACTTTGCTTTCTGTGAATGTTTCGATTCACGAAGATCGATTGTATCACTTGCAATCTTCTGCAACGCTTCTTTCTCTCCATTTTGCAAAATAAGTTCAGCAGAAATAATAATGAGATTTGAATTTTTTTTAAAAATACTTGTTCGATATCCAAACTCACACATTGCTCTCGTGTATTCTTTGAGCATTCCAGTATCTTTTGCGTATGCCTTCACAGAATGAACAACGTTGCCAATTTCCGTACCAAAAGCTCCGGCGTTTCCACGAATAGCTCCACCCAGTGATCCTGGAATACCTGCTATTTTTTCTATTCCTGCTAGACCATTCTCACAAGCCATCGTCACGACATCTAAGAGTTTCACTCCAGCTCCACACGATATTCTTTTCTGTACAATCTTTATACCACCATCAATAATCTGTATAACAAGACCTGAAAAACCTTTATCAGAAAAGAGTACATTGCTTCCGCCACTAAAAATGAATATTGGTATATTATTTTTTTCGCCATATTCAATGGCTGAAGCAAGTTCGAGAGCGCCAGTAACCCTCGTAAAATAACTCGCCTTGCCTCCAATCTGAAAAGTAGACAATGGTGCAAGATTAACATTACGCTGAAGAGTAAACATAAGAAGAAAAAATAAGAAATAAAAAAGTATCTTTCTTTTATTATAGCTTATTTTTCATTTTTTTTCACGAGAGAATGAGAAATCTTCCAAACATCACCAGCACCAAGAGTGATAATGAGATCATTTCGTCCCATTGTTTCTTCAAAAAATTGCAACAATGCCGTTTCTGATGATTCATATACTGCTTTTCCCGGAACAAATCGATTGATAAGCTGTACTAATTCTGAAGAAGACACACCACCTTTCACTTCACGAGCACTCCCATAGATATCAAGAACATATACTTCGTCAGCAGTATCAAAACTCTGAGAAAAATCTGTCAGTAATGCCTTGGTACGAGTAAATGTATGCGGATGAAAAACAACACGAATCCTTCGGTGAGGATAAAGTTCACGAAAAGCGAGAAGAGTAGCCTTTATTTCTTCTGGATGATGGGCATAATCATCATAAACAAGTGCGCCATAATGTTCACCAATATATTCAAAGCGTCTTTCCGTTCCTTGAAATTTCTCAAATGCTTTCTTTATTTGATGAATGTCCTGTTTCAAAAAAGTACACAATGCAAGTACGGCGGTAGCATTCTTAGCATTATGCAATCCCGCTAATTTCAACTGAAATGTACCCAGAGAATGTTCATCATAAAGTACATCAAAACTTTGTTTTATTCCATCTTTCGATACCAAAGATGTTATCTCCTTCGCTTCATAATGGGTTATTTGAAAATCTGATCCAGAAACAAAGCCATAAGACAATTTCTGACAGACTGCTTCATTCGCAATATTCACTACCGAAGCTTGATCATTACAATAAATCAATACTCCGTGATGAGGAATACGTTTCACAAAATCTTTGAAAACTTGCATATATTGATCTTGATCTGTAAAAAAATCAGGATGATCAAAATCAACACTCGTTAGAATAACAGCAAATGGTTCATATTTTGCAAGTTTATTTTGATATTCGTCTGCTTCCAATACAAAAAAGTCTCCATTTCCAACAAGCGCATTTCCTTCCCAATTCATAATTCTACTTCCAACAATCGCTGACGGATCCGATCCTGTATTTCTGAGCGTATCGGCAAGAAGTGCACTCGTCGTTGTTTTCCCGTGTGTACCACAAACGGCCAATGTCAGTTTCTCATGTGTAAGCATACCAAGTGCCTCAGGATAACTAAAAATCGGCACATTTCTTTTATAAGCCTCTGCAAGTTCAATATTATTTTCTTGAGAATAGGCTGTTGAATAAATAATTGCGCTGACTTTTGCAGGAATATTATTGACATCAAATTTTTCCGCATACACAATGCCAATCTTCTTCAATATACGATCAGTGAAGAAAACTTCATCAGTATCTGATCCTGTGATATATATACCTCGTTTCGAAAGAAGCTCTGCAAGTGCTGTCATTCCAGCACCTTTGATGCCAATCATATGAATCCTACTCATTTGAAAAAGTCCTCTATTCATAACACATCAACAATCATAAAAAATAAAAAACAATAGAGAAAAAATATTTTTATTTATTTTTTGTGAGAGCAATAATTCCTGACGCCAACACATCCGCAGCATCAGGATGATAGAAAGCAGTCAATTTCTCCCCCATTGATGCACGGACATCAGGATGAGCAAGAAGTTCATCAATCTTTTCTAAAAACATATTCTGACCAAGATTTCCTTCTTCCAAAACAAGTGCTCCGCCTATCTCTGCGACATCATACGCATTGAGACGCTGTTCATCATTTGCGGAAGAAGCAAGTGGTACAAGGATTGATGCTTTTTTTGTTGCAGAGAGCTCTGCAATGGATCCTGCTCCAGCACGAGAAATCACGATTGTTGCTACCTTCAAAACATCAGCGAGCTCACTTGCGGAAAGAAAAGCTCTCGGTATATAACCACTCGTTCCTATTTTGAGTCCATAAGCCTCAACGGATGCAACGATTGTTTCATAATGTTTCTCTCCTGTTTGATGTACTACCTGAATATTTCTTTCGAGTAAACCCGGTAAAATACGGAGTAATGCTTCATTCAATATCTGCGCGCCCTGACTTCCTCCCAAAACAAGAATAACCATTTTATCAAGTTCCAAACCAAATTCTTTCGCAAAACGCCCCGGATCCCCCAGAAGAATTTCTTCACGAATAGGATTGCCAGTCAGAACAGTTTTTTCGGCAGGAAAAAAATTGTGAGCACTCGGATACGCAACAGCAATTCGTGTTGCAAAGCGTGCGAGAAATTGATTGGCTTTACCTGCCACTGCATCAGAATCATGAATCAATACAGGAATACGATACACCCAAGCGGCAAGTACAACAGGTACAGAAGCAGATCCTCCTTTTGAAAAAACAGCATCAGGCATAAATACAAGTAGTTTTACAAGAGCCTGTAAAAATCCTATCGGTAAACGAAAAAGATCAATAAAATTCTGAAATGAGAAATAGCGTCGCCACTTACCTGTTAAAATATACTGTGCATCGATACCTTCTTCTGCCATTGCTGTGCTTTCGAAGTGTCCACGAGAACCAATAAAAAGAAATTCAACATTATTATCAGGAATTTGTTTTCGAATCGCTCTCGAAACAGCAACAAGAGGAAAGGTGTGCCCTCCTGAGATACCTCCAGTAAGTACAATACGAGTAACATCAGACATAAAAAAATAACAATAATAAAGCTATAACTTTGTATGTAGTGTAGAATGTTTAGAGATATTAAGCAAGATTCCAATCGATGCCAATAAAACTGAAAGAGATGTCCCTCCATAACTAATAAAAGGAAGTGGGATGCCTGTAAGAGGAATAATTCCACTGATTGCACACATATTAATCAGTGCTTGAAATACAATCCACGATACAATACCAACAGCAAGCAACTTACCAAACATATCAGGAGCAGACGATGCGACACGCAATCCTCGCCATGCAAAAAGAAGGAACAAAAACACAACAATCAACGCTCCAAAAAAACCTGCCTCTTCTCCAAGAACTGCAAAGATAGAATCTGTTACTGGCTCTGGAAGATAGTTGAACTTCTGACGACTTTGACCAAAACCAAGACCAAAAAATCCACCTGATCCTATAGCAAGAAGAGCTTGTGTCATCTGATAGCCAAAGCCTTGAGGATCGTGTTCAGGATTCATAAAAACAAGAAATCTCTGCATACGATACGGTGCTATTTTAATCAACACAAAAAGAGCAAAAAGTCCCGCAAGAAACAATGAACCAATATGACGAATATTTGCCCCAGATGCAAAAAATATTGAAAGTGATGTAAGAAAAATAAGTCCCAATGTTCCAGTATCTGGCTGTTTGATAATCAGAAATCCAACCAATGACAAAATAGCAATAAATGGAACAAATCCTTCGATAAAATCAGCGGTGCGTTTCTTTCCTTTCCCAGAAAGCCAAGCAGAAAGATACAATATCATAGCAAGTTTCATCACTTCAGATGGTTGAAAAGAAATCGGCCCAAAACTAATCCATCTAGATGCTCCATACACTGATGTTCCAAAACCAGGTACAAAAATGAGAATAAGAAGCACAAGAGCAACAATAAAAATAGGTACAACAAAACGCCTCCATATTCGATAATCAATAGAAGAAAAAAGAAATAATAAAACTATTCCAACGCTCAATCCGAAGAGTTGTTGCTTCAAAAAATAGTAGGCATCGTCAAAACGAGTACGACCATAAAGTACTCCAGCACTTGCAATCATTAACAATCCGATACCAAGCAAGGTAACAACTGTTATAAGAAGGATATGATCAATTTTCCCTCCACGCCCTATCATACAAAAACATTATTATTTATATTTCTTTTGTTTCTTCTCTTCTTCTACGACTCAATATATGCGATTTCTCTTCTCTCCATTTGGCGATACGCCCGTGATTCCCAGAAAGAAGTACTTCAGGAACGATATAATCACGAAATATTTCTGGTTTCGTATACTGAGGATATTCTACCGTGTTTTCAATTGAATATGATTCCGTTTCAAAACTTTCTTCATTGCCCAATACTCCTGGGATAAGCCTTGATACCGCATCAACGAGAATCATCGCAGGAATCTCCCCTCCTGTCAGAACATACTGACCAACAGAAAACTCTTCATCAACAAAATATTCTGTTACCCGTTCATCAATACCTTCATACCGTCCGCAAATAAGAATAAGACGATCGTAAGAAGCAAGGCGTCTCACATCTGTCTGTGTCAATATTCTTCCTTTGGCAGAAAAAAGTATTACTCTTTTCTTTTCTCCATTTTTTTTCTGCTGTTTCCTTACAACATCTTCAATAGCTTCCACAAGTGGTTCAACTTTCAATACCATACCTGCTCCGCCACCGTAAGGAGTATCATCAACTGTTTTGTGTTTATCATAAGCATAATCACGCAAATTGTGTGTTGTGATACTCATCAGTTTTTTTTCTTGTGCGCGTTTCAAAATAGACACACCAAAATAAGATTGAAAACTTTCAGGAAAGAGTGAAATAATATCGAAATGCATATTTACAAAAAAATAAAAAAATCACTTCATAAGTATGAATCAACTCATACTATCATTCTCAGTATATCATACAAATACTTCATCAAAAGAAAAAATGCCAAAAAAGGGCATTTTTTACAGACGGTGCACATGCAAATACAACGCTTACTCTATATCACCAAGTACCATATCGCGATTCAAGATGATATGTCTTTCTTTTTTCTGTCCATCTTTCATAAGGATCGTTACTGATACTGGAACATCATTTAATCCTGCTTGTTTTTGTATTTTCAAATCATACCATTCACTCTTAAAACTTTCTGGGAGTGTATATTCAAATACCACAGTCTTTTCCGTCGAGATTGGTATATGAATTAACGCTCCAAAATATTTCTTATTCAATTCTTCTCCAAAAACTGCATCCTGAGCAGAACCAGTCACTGTATGAAGGTAACTTCCTGTTGGCACATACACACGAAGAAATGTTTGGTAGTCTTTTGCAAACCAATCTTTCGTTTCTGCGGTATTCGTATATGTTATTTTTAATATCGCTTTCGGCACTGAAGAAGAAAGATCGATCGTATACTCATACGCACGCTTCATATAATAATCACTCTTGAAAGAGTTAAGATTTGCATCAACAACAAACAAATAATCATTCTTCCATACTTTATCAACTGATCCGTCGAACCCAGAAGCAATCGCATCGTCTTGTAGTACATCGTCCTTAAAGAAAAGTTGAATATCTTTTCTATGAAGATCATCGAGTACTACATTAAAAAGTTCATATTTTTTCGTCAATGAAAGATCTTTCACACGATGCAAAATCTCAAATCCAAGAAGACTCATCATAGATTTTCGTTCACCAAAGTCAATATTTTGTTTCGCATAACCTTGTTCAACTTGATACTCAAGATCAAGAATAGCATTATCAGCACCATAGGTACCAGGAAAGCCATCAAGCGTTACGGGTCCAGTCACGCGAAGAAATGATGATAATACATTCGTCGTAATAGCAATAATTCCGTCAAATTTTTCTTGACCATTTCCCATTTGATAGAAAATCTCGGCTTGCTTTGCATTTGAAGGAAAATCAGGAGAATAGTTTGAATCGCGTAACTTCCACGAATCAATATGGAGCGTTTCCTTCATCGGATACGGAGGAAGAATTGTGTTAGGAATACGCCCATCAAAATTTCCTGTATCATGCACTGCAAAATCAGTAACAAATCCATCCTTCACTTTAAGAATACCAAATGATCCAATAAATCCTCCTCCTGGACGAAGCTCAAGATTGTTCTGAAAAAGTATGAGGAATGTTTTTTCTTTCCCGTGTGTAAAAAGTACTGAATCAGCTAATGATATCACTGTATCAATATCCGTTTTCGTTTCCTCTGTTATTGGTAATGCACCAAAAAGACGTCGTGCACTTTCCAAACTATGATTTTTTGTTTCCCAATAGAAAAACCACACGATCAAGAAAAGTGTTGATAAAAACAAAAAACGGATCCAAAATAATGAAGGAGAATGTTTCATAGTTACTTTGTTGTATCAGAAAGTAATTCATTCAACCGACGCTTATAATCCTCAGATGTCGGTTCGGTAATAGGTGTTTCTTTTTCCTCAATTTCTGCACTTGATTGATTTGATGTTTCTTCTTCTTGCTCTGATGATGTCTGTATCTGCTCCTCAGATACTTCTGATACGGTATTATCAGATGCTACAATAGCACCTTCTTTTGTATTATTCTCTTTCGTATCTGTTTCAAAAGTAAATGGGAGTGATGAGATATCATCAACAAATGGTAAATCTCTCTCATCAAGAGCAATAGGAAGATTTATCGGAGCACTCGCATGTTTGGTATATGTTGATACGAAAGTTTCTGATAATTTTTCCTCTTTCTCGTGTGTAAAGACAAATGTTTCCGGTTTTTCTGGGACAAATTTTCTCGGATCAATAAATGGCACTTCTTCAGAATGGTGTGATTCATATGCAAAATGATTACTAGTCTCTTCTGTATCAGTATTCTGCAATGGAGAAAAATTATGAAATGCATTCTCTGCTCTTTTTTTCAAAAGAAAAAATTCTGGCACTCTCTTGAGAAGAAAGAAGAAGAAATAAGTCATACTTATTCCAGACAATAAAACAACAAAAATATACATCCATCGATTTTCGAGTGTATACGAAACAATTGGTCCGTCGATTACTCTTACGCTTATATCTTTTTCAATAGTATAATACAGCCCAACAACCGAAAAAAGTGTTCGTGTCGTTTCTTCAGCAATACGTTTAGACTCTTCAATAGTCTTTCCTTTCGCGTGTATTACTACAACACCACTCTCTGTTTTCTGTGAAACCGAAACGATATTGTTCCACTCCACTTTTCTTCTATCAGGAGTCAAAGTTGCGAATGTATCATCAAGAGTATCACTTTCATCAATCAATCGATTATAAAAAGAAAGGGTTCCTATCAATTCAGCAATATTGCTCGCAACCACTTGAGAGCTTTCATTATTCGATCGGGAAATAACCAAAAGAGAAATATCTGTTTTATAACTTCGAAAAAAATCAAGCCAAAAAAGACCAGAGGCCAATGTGACAAAAAAGAGCGTTAGAATGAAAGCTCTTCTCAATGATGATTGATACAGTCTATTTTGTGTGTCGAGCATACGGTTCTTTGAGTGTACTATAATTTCCCAACGCTTCTTCATATACTTCAAGTGTTCTTCGTGCAATGGCATTCCAGCTGTAATGCTCTTGTATTCGCATTTCAGCGAGTTTTCCAAGCGCTTCAACTTCATCTGGACGATTTATAAAATATGCGAGATTTTTTTTGAGACTTGCTACATCTTTACTAGGGAAGATAACACCAGTGTTTGCAATGGCTTCACGATTCGCAGGAATATCACTCACAAGAGGCATCAATCTATGTCCCATCGCTTCAAGAAGTGCTAGTGAAAGACCTTCGTCTTCTGATGGTTGTACGAAAAGATATGCATGAGAATAGAGCTCTTCAAGAGCCTTTCCTGTTTGTTCGCCAGTAAAGATAATGTTATCTCGATTTTGTGCCATCACCTTAAGAAAAGTTTCATACTCTTCAGTATGTGTCGGTGCTCCTACAATAACTAACTTAAAATTATTTGGAAGTTTATTCGTATCTTCAAGTTCATTGAATGCCTTAATAAGATAATGAATACCTTTATGAGCTACTAAACGACTCACCGAAAGAATATAGCGTTTTGGACGAATACCAAATTGACTAAGAATCTCAGTATCTGATTCTGATGTCACATCTGCACCATTAGGTATAAAAGAAAAAGTCCGATGATATTTTGCTTCTGCATAATCTTTCAGTGTCTGACTAATGACAATGGTTTTTTCTGGAATGGTACACGTTACCCACTCTGCAAAGTGTAGAAACCATCGCACGAGAAAATTCCATTTTTGATGAAAATAATCACGACTATGAAATGTTGCCATTACACGCATATCAGGACGAAAAATTCTTGGGATAAAAGAAAGTATACTCGGTCCGATAGAATGATAATGTACAACATCATAATTCTGAAAAAGCGCGTGAAGTGTCGCGAAAAATGTATGTGTAATGGCATCTAAATGTTTCGTATGAATGCTAGGGAGAGATACCAATGTAACTCCTTGAAATTCACGAAGCATTTTATTTGTATACGAAGGTCTCGTGTAAACCGTCACAGTATGTCCCATCTCAGCCAAATGCACGGCTAATTTCTCGACATGTTTTTCAACGCCACCGGATAAACTCGGTATTCCTTTTTGACCAATGAAAGCTATTCTCATACAATAGAATAAATAAACACAATTTCTATCTCTCTTCTATATTCTCTCTTAAAAACGAACGAACAAGTGGTGAAATATTCCCAAAAGTATTCAAATTCATCTTATTTACATTGACGCCGGATCCGAGTATAACATTGCCAAAACTATTGACAGCATCAGCAGTACGAGCAATCTTTGCAATACCATAACGACCGTTATTATGAATACTCGCCTTCTTTATCGTTATCGTTCCATTCGCACCATACGCGTTGATCTCGATGCCCTCACGATCGTTATTCTTGATAGTATTCTTCTTACTTGAAAAAGAAGAATGATCCAGTACCATTTTAATACCGCTTCCTTTATTTCCGCTCACATTATTATCACCAAGCCATACTTCTGTACCCATCGCAAAATCCACTCCATCGCTTTTATTCATCGTAATGGAACTATTGATAAGAGTAATAAATCGCGTTTCAGCAAAAATACCAGTCCGATCATTTCGTGTGACTTCTACGGTATCAAGAATCACTCGGTGTCGTTTATCAGTTTTTGCAGAGTCAATATGAATACCATCACGATTACTATCTTTTACTACAACATTATACAGATGTGCTTTGGTATCAGAGAGAATACGCACACCGTGTCGTCCGCCTTTTACCGTAACATAACTCATTTCTGTTTCATCTTTCATCTCGACAGTTGGTTTATTTTCATTGCGAGCCTTGATAATAACCTTGTCACGCTTTTCACTATCACCAACAAGTTTAACATCTTTCGGGATAGTGATATTTTCTTTATATTCACCATTTTTGATACGCACTTCCGTACCTTTCTTTATGTTATCAAGAGCTTTTGAAATACTCTGATAAGGATGTTCTGATGTTCCATCTTCTATCCCTGTTGCTGATTTATCGACAAAAACAACCTTTGCACCACCAAAAACTACCATTGGAACAGCAATGATACAGAAAAAAAACAAACTCACAAAAACCTCTCTAGAAAGCAAAAAATTACGAATATTCATAAAGATATATCTTTAGTTCTTAAACGAATTATGATAGCAAATTTTCACTCTTTTGTCAAGAGTCAATTTTTCCAGTATACTAAAGAAAACAAGACTTATTTTAAAACAAAAACATTATGAATCTCGAAACTCTTTTTGCTCCACGATCTATCGCTGTCATCGGAGCGTCTACCAGAGTTGGTACGGTTGGTTATACCCTGACTGAAAATCTCCTTCATAACGGGTATACCGGCACCATTTATCCTATCAATCCGAAAACAGAAGTACTTTTCAATCTTCCTTGTTATGCAAGCATCTCTCTTATTCCTCACGACATCGATCTCGCTATTATCATCGTGCCTGCAAGCGTCGTTCCTCTTGTTCTTCGTGAAGTAGGTGAGAAAGGAGTTCCTTCTGCAATTATCATCTCTGCAGGATTCAAAGAAACTGGTGATGCAGGAAAAAAACTTGAAGAAGAAATTATTGCCATTGCCAAAGAAAAAAATATTGCCCTTCTTGGCCCAAACTGTCTTGGTTTCTTGTGTCCATCTCTCGGACTCAATGCTTCATTTGCAAAAGTTCTTCCAAGCGATGGAAATATCGCTTTCTTCTCTCAAAGTGGTGCGCTGTGTACTGCATTACTAGATCTCTCCAAAAACACTCTCGGTTTCTCACATTTCGTCAGTATTGGTAACAAAGCCGTTATTGATGAAAAAACGCTTCTTCAATTTTTCTCCTCTCATACCAATGTTTCCGTGATGAGTTTTTATACCGAAGGCATCACTGACGCTTCTTCAATGATAGAAACAGGACGAGCAATATTATCCCGTCCTGATAGCAAACCAATCATCGCTCTCAAATCTGGAACAACAACGGCTGGCACCAAAGCTTCGAGTTCGCATACTGGCGCACTTGCAGGAAGTGATGACGCATATACAGC
>JBBIRD010000002.1:60871-76699 GCA_037441965.1 Candidatus Moraniibacteriota bacterium | reverse complement strand
ATTAGCAGAAGAAGAAACAGATCTTCGTAAAATACTTACAAAAGCCAAAGAATGCACAAAAAATGCTGTGAAAGAAAAGATGTTGATGTTTGGCAGTGATCATAAAATATAAGAGGGTCTAATTTTTTAGAATATACTATGAAGAAAAAGAAAATAGCTATCAATGGTTTTGGGCGTATCGGAAGAGCTGCTTTCAAAATCGCTTTGGAAAAAGAGGATATTGAAGTGGTTGCGATCAACGATCTCACAGAAGCCTCTATCTTAGCACATCTTCTCCGTTATGATACCGCGTATGGACGGTATAGAAAAAATGTTGAAGTAGGAGAAGGTGCGTTGATGATTGATGGAACGAGGTATCCTGTTTTTGCAGAGCCTGATCCAAAAAAATTGCCATGGAAAGATCTTGAAGTAGATGTTGTTCTTGAGTGTACAGGACGATTTACTGATAAAATATCTGCAAGTCAACACATCAACGCTGGTGCGAAGAAAGTAATTTTATCTGCTCCTGCCAAAGGGAACGATGATGATATCGTACCATCTTTCTTGATGGGATCGAATGAAGAAGACTATACTGATGAAACAGTCATTTCCAATGCTTCCTGTACGACGAATTCTTTAGCTTCTGTTGTGAATATTATGAATGAATCTTTCGGTATACAGAAGGCGATGATGACGACGATTCATTCATATACCGCTGATCAGAATTTGCAAGATGGACCTCACAAAGATTTGCGTCGTGCGCGTGCTGCTGGACAAAATATTGTGCCGACTACTACTGGAGCAGCGATTGCAGTAACACAGGTTATTCCAGCAATGAAAGGTCTATTTGATGGTCTATCAGTGCGTGTTCCAACAATAGTCGTTTCACTTTCTGATTGTACTTTTCTGCTGAAAAAATCAGTATCTAAAGAAGAAGTGAATAATGTCATTGAAAACGCTGTCAAAACTGATCACTATCGTCGGATTCTTTCGACAACAAATGAACCTGTTGTATCATCAGACTTTATCGGAGATCCACATTCTGGTATTGTAGATCTTTCTCTGACAAAAGTTGTAGATGGTGATCTTGTAAAAGTGATTGTGTGGTATGATAATGAATGGGGATATTCTAATCGACTCGTCGAACTTGCCGAGCATATTATTTTATAAAAATATGGAAGAAAACAAAAATAAAGAAGAGAGCATTAAACAACAAAAAGCTCGTCTTGAAGAAATCGCAGAGATAAAGTTTGGCATTCTTTCTGATGATGAAATTCTTCGTTTTTTGGCAGAAAGGAAGCGTCTTGTTATAGCTATTGCTGATTATGAGAAAGAAAAACAGGAAGAACAAGAAAGGAAAGAACGAGAAGCAAAAATGCAAGCGTTGATGGAGGCAAAAAAGAAATATAGCACTCTCTTGCAAAATATCGAAGAACTCAATCAAACTATTTCTCCAGATAAAGCAGACGATGAGTTACTTTCTCTTATTTCACAGCGTAAAACGATAGAAAAAGAATTAAAAACTCTTGATGAAACATTCCCAGAATTAGCTGAAGATAGCAAAAAAGATTCTTCTTTGAAAGTGAAGACATCCGAAACAAAGAAAAAGAAAATAGAATCAAAAAAAGAAAAAACTCCTGCTGAGGAATCACTAAGAGTAGAGACTATTGCAACTCCTTTGCCTTCACCAGAAATAGAAGACATATCTTCTACAGAGGTGCCCACATCAGAATCACACGAGAAAGAAAAAGATGTAGAAGAGAAAGAAGCGGAAATGAAAGTAGAAGAGAAAAACAGTACATCTGGTGGAGAAAATGTTGATGAAAAGATTGGTGATGAAAAGATAAACCTCCATAATATAGAAGTAGGAAGTGAATTTAATCGTTATCTTGATCAACTTCAGGTAAACGCAGGATCATTGGGTGAATTCTTGCAAGGACTTCCTGTATCTGCAAGGAAGAATAAAGCCTTTATGTTGAAAGTAGCAGAAATGGATCCTGCTTATGCGATGCATTATGCTGATAGTTTCACATTGAAACGCGATGAAGACTTTAATATTCGTATTGCGTCAATGAAAAACCCACGCAATTCAGGAAACGCACTGTCAGAAATGTTACCAGAGTTTCGTACATCGAAAGTTGTTCTTGTGGCAGTGAAGAATGATTATCGTAATGTAAAGTTTCTTCAACCAACAATGAAAGATTATGATGAAATACTGACGCTTGCCAAGAAGGAAGCATTGGAAAAAGTGAAAAGTTTGAAAGATTCTGCAGATATGAACATACTTATTCCGAAGATACTTCAACAAGACAAATTGTTTATGGAAGAGGCTGAAAAAGCAAAGACAGGATCAAAATAAATATTTTTCACGAGGGGAATGTATGTATGATTTTATAATCAAAAATGGGACGATTATTGATGGAAGTGGACATCCGATGTATCGTACGGATATCGCCATCGAAGAAGGAGTAATCGTTGCACTCGGTGATTTTTCGCGTACACAGGCGAGAAAAATAATTGATGCGAGTGGTCAATATGTTACGCCGGGATTTGTTGATGTGAACAATCATTCTGATACATATTGGAAAATCTTTACCAATCCAGGAATGGAAAGTCTTCTCTTCCAAGGTATTACAACGATTATCGGTGGCAATTCAGGAGCATCATTAGCACCTCTGGTGAATTCGGAAAATATTCGTGCAATTCAAAAATGGACAGATGTTGAAAAGATCAATTTCAACTGGCTCTCAGTGGCAGATTTTTTGCAAGAGTTAGAAAGGCGTACTCTTGCGGTTAATTTTGCAACACTGATCGGTCATGGAACAATGAGACGAGGTGTAATGAAAGACAAAACACGCACGATTACTCCAGATGAGATTGCTCTTATGAATACTCTTCTTCAAAGGGGAATGAAAGAAGGAGCTATAGGACTTTCTACGGGACTTGTTTATACTCATGCACGCAATGCTCGTCCAAGAGAACTTTCTTCTCTTGCAAAAACAGCTGTTTCTGAGAATGGTGTCTACGCGACATATGTTCGCGATGAAGGGGAAGATTTGGTGAAGGCAGTCGAAGAAGCTATATTGGTTGCTAGAAATGCAAATGTTTCTCTTCATATCTCACATCTTAAAGCTGTTGGAAAGCGTAATTGGCATTTGATGGACGAAGTGTTTCAACAAATAGAAACAGCTTCTCTAAACAATACAAAAATTAGTTTTGATGTGTATCCATATACAACGACTGGATCGGTTCTCTATACACTTCTTCCAGAATGGGTGACATCTGAAGGCCGTCCGATGATGCTTCAAAAATTGAAAGACTTAAGTGTACGAAATACTGTTTTGCGTGATATGCGTTCCAATGATATCGATTATTCTGAGATTATTCTTTCTTCATCACATTTAAGCAAAATGATGACCAGACATAGAGTTTCGGATGTTGCCAAATTACAAGGTACTTCACCAGAAGAAGCAGTACTTAATTTTCTTATTGCCAGTGAGGGTCAAGCGATTGTGTCTTTTGAAGCCCTATCAGAAGAAAATGTTTTGAAAGCTATTCAGCATCCCTTTTCTATCATTAGTAGTAATGGTGTTGCGTATTCTTTAGATCACAAATCTACGGGAGAGATTGTTCATCCTCGTAACTTTGGTACCTTTCCTAAAGTTTTTGCAGAGTATGTCAGGAAACAAAAAGTATTGAGTTGGGAAGAAGCTGTTTACAAAATGACCGGTAAGCCAGCGATGCAGTTTCAAATAGAAAATCGTGGTCTTATTAAGGAAGGATATTTTGCAGATATTGTCGTTTTTGATCCTGAAGAAATACAAGATCTCGCAACGATGGAAAATCCGTACCAGTATTCCGTTGGTATAACAACAGTGATGGTCAATGGACATCTTGCGATCGATGAAGGACAGATTACATCCAATGGGTATTTTGGTTCTATTTTGAGAAAGAAGAAAAAAAGTTGGTTCGGTTGGTAAATCTTTATTCATTAAATAGATAAGATCCTATTCTTGTAAAAAAAGAATAAATGTGGTATAATATAATAAAGAAGAGTCGAGAGACTCTTTTTTCTTTTGGCGCAATATATCGATTGAGAGTATATTGACGGATTTTATTTGGCACTCTATAATAGAGAGTGCTAATATGTTTAATAACACAACGAGCAATATATAAAATATATATCTTCATATAAACAACAAAAATTTTTACTGTTCGAAGAAGGATATATTTATATATTGTAAGAAGAAAAAAATATGGCAAAGCAAATTGCATACGGCAGTGATGCTCGTAAGAATATCAAGAAAGGTATCGACAAAGTAGCAGATGCAGTAAAAGTTACTCTCGGACCAAAAGGACGTAATGTGATTCTTTCTCGTCCGTATGGTGGACCGACAATTACCAACGATGGTGTAACGATTGCTAAAGAGATTGAATTGAAGGATAAATTTGAAAACTTAGGTGTAGAGCTTATTAAGCAAGTTGCAGAAAAAACGAACGAAGTAGCAGGCGATGGAACAACAACTTCGACAGTTATTATGCAAGCACTTGTGAGAGAGGGCTTGAAACTTGTAGAAACAGGTATCAATCCTGTAGGCATTCGTCTCGGTATGGAATCCGCAAAGAATGAAGTGATGGAAGTGTTGAAAAAAAATTCGAAGAAGATTTCTTCCAAAGAAGAAGTGGCAAATGTTGCTATGATTTCTGCTGAAAGTCGTGAGATGGGAGAGATGATCGCAGTAGTGATGGATCGTGTCGGAAAAGATGGGGTCGTAACAACAGAACAATCTCAGACGCTTGGTTTTTCTCAAGAGATAGTGGAAGGAATGAACTTTGATAAAGGATTTATTTCTCCTTATATGATGACAGACAATGAGAAACAGCAGGCAGAACTTCTTTCTCCCGCCGTTCTTATTACCGATAGAAAAATTTCTGCGATTGCCGACATTGTTCCGATATTAAATGAACTTGCAAAATCTGGAAAGAAAGATGTTGTGATCATTGCTGAAGATGTTGACGGAGAAGCGTTAGCTACTCTCGTAGTGAATAAATTGCGAGGAGTGCTGAATGTTGTGGCGATTAAAGCTCCGGAGTTTGGTGACACAAAGAAAGCAATGCTGGAAGATATTGCCATTTTGACAGGATCAACAGTCATTTCACAGGATAAAGGAATGAAGATCGAAACAGCAACGGTATCGATGCTTGGTACTGCACAAAGAATTATTGTAACGAAAGATACAACAACAATTGTTGATGGAAAAGGAAAGAAGAAAGATATTGAGAATCGTATCGGAGAAATAAAGGCACTTATTGAGAGAAGTGAAAGCGATTATGACAGAGAGAAACTGAGAAAGCGTATGGCTAAACTCGCAGGAGGAGTAGCTGTTATTCGTGTTGGTGCTTCGACTGAAACAGAACTCAAATATATCAAAGACAAAATGGAAGATGCTTTGTCTGCTACAAAGGCTGCTATTGCTGAAGGTATCGTTGCAGGAGGAGGGACAGCACTTGCGAAAGCGTCTTTGATTGTTGCATCAAAGAAGAGAGAAAAAGTATTTGATCCTGAATTCAAGGCTGGCTATGACATCGTTTTGAAAGCTTTGAACGAACCATTGTGTCAAATTGCAAGAAATGCAGGAGAGCAGGATCCAGCGGTAGTCTTAAATAAAGTAGTTGAGAGTAAATTGGTCAATTTTGGGTATAATGCCAAAGAGAATGTATATGAAAATGATATGCTGAAAGCGGGTATTATTGATCCTCTGAAAGTAACGCGTACAGCGCTAGAGAATGCTGTCTCTGTTGCTTCGCTTCTTCTGACTACCGAGTCAGCAGTAGTAGATGAAGAGAAAGAAGAGTCTTTGGGTAATGGAGGAAATCCGATGGCGGGTATGGGAATGTAATATGATTCTTCTTCCTTAAATAGATAGATGAGATTTCTTCGTATGAGGAAATCTCATTTTCTTTTGCGATAGGGAACGAGAAGAGAAGTTGTGCTATAATAGAAAAAGAAAAATAAATAAATAAAGAGGACTATGCACATTGAACCAGGAGATCTAAAGAAATTTCTTCTCGATTCAAATATCGTTGAGAAAGCATCACTTGATCAAGCAGTCGCAGAAGCAGAGAAAGAGAATAAAAATCTGGGTACTTTTCTTTTAGAGAAAAAACTCATTGAAGAAGCAGAACTGCAGAAAGTGTATGCCTATATTTTAGGCATACCTTTTGTTGATCTTTCTAAAGAAACCATTCCTATTGAAGTCTTGCAAATTGTTCCTGAGCTTATTGCAAAAAAATACAACATTGTTGCTTTCGAGAAAAATGGTACGAATATGAAAATTGCGATGTTGAATCCGGAAGATTTACAGACAATCGATTTTATTCGTAAAAAAACAGGATTGAAGATCGTGCCGTGTCTCACAACTCGCGAGAGTATTCAGACTGTTCTTCATCAATATGAGAAGAGTTTGAAAGCGGAATTCGGTGATATTTTGACAGGTGAAATTGCTCCTGAAGGAGAGAGTAAAAATGAAGAAAATCTCGAACAGGTGGCTGCTGGGCTTCCTATCATTCGTATTGTAGATACACTCCTCAAGCATGCTATCTTAGAGTCTGCGAGTGATATTCATATTGAACCAGATGAGAAGGAAGTTCATGTGAGATACCGCATTGACGGAGTACTGCATGATGCTATGACACTCCCGAAAGATACAGCAGGAGGCATCGTAGCTCGTCTGAAAGTGCTTTCCAATCTCAAGCTCGATGAGCATAGGATTCCACAAGATGGTCGCTTCAAGATTCAAAGTGATGAATACAAAATTTCTTTTCGTGTCAGTATGCTTCCAGTATTTGATGGAGAAAAAGTTGTAATGCGTCTTTTGGATGAATCTTCTAAAGGATTGACGCTTGAGAAAATGGGACTTTCTGGTACTGCGCTGGAAGCGGTTCATAGAGAGATCAAGAAACCAAATGGAATGATTCTTGTAACAGGTCCGACAGGATCAGGGAAAACGACGACACTTTATACGGTAATGGATATTTTGAATACTCCTGAGGTAAATGTGAGTACCGTCGAGGATCCAGTAGAATATCGTATGCCAAGAGTAAATCAAACACAGATCAATCCAAAAGTAGGTATGACATTTGCTGCCGCGCTTCGTGCTTTGTTGCGTCAGGACCCTGATATTATTATGGTAGGAGAGATTCGTGATCAGGAAACGCTAGAGATTGCGATGCATGCAGCGATGACGGGACATCTCGTGCTTTCAACACTCCATACTAATAGTGCTTCTGCAACTTTGCCTCGTATGATTGATATGGGAGCGGAACCATTCCTTATTGCCTCAACTGTCAATGTGATTATTGCTCAGCGTTTGGTGAGACGCCTCTGTGTTGAATGTCGCAAAGCCTATACGCTTGATGAGAAAGAAATAGATTCACTTTCGAAGTCGTATGATATTAAGAGTATTTTTTCATTCCTAAAGAATGATCCTATAGGGAAAAAATTTGTAGAAAAAGCGAAAGATTGGAGTGAAGTACCATTTTATAGAGCAGTAGGTTGTGAGCAGTGTGGTGGAGAAGGGTATCATGGACGAAATGGTATTTATGAAGTATTACCGATGGATACTGACATACGAAAACTTATCATCGAATCAGCAACGACGGAAGCAATTGAGAACCAAGCAAGAGAGAATGGAATGTCTACAATGGCAGAAGATGGTTTTCTAAAAATTGTACAAGGTATCACTTCACTTGAGGAAGTAATGAGTGCAACGAAAGAATAATAAAATACCAGAAGAAAATACAAAATTATTTTTTTGTTTCGTTTTTTGCTATTTTTCGTGTTATTTCTTTGTCTCAAATTCACTATGACGATGTTCTTGGCGAATACGAGATTTTGCTGTTGAAGTTTTCACAAATGTGAGCCAATCAAGACTTGGCTTCTTTTTTTCTTTTACCGTAAGAATCTCGATAACTTGACCATTTTGTATTTGATAATCGAGTGGCACCATTTTTCGATCTGCTTTGGCACCGATTGTTCGATGACCTATTTCACTATGGATAGCATAGGCGAAATCGATAGGGGTTGCTTCTTCAGGAAGATCGATAATATCTCCTTTGGGAGTAAATGCGAAGATATGATTCTTAAAAAACTCAATTTTGAGTCCTTCTGCAAATTCTCTATCATCACGACCAACTTCTTTCTGCCATTCTTGGAGTTGTTTCACCCAAGCAAGATCTTTTGGTAGTGCGACAGTATCAGCTTTTTTACGAAAGAAAAGATTTTGCCAACTCGGTCGAGCCTTTTCTGTATACATCCAATGCGCAGCAATACCATATTCAGATTCGTCATGCATTTTTTGGGTACGGATCTGTATTTCAAGAATGCGACCTTCAGGACCAAAAATAGTTGTATGAAGTGATTGGTAGCCATTTGGTTTGGGAAGGGAGATATAATCTTTTATCCGACCAACCATCGGACGATATTCTCTATGAATAATACCGAGTGATTCATAACAATCAGCGATTGTTGGTACGACGACACGAATAGCGATGAAATCATAAATCTGAGATACATCCATATCATGTCGTTTCAATTTTTGATACAGACGATACAAGTGTTTTGTACGACCACTTATATCAAGGATTTGTATCTTTTCTTTGGTGAGCAGTGTACGAAAGAGAGCAATAACACTTTGCATATATTTTTCTCCTTCACGCAGGTATGTTTCTTCAATTTTTTTTGTTTCTGCATAATGATCTGGTTCGAGATATTTGAAACAGAGATCTTCGAGTTCTCCTTTGATCTCACCAATACCAAGACGATTAGCAATGGGAGCATATACTTCCATTGTTTCTCTCGCAATGCGTTCCTGTTTATCTGAAGGGAGATATTCGAGTGTTCGCATATTATGCAGTCTATCAGCGAGCTTGATGATAACGACGCGTATGTCTTTGGCCATTGCAAGAAACATCTTTCGTAAGTTCTCGAGATAGTATTCTTCTTTTGTTCCACGCAATTTTATCTTTCCAAGTTTGGTGATGCCATCGATGAGATAAGCAACTTCGTTGCCAAATTTTTTTTCTATTTCCACAAGAGTGATTTCTGTATCCTCTGGAACATCGTGCAGTATTGAAGCAACCAGTGTTTTTGTATCCATACCTATTTCTGCGAGTGTTTTGGCGACATGAAGACAATGGACAATATAATCAGCACCAGACTTTCTTTTTTGTCCATAATGAGCATTTTCTGCGAAATGATAGGCCTCTAGAATGAGTTTTTGATCATTGCTGGATAGTGGTCTTGTGATAGCTCGGAGCACATCATCGATAACAATAGGTGTAGGCATATTTTTATAATAAAGTGAGATGAAAAGAGAATATATTCTCTTTGTTTAGTATAGAACAAAATAGACTAGGAGCAACCCCTACTTTCTTGACAAATGCAACAAAGTTGCATTATCATTAAAAAATGAAACAGTATACAGAAACAATACAGAGCATTCTTAGAGAACATAAACTTCGAAAAACGAAGACGCGGTTTCTTTTGTTAGAACTTCTTCTGCAAAGCGGAGAGCCTTCTTCGGCGTCTGACATTCTTTGTGATTTTCTTCGTATGAGAAAGAGTGTGAATAAAACGACGGTGTATCGCGAGCTTGATCATCTTATACGAGAAGGAATCATCACTTCTCTTCATCTTGGAGATCGAAAACAGTATTATGAAATAGCAAACCGATCGCATCATCATCATCATTTAATATGTCTTCAGTGTAAGCAGATTGAAGACATTGATGTCAATGAAACAAAACTTCTCTCAGAAGAAGAAAAAGCAAGATGCGAAAAAGGATTTGTGATTTTAAGGCACTCACTTGAATTTTTTGGTCTTTGCAAAAAATGCCAAATAATAGAATCTGTATAAGAGAATATGTCAAGAAGGAATCTGTTTTTTATTCTTATTATTATCCTTCTCTTCAGCAGTGGAGTGATGTTGGATATTCGTACAAAAAGTGAACATACAGAGAAAAATACTGAGAACAAAATTCTTGTTACTACAACGCTATTTCCGCTGTATGATTTTATAAAAAATATTGGAGGGGATTTTGTAGATGTTTCACTTCTCCTTCCTCCAGGAACAGAGCCACATAGTTTCGAACCGAAACCGAGTGATATGATAAGAATAAATAGCTCTGATATTTTTGTGTACACTGGAAAGTTTATGGAAACTTGGGCAGAAGATGTCATAAATGGTATGACCAATAAAAATGTTCGCTTTGTTGATGTAAGTTCGGACATTGTTTTATTGAAGGATACCGCATCAAAGAATATCGACCCTCATATCTGGTTAGATTTTGATAATGATAAAAAAATAATACATACTCTCACGAATGCTCTTGTAGAGGCAGATCCTTCGCATACGGCCTATTATCGTAATAGAGAAGAAGATTATGTGGAAAAATTTGCTATACTTGATAATGAATATGCATTATCATTGGGACATTGCAAGACAAGAACAGTAGTATATGGTGGACATTACGCTTTTGGATATTTGATGTCGCGTTATAATTTGCAATATCTTGCTGCACAGGGAATATCTCCTGACGCTGAACCGACTCCAAATGATCTTGTTACACTGATACAACAAGTGAAGGAAAATGCTATACAATATATTTTTTATGAAGAATTAACGAGTCCAAAAATTGCTGAGACCATTGCCAATGAAACAGGGATGAAAATGATCCTTCTGAATGCTGGACATAATGTTTCTAAAGAAGATGTGCAGAATAATGTATCGTTTCTTGATATAATGAGAGAAAATAAAATGCATCTTGTAGAAGGTTTGCAATGTGAATAATGAACAATAAATATGGAAGTCTTATCTGTTCACAATCTGAGTATTTCTTATGGGCAAAGTATTGCTTTAGATAGTGTTACATTTTCTATCGAACAAGGTGATTTTGTAGGTATTGCTGGACCAAATGGTGCAGGGAAGACAACCCTTATTCGAGCAATACTGGGGCTTATTCCTGCCGTCGATGGATCGATCTTTCTTTTTGGAAAAGAACAAAAAGTATTTTCAGAGTGGCAAAGCATTGGTTATCTTCCTCAGAAAAACACCTCTCTCAATCCTTTATTCCCTGCAATTGTTGAAGAAGTCGTTCTTCTTGGACTCATATCGGGAAAACATTTTCCAAAAAGAGTAACAAGAAATGATAGGCGTTTAGTGCGTGAGATTTTAGAGGAACTCGGTATTGGAGATCTTCGTGAGAAGCCGTTTGATGAGCTTTCTGGAGGACAACTTCAGAGAGTGATGTTGGCACGGGCACTGGTGCAAAATCCAAAACTTCTCATATTTGATGAGCCGTCGACAGCACTTGATCCGAAGTCTCGAGATAGTTTTTTTGAACTTCTCCTTACATTGAATCAAAAGAAACATATCACGATTCTTTTTATCACTCATGATACTTCCTATATTCAGCGTTATGCGAGTACGATTTTGTATCTCGATAGAAAAGTGATGTATTTTGGAACCGTAGAAAACTTTTTTGCAAAGAAAGAATTCCGCGATAAAGAGAATCAATATCATATTCATTATATTCACGATCATGATTGATGTCTCTTTTTTTCACTTTATTCAATACGCGTTTATACAAAAAGCATTCCTTGCAGGATCATTTGTCGCGATTACCTGTGCTACGCTCGGAATGTTTCTTGTGCTTCGTCGAATGTCGCTTATTGGTGATGGTTTGTCACATGTGAGTTTCGGAGCGATCGCTTTGGGACTTTTCTTTGGTGTGTATCCGTTTTATATCGCCATACCGATAGTGATTATTGGATCATATTTTATTTTAAAAATTACCGAAAAGGCGAAAGTTTTTGGTGATACTGCTATCGGAATTATTTCTGCCATTGGGATTGCAAGCGGTGTCATTCTCACCAGTGTGTCTTCTGGTTTCAATGGAGATCTTTTTAGTTATCTTTTTGGGAATATTCTCGCAATTAGTACCACAGAAGTAGTGTTTTCTGTTATCCTCTCATTATTCGTACTTTTGGTACTTACTTTCTTTTATCTGGATCTTTTTTCTGTCACTTTCGATGAAGAATATGCAAAAACGACTGGTGTTCATACTGATTTCATCAATATCCTGCTGACATTTCTTACGGCTATTACTGTTGTCCTTTCGATAAAGGTAGTGGGAGTGATGCTCGTGTCTGCTTTACTCATACTTCCTGCAGTATCAGCTCTTCAGAGAGCGCGCGGATTTAAGCAAGCGTTATTTTTCTCTGTTATTTTTTCTCTTCTCTCTGTTTTTTTTGGACTTTTCCTCTCTTTTTCTTTTGATATTCCTGCTGGTGCTATGATTGTAATGATGAATGTTTTCTTTTTTATTCTGACACTTTTTTATAAAAGATAAGATTGATAGAGTGATTTTCTTTTTTTGTGGTATAATAAGAGAAAAAAATAATATATATTGTCGTATGCTTCATTATCATAAAAAAGGTTCAGTGCTTGCTTTTTCACTTATTGTACTCTCGTTTCTTTTGATGAGTGCCGTGTCTTTGGCGACTATCTCGACAATTTCTCGGAAATCATCCATTGTGGGTAAAAATTCCAATGTGGCTTTTCAGTCAGTGGACAGTGCTATTGAAGTGATGATTCAAAAGATATATACAGCTACTAATTTGAATGATATCGACACGCCTATTCATTTAGCTGGGCAAATTGGCGCATCGTGTTCTGGAAATACGATCAGTGGAACAGTAGCAGATGCTTCATATAAAGCGACATTGTACGATGTGAATGGTACAGCTATTTCGTGTAGTGATCCAAATTGGCAGGACGCAGCTCGTAAAGTAGTATTTGTGAATTCATATAAAGGGAACGATCGTGCTGTTGAGATCAATATCGCTCCAACCTGTAATCAGTTGATATATGATGGTGATACATATCCGGTATCTGTATTTAAAATGAGTGACACAGTATCTCATTGTTGGATGACTAAAGATCTTGCTTTCATAGGTGGTGGTTTTTCGTTAGGTACGGATTATAAAAAAAATGATGCATATTCTAATGTATCAACAGATCCAGTGCTTGGTGGCACTGGTCAGAGTTTTCCGGAGCAGATATTGTATGAATGGAACACAGTGATGAATGGCCAACCGGCTACGAGTACTACTCGCACACAAGGAATTTGTCCACCAGGGTGGTATATTCCTCTTCAACAAGATTTTCAAGATCTTGAAACGACTGAAACGGGAATGTTTGAACCATCACCTCTTCGGAGTACTCTTTGGTATAATTGGCATCCTTTTGCATTTGAAAAGAATGATGAAGAAACGAGTAAGTTTCAATCCTTGCCGGCAGGTTATTATGATAGTTATAATACAAAGCCTGAAGGACGAGGAGATCTAGTGCAATATTGGACATCTGAAAAAGATGCTGTTGGGAATCCAATCATATTTAAAATAAGTACTAATCCCACTCTTAGTCAGTCGTATATACCAAGAGATCATAATTATTTTTCATCCGTTCGTTGCATCAAATATTAAACAAATCAATGTTTATTGAAATCATTGGTATAAAATACTCTATTAAAATACTATTTTTTTTGTAGTTTCTGTGGATGATGATTGGGGCATTCTTTCTTACTGCATCTTTCTGGAATTGTTTTTGTTCCTTCCATCATCAGTGAACCGCAAAGTGAACAGAGGTTGCCAGTTGGTTTGGCTTTGATCGCGTTTTTGCAATCAGGATAATGAGAACAACTGTAAAAGATACCAAAACGACCTCGTCTTTCGGTCATTTTTCCTTGTTTGCATACGGGACAGGTGATATCTGTTGATGGGAGAGCATTTTCATCTTTTTTGATGAATTTGCATTTAGGATAATTAGAACAAGCGATGAATTTTCCAAATCGCCCATCGCGTTCCATAAGTTTTCCGTCTGTACATTTTGGGCAATTTTCACCTGTTTCTTTTGGAGGTTGTATTTCTGTCCCTTCGAGAGTGAGAGCGCCATCGCAATCTGGAAAGCGTGAACAACTGAAAAATTTTCCATTACGAGCTAATTTAATGACCATTGAAGATTGGCATTTTGGACAAAGAATGTCTTCTGGAGCATTGCCGATATTGGTTATTTTCTCGATAGTATTTTTATCTTTTATTTCTTTGGAAAATGGGATATAGAAATCCTCAAGTGTTTTTTTATACTCGCGATCACCATTGGCGATATCGTCTAATTTGTTCTCCATATCAGCAGTGAATGTTTCGGAAACTATTTTTTCAAAATGTTCAAAGAGAAAATCATCAACGACGATACCAGTATCGGTTACTTTGAGTGACTTTCCCTCTTTCTCGACATATCCACGATCTTGAATAGTCTTGACAATAGAAGCGTAGGTGCTCGGTCTTCCGATGCCTCGTTTTTCGAGCTCCTTGACAAGTCCAGCTTCAGAATATCTTTGAGGCGGATCAGTTTGCTTCTCTTCGGATGTAATATTTTGCAAAGAAAGAGGATCGGAAGGAGAACAAAGTGGAAGTTCGACATCATCATTGCGTGCTGAAGTATCGAGCGCTAGCCATCCATCAAAAAGAAGGTGTGAACCGTTCACAGAGAAATGAGGCAGAGCTCTATCGGTTGTATTGGCGGTTATTTTGGTACGCAAGATCTCCGCATCAGACATTTGTGAAGCGATAGTGCGATTGCGAATAAGAGTATACAATTTTTTTTCATCATCGGTAAAGCCAGCTATTTTCTTTGTCGGATCAGTAGGGCGAATAGCTTCGTGGGCTTCTTGTGCGTTTTTACTTTTTGTTTTGTAGTGACGAGGGCAAAGGTATTTTTCTCCGAATTCTTTTTTTATGATAACAAATATCTCTGAAAGAGCTGTTTCAGAGAGAGAAATACTATCAGTACGCATATAGGTGATAGCTCCTTTTTCGTATAATTTTTGTGCTGATCGCATCGTGCGTGATGGAGACATACCGAGATACGAACTTCCGGCTTGTTGAAGAGTTGAGGTTGTAAAAGGTGCTTTCGGACGACGCAAAGCTTCGGTTGTTTTTACTTCAACAATTTCCCATTTTTTTTCTTGTGCAATTTTGATGATATTTTCTGCTTCTTTTTTTGTTTTTGGTTCTTCGGCACAGACAAAAAGAAGAGGTTCTTTTTTGGAAGTGAGGCAATGTGCGGTAATGATAAAATATGTTTCGGGAATAAAACGGGCAATATCTTTTTCACGAAGAGTGAGAATATGGAGAGCAGGGGATTGAACTCGTCCTGCTGAAAGTCCATAACGAACTTTTTTCCAGATCAAGCCGGAAAGATCATAACCAACAAGACGGTCGAGTACTCTTCTGGCTTCTTGTGCTTTACGAAGATTGGTATCGAGATTTGTTGGATTTTTTACAGCTTCTTTGATTGCTTTTTCAGTGATTTCATAGAAGCGTACGCGTTGTGGTTTTTTTATCTTGCACACATCAGCAATGTGCCATGCAATAGCCTCTCCTTCACGATCTGGATCGCTTGCAAGGAGAACGGTATCGCTCTTTTTTACGAGTGATTTAATATCTCGTATGACAGATTCTTTTCCGGGTGAAACAATATAATGAGGAACGAAACCGCCAGATATATCAATAGCATCTTTGTTGCTTTTGGGAAGATCGCGTACATGTCCAACTGACGCAATCACTTTGTATTCTCCGTTGAGATATTTTTCGATAGTTTTTGCTTTTGACGGAGATTCGACGATGAGAAGTTTCATAGTGATAGTAAATAAATAAAAATAGGTTTTGTAGTAAGTATCCCTTCTCCTATTTTTAGATGATCCGCATCAAAGCAATTTTGATGAATGG
>JBBIRD010000002.1:53907-60771 GCA_037441965.1 Candidatus Moraniibacteriota bacterium | reverse complement strand
TATCCCTTCTCCTATTTTTAGATGATCCGCATCAAAGCAATTTTGATGAATGGCTTTCTAAAAAGTACAAGAAGACATTAAAAATATATTATATTTTTATGTAACACATTCCGCCAATGTTCCGTATACACCCTTTTATCTCAAGGAGTGTGAGAGTAGAACTGATAAGCGGTATTTCTAGTCTAACGGCTTTGATAATCTTGTCAATGTGAAGCGGTTCGTTGGAAAGAACGCTGAGTATTTTCTTTTCAACATCTGTATATACACTCTCTTTTTGAGAGAGCAACGATGTGTTTACGATATTATTTTTTTCTGGTAAAGGAAATTCTTCGAGAATATCTTGGAGAGAGGTTACTATTTTTGCACCAGATTTGATGAGGTGATTTGTTCCTCTCGAAAGAGGAGAGAAGAGAGATCCTGGTACTGCAAAAACATCTCTGTTGTAATCCAGCGCTAGTCCAGCAGTGATAAGAGCTCCACTTTTTTCTTCAGCTTCAACAACAATAGTGCCAACACACATTCCTGCAACGATACGATTCCGAGCAGGAAAAGTGTGTTCTGTGGCTTGCAAGCCTGGTAGATATTCAGAGAGAATCATTCCTTTTTTGAGGATATTTTTTGCAAGGGATAAATGAGTTTGTGGAGCAATAGACGGATCATCGACACCGCCAGCAAGTACAGCGATTGTCGATCCTTCAGTATCGAGTACTGCTTTGTGAGCGATGGAATCGATACCAAAGGCTAATCCGGAAACAATAGTGTAACCAGCGAGAGAAAGATCAGAAGCAAGTTTATGAGCTACTTGTTTTCCATAGTTTGTACATTTGCGTGATCCTACTATGGCGATCATCGGTTTTTCTATACGGAAATTGTATGATCCTCGAGTAAAGAGAATCATCGGACTATCAGGGATTTCTTTCAAAATAGATGGATATTCATCATCAAGAAAAGTAATAATGTCTATTTCTTGATCTATTATTTTTTGCCATTCTTCATCAGGACGAAGTGTGTTACGCCAGTGTATGAGATGATCGATCGTTTTCGGTCCTATACCTTTTGTATGAAGAAGTTTTGATTCTGAAGCATTCCAGATTGCTTCTACTGTACCGAAAGTAGTAATGAGATCTCGAAGCGTTTTATTGCCGATGCCAGGTATGAGGCTAAGTGCGTAGAGAAGGGAAGAAGATGACATATATTTGTATGAAAAAATACAGAATATATCTATTATATATCGCTTCTATCTTTCATCAAATAATGATGAGTATTTAGGTATATATTTGCTTTATAAAAGGTTTTGTTGTAATGTAGAGGAGTTAAAATAAACATCAATCAAGAATGGAAAAATATGGATACCTCGCTCTTTGTATTAAAAAAACAGTTTCCTGATTTGAGTGAGGAAATACTTATGCTTGCTTTAGATATTTTTCTGTATCAACAGAAAAAGCAAACGAATAAAGAAGCTTCTCCTGATGATGTGAAAACTTTTTTTCGCCAATTTATATCAAGTCAAGCATTGAATGAATGGTTGCTTGATGTTGATGTGGCAATATTGAAGGAGATAAGGCAATAAGAGTGCATCTATTTGAGAAAATAGAAGCGCTCTTTTTTTTGAGACAATATGTATAATGAACGAACACAACAAAGTGGCATATCAGAGAACAATCTCTCAGAAAAACGAGAAGAGTTTCGAGATTCTCTTGCAGGCTTGATCGCTAAGAAAAATGATCCTGATTTGATGAAAAAGTATCAGGAAAAACTCATTGAGATACAAGCGGTATTAAGAGAAAATGCTCGATTACAGGAAACAGTAAGAGAACAAAAAAAGATTCTCTATGAACTTTCATACGATAGTGTAACAGATCTTAAAATCCGTTCATTATTCTTTAAACAATTGCACCATGATGTTACTTCGATATTATCAGAAATATATAAGGAAGATGTTTTACAATGGGAAAATCTTCCATTGAAAGAGTTTACTGAAAAAATAAATCACTTAGATATCTCAGCGATTGAAGATCGTGCCCCAGCTATTTTGATGGGTGATGTAGCGTATCTTTCTTTGGCAAATACCACAAATCATACGATCGGTGATAACCTTTTACGCAATATTGGAACAGCGGGGAAAAATACTGCAGAGATATTTTCTTCATCAGCAGAGTTTTTTCGTTATGGAGGAGATGAAATAGTTGGCATACTTCATACGAATAACGAACAGACAATAAAAGAGATTGCTCATACCTTTGAATCTGAAGTCGCCAAAACTCCTTTTTCTCATCTTGAATCGTTTGGTATTCCTCCACATCTTCATATTGATATTGGCACATCTCGTTTCTTGGAAGGATTTACTGCTTTTCGTGATCTACTTATCACTATGCAAGCGGAAAATAGCGATCGAGAAAAACAAAAAAATGAATATATGGATATTCCTTATAATGATCGTTTTAAATTTTTTCTTGATATGTGGGTTACGATTGTTGATGAGAAATCAATTCTCAGGAAAGCAGAACGACGCCTTCCTACGCTTACATTTTACAAGGAAAATATGCCAGAAGTGTATGCGGGTATCATTGGTTCGATGAGGAAAGGCGCTTTGAATGTTACTGATGCAGAAATTGATGCTTTGAAGGGATCAGATAGTTTGACAATGAGGCAATTTATTGTTGCAAGAAGACTTCATACAAAAGAGGAAGGAGAAAAAATATCATCAAGACGCAGTGCTCTTGTGAGCAATATCGTGCATCGTATTGCTACAAAAGAATTCTTAGCAGAATAAAATTTATTTCCCATCGTTTAATTTTTCTGAGAATACATATCGAGAGGGAGCGATGATAGAATGAGGATCTATTGATTCTTTTATTTTTTTGTAAGATGTATAGAGCTTGGAGCAAGTTCTTTGAGAAAATGCATCGATGGCAAACTGAGTCGATAGGGTATGTATCCGAATTTTTGTCCTTCTTGAAAAAGTTCTTCGTAACAATTCAGGGTGTGTAGTGATCCGTCTGGAAGGACAGCTTCAAGTGATGTGACAGATCCAAAATGATCCGCATACGGCGTAATACCGAAACCTCTTTCCAATGCGTTACCTACGATACTGCAAGTTGGTCCTCCTTCGTGTACAGGAACAAGGAATTGAACTTTTTTACGATGAAGAAATCGATAGAGTTCTTTTTGTGTTACACCAGGTTCGAGTGTGATGATACCGAATATGAAAGGTTATTTTTTGGCGGGAGCGACCGGACTCGGACCGGCGACCTACTGCGTGACAGGCAGTCGCTCTAACCAGCTGAGCTACGCCCCCGTATTTTTTGATTGTATGCACACTGTGTAGCAGGGGCGAGACTCGAACTCGCGACCTCAGCGTTATGAGTGCTGCGTTCTAGCCAGCTGAACTACCCTGCCATATTTTTTCCTTCGTTTTTTTCTTTCATTTAGTTGCGGGGAGTGGATTCGAACCACTGACCTTCTGGTTATGAGCCAGACGAGCTGCCAGACTGCTCTACCCCGCTATATTTCTTCCATTCTCTTTTTTCCTGCTTTCGAGAAAGCTTTTTTCTGTTCTGTGGGTGATCCAAGATTCGAACTTGGGACCTCTACATTATCAGTGTAGCGCTCTAACCAACTGAGCTAATCACCCATCTCTGAACCACTTATTTTCTCTTTTTCTCAAGAATACTCCATACCTTATCATATATATGAAGAATATTCAAGAGGAAAGAGAAATGTGGACCGTACAGGACTCGAACCTGCCACCCCCGCATTGCAAATGCGGTGCTCTACCAGATGAGCTAACGGCCCATTTCAAATGTGATTATTATAACGAATAAAAAATGTTTTGTCTAGAGTGAATATAATTGTGTTTTCTTTGAGTTTTTTTGTATCTCTTGTATGCTATAAAAAGAGAAGAAACTAATAAAATGATATGATGATCACAGAGAAGAAAAATATATTGAAGGAACCTTTTTTGCTTCATGTGTGCTGTGCACCGTGCAGTATCGTAGTGATCGATGAACTTTCTAAAAAATATAATCTTTCTGTCCTTTTTTATAATCCTAATATTCATCCTGAAGAAGAATATCTCAAACGAAAGAAGGAAGTAGTGCGTATATGTAAGGAATGGAATATCCCGATGATCGATAATGATTACGATATAGTGAAGTGGGAAGATGAAATACGAGGACTTGAAAACGAGAAAGAAGGAGGATTACGATGTGTGTCTTGTATCAAGATGCGACTTTTTCATACCGCAGAAATAGCGAAAGAGAGAGAGATAAAAATTTTTGGAACAACATTGACAATGGGGCGCAACAAAAGAGAGATTATGATTACTCCACTCGGACGATCCGCTGGTGAAAAATATGGAATTGCATACTATGTAGAAGATTGGAAGAAAAAAGGGAGAGAGATGAGAGCTCAACAGATGGTGAAAGAAAGAGGAATATACAAACAGAATTATTGTGGTTGTAAATATTCGATACGAATAAAAAGAGAAGAATAAAGAAGAGGTATTTTTTTGAAGGTACTTTTTTTATGAAATATAATATAGCGAGACAATGTAACAATATATTGATTGAGAAAGATTATGACACAGAACGACGCTCTTGATATTCTTAAAACTGGCGTGAGCGTTTTTCTTACTGGTGAAGCAGGATCAGGGAAAACGTATGTGATCAATGCGTATACAGATTATCTCCGTTCCTGTGAGATTGATTTTGCTGTTACTGCATCGACTGGTATTGCTGCGACACATATTCATGGAATGACCATACATTCATGGAGTGGAATCGGTGTACATCAGGAATTGAATGAAGAAGAAATAAAGCATATTACAGAAAATAAATATGTTGCTCGGCGTATCAAAAAAGCTAAAGTGCTCATTATTGATGAAGTATCAATGCTTGATGGAAAAGTATTAACGCTTGTCGAAAGAGTGTGTCGAAAAGTTCGGAAATTAAAAATGCCTTTCGGAGGACTGCAAGTTGTGCTTGTCGGTGATTTTTTTCAACTCCCACCAGTTTTGAAAAATACAGGTATGATTGAATTTGCTTTTGATTCATTGGCATGGCAAGGTCTGATGCCTGTAGTATGCTATCTGACGGAACAACATAGACAAGATGATGAGATATTTCTTCAAATTCTTTCAGCTATTCGTGAGAATACATTTGATGAGATGCATTTTGAAAGTTTGAAGGAATGTATACGATCAGAAGATTCATTGCCTTCTGATGCAACACATCTTTTTTCGCATAATATGGATGTTGATGCGTTGAATACAGGAGCGCTTCGAAAATTGAAAGGAAAAACGCGATTGTTTGTTATGGCAGTGCGTGGTCCAGAGGTTTTGACAGACGCCCTTATCAGAGGGTGTCTTTCTCCAGAACGATTAGAATTGAAAGAGGGAGCCAAAGTAATGTTTACAAAAAATAATGCCAATCAGCACTTTGTAAATGGAACACTTGGTACTGTCATCGGTTTTCAAAAAGAAACATTCTATCCGATTGTTATGACAGAAAGCGGAGTACGCATTGAAACAGAACCAATGGAATGGACAATCACTGAAGGCGATGAGGTCTTTGCAAAAATTACACAAATACCTCTTCGTCTTGCATGGGCGATCACAATACATAAGAGTCAAGGAGTGAGTCTTGATTCTGCTGTGATTGATCTTTCGAAAGCTTTTGAGTATGGACAAGGCTATGTGGCACTTTCACGAGTACGGACACTTTCCGGTGTTCATTTAGTGGGTATGAATAAGAAGGCATTCGAAGTTCATCCATTGGTTCGAGAAAAAGATATTTTTTTTCGTTATCAATCAGTAACAATGGAAAAAGAAAAAACACAATATTCTCAAAAGCAACAAAAAGAACGCGAAGAAAATTTTATAAGAATATGTGGAGGGAAAAAAAGAAAAAAAATAAAGGAAGCGCTACCAGAAGAGACTCTTCATAAAATACCGACTCATTCTTGTGTAAAATATAGAAAAGCATATATGAAATGGACAGAAGAAGAAGATAGAAAACTTCTCTTACTTTTCAATCGGGGGGTACAAATGCGTGAATTGATGAGGGTTTTTGAAAGAAAGTCTGGGTCTATTACTGCGCGATTGAAAAAGATACAAAAATAATATTGTGCTATACTGAAAGAAAATAATTTCCTTATTGAACAAATATGGATACTTATGAACTGACGAAATATGTCGCTGAACGAATTCGTATCGGTATTGCTAAAAACTCTATTATTGAAGATCTTATCATAGTTGGTTGGTCAGAGGATGATGCGGAAAATGCCTACCGAGAAGGTTTAAGGTTGTCAGGTGTGCCTGTACCAGATACGAACAGAAAGAAAATGCTTCCGAAGAAATCTTCACCGGTAGATATTGTGATCAATTTTTTTTCTTTCGTTCTACTTGGTATTATTGCGACCGCACTCGGCATCCTTCTTTTTGGTGTGATTGATATATTTTTCCCTGACGCATTGTATATAACCGATGTATACAATGATGTGCAAAGATCAGCATCAAGCGCAATACATTATGCCATCTCCGCTCTTATTATTGGATTTCCTTTGTATTTGCTTTCAATGCGTTTTTGGTTTCGTTCGTTTCGTGAAGATGAACATCTAACAGAATCAAAGTTTTCTCAATGGCTTACATATAGCATTCTGCTTCTAACGGCGATGACGGTCATAGGGGATATGATTACAGTTATATATACTTTTCTTCAAGGAGAAATCACTGTGAGGTTTTTTCTTAAGGCGATGACAATTTTCATAATTACAGGAAGTGTTTTTGGATTCTACTTTTTAGAACGCAAGAAAATTCAATACCATTTGAACGTTCAACAAAATATCTTTCGATGGTTTGGAATA
>JBBIRD010000002.1:11315-53891 GCA_037441965.1 Candidatus Moraniibacteriota bacterium | reverse complement strand
TATTATTCTTGGATTTTTTGTTTCTGGATCACCCGCAACTGAACGACAACGGTCTTTTGATCGTGTACGGTCAGATAATCTTCGTTCTCTTTCAAATTGCATAGAAGAATATGCACGAACATTTAAAAAATTACCAGTATCATTTACTGAATTAAATCAAGCAAGTCAATTTGCATATTGTGAAAGTTTTACGCAAGATCCAGAAACAAATGTTTTATATGAATATCGTATAATAGATTCATCGCGTATCGAAAACGGAGTCAGTGTCGGCGATATTGAACTCTGCGCGTATTTTTCATTGGATTCTGTTAATAGAATTGTTTGGCAAGAGAATCATTCTGCAGGAAGGGATTGTAAAATAAGAAAAGTACTTTTATCGTCTGATCTTTATCCATTGGATAAATAATAATATACAAAAGAAAGAAATTTAATTTGAATGATTCATTATGAAAGAAAATAATTTTCCGATTAACATACCGATGAATTCAGAAACGCTCATTGAGGAGCGTCTGAAGCAATTTTCTTTGTTTGTCAAAGCAGGAGGATATACTCCTGATCAGGTGCGTGAAGCATACTATCAAGCAATGGGAGTTTCTGATGATAAGAATGAAGACGAAACGATAAAAACTATTGCAACCGAAATGGAAAGTATGATAGCGGATCGTTTTCCTGTAAATCGTTTTGTTGTGTTTATTGAAAAGGAACAAGAGCGTGAAGATGCAATGAAAGCATATATGACATATGTTGAGAATCTGCAACTTTCACAAAAAGAAAAGAATATGTTACTATCTATTTTGAAAAAAAGGCGTAACGGAGAACTTGAGTTTCTCATCGATGGGAAACCTTCTGTCCGTGTGGATCTTGAAATTGAAAATGCTCCCGATACAGATCTTGCAATTGAACTCTTAAAGATTTTCAAGCAATGTATTGACAAAGTTCCAGCAGGGGAGAAGTACGAATTTATTTTTACTTGTTAGAAGAATGCTATTTTGCAACGAATATGTCATCAAAAGCACAAGGAGAAAAATTCTTAGCGTTTTATGAAAATGAAGTTGATGCTCTTTTTCGTTTTGTATTTTTTCGAGTGAACGATGATGAATTAGCGAAAGATATTATACAAGAAACTTTTCTTAAAATGTGGAAAACTCTTTCTTCTAGTCGTGAGATAGAAAATGAAAGAGCTTTTTTGTTTCGTATTGCCAGAAATCTTGTTATTGATCATTATCGAAAAACGAAAGAATATTCTTTAGATAATTTGATTGAAGAAGGATTTGATGTTTCTGATGACAATGTATTGCCTATTGAGATTGCTATCGACAGAGATATTGCTTTAGAGCTTTTACAAAGTCTTCCAGAGAAGTATTGTGATGTTGTATGGCTTCGTATGGTAGAAGAATGGTCAGTGAAGGATATTGCTGAATTTTCTTGTGAAACAGAAAATGTTGTTTCCGTGCGTATTCATAGAGGATTAAAACTTTGGCGGGAGGTCGTCAGAGAACATTCTGGTAAGAAAATGCCTTCTCAATCGTTATAAAAAAAGAAAGAGAGATATATAATTATGAACCTGAACCATCATCTGACATCACAAGAGGAAAGCAAAGAGGAACATTTTTTCTTCGCTTCAATACGCCAAAAAAACCTTTCTCAAGAAGAAAAAGCTGTTATAAGGCATTCTATTGAAAATAGTATATATACATCAGGTCATTTATCGTCTTCGTTTCATAAGTCATCTTTTTTTATGCGTAACATATCTTTCTTGACACAGCGTTCATTTGTATTTTCAGCATTATCGATAATACTCGTTCTCGGAAGCGGGTTTGGTATCGCCAAAGCTTCTGAGAAAGCTCTCCCTGGACAGACGCTCTATCCAATGAAAATCAATGTAAATGAACCACTGATAGCAAAGTTTAAGTTTTCTGATACTTCTCGTATTCTGTGGGAAAAAGAACTCGCAGGGAGGAGAATAGAAGAAGCTGAAGCGCTTGCAGAAAGAGGTGCGTTAGGAGAAATAGAGAAGATGCAGATTGAGCAAGAATTATATGAACATAAGCGAGTTATTGAAAGCATCGAAGGCCATACAATCGATGATGACGAACTTTTTCCTGAAACACTTAAAAATGGGATGAGTAATGTCAATGTGCGTGTTGAATATAATGCAAAAGATACTTTCATTCATATTGAGGAGCGTTTTGAAACAGCAGAGGATGAAGAAAGAGAAGCACAAAATGGTTATCAAGATGAAAATGAAGATGAGGATCATATTTTTATGGATGTTTATACCAAAGATGGTGTGAAAGTAAAAAATATTCAGAAGACAGAAAAAGAAGCAGTAGAAGAAGAAAAAAAGCAGAAAAAAATTGTTGAATTAAAGAGACAGAGAGAAGGGTCTTTCAAGAAAGAAAAGATAGATACGAAAGAAAATACGGATGAGAAAAAAGAGGAAGTAAAAGACGATGAACAAAAAATAGATGATGAAGAAAAGGAATCAACAAAAAAAGAGGAAGAGATGAATGATGATGAGGATAAAGATTAGAATCTTTTATAAAGAGAATAGAGAATATTTTTTTGGTTTAAGCTTGCCTTTTTTGTAGAAAAGTGTATGCTGGTGGGTGGTAAAAGAAAATTACCACAGGAGTTTTTTAACATTTTTCAATGTATTATGTGAAGGAGTATTTCGTGAAAAACAATGCACAAACAAAATGGTCTCAAAAAATACCACCACAAAAGAAAGGAGGAAAGCTACCGGCGTTTGTAACGAAAATTATCGAAAAATCTGGTCGTTTCTGGCCAAATAAACTGTTTGTTCTTGATACAAATGTTCTCATTCATGATCCGATGAGTATCTTTCGTTTTGATGAACATGATGTGTGTATACCAATGATGGTTCTGGAAGAACTCGATAATAATAAAAAAGGAACGACGGAAGTAGCAAGAAGTGCACGACAAGCGAGTCGTATGCTCGATGAGCTTGTTTCCAGCAGTCATGATTCCATCAAGAATGGTATTTCACTTTCAGGAAAATCACAGAGCCAAGCTACAGGAAAAATTTTTTTTCAAACAGAAGCGATCAATATTGTTCTGCCCGCTTCATTGCCAACTGCAAAGGCTGATAATCAGATCTTGGCAGTAGTGATGCATTTCAGCGCTCAATATCCTGATCGGAAAGTCATATTGGTTTCGAAAGATATCAATATGCGTATCAAGGCTCAAACATTGGGTCAATATGCACAAGACTATTTCAATGATCAGGTACTTGAAGATACTGACTTGTTGTATACAGGAACATTCGAACTCCCAAGTACTTTTTGGAGTATGTATGGAAAGATGATGAAGACACGGAAAGAAGGTCCTCATACTTTCTATGAGTTTCAAGGAAAGGTTACGACCAATTTGTTTAAAAATCAGTTTCTATGGAATGATGGTGATCATCCATTTCGTGCCATGGTGAACGAACGGACCGATGAACATATCGTGTTTCGTACCTGTATAGATTATACTCACCCAAAAAACAATGTGTGGGGAATTACAGCGCGTAATCGTGAACAGAGTTTTTCTTTGAATCTTCTGATGGATCCAGAGATTGATTTTATTACACTTTCTGGTCAGGCTGGTACAGGGAAAACATTACTCACGCTGGCTTCTGCTCTTGATCAAACAATCAATAAGCGATTGTACAGCGATATTATTTTTACACGAGTAACTATGCCGATTGGTGAAGACATTGGTTTTCTTCCGGGGACGGAAGAAGAAAAAATGTTGCCATGGATGGGTGCAATGGAGGATAACCTTGATGTTTTGGGAGCAAATAATCCTCCTGAATCTTACAAAGAGGGAGAGAAGAAACATCCTATCGATTGGAATAAAATCGCAAGTACGAGTGATTTGATTCGTTCAAGATTGAAAGTAAAGTCATTGAACTTTATGCGCGGGCGTACCTTCATCAATAAGTTTCTTATTATTGATGAAGCACAAAATCTGACACCGAAACAAATGAAAACACTCATTACACGCGCTGGTCCAAAGACGAAAGTTGTATGTCTTGGGAATATCGCGCAAATCGATACGCCATATCTTACAGAAGGGAGTTCAGGATTGACGTATGCCGTGGAGCGTTTCAAGGACTGGGAACATTCTGGTCATATTACATTACTTCGTGGTGAGCGCTCACGCTTGGCAGATCGCGCCGCTGAAGTGCTTTAAAGAAAGCAAGAAAGAACCGTATAGATAAAGAGTATCTCCTATACGGTTTTTTTATCTTCTTGGTTATAGAGAAGATATATTTTTTATTATTTGACAAAAAAAGAGAAAAAGCACATGATGTGTACAGTTTTTTATAACCAAGGAGAGAATCATGTTCCTTACAGCGAAAGCAGACCCTTATGTTTCAGGGGAAGTAGTGATGTTTGATACACTTGTTCGATTTGGAGAGGAGAAGTCTTCAACGACTCTCCCATTTCATTTACGAGGTTTTCTTGTTCAATGTCTTGTTGAGCACCAGCATGATCCTGATATTGTGCACCATGTACTTGCTCTCGATTTTCTTGAATCAAGGAATCTTGTTGGATCACAGAGGGCAGTATTCTTGAAACGTGCTGGTGATGCAAGTCTTCTTCTTGCAGGGTTTTTCCCTGAGCGTGCAATTCGTCTCAATGTAAGTTCCTCTTACTTTAGGATGATGGGGCAATCTCTTTATGGGAGTCTTGCAGTACATTTTGATGCTAGTTCATTATACGAACAAGGGAAATTTTATAATACAATTGCAGAGAATTTCTCTGTACTTGAATTAGTTCTTCGTAGCACACGAGGAAAGGCAGAGAGTGAATGGGAATTATTTAGGAGATTTCTTTCTGTATTGAATTGAGAGACAAAAATATATAATAGTCACAAATGAAAATGAGCAGGTTCACAATGTGGATATGCTCATTTTTCTTTATCTTCTATAAGTCCTTTTCATTTCTTCTTCATCCTCGGCATTGGAGATTGCGAGTAGACGTGCTCTTTCTTTGTTTGGATTGTTTATACCTTCGATAATGGCATCTTTTGTCATCATAATGCCTGGAATGACACCTACTTTTTTGTTATATTCTTTCGAGAGTCTTGCGGATTCTTCTTCAGGAGTTTCGGCATCGAAATTGAGTTCAAATTGTTCAGGCATATGTGTGGAAAAATAAGGATATTATAGTGTGTATTATATTGTAAAGATTGTATTTTGTGAAGAGAAATGAAAAAAATATCTTGTGTTGTAAAAGAGTAAGAAGTAATGATATAATAAACAAAAAAAGATATGAATATGCTTTTTATTGATGTGAGAACAAAAGAAGAATATACGGAGAATCATAAGAAAGGAGCTGTGAATATTCCTGTAGAAGATATTATGATCGGTCAGTTAGGTATTTTGGAACATCTGGAGAAAGATACACCACTTCGTTTGTATTGTCGTTCAGGTGCTAGATCAGAGAAAGCAAAAGAGGTACTTCTTTCGTATGGTTTCACTGATGTTGTGAATAAAGGAGGTTTGGATAATATTTCAGCATAGGAAACAGAAATTTTTATGAGAGAGCGTACGATTTATGAAACAGAAAAAATATAGGTCTTATTTGAGTATGAGTGCAATGGTTGATTATTGGTCAATACCGCATTTTCTCTTTGGTACAGTGATGGCTCTTTTGACAGTGACATTTTTTCTTGCATTTGAATTGATGTTTGCTCTTACTTTTTCACTTGCTGTGATATGGGAGATACTCGAGATATGGACTGGATTGAAGGAAGCATTTATCAATAGAATGTCGGATATTTTCGTAGCACTCCTCAGTTTTACAATCACCTTTTTTGTAACAAATCATATCCATCGCAATGTCGCTCATCCTGATTCTCTTCTTATTATCGCTATTCTATTCTTTTTTGGAGTGAATTTTTTTGCATGGAGAGCGCGTTTTGAACATGATCACGAATTTGAGAATTAGAAAATATAAGATATACTAGAAGATATCATTAAAATATACATTATGGATAATGAAGAAATTTGGCAAAAGAAAAAAATTTGTATCATTGATGACAATGACGATATCAGAGAAATATATCGTATGAAAATGATAACGGAAGGGTACGATGTTCTGACCGCAACGAATGGTAAAGAAGGTATGGATGTTATACGAGAATCACATCCTGTTGTTATTCTGTTAGATATAGAAATGCCGGTAATGAATGGTATTGAAGTACTTGCAGAACTGAAAAAAGATGCTGTGCTTGCAAAGATTCCAGTAATTATGCTGACGAATCAAGACAATGAAGGATCTTTTAAGAAGGTTGGTGAATTTGATCCTGCTTTTTATGTTATCAAGGCACTTGCAACTCCACAGAAAGTAGCTGATCTCGTGAAAGAAGTACTTCGTGCAAGAAGATAACCTTTTTTATTCTTATGATTATTCCTTGGAAAGATGAATATAGTCTCGGTATTGCTTCGATTGATGCCCAGCATAAGAAACTTATCAGTATTATCAATACTCTTGGGGATACTCTTCTCACAGGTGTGAAGAAAGAAGATATTGATATCGCTATTGTGCAAATGGAAGCATATACGAAAGAACATTTTTTGTTTGAAGAAGAATATTTTAAGTCATTTCATTATGAAGGTACGGAAGAACACCTTGCTGAACATCAGATATTTCTTGATAAAACACAAGATTTTCGTATGCGAGCATCGACTGAAGGCACGACTCTTTTAATAGAGATACTTGGATATCTCGAAGAATGGTTTTTGCATCATGTGCTTGTTGTTGATAAAAAATATGTTGCAGACTTCCACTTGCACGGTATAAATTAAGATGACTCTACAACAAAAGAAAGATTGAAATATGCAAAGAAGATATTTGCCCATTTTGTTTTTTACTCTCCTTATTGATATGGTTGGTATTGGAATGATTATTCCTATTATACCGGTTATTTTTACTGATCCATCATCACCACATTTTCTTCTTGTTCATTATACGACAGGAGAACAATATGTGTTTGCTGGTGCCGTGACAGCTATCTTTGGTTTGATGCAGTTTATTACCGCACCTCTTTTAGGAGAATTATCTGATGTTTTTGGACGAAAGAAACTATTAACGATTGGCGTTGGCATTCTCGCTCTCTCTCAGATTCTTTTCGGTTTCGGTATTGCTATAACATCTATCCCTCTCATTCTTTTGAGTCGTGCAATTGCTGGTATTGCCGGAGCAAATTTTAGTATTGCACAAGCCAGTATTGCTGATGTGACAAATCCAAATGATCGAGCAAAGAATTTTGGACTGATTGGTGCTGCTTTCGGACTTGGATTTATTGTAGGCCCTATGCTAGGAGGTTTCATTGCATCAGCCACAGGTAATCCTTCCGCGCCTTTTTGGGTTGCAGGGATGCTGGGAGTGTTCAATGTTATGTCTATTTCACTTTTCTTGCCAGAAACAAATAAACAGAGAAGCGAGAAAAAACACTTTACTCTATTGAAAGGTATTTATAATATACGATCTGCATTTCGCGATAAAGACGAGAAGTCTTTGTATCTTGCAAATTTTCTTTATGTTTCTGGTTTTACATTTTTTACTTCTTTCGTGAGTATTTTACTTGTTGCGCGTTTTCATTTTACAGAATCAAATATCGGTACTTTTTTTGGTATTTTAGGTATGTGGATTGTTTTCACTCAAGGATTTATTCTGAGATTTCTCACAAAAAAATATAATGAAAGAGCGATTCTTCGTTTTTCTCTCCTCTTTCTTATGATCGGACTTGCGTTTTACGCTATTGTTCCTACTATTTTCTTATTATATTGTCTGATGCCAGTTGTCGCTATAGCCAATGGACTTTCTATGGCTAATATAACAGCGCTTATTAGTAAAGGTGTTTCTGAAAAGAAGCAGGGCGCAACACTTGGTATCAATGGATCGATTATGGCACTCTCTCAAGGTATCATTCCTCTTTTTGCTGGATTTGGTTCAGGAATAATTGGTATTAAAGGCCCATTTTTTGCTGGGGCGTTATCAGTAGGATTGGCGTGGTATATTCTTTTTGTTCGTAAGAGAAGTGTATGAGAAAGAAAGAAATAAGAGTAGATGATACGATGCAAACAGGATATGTATATACTCTGACCGAATTACAGGGACAAAATTTTGATCGAGATTTTAAACCTGATTTGACACCGAAGGAAATGCTCGAGCTTGGAGTTTTTGGTGGAAAGTATATGACAGATTGTCAGAATGAGTATCCGAAAGAGTGGTTTGAAAATGCTAAGCTTTCGCCTAATAAGAAAAATCCACAACTAAATTATTTTGGCGTTGATGCAAGTCAGTCGCTTTCTGTATGGAAAGAGAAGGGTTGGATATTTAAAGATGATCCGAGAGGTTGGTTTCAATGGTATTGTCGGTATTATCTCGGAAGGAGAATAGAGAAAGAAGATGCAAGACAGATCAGAAGATGGCGTGCTATGACAAGACATATTGCTGGTTTGCGAAATCATTGCCGAACGGGTGATATTTTTTGTCGTCCTCGTCAACGTCAAGCGCTTCTCCATTGGGCGTATGATAGTCGGAAAATGTGATTTTTTCTTTTATTCTCTTTGAAAATATGCATATATTCCGATTGACAAAAGAAGGAGAGTGCGCTATAATAGAGGGGTGTAATAGACACAAGGAAACAGAGTCGAGTTTTCGTAGTATATAAGCAAAATCGTAAAAAAATCGTATGCAAGGAACTATCAAAACCCTTACAGATCGAGGATTTGGATTCATTTCTCGCGAAGGCGAAGCAAAGGATCTTTTCTTTCATTCTAAGGAACTTGTAGGAGTCACTTACGACGAACTCAAAGTAGGCGATACTGTCTCTTTTGAAGTAGTCAATGGTGAAAAAGGCCCAGCAGCTACAGGCGTATCTCGCATGTAATTTTCAAGTCTTTTCCAAAGCACCCTCACACTGAGGGTGCTTTTTATATGTGTTATACTAAAGAAGATACATTTTATCATTGAATGAAAAAATATGACCGCACCATTTTTTAGTATTTTTGCACTGGTTGCAGAATTATGTGTTACCACTCTTATTTTTTATATTATTTGGACAGCGATATCAGAAGTTCGTTTCAAAAGGAAACTAGCTTTCGGAGTATTAGCATACGAAGTGATTTTCAATATTTCGTATATGGTATTGAAATCGATTGGTGAAGATGGAACATCGACGGTTTCTATGAAAAGTGGTGGCGATATTGCTCTTGCTATCTTTCATGGTACTTTCTCACTACTTATGTTTGTTGCTCTCGTCCTCTTTTTTTTGGTAGCGGACAGACACTATGCCAAAGGTGAGAACTTTTTTGTTCATCATCATCGTCTGACAAGTGTTTTTCTGTATGCTTGGGGTATATCAGTCTTTTCTGGAGCGATATTTTTTATTCGTTTGTATCTGTAGTGAGGAAAAAAATGGAAGTGTGCTATACTAGAAACGAAAAGCCTTCAGAAAGGATTGCGAAAAATTGAGACCCACCTGGATTTTTCAGGGAAAAAAGTATTTTTTTCCGTTAATCTTTTTTACGGGACTCAGCCGCTCTCTTGTATTGAGGGCTTTTTATTTTTCAGACATTGCAATTTCTTAGAAGATCAAGTATTATTTTATTAGTATGGAATATATAAGAAAAACAATAGTACTCAGTCTGATTGTTGCGATCACATCGTTCGTAGGAGGTTTTTGTATGAATCCTACAATAGTGAAGGCAAGTCCCTCTCCTATTGTTTTAGATGAAATAAAACATAACGATCTTCTCTTACGAGAACAGAGAGCTTTATCTGAAGAATCATCGCACTCTCTTAATAGATGTGCGATTGATTGCATAACCACTATTCCAAAAGTAACCACTATAAAGAAGGTATATATTGATCATATTCTTCAGATTTCTTCGATTGATTTATTTCGTAACAATGATTTTCAAATATCTCTTTTAGAGAGGGAAAATACAGGAGTTGATATATTTGGCATCTCTCCTCCGTCTTCTGATATTCTTTCTTCTATTTTTAAACGAGAATAATTTTTCTTCAGTGTTTTCTGAAAGCAGACACTATTTGTTTGTTTTTAGGAAACATTATAGTACCATTTCATATAATGAAATGGTTTTTGTTTCCGTTATAATAAATAAAAAAAATGTATGAATAAACTTACTGTGGATATTACCGGAATGACTTGCCGATCATGTGAACTTCTTATCGAAGAAGAAATTGTTCATATCACTGGAATAAAAAAAGTAAAAACAAATTTTCGCAAAGGAACAGCTGAGATATTTTATGAAGGTGCAAAACCGAGTGAAAAAAATATCGAACAAGCAATTATAAGAGCAGGCTATAGACTTGGAAAAGAAAGTCGTGCGTGGATAAGTTCCGATCTTTCTGTATGGATAGAAAGTCTTTTCGCTCTTTGTATTGTTATTGTGTTATATCTTTTTGCGAAATCATCAGGATTATTAAATGTTTCTCTTGGAGCAGGAGAACGATTATCGAGCATTCCCTTTGTATTCCTTTTTGGTATTACCGCTGGACTTTCGACATGTATGGCGATGGTCGGTGGACTAGTTCTTGCTACATCAGCACGTTTTAGTGAGATGCATCCTAACGCAAGCACAAAACAAAAGTTTCTTCCTAATGTGTATTTCAATGTTGGTCGTATTGTTGGATTTGCTTTTCTTGGTGGTGTTCTTGGTTTTTTTGGAACCATACTTGAACCTTCACCATTTGCCGTGGGAATAATGACAATTTTTGTTGGAGGGGTTATGTTTCTTTTGGGTATTCAACTTCTTGAGTTATTTCCGCGTCTTTCAATGTGGAAGCTCCAATTACCAACGAGTATTGCGAAATTATTTGGAATAAGAAACCATACAGAAAAAAAATATAGTCATTATCGGACAATGATGCTTGGTATGCTCACTTTTTTTCTTCCCTGTGGTTTCACACAACTTGTGCAATTATTTGTTGTATCTCAGGGAAGTGTATTGGTTGGAGCAGTTACGATGGGAACATTTGCATTAGGAACAGCACCAGGACTTTTGGGTATTGGCGGTATAGCTTCTGGCGCAAAGGGAATCTTGAAGAGGTTTTTTTTCAAAGGAGCAGGAATTACCGTAATCGCTTTGGGGATTTTTAATTTTCAGAATGGTTCTGTATTAATGAGTCTCGGATCAGGGACTGCAACGAAAGACACTCCTACAAATCAAACAAAAGATATTGCTCAAAATAAGGAAGCACAGGTGATCCGTATCACGCAGGACGCAAGTGGGTATACTCCAAAAACACTGACGGTAAAAAAAGGGCAACCTGTTAAACTTATCATCGATTCGAAAGATTCCTATACTTGTGCTACGAGTTTCACAATGCCGAAAGCTGGTATTAGAAAAACATTGAAACCAGGAGAGAATGTACTTGAGTTTATGCCAGATGAAATAGGTTCTATTCCTTTCAGCTGTTCGATGGGTATGTATCGAGGAGTTATCAATGTTGTAGAATAATGCTTTGAGTTTCTTCAAAAAAAGAAGATATATATTAAAACAATAATCTGATTGACTCTTGAAGAGTTACTCAGAATATTCCTTATCAAATGAAAGAACAAATATTCAAAATTGAAGGTTTCCATTGTGATGCCTGTGTGAAAGTTGCAACTATGAAAATTAAAAAATTAAATGATGTCAAAGATGTTAGTGTCTCTTCTGATGGATTAGCAAAGATTTTTGCTGAAAGAGAAATATCTCTTGAAGAAATTACCGCATCATTCGATGGATTAGGCTATACGGTTCATAATATTGCCTGATCCTATCCTTATTATTCGATAACGAAAAAATATATGAAGATGAAATTAACTCTCAAGATAGAAGGAATGCATTGTTCTTCGTGCGAGATTCTTTCGAAAGAAGCATTGAGTGAGCTTTCTGGTGCGAGTGATATTGTTGTTGATTCTAAAGAAGGAAGAGGAGAACTCATTCTTGATGACACAAAGAATTCGAAAGATGATGTTTTGAAAGCGATTAAAAATGCAGGATATAGTGCGAGTATAACTAATGAACAAACGGTAGAGATGCAATCTTTATCAGATAAGGAAAGTAAGATCGAAGTAATTCAAAATGATACAGCACAAGGACAAATCATCAAAATGAAACTCGAAGCTAAAATAGAAGCTGAAGGAACAGTATTCCAAGGAAATAATGGACACCCTTATTTTGAAGGAAAAATAAAGAATGATCGCATCGCTGAGTTTGATATTCCTACTGAAAATAATGAAATGAAAAGTTTTGTTGATCAGTTGTCAAAAACATATAACATATCAAATTTATTTGATGCTGTTTTAGGAGGAAGTACAAAAAATAATGAACAAATAAATGCTTCAGTGAGTTCTTCTCAAAAGAATGATTTGACGAATGATATGACAGACGCTGAAACTGCAAAAACTATGGATCCAAATAAACGCGTGAGTTTATCATTATTTGGTATGCATTGTTCATCCTGTGCAAACATTATCGAAAAACAATTAAATAAAACGCCAGGAGTAAAGAAGGCGACGGTAAATTTTTCAGCAGAAAAAGCATCTATCTTCTTTGATGAAAATATGACAAGTGTTCAAAATCTTAAAGATGCAATTGCAAAAATTGGATACAAAGGCGAAGAGATTGATGCAAAAGATACCGAATATGAAACAAGGAAGAGAGAAAAAGAAAGTTTGAATTATTTTACGAAATTCTTGTTCAGTTCTTTTTTGAGCGCACCGATGCTTTATTTTATGTTGTTAGATTTTTTTGAGTGGTTACCCGGCGAAAAAACATTCGCACCATATATTGGTATCTTCTCATTACTCCTGACGATCCCGATTCAATTCATCATTGGATCAGGGTTCTATAAAGGAATGTGGTCATCTCTTAAGATGAAAACATTTAATATGGATAGTCTGATTGCAATAGGGACTTCGACTGCGTTTCTCTATAGTGTATATAATTATGTGATATATGCATATTCCAATCGTTCTCTTATCGGTATCAATGGAGGAAAAATTCCTGATTTATACTTTGAAACCGCTGCGTATCTGATTACTTTTGTTATCCTCGGTAAATGGTTAGAAATGAGAACGAAAGGTAAGACATCGGATGCTATAAAAAAATTAATGGGATTGCAAGCAAAAACTGCGCGTGTAATACGAAATGGTCAGACTATTGATCTGCCGATCGACAATGTCGTTCATGGAGATATTGTTGTCGTACGCCCAGGAGAAAAAATTCCTGTTGATGGAAAGATTATTAAAGGTTCTTCTTCTGTTGATGAATCAATGGTTACAGGGGAAAGTATTCCTGTAGAAAAGAAAAGAGATGATATGGTTATAGGAGGCACTATCAATAAGACAGGAAGTTTTGAGTTCGAAGCGACTAAAGTAGGTAGCGAAACAGCCCTTGCTCAGATCATTAGACTGATCGAAGAGGCACAAGGATCAAAAGCTCCAATTCAGAACTTTGCAGATAAGATCTCAGCGAAATTTGTACCAACCGTCATCGTTTTGGCTATTTTTACTTTTCTTATTTGGTATTTCCTTCTCGGTGCGACACTTGCGTTTTCGCTTATGGCATTTACATCTGTGATCGTGATTGCCTGTCCTTGCGCACTTGGATTAGCTACGCCAACTTCGCTGATGGTTGGAACAGGTAAAGGTGCAGAATACGGTGTTTTAGTGAAAGGAGGAGAAGCTCTAGAATCAGCATCAAATATCGATGCCGTTATCTTTGATAAAACCGGAACGATTACGAAAGGGAAACCAGAAGTAAATGACATTATTTCTTTTGGAACATTAGATGAAGATGAGGTATTAGCAATGACTGCTAGTCTGGAAAATCTTTCTGAACATCCATTGGCCGAAGCAATTGTGAATTATGCAAAAGAAGAAGATATTCATTTTGAGGAAGTGCATAATTTTCATTCGATTACTGGGTATGGAGTTGCAGGAGAAATAAATGGTTCTTCATATTATTTCGGAAATCGAAAATTGATGAGAGAAAATATTGGTTTGGATATAAGTAAAATAGAACGCAAGATGATACGCTTAGAAGAGCAAGGGAAAACGGTTATGATCTTAGCAAATAAAGAAGGAGTAGTCGGACTTGTGGCCGTAGCTGATACCGTTAAAGAAACTTCTCGAGAAGCAGTCGCCAAATTACAGAGAATGGGTATCGAAGTATGGATGATTACTGGTGATAACAATAAAACAGCAAAGGCAATCGGCGAACAGGTAGGTATTAAAAATATTTTGTCAGAGGTGCTTCCTGAGGATAAGGCAAATGAAGTGAAGAAACTTCAGGAAACAGGAAAGAAAGTTGCTATGGTTGGAGATGGTGTCAATGACGCACCTGCTTTAGCACAGGCAAATGTAGGAATAGCAATGGGATCAGGGACGGATGTGGCAATGGAAGCAGGAGATATTGTGATTATGAAAAGTGATCTTAATGATGTAGTAACATCCTTCCAGCTTTCGAAAGAAACAATGTCAAAAATAAAACAGAATATGTTTTTCGCGTTGTTTTATAATGTCATTGGTATTCCGATTGCAGCCCGTGTCTTTTTTTCTTTTGGTTTCGTTTTGAAACCAGAGCTTGCAGGACTTGCTATGGCGATGAGTTCTGTTTCTGTGGTAGGAAACTCTCTCTTGCTTCGATTCTTTCGACCGGGTAAGAGAAATTATATTTCATTACTTGCACCGCTTGTGATGATGATAGTGTTCACTTTTGGATTTTTTGAATTCGCAAAGTTTAGTTCCGGAATGTAATTTGATAAGTAGAAAAACATAAAACAGCCTCCTAAAAAGAGCGCTGTTTTATTTTTAAGAAAACGAATAATATCTTAAAAGAAAGAAAAAAATGCTTTTGTAAAGCCGTCTTTTTTGGGGTTGTACAGAAACAAAAAAAAGGAGTATTATTGAAGAAGAAAAAAAAGAGATATTCTCCAGACATTATCATAAAAAAGTGTAAATATACTATATATAGTATGATATAATGTATAGAGAATACATTTTATTTTTTTAGAAGATTCTTTTTTATAAAATAAAAAGACTATAAAAAAAGATATTTTTTTTCAAAAAAGAATGGAAAAGAAGAATTGTTTAATCAATATAAAGAGAAGTATATGCCGATTTATAAAGTGCAGAAGCGTAATGGAGGAATTGTAGATTTCGATTTAGCAAAGATCGAACGAGCGATTGAAAAATCGGCTGAAGCAGTCGGAAAAAAAGATGAAATAAAAGTATCTGTACTTGCGAAAGAGGTATACAAAAATCTTGAAGAAAAATTTGAAGACAATATCCCAACAGTTGAAGATGCTCAAGATAGCGTAGAACATATTCTTATTTCAAATGACTATGCTGATATTGCGAAAGCATATATCTTATATCGAGAGAAACGTCGTGAAGTTCGAGAAGAAAAAAATGTTGTCATACAAGTAGAAAAAGCAGTTGTGGAATATCTTGAGAAACTTGATTGGCGCGTCAATGCAAATTCTAATCAGGGATATTCTTTGGGAGGACTTATTCTGAACACTGCAGGAAGTGTTATCGCAAATTATTGGCTCTCACATATTTATCCGAAAGCTATCGGTGATGCTCATCGGAATGGTGATTATCACATTCATGATCTCGATATGTTCTCTGGATACTGTGCTGGATGGAGTCTTCGTGTTTTGCTCGAGGAGGGTTTCAATGGCGTACCGAATAAAGTAGAATCTGCTCCACCAAAACATCTTAATTCTGCTGTATCACAAATGGTAAATTTTCTTGGTACACTGCAAAATGAATGGGCGGGAGCACAAGCTTTCTCAAGTTTTGATACCTATATGGCACCTTTTGTGAAGAAATATGAATTGGAATTGCGTGCGGATATCGAGAAATATAAAATGCAATTTACCTCAAAGAAATCAAAAGAAAAATATATAGCAGAAAAAACATATGATTATGTGCATCAGAATATTCAATCATTTGTTTTCAACCTTAATATTCCATCTCGTTGGGGAACACAAACACCTTTTACAAATATTACGCTTGATTGGGATTGCCCCGAAGATATGAAAGAGAAAAGATTGTTTCTTGGCGGTAAAGAATTTGAATACACTTTTGGTGAATTGCAAAATGAGATGGATATCGTCAATCGTGCTTTTATCGAAGTGATGTCACACGGAGATGCTAAGGGACGGACATTTACTTTTCCTATTCCAACATACAATGTGACAAAAGATTTTAAATGGGATGATCCAAAAAATTTGCCACTTTTTGAGATGACTGCTAAATATGGCACACCGTATTTTCAAAACTTTGTCAATTCTGATCTCAATCCGAGTGATGTTCGTTCGATGTGTTGCCGGCTTCAGCTCGATTTGCGTGAGCTTCGTAAGCGTGGAGGAGGGCTTTTTGGTTCTGCTGAGATGACAGGATCCATCGGTGTGGTCACGATCAATGCTGCGCGTATCGGATATCTCTCCAAAGGAGATAAAGAGAAGTTTTATAAACGCCTTGCATATCTTATGGATCTTGCTAAGGTATCGCTTGAGATGAAAAGAAAAGAAGTCCAAAAGTGGATCGATAGAGGATTGTTCCCATATACCAAACGCTATCTTGGATATTTGAAAAATCATTTTTCAACTATTGGTGTTAATGGTATCAACGAAGCTATTCGTAATTTTACTGATGATAAAGAGAATATTACTACAAAAGAAGGACATATATTTGCTCTCGAGATTCTGAATTTTATGCGTGAGCGGATCAAAGATTATCAAGAAGAAACAGGAAATTTTTTCAATCTTGAAGCAACTCCAGCCGAAGGAACGACTTATCGATTTGCGAAAGAAGATAAGAAGCGTTTCCCAGATATTTTGCAGGCAGGGACTGATGAGGCTCCGTATTATACAAATTCTTCGCAGATTCCAGTCGGCTATACAGATGATGTTTTTGAAGTCTTGAAACTTCAAGATGATTTACAAACGAAATATACCGGTGGTACCGTTCTTCATTGTTATATGAATGAAAAAGTAAGTTCAGGTGAAGCTTGTCGTAAACTCGTGCGGAGTATTCTTTCCAATTTTCGTTTGCCATATATCACGATCACACCGACATTCTCGATTTGTCCGAAACATGGATATCTTGAAGGTGAATATGATTATTGTCCAAAGTGTGATAGAGAGCTCGGTATCGACAATGGTGAATATCTAGATAAAGAAGAAAGGAAAAAATATGAAGAACAAACAAGAATGAAATAAAAAATAAGAAAATATAATTAACATAACAGACACACTTATGTCAGAAGAAAAATCAAGAGTAGAAGAAGAAACGATGCTCGAAGCAAAACGAACACGCTGTGAGGTATGGACGCGTGTGATGGGATATCATCGCCCAGTTTCTCATTTCAATATTGGGAAAAAATCAGAGCATTATTCGCGCAAACATTTCAAAGAAACTGTTTCTGCAAATAGTGAGTTTTGTAAACAGTATCAATTTGTAGCGTGTTCATAATTGTAAAAATAAAATAGTCTTTACAACCCTAATGAACACGGTAATATGCTGATTAGTGGTATTCAAAAGTTTACATTATTAGATTTTCCAGGGAAAATTGCTTGTATTATATTTACTGGTGGGTGCAATTATCGTTGCAAATTTTGTCATAATCCAGAGTTTGTATTGCCAGAGGAATTACAGAAAATTGCTTCGAGCTTTATCCCGGAAGAAGCCGTCTTGCATTTTTTACAGGAACGGAGAGGATTGCTTGATGGCGTTGTGATTACTGGTGGTGAACCAACGATTATGCCCGATCTTGAATCTTTCATTATGAAAGTGCGAGAGCTTGGTTTTGCAGTGAAACTTGATTCTAATGGTAATCATCCAGAAGTTTTGAAATCTCTTGTGAAGAAGGGGTTGGTAGACTATGTTGCTATGGATTTTAAAACAAGTATACCAATGTATCAATCACTTGTTGGTACAGGATCAAATGAAGAAAAAATTCTTGAAAGTATCCGTTTTTTGAAAGAGGGAAATGTGCCGTATGAATTTCGATCAACTCTTATCTCTGAAGTGCACACAAAAGCAATTCTTGAGATAATGAAAGAAACGATGAAGGGTGCCGATCGATTATATCTTCAAACATTTCGAAATGGTATTACTCTTGATCAGTCTTTCAGTACTTATCACGCTTTTTCTCATAATGAGATGGAGAAAATAGCAGATATTTTCAGAACAGTAGTCCCTGAAGTATATATTCGTTTAGAATAAATAAAAATAATATGATAGAATAGGTATGTAAGCATTAAGAGAATAAATAATATGGGACTTTTTTTCTCATCGAAGAAACCAGTAATTTCACAAGGAAACAGTGTTCATCTGTCCAATCAACACGGATCAATGAAAAATGAAATCAATAAAAAGGAATTTGTACAGGGCATCCATCATGATATTCATAGTAAATTTTCTGGGAGAGAAAGAGAAGTGATTACCAAATTGCTTGAGGAGAATTTTGATAATAGCTCTACGAATCATCGTCATGTGATTGATAAAGATGAAATGGAAAAAGTTATTGATGATGTATCAACTATCTATTCGAAATCGCACGGTGACACACTTCGAACTATTCTTGAAAAAAGAATGTAAGTGATGCGTACAATCGATCTCGGAAACAACATCACAGTCGTGATAAAAAAAAGTACGCGATCAAGACGAATGCGCATTGTTTTGTATTCTTCTGCAAAGGTCGTTCTTACTCTTCCTTTTTTTGTTTCTTATGCCAGAGGCGTTTCTTTTCTCGAGGAAAAAAGGAGTTGGATCGAAGAAAAAATACAGAATTATTCCTCAAAACAAAAAAGTTTTTTGCTTCGTGGAAGTGACGAGGAATATCATATATGCAAGAATGAAGCAAAAAAGCTTATTGAGAATCGTTTGAAGTATTATCAGAAGATATATCAAGTTTCGTTTCGTAAGGTGAGTATTCGTAATCAAAGTGCAAGATGGGGGAGTTGTTCTTCCAAAGGCAATCTTTCTTTCAGTTATAAGCTCTTTCTTCTTCCGCCACGTTTTTGTGATTATGTCATTGTGCACGAACTCTGTCATTTGAAAGAAATGAATCATTCCCAGAACTTTTGGTCGCTCGTAGCGATTACTTTTCCTGATTATAAGAAATTAAGAAGAGAAATGAGGGTTTTGTAGGAGCGTAAATTCGTGTAAACTTATCTCACTATCCTTGACAAGATATGTATTTTCTGCTTTAATGAAGTTCTTACTCAAGAGCTCATAGAAGCTCCTATTCCTTTGATTGAGTCGTATCTCTATCGGAAGGGAGAGATAAGACTTAATTTTTTGAATATATCCACAAGAAAGTGGGTAATTCTTTTTTATAAACAATTATGTTTAGTAGAAATAGGAGAAGATCATCTTCTCAACAACGAGTATCTGTGAATCGCTTTGGGCGACCTAATATACGAGGAAGACGCAAGCGTCCAGTGCAACGCGAACTTGATTTTACTCAATTCGTAAAGAAAGCTGTGCAAACGACAGAAGTTGAAACATGGAATCCAACACATCGTTTCGCGGATTTTGAAATGCATAGTAAACTCAAAGCGAATGTCGCGAAAGCAGGATATATCCATCCAACGCCGATTCAAGATGGTGCCATTCCTCATATTCTGGAAGGAAAAGATTTGATTGGTGTTGCGAATACTGGTACCGGAAAAACTGCAGCGTTTCTCTTGCCACTTATTCACAAGACTTTTAAATTTAAAACAGAGAAAGCTCTGATTATTATTCCAACTCGTGAACTTGCTCTCCAGATCGAAGATGAACTTCGCAAATTTTCTGCAGGATCTGGACTGCGTTCGGCTTTGTGTATTGGAGGATCTCATATTGGAGATCAGATACGAAGCCTCTCTCGTAATCCAAGTTTTGTCATTGGTACACCGGGACGATTGAAAGATCTCGTAGAACGAGGCAAGCTTCACCTGACAGATTTCAATAATGTAGTGCTTGATGAAGTTGATCGTATGCTTGATATGGGATTTATTAACGATATAAAATATCTTATTGCGCTTCTTAAAACTCCTCGTCAGTCACTTTTTTTCTCCGCAACAATGCCGAGGGAAATTGCTGAGTTAACAAAGAAGTTTTCGAATAATGCTGTTACAGTAACGATCAAGTCAAGAGCAACATCAGAGAATGTTGATCAGGATATTGTGAGGGTAGCGCCACGAGAGGATAAATTAGAAGTATTACATAATTTGTTACTTCAGCCTGAGTTTACAAAAGTCCTCATATTTGGGCGAACAAAGCATGGCGTAGAAAAGTTAGCAATGCGTCTTGAAGAGCGTGGTTTCAAATCAGATTCTATTCATGGTGATAAATCGCAAGCTCAGCGTCAGAGAGCCTTGCGTCGTTTCAAACAAGATGAAGTAACAATTCTTGTTGCTACCGATGTTGCTGCGAGAGGGCTTGATATTCCTGATGTATCTCATGTAATCAATTATGAATTGCCAGAAAATTACGAAGATTATATTCATCGTATCGGCCGTACCGGTCGTGGATCGAAGAAAGGAAATGCATTGACTTTTGTTGATTAAGAAAATTCTATTTTGAAGAATGAGTCTTGTTATGGTGATATAGCAGGACTCTTCTTTTTGAGATATACTAAAAAAGTTATCGTTGAATACTGATATATGCATTTTTTTCGTTTTATTGAACAATTTATTTCATATTTTGCAGAGTCTGTTCCTCTGCCAGTTTTTGTGTTTTTTGGATCTTTCCTTGAGGAAGTTATCAGTCCTATTCCATCGGCTCTTATTATGGGAACAGCAGGTTCTTTCGCTCTCGTTCAGGGAGATACATTGCCTTATTTATTTTTTCTTGCATTTTTTGGTAATTTTGGAAAATCATTTGGAGCACTTTTGTATTATGTTATTGGTGATAAACTTGAGGATATTTTCATCAAACCGATTACCAAATATCTTGGTGTGAAACATACAGATATTGAAAATATCGGGAAGCGTTTCACTGGTCATCATCTGAGAGATGGAATGGCACTTTTTTTGATACGCCTTATTCCTCCTTTTCCAACAACACCGGTATCTATTGCGTGTGGTATTATAAAAATGGATGTAAAAGTATTTTTCTTTGCAACATATCTTGGTAATTTTTTCAAAGATCTAGTATATTTGTATATTGGTTATGCTGGTCTTGCAAGCCTTCATTCATTGTGGAGAAAAGTTGATCATATAAAGTTTATAGTAGATATAGGAGTTACCATTGCTATTTTTTCTCTTTTTGTTTTTCTCTTTCTTCATCAAGGGAGAGGGAAAAAATTTTTGAAAAAAGGAACACTCTATGGAAGGAGAATATGGTCATATTTGAGCAAGAAAAAATAGTATGTTACTTTTTCATCTGCAATCAAAATATAAACCAGCAGGAGATCAACCACAGGCGATCGAGAGTCTTGTGCGTGGACTTAAGCAAGGAAAAAAATTTCAGACTTTGCTTGGCGTGACGGGTTCCGGGAAAACGTTTACGGTTGCCAATGTCATACAACAGATAAATAAACCGACGCTTGTCATCGCACACAATAAAACACTTGCCGCTCAACTTGCAGAAGAGTACCAAGGATTTTTTCCAAATCATGCGGTACATTATTTTGTTTCCTATTATGATTATTATCAACCGGAGGCGTATATGCCTTCATCTGATACATACATTGAAAAAGATGCAAAAATCAATAAGGAAATAGACAGGCTTCGTCACGCGACAACACAATCTCTTCTTACTCGTTCAGATGTGATTATTGTAGCCTCAGTATCATGTATTTATGGATTGGGCAGTCCTGAAGAATACAAGAAAGAGCATTTGTATTTTGAAATAGGAATGCCGGTGGCGCGAACAGAACTTCTTCATACTTTGGTCTCTATTTTTTTCGAAAGAACAAATGCTGATCTCAATCCCGGACAATTTCGCAGTCTAGGAAATCGAGTCGAGATTATGCCTATTTCTGAAAACTTTACCTATCTTCTCGAAATAATTGATGGAAAGCTTGCTTCTATCACCAAGATCGATCCTGTTTCACAGAGAATACTTGATACACCAAAAAATATTTTTCTTTTTCCTGCAAAACATTTTATTACCGATCCGAAACAGAAAGAAAAAGCTTTGCTTTCGATTCGTACTGAACTTGATGAAAGATTAACTATACTCACGAAAGAAGGAAAAGTATTGGAAGCAGAACGGTTGAAACGAAGAACAAACTATGATCTCGCGATGATGGAAGAGATAGGCTATTGTAATGGTATTGAGAATTATTCGCGTCATCTTTCAGGAAAAAAACCAGGTGATCCACCAGAAACACTTCTTTCATATTTTCCTCATTTAGATGATGGTACTCCAGATTTTTTGACAGTGATTGATGAATCTCATGTTACTTTACCTCAACTTCGATCAATGTATGCTGGTGATCAGTCAAGAAAAAAAACTTTAGTTGAATATGGCTTTCGTCTTCCGAGCGCGATGGATAACAGGCCATTTCGTTTTGAAGAGTTTATTAAAAATGTTGGTCAAGTACTTTTTACTTCTGCGACGCCAGCAGATTTTGAGCGAGAAGAAAGTGGTCAGATAGTGGAGCAAGTGATCAGACCGACAGGACTCATTGATCCCGAAACCGTTGTTCTTCCTGTGCGTGAAAAAGGTGATTATCCTGGACAGATTGGAGATTTTATCAAACAAACAGAAGAAGCAGTACGGAAGGGTGGACGGGTTATTGCTACAACGCTCACTAAAAAAATGGCTGAAGATTTGAGTGTGTATCTAAAAGAACATCAGGTTAGATCTGAATATCTGCATAGTGATGTAAAAACTATTGATCGTATAAAAATACTGACATCATTTCGCAAGGGTGAATTCGATTGTTTGGTTGGAGTCAATCTGCTTCGTGAAGGACTCGATTTGCCTGAAGTAACATTTATTGGAATCCTTGATGCCGATAAAGAAGGATTTCTTCGTTCTGAAACATCTCTTATACAAATTATCGGACGCGCTGCTCGTAATGTGAATGGTCGTGTCGTACTCTATGCTGATCGTACAACAGGATCGATAGAATATGCACTTCGTGAAACACATCGAAGACGAAAACTACAAATGGCGTTCAATAAAGAACATCATATTACACCACAAACGATAGAGAAAAAAATTCATGATATTACTGAATCAATGGAAAGTACACACGATAAAGCTGTTTTTGCAAATGTTCTTCTTGATCGAGAAGTGTTCGCGAAAGATCCAAAAAAACTTATACGATCAAAAGAAAAAGAGATGCAAGAAGCGGTGAAAATACTAGATTTTGAAACGGCAGCACTTTTACGCGATGAGATTCGTGTTCTTGTAGAATCGGCTGAAAAAAAGAAACAAAAGAAAGGATAAGAGTAATGATACTTGATGAAAGCGTATTTTTTTGACACAATAAAAGTAAAAGAAAGTGTGATTATTATGGAAGAAAGTATACGCAGAAAATTTGTTGTGACAGCAGACGACTATGGAATACGGAGAACGGCTGATCCGATACTTCATCTTGCGAAGAAGGGGAAACTCGACCGAGTCGCAGTAATGACACGATATGTGTCAAAAGAAGAAGCAGAAGCACTTCTGAAAACGGGAGTGAAGATTGATATACATCTCGAACTCATTCATATTTTAAAAAGTGGGAACGAAATGTATGATAGTGCTTTAAGGAGAGGTATCAATTTCGTATGGCGCTATATATTCAGAAGAGTAACGAGTAAGCAAGTACAGCAAGAATGGGAATCACAAATAGAGTCTTTTCGAACTGTGTTTGGTCGCTTACCTGATGGACTTGATTCGCATGAGCATTTGCATTATTTCCCGCCTTTTCTACGAGTATGTATTAGTCTTGCAGAGAAATACAATATCTCTTTCGTGAGATTTGGCAGGAAGGGTTTACTTTCTGATTTTCATCATTCTTTTTCTGGTAAAATATTGTCATTCTTTTGGTTGCAGACGCATACCTTCTTCGATAGTACAAAGAAAAATACAACAGATTATATGGTGAGCCTTGACTGGTTTCCTGAGAGAGAAGTATTACTGAACAATATTCCTCAAGGAACGATAGAACTTGTTACTCATCCTGAAAGAAAAGAAGATTTTGAAGCTTTGCAAAAATACTTTTAGCCATCTTTTCATTTTTAATAGTCAAGAAGGATATCTTTAGAGAGAAAAATAAAATTTGTATTTTGGTTTTTCTTCCGTTGCTCTTTTTATCTTTCTTTGATATACTGCATTCCCTTTATTGATAGTCTTTATGGAGAAAAAAAAGAATCAAAAAAATGTGTTGTTGACACTTGGTCCATCAGATCAGATTATTGTTCGAGGTGCGCGTACACACAATTTGAAGAACATTACCGTAGAAATGCCGAGGAATAAAATGGTGGTATTTACTGGACTTTCTGGATCAGGAAAATCATCGCTTGCTTTTGATACCATTTTTGCTGAAGGACAGCGTCGTTATGTCGAATCTCTTTCTGCGTATGCGAGGCAATTTTTAAACACAATGCAGAAGCCTGATGTTGATGAAATTGTCGGACTTTCACCTGCTATCTCTATTGACCAGAAATCAGCGAGTCGCAATCCGCGTTCGACTGTTGCGACAATTACTGAAATCTATGATTATCTCAGAGTACTTTATGCTCGTCTCGGTCGCCCGCATTGTCTTATTTGCGAAAGAGAAATACAGAAACTTTCTAGTGAAGAAATGATTTTGCTCGTTTCCGAAAAAATACAAGAAGCTCTCACATCGACGAAAAAAAAGAAAATGTCTCTGAGTGTTACTGCACCGATTGTACGCGGACGAAAAGGGGAGTACTATCAACTTTTGTATAACGCTCTTGGAAAAGGTTTTGCAGAAATTTTTCTTGATGGAGAAAGAAAAAGTTTGCGTGAGAGAGTTATTCTCTCTAAGACAAAGAAACACAACATCGATTTGATTGTTGATGAATTTCCCTTATTAGAATTTGAAAAATTTCCTGATACTTCGCGTGAGCGTTTATCAGAAGCAGTAGAAAGAGCTCTCGAGGAAAGCGATGGTCTTGTTTGTATGCGTATTGGTAATGAAAGTCTTGTTCTTTCTTCGAAGTTTTCTTGTCCGTATGATGGTTTCTCTTATCCGGAAGTAGAACCGCGTCTTTTTTCTTTCAATTCTCCGTATGGTGCGTGTGAAGCGTGTAACGGACTTGGGACGAAACATTTTTTTGGTGATGAACCTTGTGAAGTATGTCATGGATCGCGTTTGCGTGAAGAAGCACTTTTTATTCGTATTGGTGGGAAAAATATCGTTGAAGTTACAGAAATGATGATTGCAGATGCAAAACAATTTTTTGATACACTCAATCTTTCTCCTCGTGAGGTGCAGATTGCATCAGTCGTTTTGAAAGAAATAGGAGGGCGTTTGCAATTTCTACTCAATGTAGGATTGAACTATCTGTCACTTTCTCGTCGTGCGAATACGCTTTCTGGCGGTGAAGCACAGCGTATCCGTTTGGCATCACAACTCGGTTCACAACTTGTTGGTGCTTTGTATGTACTTGATGAACCGACAATCGGACTGCATCAGCGTGATAATGAGAGGCTTATAGAAACATTGAAAGCGTTGCGTGATTTAGGAAATACGATCATTGTTGTCGAGCATGATGAGGATACAATTTATGCTTCTGATTATATTGTTGATATCGGACCTGGCGCTGGGGTACACGGAGGAAATGTTGTTGTTTCAGGATATCTTGAAGAGCTTCTTTCGGCACCAAAAAATGTTTCAGAATCACTCACTCTTCGTTATCTTCGAGGGGAAGAAAAAATAGCTATACCAGAAAAAAGACGAACAAAAGAAAAGGGAATGTTAAAAATTCGCGGAGGAGAATTGTTCAATATTAAGAATATGAATGTGGATATTCCATTGGGACGAATGAATGTCATTACTGGAGTTTCTGGATCAGGAAAATCGACACTGCTCTATGAAATTGTCCATAAGAATCTTCAGGCAAGATTTGATCGTCGGTACAAATCGAGTGAAGTTTTTCATTGCACATCATTTTCTGGATCAGAATATCTCTCACGAGTAGTGCTCATCGATCAGAGTCCGATCGGTCGCACACCACGCTCTAATCCGGCGACGTATACAGGAGCATGGACACACATTCGAGATCTTTTTGCTTCAAGCGAGGATGCGAGAGTGCGCGGATGGAAGGCTGGGCGTTTTTCGTTTAATCGTCCTGGAGGGCGTTGTGAAGCTTGTGAAGGTAATGGTTTTATTGCAGTCGAAATGCATTTTTTGCCAACGGTGTATGTTTCTTGTGATGTGTGCAACGGAAAACGCTTTACCAAAGAAACATTGGAAATCCATTATAAACATAAAAACATTCATCAAGTACTTGAAATGACGATCGAAGAAGCATTTTCTTTTTTTGCTGATATTCCCGCGATTGCTGATCGGCTCAAGACATTAAATGAAGTCGGTCTCGGATATTTGAAACTTGGACAATCGGCTACGACTCTCTCTGGTGGTGAAGCACAACGCGTCAAGATTTCTTCAGAGTTGTATCGGAAGATGTATGAACGAACCGTATATCTTCTTGATGAACCGACTATCGGTCTTCATTATGAAGATGTGAAAAAATTGATTGAGATTCTTGAGAGTCTTGTAGTGAAGGGGAATACAGTCATTCTCATTGAACATAATATGGATATTATCAAGTCTGCTGATTATATTATTGATATCGGACCAGAAGGTGGTTTGGGTGGAGGAAAAATCGTTGCTATAGGTACCCCCGAAGAAGTAATGCAAATGCCACAATCATACACGGGACAGTATTTGAAAAAAGTTCTAAAAAAATAAAAATGTTGAGATAAAAAAAGAGGGGATACTGCGTGATATGACATCATATCTTTCGTAGTATCCCCTTAAAAAATTCGGTTAACTCATCTGATAATGGGGAGGAGGGCGCCCCAAAAGTTAAACCGAATTATTGCACGTTTAAGCGCGCAATTCTTAGAAGTCCAGACGAAACTGCTCTGGACGCAAAACGGGAACGCGAATTTGTTTCGCAGTCCCTTTGTTTTTTATGAGCCTTTTGACTTCTATCTTCACAGCACGGAAGAAGTACCCATACGACCCTCTATTTTGAGAATAGAAGATCTTGTTTCTCGGTGCGACTATTCTCTTGAATGCATAATCAAATGCGGAAGAAGAGAATGAAGCTCTTTCCTCAGGGGAAAGAATTACGAATACTTCCTCGCCCATTTTTTTGACGAGAATATCCTCGGTTTTCTTCATAGAACCCCCTTTTTTTAGAGAAAACAGTGTATATATTATACACCTTTTGAGAAAAAAAGTCAAGTATATGAGAGGTATTGCCTTTTTATTGAAGACTTGATTGAATAAGAAGAATGATACATATTTATGCATACTCTGTGGAAAAAAATATATACACTTTCAAGTTTTGAGAAAAAGAATGCTTTACCAGAAACACCTGGAGTGTATTTTTTCTTAGACAAACAGAAAGAGGTTCTATATATAGGAAAGGCAACTTCCTTGCATGATCGTGTGAAAAGTTATTTTACACAAGATCTCTTTGAAACACGCGGACCGAAGATACAGAGTATGCGAGAGAGAATTGCTTTCATTGCTTTTTTGGATACGGATTCTGTTTTAGAGGCACTCATTCTCGAAAGTAATCTTATTAAAGCAAAGCAACCTCCCTATAATACTGATGCAAAAGATGATAAAAGTTATTACTTTGTGGTTATTACGAAAGAAATATATCCTCGTGTGTTGATGGTACGAGGACGCGATATCGAACAAAAGAAGTTTATTGAAAAAATAAAATATCTGTTTGGTCCGTTTCCATCAGGTAGCGCACTGCGTATTGCACTGAAGATCGTGCGAAAAATTTTTCCTTTTCGAGATATGTGCGTTCCTCATTCTGAAAAAAAATGTTTTTCTGCACAAATGCATTTGTGTCCGGGAGTGTGCGTGGGAGATATATCGCCTGAAGAATATGCTAAAACGATAAATCATATCAGGCTTTTCTTTGAAGGACATAAAAGTGATATTGTAAAACAACTTGAAAAAGAAATGAAACAATCTGCTCAGGCGCTTCATTTTGAACACGCAAATGAGATAAAAAAAATGTTATTTGGGCTTCGTCATATTGAAGATGTCGCTCTTACAAAAGATGATTTGAGAGAAAAGCATATGCATCGTATTGAAGCATACGATGTTGCTCATCTTGGAGGTAAGGCGAGCGTTGGTGTGATGACTGTTGTTGAACAAAGCCGAAGCAATCCGAGTGAATATCGACAATTTATTCTAAAAGAGCAACACAATGGAAATGATTTGACAGCACTTAAAGAAATATTATCCAGGCGTTTCAAACATAAGGAATGGAGATTGCCAGAAATTATTGTCGTCGATGGATCTTGGCCTCAGATTAACATTGCAAAGGAAGTATTGGAAACATCTGGACTTTCATTGCCACTTATCGGTGTTGTGAAGAATGCACAACATAAACCGGATCATTTTGTTGGAGAAGAAATGTTGATGAAGCGTTTTGAAAAAGAGATTCTTCTTGCAAATGATGAAGCACATCGTTTTGCCATTACTTTTCATCGGAAGCGTCTTGAAAAAGAGTTTTTACAAAGAGGATAGAGGTATTTACAGCACACGAAAAAGCGTGTATCATTGAAACCAATCGTATATTTTTATATACTCATTCAATCAAAAGAAACACACTATGTCTGAAAAGAAACAGATTATAGAAATTCGTGGAGCAAGGGTAAATAATCTGAAAAATATTGATGTTGATATTCCTCGAAATTCACTTGTTGTTGTTACAGGACTTTCAGGATCAGGCAAATCATCATTAGCTTTTGATACATTGTTTGCAGAGGCGAATCGTCGTTATGTCGAATCGCTTTCTTCGTATGCGCGTAATTTTCTTGATGGTTTCGACAAACCAGATGTCGATGCGATACACAATCTCTCACCAGCGATCTCTATTGATCAGAAAAGTGTTTCAAGGAGTCCTCGTTCGACTGTTGGAACAATGACAGAAGTGTATGATTATTTGCGCATCCTTTTTGCAAAAATAGGTATTCCTCATTGTCCTCTTTGTAATAAGGAATTAGTACGAACGAGTATTACTGATATTCTTGATGAGATTTTACATCTTTCTACTGATACAAATGTTATTTTTTTGGCAAAAAGTAAGATACTTGCTGAACACACAGAACGCGAAGCACTCGCTATCATCAATACGTGGGGATATATTAAAGTATTATTCCATGGAACAATTATGCCTATTGCTGAAGCACAGAGTAAAGCATCGTCTGTGGATCGATCAGAGATATTTCTCGTAATTGACAGAATGATTTTCGACAAGAAGCGTCCAGATAAAGAGCGTATCATCGATTCTCTCCAAACAGCGTTTCGAGTAGGAGATGGTACCCTTGTTCTTCGTTTTGATGAAAAGGAGCATTGGTATAATGAAGAATATCGTTGTGATGATTGTTTTATTTATTTGACTGAGTTTACACCGAGTCGATTTTCTTTTAATAATCCAGAAGGAGCGTGTGTGAAATGTGCTGGTCTTGGAGTAACACTTGAATTTGATCCTTTGCTCGTGATACCAAATACGAATCTTTCGTTAGCAGAAGGGGCGATAAGACCATGGAGCAAGATGAATGGAGATTCTCAAATGACACAAGGGCCAATGCGTCTTTTGCGAGAAATGAGCAAGAAATATGCTTTTTCATTTGATGTTCCTGTGAAGAAACTCGCACCGAAATATATACAGATATTGCTTTATGGTGAAAAGACAGGAAAAAAAGAAATGTTTCCTGGTGTCATTCCTCTTCTTGAAAAAAAATATCGTGAGACGAAATCAGATCATTTACGAAATGATATTGAATCATATATGCTCACAAAACAATGTCCCGAGTGTCTTGGAAAGCGTCTAAAGAAAGAATCACTCGCTGTTCGCGTTGGAGAGTATTCTATCGATAATCTTGTAGAACAAAGCGTCGAACAATTTTTAGAAACGATTCATCATTTGAGAGAAGATCTTATTAAAATTGAAAAGAGAGAAATTATTGATCCGATTTTTCGTGAAATGGAAGCTCGTATGAAAGCAGTTGAGAAAGTAGGTCTTGGATATCTTGCACTCAATCGAAGTGCGAATACTCTCTCAGGTGGAGAATCACAACGCATCAGATTGGCAGTACAGATGAAGTCTGGTCTTTCTGGAATTATTTATGTGCTCGATGAACCTTCTGTGGGGCTTCATAGTCGTGATACCGAGAGATTGATTTGTGCGCTTGAAGACTTGAAAAATGCGAACAATTCATTGATCATTGTCGAACACGATATCGCAATTATGAAGAAGGCTGATTATATTATCGATCTTGGTCCAGGGGCAGGAAGCGAAGGAGGGAAAATTATTTTCTCTGGAACACCTGACAAACTCATTCGTTCAAAAATGTTGACAGGTGAATATCTATCAGGGAGAAAAAAAGTTTCAGAAAAAAAGAAAGTACGGAAGATGACAAAAGAATCAATTACTATTTTCGGTGCGACAGAACATAATCTAAAAAATATTGATGTCTGTATCCCACTAGGTATGTTTGTGGCTGTTTCTGGAGTTTCAGGATCGGGAAAATCGAGCCTTGTTCATAGTATTCTTTCTCGTGCCCTTGCAAAACATTTTTTTCGTGCGAAGACAGAGCCAGGTGCTCATAAGAGAATAGAAGGTTTATCATATATAGATAAAGTGATTGCTATGAATCAGGATCCGATAGGAAGAACTCCTCGATCGAACCCGGCTACCTACACAGGCATATTCTCTCTTATTCGAGATCTTTTTGCAGAAACTGCAGACGCCGAGAGAGAAAAATATTCGGCAAGTTATTTTAGTTTTAATATGAAAGGTGGACGCTGTGAAGCGTGTCAAGGAGGAGGATTACGAAAGATTGAAATGTACCTTCTTCCAGATGTGTATGTACCGTGCGAAGTATGTCAAGGGACGAGATATAATGCAAAGACACTTGCTATTAAATATCGCGGTATGAATATCTCTGAAGTTTTACAGATGACTGTAACTGAAGCAAGACATTTTTTCTTAGATCAGAAGATGATTGAAGAGAAATTGCGCGTCTTAGAAGAGGTTGGTCTTGGGTATTTGGTACTAGGACAAAATGCTACCAATCTTTCTGGTGGAGAGGCACAGCGTATCAAACTTGCTACAGAACTTGCAAGAAAATCAACAGGAAAGACACTTTATATTCTTGATGAACCTACTATTGGACTTCATTTTGAAGATGTAAGACGATTGCTTCAAGTTCTTGAGGCACTCGTTGAGAAGGGGAATAGTGTTCTTGTTGTAGAGCACAATATTGATGTGATTCGTAACGCTGATTTTGTTATCGAACTTGGTTATGATGGCGGTATCAAAGGAGGAGATCTTGTCTTTGCAGGTACTCCAGAAGACTTGAAAAAATGCAAAAATTCTTTTACAGCAAAATATCTTTAAATGATTTCGCATAATTTGAAAAAAAGGAAGAATCATCATTTTTTATGTCATATCATCTTGTAAAAAACATCAAAGCAACACTTTCTTATTATGATGTTTTAGAGATGCCACTCACAGCTTTTGAAATATGGAAGCATCTTCTCTCGTATGATGTTGAAGAAATTGATACACAGAAAATACAGAGTTTGAGTGCTGTGATAAGAATTTTATCTTCAGGAGAATTAGATACTATTATCCAACATAAAAATGGTTTCTATTTCTTGAAAGGGCGAGAAAATCTTGTTGCAAAACGAATTCAAGCTGAAAAAATATCAGTTAATAAATTGCGTCGTATGCGTCATCTTGTGGAAATATTGAGTTTCCTCCCGTATGTACGAATGATCGCTGCTACTGGAAGTCTTGCAATGAAAAACGGAACAAAAGAAAGTGATTGGGATATTTTTGTCGTTCTTCGTTCTGGAAAAATATGGATTGGGAGGACTATTTTAACAGGATTTTTGCATCTTATAGGGAAAAGACGATATGGACAAAAAATACAAGACAGAGCGTGTTTGAATTATTTTGTTACAGAAGACAATTTGGAAATTGATATTCAAGATCTTTTTTCTGCCAATGAATATCGTTTTATTATTCCGATGTATAATCAATCTTTATTTCAAATATTCGAATTGAAGAATAGATGGATCAAGAAGTATCGTCCACATTTTTCTCTCACTGCCATTCCTCATCTTATGATGTTAAAGAATAGTTCAAAGAGAAAGAAAATACAAGATTTTTTTGAATATATCTTTGATTTTGTGCATTTGGAAAGATGGCTTGCTTCGTGGCAAGGAAAGAAGATTTGGCGTAATCCGAATACTTCTATTGAAGGAAGTTTGATCAAAGCAGATGATCACTCATTGATTTTTCTTCCTCATCCACAAGGACCAAAAGTATTTGAAAAATACAAAGAGCGTCTTCGTGCATAAAAAGTATTTTTGTAGTACAATTGAAGAAAGGAAGAAGTGTGATCTGCAAACAAACAAAAACAAATGTCAAAATTTTTATATACAGCAAAAAATATCACTACTGGAGAAAGTTCTGGTGGTGAGATGGAAGCAAAGGATGAAAAAAGTTTAGCGCAGTCTTTGCGTTCGCAAGGCCTTCTCCTTACCTCTCACAAAGAAGTTAAAGAGAAACAATCAATAAATATCAAGTTTTTTGATCGTTTTTCGACAGTTCCTTTGAAAGAAAAGATGGTGTTTACTCGAAACCTGTCTGTGATGGTTTCTTCAGGACTTACACTTTCTCGTGCGATACATAATTTGAGTATCCAAACTCAGAATAAACGCTTCAAAACAGTATTGAATAGTGTTTTTGATGATGTTCAGAGTGGAAAAACACTTGCGGAAGGATTGTCTCGTTTTCCAAGTGTTTTTGATGAATTGTTCGTGAATATGGTAAGTGTCGGCGAGTTGAGCGGTAACATTGAAGAGATTCTTGATATTCTTGCCATTCAACTTGAGAAAGAAAATGATCTCTCAAGTAAAGTGAAAGGAGCACTTATTTATCCCGCAGTTATTATCGTGGCGATGATTGGTATTTCTATTCTGATGCTTACGTATATTTTGCCAAAAATTACCGGAGTTTTCAAAGATATGGACGTGAAACTTCCTGCGACAACACTGTTCATTATGGGTATTAGTGATTTCCTTCGGAATAATGCCATTGTCAGTATTATTCTTGCTATTTCTCTTGTTATAGGGGTCAAGATTTTCGCAGGAACGACACCAGGAAAACGCTTCTTTAGTATGCTCTATTTGCGATTGCCGATTGTTGGCAATATTGTAATAAAAGTAAATTGCGCTCGATTCGCTCGTATTTATAGTTCACTTCTCAAGAGTGGTGTTCCGGTTGTAACGGGACTTGGTATTGTTTCTAAAACTATTGCGAATGTTTATTATAAAGATGTTTTGGAAGAAGCTATTACTGAGGTTCAGAAGGGAACAGAATTGAGTAAAGTAATTAACAAATACCCTAATATCTTTCCTGTTCTCGTACCACAAATTATCGAAGTTGGCGAAGAGACAGGAAAGACAGAATTAGTTCTGCGTCGTTTGGCAGAGTTCTATGAAGAAGAAGTTTCTCAAATTACAAAAAATATGTCGTCGATTATCGAACCGATTTTGATGCTTGTTATTGGTGGTGGTGTCGGTTTTTTTGCCGTAGCAATGCTTCAGCCAATGTATTCTGTTTTGGATAATATTAAATGATTTTTTAGAAAATAATGTCTCTTTTTCGATATCGAATATATCCACTCTATCAGAGCGAGAGAATACATAAGACTTGTTCTGGTTTTACTTTGATCGAAGCGTTAACACTGCTTTTTATTTTTTCTGTTGTTTCTGTTACTTTTTTTCAAACATATACTGTTGGCACGAGATTGATTATTGATTCGAAAAATCGTCTTGGGGCAATAGCTTTAGCAAATCAGAAGATGGAAATCATTCGTAGTATTGATTATGACACATTAGGGACGAAACATTTTGATGGAACAAGTTGGGTATATGGTATTCCTGCAGGTGATATTTTACAAGATGAAACTATAACAGTGAATACAACGACCTATAATGTGAATACATTTGTACAATATGTCGATGATGCTTTTGATGGAACATTTGGCGGTACTACGAATGACGCTATTCCGAATGATTATAAAAGAGTGCGCCTTACTGTTTCGTGGGGAGATGGGAGCAGTTCAAGAACCGTCGCTCTTATTTCAACTGTTTCGCCAAATGGTATTGAAACGTCAGCAGGCGGAGGGCTTCTTACAATCAATATTCTTGACGCAGGGGGGGCGGGAGTTCCTTCTGCTGATGTTCATATCGTAGGAAGTGCTACTGGAATTGATACTCATGCACAAACCGATTCGACTGGAAATGTGACTCTTCCTGGCACGCCTTCGAGTGCGCTTGGTTCACAAGATTATACTATTTCTGTTTCTAAGTCTGGATATTATGGAGCTACGACGCTTCCTCCATATCCTACTACAAGTTATGATCCTATAGATGAAAATATATCAGTAGTAGAAGGAGCATTGAATCCTCTTACCATCGTGATGGATCGTGCATCAGATATTCTATTACATACGAAAGATCCTTTTGGTACGAGTGTTCCCAATGTTGATTTTTCAATGTTCGGAGGAAGACAGTTAGGAAATAGTGTGCCTCCTGGAACAATAACCTTTGGGTTTCCACTTCAAAATACACAAACAGATGGTTCTGGGGATAAAACTTTTACGAATGAAAGTTATGGGCAGTACACATTGGCTGTTTCACCTCCTTCTCCGTATGCTTTTTTTAAACTTGATCCACCAGAAGTAAGTACTAATGTTATCAATGTTGATCCCGGAGTAAATAAAGAAACAAATATCATTCTTATTGATACATCGATTGCTTCTGCGAAAATACAAGTGTTGGATAATAGCAGTGTTCCTATTACGAATGCGAGCGTGCAACTTTCAAACACACTTCTTGGATATGATGTTACGCTTTTGACAGATAGTAATGGTTTTGCGTATTTTCCTTCTACTCTACCGGCACTTGCTTCTGGTACATATACATTGGATGTTTCAGCTACCGGATTTTCAAACAAATCAGATACTATTGTTATCGGATCATCACTCGTAACACAAATAGTTAATCTTGAAACAAACTAAATATATGAGAAAATTCTTTCTTTCAGGAATGACCCTTGTTGAACTGATGGTAGCGATTAGTATTATGCTGATTGCTATGGAAGGTTTTACGCTTCTTTTCTTGAAAAGCTGGACTAACAATAAATTTATCCTTGAAGAAGGTGTGGCTTCTGCTAATGCTTCTCATACTGTGAGTAAAATAATTAAAGAATTACGAGGAGTGAAGCAGGCAGATAATGGTGATTTTCCTATTGAGTCCGCAGATGATTTCGATCTTAAAGTATATGTTGATATTGATCACGATGGAATAACAGAGCGTGTACATTATTTTCTTGATTTGGCACACGATCAATTGAAAGTTGGGATTACCAATCCAACAGGATCTGCTCCGGTAACCTATCCAGCTTCTGATGATACTGTAAGTATTTTGGCGGAATACATTACGAATGAAAATAGCGATCCGGCATTTCTCTATTATAATAAGAATTATCCAGGTGATACGGTAAATAATCCTATTGCTACACCAGCCGATGTCTCTGCTATTCGTTTGATCAAAGTGCATATGATGGTAAATATCGATCCTATTACCGCACCGAATAATGTGAGCATAGAATCTTTCGTAGATCTTCGTAATTTGAAATATTATGAATAGAAATACACAAACACAGAAAGGATCAGCGTTGGTTTATGGTCTTGTTATTATGACTTCCGTAACCATCCTTCTTACTTCGATTTTGACATATATTAGTTCTCAAATTAAATATTCTATTAATGTTCATACACGAGAGCAGGCATTTCAAATCGCAGAGTCGGGTATCAGTTTTTATCGTTGGTATCTTGCTCATCAGGCAGAAGGAAGAACAGCACAGCAACTCGCAACTTTTTGGTCGAGTGGAAGCCCTTATGGTGTAGGGACGCCATACATCGGTGTATATTATGATCCTTTTGGAACAGCTATTGGAGAATATTCTCTTTCTGTAATCCCTCCTGAAGTAGGCTCTACGATTGTAAAAGTAACATCAGTTGGAGCCACATATAAAGAGCCATCAAAAACACGCACCCTCGTTGTTCGTTTCAGACGTCCATCATGGAGTGAGAATGTTGCTCTTGCAAATGATTTTATGCGTTTTGGTGATGGCACAGAAGTATTTGGAAAAATTATGTCGAATAAAGGGATTCGTTTTGATGGATTGGCACACAATATTGTTTCGAGTGCGGTCAATGATTTTAATGATCCTGACCATACCGGTGCAAATGAGTTTGGTGTACATACACATAAGAATATTCCACCGACAAACGGTGTTAACAATTCTTTTCGTTCTGCTGAAGCACCTAATTCTGCTGTATCGTTGAGACCTGATGTTTTTGAAGCAGGGCGATCCTTTCCTGTTCCTGTAGTGGATTTCAATGGCGTGTTGGGAGATCTGAGTCTTATGAAGTCGGAAGCTCAATCTGGCAATGGAACATATTTTGATAATACTGGAGTAGGGAGAAACATTACTCTTTTATCTGATGGAACATTTGATGTTTGTACGGCTAATACTTATAGTGCGAATGCTGGTTCTCCTGATACGACACATACCAATGCTATTACAAGTTATCAAGGCATTGTTGCAGGAGGATCAAGTACCTATAATGGTGCAACCTGTTCTACATCTTCTTGCTGTTCACTCTCGAGTTGTTCATGGATTCAATCAAGTAATCATAATAAAGGAAAATGTGTTACAAAATCGAATTATCCTATTGTTGATAATGGAGTGATTTTTGTTGAAGATAATGTGTGGCTGAGTGGCACTATCAATGGAAAGAAAATAACCGTTGTTGCTGCTGATTTGATAGGAGGATCAGCGCCTTCTGTGTATATTGCGAATAATGTTACTTACACAAATTATGACGGAACAGACATATTAGGTATTATCGGACAGAAAGATATTGAAATCCCGCGTGATAGTAGTACAACATTGCGTATTGACGGTGCTCTTCTCGCTCAACAAGGTCGCGTTGGGAGGCAGTATTATAACGGAACAGTAAAATCAAGCATCACTGTTTATGGAGCATTGGCAACTAATCTCAGATATGGTTTTGCATATACTGATGGAACCGGATATACAACGCGTAATCTTTATTATGATAATAATCTTCTGTATTATCCACCACCATATTTCCCGACAGGGACACAATATCAGATGGATCTATGGTCAGAGGATTAAGAGAGAGAAGGAGTATTCTACAAAGTATTCGAAGAAAGAGAAAACTGTGTTATAATGAAAAAAAAGAAATACATATAAAATAATGTTAGAAAAAAAAATTTTTGATGTTTTTCCAAATGCTTTTGGACTTGATTTGAGTGATCTTTCAATCAAAGCGGTTTTGTTTGATCGTGTTAAGGATAAGGACACTATTACAAGTTTTGGTTCAATATCTTTGCCTATTGGTAGTGTTGTCGATGGTGATATTATGAATCAGCAAGTTGTAGTGGATGCTATCAAAGACCTTGTAAAAAAGACAACTCCTCAGAAAATAAAGACACGGAAAGTCGTATGTTCGCTTCCTGAAACAAAAGCTTTTTTGCGTATTATCACTATTCCAAAGATGGATACGAAAGAAGTAAAAGAGGCAATAAAATGGGAAATAGAAGCAAATATACCTTTGACGCTCGATCAAGTGTATTATGATTGGCAAGTGCTTGAGAGACATTTTACGCAAGGAAAAGATGAAATGGATGTTCTCGTAGTAGCAGTAGCACGAAGTATGGTTGATCAGTTTGAAGAAACATTGACGAAAGCTGGTCTGGAAGTGGTGGGTCTTGAGACAGAATCTATCGCTCAGGCACGAAGTCTTCTCTCTGAACGAGATGAAGAGAGGACAACACTCATCATTGATATTGGAGATCGGAGATCAAGTTTTTTCATTTCTGTAGGGAATACGCCATGTTTCACATCGAGCGTTCCGCTTTCATCTCAGATGATTACTGACGCGATTTCAAAATCACTTCAAATCTCATTTGAAGATGCTGAACAAATAAAAATTAAACAGGGATTAGGTTCACTTTCTTTTCAAAGTCCTGTTCTCAAGGCTGCTCTTCCTGTACTCGAGAATATCGCTCAAGAAATTGAAAGAACCATTGATTTTTATTTGAATAATTTACAATATTCAAAAAATATTGATTCAGTTATTCTGTGTGGTGGAGGATCAAACACTCAAGGGCTTCTCCCGTTTCTCTCAAAACGCTTAGAGCGTCTTGTTGAGTTCGGAGATCCGTGGGTCAATGTTCATTTAGGGAAACAAATACCACTTATTGATCGTAAGCATTCTGTGCAATATTCAACCGCTATTGGCCTCGCGCTCCGAGGTTTAGACGAATATGAAAATATTACTTAATATACTCCCAGAAGAAAATAAAAAAAAGATACAAGCGAGAAAACGTTTTCGTTTTTTCTTGTGGCAGGTTTTCTTAATTTTAATGCTAGAGTTTACCTATGTTATTATCCTCGGAGGAACCTTTTTTGTGCTTCGTTTTGAATTGCAGAACATTACACAAGTAGGAATGAATAGACAATCAGAAGAATCACAGAGCATACTTCTTTCTTATCAACAAAAATTTCGAGAAATGAATACTGCGACAGAGATGATTGCAAAAATAGATGCACAACATTTTTCTTTTGAAAAAATATTTTCTTCTCTCGATGCACTTGTGCCAGATGGTATGACAATTGATCATTTATCTACAAAGGATTACACGATTATCCTTTCAGGGAAGGCTAAGAAACGAGAAGATCTCCTCACTTTTGAAAACCGTCTCAAAACATCTTCTTGTGTTGAGAAAGTTAATGTTCCTATCTCGAATCTTTTTTCTCAAGATAATATTGATTTTCAAGTTGATTTTGATATAAAAAATGAATGTTTGATTAAAAAATGATATTACATTATGAATTTCTCTTTTTTGAAAACTTATTCTTCTGTTCTATTTCTTCTTTCTCTTTTTTTAGCGATTATAGTAACTGCATTTTTTGTTATTCGTCCACTGCAAGCTATTATTCTTGGACAAGCGCGGTCAATTCAAGAGTTCCGTGCGAAAGAAGAAAATCAGGAGAAACAAGTGAAGCGTCTTCCTGATCTTAAGAAGCAATATTTGCTTATTGAAGAGAGATCATCTGCACTCGATATATTGCGAAATGAAGATCAGATTGTTAGTTTGATACAGACACTTGAAGGTGTCGCAAACGAAACAAATGTAACTCTTACGATAACATCGAAGGATAATGGCACTATTATTGATGCGAAGAAAATAGCAACAAAAAAAACGAAAACTGTAACGAAGAATAGTAATGAAGGAGACGAGACTTCTGAAAATTCAACAAATCAAATAAAAAGCCTTCTTGCATCTTTGCCATTTGATCAATATCTGCGTTTAAGTGTCAAAGTAGTAGGGGCGTACAATGACATTGTTTCTTTTTTGCATAAAATAGAAACACTCCCCGTTGGTTTAGATGTCGTAGGTATGGATATCAAGCATACAGAACAAGAGAAAAATAATAAGAATGTTCAGATAAACAGAAGTCCGTTCCTTTCTTCTGTGAGTATTGGTACGAATACTGACGGTCTCTCTTCACCTGAAGATGCAGTGATAAAAGATGATATGCTGGATGCAACATTTGATATTGTAGTATATATCAATAAATAAAAGACTATGAAAAATCTTTTTAATATATTCTCGAGACAATCAGCATCTCATTTCTCTTTTGATCAAGCACTTCTTTTTTGGTACCGTCATTACCGTAAGTTTTTCTTGTTGTTATTTCTTCTTGTTATTTCAACTGGTGCTTTTAATTATTACCGTTATGTTTTTGCATATCATTTTACCGAAGATGAAAAGAAACAATATATCGAATCCTATTTCAAGGAAACTCTTTTTCAAGAGAAGAATTTCCTTTCTCTTGTAGAAAGTTTAGAGTCACGGAAACAAGATTATGGAAATAATCCTTCTTTGCAACAGAACATATTTCTTGATCGATAAAAGAAAAAAAGAGATTGTTTTTCTGTAAGAGTTGACCCTCTGTCTTTTTTTTCGTATACTGTCTTTCTGATTTATTTTTCAATTTGTGATGCATCATATTTCAAAAAATACCTATCCCTCTGATATTAAGAATACTTCTTTTTCTTCTCAAAATGGAAGAAAAACAATTTTTCAATCTTTATTTCATTCGGTACCAAAGTTTCGAATAAAACAATTTGATGAGGCTTTTTTTCATCCAACGTTTCAAAGCTTTTCTGATATTTCAACGTTTCCTCTTGTAATGAGAGAAACATTGGAGAAAAATATTCCGTGGATATCTCTTTATGAAGTTTGTGTATTAGAGAGTGTGAAAAAAGATACTTTCAAAGCGGTTTTAGAAACAGGCGATGGAAGACGCATAGAAACAGTATTGATGAAGAATGTCCGTGGACAGTTTACGGTATGTGTTTCTTCGCAGGTCGGTTGTGCGATGGCTTGTACATTTTGTGCTACTGGAACAATGGGTTTTGTTCGAAACCTCACTTCAGATGAGATCGTAGATCAGATACGTTTTTGGAATATGTTTCTTGCAAAACGAGAAGCAATAAAAGATCGTATCAGTAATATAGTTTTTATGGGTATGGGTGAGCCACTTGCAAATTATGAAAATGTAAAAGAAGCTTTACATCTTCTTCTTCAATACACTGACATTGGTGTTACAAGGATTACTGTTTCAACTGTTGGGCTTCTGCCAATGCTACGAAAGATTTTGACTGATAAAGATTGGCCAGCAGTTCGTCTTGCAGTATCGCTCCATAGTGCTGATGGAGATACAAGAAAATCGATGATGCCAAGTTCGTATGATGGATTTCTTGATGAACTTGCGTTGTGGACAAAAGCATATTTTCAGAACTTTGAAAGTAGACGGAGACATTTAACTTTTGAATATGTTATGCTTTCTAAAATAAACGATACAGAATCCCATGCCAAAGCGCTGATAAAATTTGCACAAAAAGTGGGCAATGTTCGTATCAATCTCATACCATATAATTTTACAGGCAGTGTCTATAAAGATAGTTTACCAGGGGATTTTATGCAATTTCAAAAACAATTAGAAGATGCTCATATCACTGTTATGCGTCGTAAAACGATGGGAGATGATATCGCGGCCGCTTGTGGACAGCTCGTTGTTGAAAAAATGTCATCAAAAAAATAATATGTCAAAGAAATTTTTTCTCAAAACTTTTGGATGTCAACAAAACGTTGCTGACTCAGAACGAGTCGAAAGACTCTATCTTTCTCGTGGCTTCTTGCGTGTTGAAGAAATAGAAAATGCAGATATTGTGATTATCAATACCTGTGTAATTCGCGACAAAGCAGAGGAGCGTGTGTATGGTATGGTACGAAGTTTGACTGAACGATTAGGAAAAAAGATCCCTCACATCGTTGTGACAGGATGTCTTGTAGGATCAGCATCGCGAGAGCCATCAGGGAAGATGATGAAGCGTTTACGATCACGATTACCAGAAGTTGAGTTTCTGCCTATGGAAGAAGTTGGTTTTGAATATGTTCCTGTTCGCGCGAAAGGGAAATCTGCTTCGATTGTTATTTCCAATGGTTGTAATAATTATTGTGCTTTCTGCATCGTACCATTTTCTCGTGGAAAGGAACGATCAAGAGCTTTTGAAGATATTGTCAGTGAAGCGAAAGATGTCGTATCTTGTGGATATGAAGAAATTGTTTTACTTGGACAGAATGTGAACTCATACGGCGCTGATTTTTTGCAGGAGAAATTGCGAGAAGGGGAATCATACGAGTTGCCAAATAGAAAACAGGTGAAGCCTATTATGGTGAAGCATCTTGGTCGTCATCGTATCCCAACACTTTTCCCATATCTTCTTGAAGCAATTGCAGAAATAAAAGGATTGAAGAAAGTGACATTTATCTCTTCGAATCCTTGGGACTTTTCAGACGAACTTATTGATGTGATGGCAAAATATGACAATATTGACAGAGTACTCCATCTTCCGATTCAGTCTGGTAGCAATGAAGTGTTGAAACGAATGAATCGTTGGTATACGAGAGAAGAATATCTTGATTTAATTTATCGTATAAAGACGAAGATTCCAAATATGCGTTTTACAACTGATATTATTGTCGGTTTTCCTGGAGAAACACGAGCGCAATTTGAAGAAAGTATTGATATTGTGAAACGCGTTGGTTTTATCAAGACATTTATTGCCTGGTATTCATCGCGACCAGGAACATCAGCTACCAAAGGTTTAGATGAC
>JBBIRD010000002.1:0-11215 GCA_037441965.1 Candidatus Moraniibacteriota bacterium | reverse complement strand
CTCTTTTCTTGGAATGTGAATGGTATTCGAGCAGTACACAACAAAGGATTTTTTGTGCCGTTTATTGAGAAATATCATCCGGATATTCTCTGTCTTCAAGAAACGAAAGCTTTACAAGGACAAGCAGAGATCGATCTTTCTGAGTACGAAGAATATTGGAATTCGGCTGTTAGAAAAGGATATTCTGGTACAGCTATTTTTACAAAAATAAAACCACTTTCCGTCGTGAATAATTTTCCCGAAGATATTATTGAGGCATTTGATCTGAAGTCTGACTCGTATGGTGATCCGTGTTCTGAAGGACGAATGATTGCTCTTGAATTTGCAACATTTTTCGTAGTGACAGTGTACACGCCAAATGCAAAAGAAGATTTGAGTAGACTTTCATTTCGTGAGAAACAGTGGGACCCAGCTTTTTTGACATTTTGTAAAAGACTTGAAGAAAAAAAGCCAGTTATATTTTGTGGTGATTTGAATGTAGCGCACACTGAAAATGATCTTGCGAATCCAAAAGCGAATATTGGGAAACATGGATTTACGAATGAAGAAAGGTTAGGATTTACAAATTTCATTACTGCTGGTTTTGTTGATACTTTTCGAATTTTTCATCAAGGGAACGGATTTTATAGTTGGTGGTCATACTTTGCCAATGCTCGAGCGAGAAATGCAGGTTGGCGAATTGATTATTTCTTAGTAAGTACTATACTTTCTTCGAAAATTGATGATGCTTTCATCTGTTCCGAAGTGATAGGATCAGATCATTGTCCTGTCGGTATTACTCTTTCTCTATAAAATGTATGCACAACATTCCTCTTGCAGAACGAATGAGACCAAAAACGATACAGGAATTTTTAGGGCAGGAAAAAGTTTTTGGTGAAGGTTCTTTCTTGCGTATTGCTCTTGAGAAGAATCATCTGCCGTCGCTTATCTTCTGGGGGCCACCAGGTAGCGGAAAGACAACTTTGGCACGCATTCTTTCTTCTCATATTCAAGCAGTTTTTTTCACGCTTTCCGCAGTCAGTAGTGGCAAGAAAGATCTTTCTTCGGTACTGATGAAGGCAAAAGAAAATAATGCAAAAGGAAAGCAAACTATTCTTTTTCTTGATGAGATTCATCGTTGGAATAAATCTCAGCAAGATGCATTGCTTCCATCTGTTGAATCAGGTGAACTCACACTCATCGGTGCCACGACGGAAAATCCAAGTTTTGAAGTAAATAGTGCGTTACTCTCTCGTTCGCGTGTTCTTATTCTTGAACAGCATACTACACAAACATTAGTTACGCTTCTTCGTAGAGCGATCACTGAAGATAAAGAGTTAAAAACAAAATGTATTGAAGCAAGTGATGATACGCTATCATTTATTGCAGAGGTTGCTGGCGGAGATGCTCGACAAGCACTCAATATCTTAGAGTCGTCATTGCTTCATTCAATACATATTACAAAAGAACTTGTTGGTGATATTGTAGAGAGATCACATATTCTTTATGACAAGGGAGGCGAGGATCATTACAATATGATTTCTGCTTTACATAAATCATTGCGAGGCAGTGATGCTGATGCTGGATTGTATTGGCTTGGACGGATGCTTGAAGCAGGGGAAGATCCTCTTTATATAGCGCGTCGATTGATACGATTTGCTTCAGAAGATATTGGTATTGCTAACTCCTTCGCCCTTCCACAAGCAGTATCTGCTTTGCAAGCGTGTCAGATGCTTGGTATGCCTGAGTGTGAGATGAATCTTGCACAGGTAGTGGCATATCTTGCATTATCAAAAAAATCGAATGCTCTCTATACTGCGTACAATAAAGTGAAGGAAGATGTGAAACGTTTTCCAAATGAACCGGTACCGCTTCACTTACGAAACGCATCAACAAAATTGATGCAAGAGATAGGTTATGGGAAAGAGTATAAATATACCCCAGATTTTTCGGATAAAAAATTAGCTCAACAAGAATATCTCCCCAAGAAACTTCGTGGGAAAAAGTATCTTTCTCTTGTGTAGTTTTTTGTTAGGAAAAATGGGAAACATTTGATTATGGACAAAATGATAAAAATGTGGTATAATATGAGAAAGAAGAGTCAAGAGGACTCTTTTTTTTGGAAAGAGTGGAGAGATTGACAGATATTAATTTGTGTGATATTATGTTCTCACTTTGACAATCATTCATTTGTTGAAGTAACGACCTTAAAGAAGAGAAATGAGGCCGTTTTATTTTTTAGTTTTTTAACAAAGAGGATGGAAAAAGATGAAGAAAGTAATAACAAGATATGAGGAGATGGGTGTTTCTCATCGATATACGATATCATTTCTCTCTGTTTCTCGAATATATTTAGAAGAATATATCGATACAGATAGAGATGAGTACATTTCTGAAAAGAAAGGAGAAGAAAATGATTGAGGATGTCTTCAGACTTGCTGAAGAGGCTATCGAAAAAAAAGATCTGGTTGGGGCGGTAGCAGCCAGAAAAGCTATGATTTTCTGGGGTCGCGAGGAACAATTCAATGAAGAGGCTCTCGTGACAAGATATCAAGAAATATACAAGAGTATCAATAATTTCATTGATACTGGAGATTTTCGTGTCTATCGCGAAAAGTAATTTATAGACGAAAAAGCTCGGCAGAAAGGAAATATCCTTTTTGTCGAGTTTTTATTTTCTCTAAAAAATGATATACTAAAATACTTATTATTAATACAAACTACTTGGATATTCGAAAGAGATCCTTTGAGACATCGAAGCATTATCAAAATAATACAAGCTTATGCAATTTCTTTTTACAAAAAATGTGTCGAAAATTGTTACACATATACATCTGGTAGATACAGATAGTGATGATATGACACAGGATGGCAAGATTAAAAATTTTTCTTTTGGGATCGGTGTTCGCGAGAAGATGACAAGACGAAAATTGATACTTCTCATAAGAAGAGTGTGTATGTGTATGAAAGAAAAAAGAATGAAAGAATATGCTCTTTTTTGGGAAGAATGGCAGTTTCCTCATCTTATGATCAATGAATCAGAAATGGCAGAGATATTTGCAACGAATACTTTGATGGCAGATTTTTCTTTTGATGTATTCAAAACAAAACAGAAAGATGTTTGTTTGAAAATTGAAAAAATATTTTTTGAAAGTGTTGTGCAAGCACGAATATCTGATGGATTAAAAAGAGGTGTGATCATCGGTGAAGAAGTGAACAGATCACGATATATCGCGACAATGCCTGGGGGAGAGATGACACCAACATCACTCGCTTTGCACGCGAAACAATCTATCAAAGGTCTGCCTATCAAACTTTCTGTGTTGAATGAACAAGAGATGAAGAAACTGAAAATGGGAGGTATTATCGGAGTAGGCAAGGGGTCGAAAGAAAAATCATGTTTTATTATACTTGAATATTTTGGTACAGATAAGAAAGAATCACCAATAGTATTGGTGGGAAAAGGAGTAACATTTGATACAGGCGGGATTAATTTAAAGCCGAGTGATAGTATTCTTGGAATGAATATGGATATGTCAGGAGGGGCATCAGTGATTCATACTCTTACTTCGGCTGCGCGTCTGAAAGTGAAAAGAAATATCGTCGCACTTATTCCTGCGGTTGAGAATATGGCATCAGGATCAAGCTACCGTCCAGGAGATATTCTTCGATCGATGTCAGGAAAAACGATTGAAGTATTGAATACTGATGCTGAAGGACGAATTATTCTTGCAGATGCACTTATTTATGCAAAAAAATATAAACCATCGCTTGTTATTGATGTGGCTACATTGACAGGAGCTTCGATGGTTGCTCTTGGAGAACGAGCATCAGCTCTTTTTACACAGGATGAAAAACTTGAGATGATCTTCAGACATCTTGGTGAAGAAAGCGGTGATTATGTATGGCCACTTCCGCTTTGGGATGATTATGATGATGAAGTAAAAGGTACTTTTGGCGATGTTGCAAATCTTGGGAAGACGCGTTATGGCGGGGCAATTACCGCAGCGATTTTCTTGAAACAATTTGTAGACAAATCATATCCGTGGGTGCATCTTGATATTGCTCCTCGTATGACGACGCTTCCTGATGAATTCCTCTCTAAAGGTTCTGCGGGAGCGCCAGTGCGTCTTCTTGTCAGAGTCATAGAGAAAATATAATTGGAGGTATAGTAGTTTTCAATAAGCAATTTTTTTTGCATATTTTTGAATGAAGTATACGATATCATTATGAATAAATAGTATTTTATATATTTTTTATGTCGCATTATATTCCAGTGGATAAAATAATAGAGTCTCTTCGTTCGGCAATTGGAGAATTTGAGTATACTACTTGTTATGCCACCAAGTTTTCACGATATTGGAATGTGCGCTCAGTTAGATAAGGCCGTGCATAGAATAGTAGATCCAAGAGGTATGTGGGAATATAGATGTGATAAAGAATCTCCAATGATCGCATCGGTAAAGGAAAAGAAAGTAGACCTACTTAAACCTCTGCCTGATTTGCATGGATTGGAAGAAATTTTAGTTACTGAAAATGATGCCAAATATGTATTTGATGCATCTATAGATCAGAATATTTCAGATGCAGAATTAGCAAAAATAATCAGTAAGTATATACAGAAAATGGAAGAGAAAGGTGTATATATGTCTTACACTCCATTTAAAGAAGATGATTAATCTGAAACAGAATGATAATAATAAAAAAACTCTATTTTTTTAGAAAGGCTTTTATAAGCCTTTTTTTATTGAATAATGATGTATGTTGACGCGTGATAGAAAGTGGTATAAAATGGGGATATGTGAAATAAAAGTGGGTTTAAGTGGGGAAATAGAAAAATATGTTTATCGGAGAATATTCACATACCATAGATCCGAAGAAGCGTCTTGCTCTCCCTTCGAAATTTCGTGGTGAACTCGGAAATAAAGTTATCGTAACACGAGGTCTTGATAATTGTTTGTTTGTCTATCCGATGAAAGTATGGGAAGAACTTGCGACAAAACTCGGCACACTTCCTGTCGGTGAAGCAGGGACACGAAGTTTTATCAGAGTGATGTTAGCGGGAGCGACAGATATTGAGCTTGATAGTCAAGGACGTATTCTTCTTCCTGAATATTTGAAAAATGATGGTGATTTGAAAAAAGAGGTAACGATCGTTGGTCTTTTTAATAGACTCGAAATTTGGGACACATCGAGATGGAATAAATACAAGAGTCAAGCAGAAAAGAATACCGGAAAAATTGCTGAAGATTTAGGAAAACTTGGTATTTATTAAGAATTACATCCAGAAATCAAAAATCAAAATTGCGTAAGAAGAAATTTTTATCTTTGAGGTCTGAATGAAAAATATGGAAGGAACGAAACATATCCCAGTTCTTTTACAGGAAGCTATCGATGGGCTCGCGATACAGTCGGGTGATATTGTCGTCGATGCCACGCTTGGTGGAGGTGGATATACCGAAGAGATATTAAAGCGTATCTTACCAGAAGGAAAAGTTATTGCTATTGATACTGATCAATCTGCTATTATCTCTTTTCAAGAAAGAGTAATGAAAGACATCTTTCTTTCTTCTGCATTGAAACAAGGCAATCTTATTTTGGTGCATAGTAATTATTCGGCACTTGAATCAATACTGGCGGATAATAATATAGAGAGAATAGACGCTTTGGTTGCTGATCTTGGATTTTCTTCTGATCAGATAGAAGTAGGAGAAAGGGGATTGAGTTTTCTTTTTTATGGTCCACTGGATATGCGACTCAATCGTGAAGAAGGCATCACTGCAGGAGAAATAGTCAATACTTTTTCTCTTCAAGATATTGAGCATATCTTACAAGAGTTTGGAGATGAAAATGAATCTCATCGTATCGCGATGGCTATTGTGCAAAAGAGAGAACAAAAACTTTTTACAACAACGGATGAATTGCGAGAAGTAATCGAGACGGTATATCCAAAAAAGAAACGATATAAGATGAATATCCATCCAGCTACGAAGACATTTCAGGCATTGCGTATTGCAGTAAATGATGAAATGAAGCACCTGAATGATTTTTTGAAACAAGGAAGAAAGCGTTTGAAGAAAGGAGGTCGCATCGCTATTGTAACATTCCATTCTGGAGAAGATAGAAAAGTGAAGCAGTTTTGGAAAGAAGCATCAGCTGGTTGTATTTGTCCACCTTCATTCCCGATATGTCGTTGTGGAAATACACCAAAAGTAAAAATATTGACGAAGAAACCGATTCTTCCTACGGCAGAAGAAATAAAAAACAATCCAAGGGCGCGTAGTGCAAAGCTTCGAATTATAGAGAATCTATAGAAGCAAAAAAATAAAAAACAAAAAAATATGCGTATTTATTGTCAAAATAAAAATGATAAAAAAGAGTTTTTTTTGAATGGAGATGTTCCCGGTTCTGTTCATATGATTATTTTGAGCGTTTTGATGATTGTCTTTGTAACTGCTGGAGGTTATATCTACTCAGTAAATAGAAATGCCATACAAGGATATCATTTGCGATCTCTCGAGAAGGAAATGAGTATGTTAAAGCAACAAAATGCCGAACTTCGTATTACAGAAATGGATCTTCGATCATTGAATCTAATTGAAACATCAGAAGAAACATTGCGTATGCAAAAGATTGATACCGCAGTATATATTGAGGAATTTGATCATAATGACTCTCGTTTCAGTAGATCGGTTGCTTTGAAGTAAATGACTCTTGATTGGATATCCACGAAGAAGAGAGATAATGAACATCGTATGAAAAATCCAACAAGGTTTAAATCTATACAGCAGAATATGCAAGTATCTTTCCTCGATAGAGTAGATCGTGTGAAGATAATTTTTTTATTTATTTTTTTTATAAGTGGAGTATTAGCGTTTCGTTTGTATTTTATTCAAGTGATAAATCATCATATTTGGACAGCTGTTGCAGAAAATCAACATACAACTTCCCAGGAACTTGGAGCAAATAGAGGAGAAATATATATTCATGATGGAGATGATCGTTATCCTCTCGCAGTAAATCGTGAATATCAAATGGTATATGCTTCACCGCAGGATATTGTTGAAAAAGACCGATCGGCTATCGAACTTGCACGTATTCTAGGGATGGATGCTGGAATGCTTCGAGGAAAATTTGATATTCCTGATGATCCTTTTGAAATTGTAAAGAAGCGCTTGAGTGATGAGGAAGTAAAAAATGTGAAGGATTTGCATCTCAAAGGAATTGGTCTTCTTCCTGAAAAATATAGATATTATCCTGGTGAGAGTATAGCTTCACAAGTGATAGGATTCACAAGTGTACAAGACAGTAAGGAAAAGGGTATGTATGGAATTGAATCTTGGGAAGATGATATTCTTCACGGTATAGACGGAAATGTATCTCAGGAAAGAGATGCTTCAGGAAGATGGATTCCTTTGTCTGATCGAGAGATAATACCATCTCAGGATGGAAAAAATATTCTTCTCACACTTGACCGTGTTGTTCAATATGAAACAGAAAAGATATTGAAAGAATCGGTGGAATTATATGGAGCAGACAGTGCGACAGCTATTGTTATGGATCCAAAAACAGGGAGTATTTTATCGATGGCATCTTTTCCGTCTTTTGATCCGAATACATATTCACAAGTAGATGACTTTTCTATTTTTATGAATCAATCAGTGAGTATGTCGTATGAACCGGGTTCGATAATGAAACCGATTACAATGGCTATGGGTATTGAAGAAGGGAAAGTGTCTATGAATACGGAGTATGTCGATACAGGATCAGTGAGTGAATCAGGTTATGTAATAAAAAACGCGGAAGAGAAGGTATATGGAAGAAGTACAATGACTAAAGTACTTGAACAATCAATCAACACAGGAGTTATTTTTGTTGAGAAACAAATAGGGAATCAGAAGTTTTTTGAGTATTTACACAATTTTGGTTTCGGAGAAAAAACAGGGATTGCGTTGCCAGCTGAGATCTCTGGTAATACAAGAAATTTGAAAAATATGAAAGCAACACTCAGTTTCTTTACAGCATCATTTGGTCAAGGTATCTCGGCAACACCGATACAAATGCTTTCTGCTTACGCAGCGATTGCCAATGGAGGTAAGTTGATGAAACCACGAATCATTGATAAATTTATTTCTTCTTTCGGAGAAGAAGAAGTGGCACCGGAAATGGTGCGTCAGGTAGTGAGCAAAGAAACAAGCGAAATGCTCGGAAAAATGTTAAGAAGTGTCGTTGTTAATGGCCATGGAAAAAAAGCAGATGTCCCAGGATATCTTGTCGGAGGAAAAACTGGTACAGCTCAGGTAGCGAAATCAAAAGGTACAGGATATGAAGAAGGGAAAAGTATTGGATCTTTCATCGGATATGCACCGATCAATGATCCAAAGTTTGTTGTACTTGTGAAACTTGATAATCCGAAGAATGTTGAATGGGCTGAGTCAAGTGCTGCGCCAACATTTGGTAAAATAATGAAATTTTTGCTAGAGTATGCCAAGATAAAGCCAACGGAAGAAAGAACGATTAAATAATAAAAGATTTTTATGTTGCAACGAAAGAAGATATTGGAAAGGGTACTTCGTTTTATGGCGAAACGTGTTTTGGTAAAATACCGTCCGTTTATTATTGGCGTAACAGGATCAGTCGGTAAAAGTTCTGCAAAAGAAGCGATAGCACTTGTTGTATCGAAGATTTCTTCTGTACGAAAATCAGAAGGGAACTATAATAATGAAATTGGTATAGCACTGACTATTCTAGGGGAGAGAAGCGCTGAAAGATCGCTTCTTTTGTGGTTACGAATCTTTATTCGATGGATTTTCTTGATGATTTTTCGAGAAAAATATCCAAAGGTGTTAATACTTGAAATGGGTATTGATAGACCAAAAGATATGGATTATTTCCTTCGCTTTATTCATCTTGATATTGGTGTTGTAACTCAGATTTCATCGAGTCATCTTGAATTTTTTGGTACACTCGGAAAAATTGCAAAAGAAAAAGGGAAAATGATTCAATCTCTTCTGCCAAATGGTTTTGCAATACTCAATTTTGATGATAAGTATGTGATTCGTATGCAAGAAAAGACAAAGGCGAAAGTATTGACATACGGTTTTGGCGAGGGCGCTATGTTTCATATTGATAATCTTCTTTTTCAGCGTGATATAAAACATATAGAAGGACTCAGTTTCAAGTTAAATTATGCCGGGAAAACAATGCCGATACGACTCCCTCATATTGTTGCAAAACATCATATTGGTTCAATACTCTGTGCGACGGCAGTTGGTATAGTTTTGAAGATGAATCTTGTAGAGATTGCAGAAGCCCTTGAAGATTTTGAACCATTGCCCGGACGAATGCGACTTCTTTCTGGAAAAAATGATATGGTACTCCTCGATGATACATATAATGCTTCGCCATCTTCTACTCTTTCTGCGTTAGAAACATTTAAAGATTTGATGGCCCCGAGAAAAGTGTTTATTTTTGGTGATATGCTTGAGCTTGGTTCAGAAAGTAAAGCGATGCATCTGGGATTGACAGAACATATTCTCGCTTCAGGGGTACAAGTTGTAGTATTTGTTGGTGCTTATACACACTTTCTTTATGAGGATTTTTTGGCAAAAGGATTCCCTCATAAATATATTCATTGGTTTCCGAATGTATCTATAGCAGAAAAGATGATTGATGATATTGTGAGATCAGAAGATGCAGTACTAATTAAAGGTTCACGAGGAATGAGAATGGAGAAAATTACTTTTCAACTCCTTGGAAATAAAAATAACGCTTCAGATGTTCTGTGTTGTCAATCTTCTTCGTGGAAAAATCGTCCTTTTAGAGAACCAGATGAGTGGAAAAATTTGATTTGAGAATCTTGTATAGATGTGGTGAATAGTATCACTTGCGTACATTATAGAAAAAAGTTATAATATAAGAGAAGAAAAAATAAATTGATTTCTTCAATAATTTAATCCGTATATCAAGTCTTATGACAGATAATGTAAAGGATAGAGATTTTATCGAGTATGCAGTGAAGATGCTCGTAGATAATCCAGATGATGTGAAAGTGGAGAGGAAGATCGATGAAATGGGAGTGCTTATTACACTCGATGTGAACCCAAAGGATATGGGTATGGTTATTGGTCGTGAGGGTATGACAGCGAAGGCACTTCGTACATTGCTTCGTGTGATCGGAGCTCGTAACAATGCGCGTGTAAATCTAAAAATAAATGAACCAGAAGGATCTGAGCGTCCACTAAGAGAGTCTCGCGAGAGTACTTCTGTCGTTCCTGATGCATCAAAACCTGTAGAGGAGAAGAAAACTCTGGATGATGTGATGAATGATATCCAAATCTAAAATGAGTCTTTATCAGAAAGCCATCCATTTGGGTGGCTTTTATTTTTCAATGAAAACCTTTATAATTGAAATATGAAGATAGAAGAAACTATTTTGAAAGGAGTAATTATTATCGAACCAGATGTCTTTTCAGACGATCGTGGTTTTTTTAGTGAAACATTTCAAGAAAAACGTTATCAGGATATTTTGGGAAACGATGTACACTTTGTTCAAGATAATTTTTCGTCTTCAAAAAAAGGAGTGCTTCGAGGACTACATTATCAGATTCCGCCGTTTGGTCAGGCAAAGCTCGTTCAAGTAGTGAGGGGAAGCGTGTATGATGTAGCGGTAGATATTCGTTCCGGATCACCAACCTTTGGACAATATGTTATGGTAGAGCTTTCAGGAGAGAATCACAAGCAATTTTTTATTCCTGAGGGTTTCGCTCATGGATTTATTGCTCTCGAAGATGATACGCTTTTTCAGTACAAATGCACGAATGTATATTCTCGTGAATACGAACGAGGAATAGTATGGAATGATTCAGTTTTGGGTATCGATTGGGGTATAAAGAATCCGATTGTTTCTGATAAAGATAAACAACACCCACTTCTTCAGGATATTAAACAAGAATATTTTTTCAAATCGTAACTGTAGTATATTTATGAAAATACTCATCACTGGTGGAGCGGGATTTATTGGATCAAATTTTATACATCATATTTTGGAGAAATATCCTGATTATGAAGTCATCAATCTAGATATGCTGACGTATGCTGGGAATCTGGAGAATCTGCGCGACGTCGAAGAGGAACCCCGGTACCGCTTCGTACGCGGCGATATCGCCGATAGGCGGATCGTCGACGAGATCTTCAGCCGCGGGATCGACGCCGTCGACGCGCACGGCGGTGATCC
>JBBIRD010000001.1:0-78889 GCA_037441965.1 Candidatus Moraniibacteriota bacterium | reverse complement strand
ACTACCAAACATCAACATCTTTTCTTTCACGGCATTTTTTGTACATTCTTTGGCTTTTGTAAGTATTTTACGAAGATCTGTTTCTTCTTCTGCTAATAGAGCTTCGCGAAGTCCTCCGATAAATGCAAGACGCAATGCGGTATCTACATTGAAACAACTCACACCTCGAGAAATGACTTCTTTCACACGATCACTTTGCCAATCTGATGCTCCGTGCATCACAATAGGAAGTGTCACTCTTTCTACAATTGTACTTAAGCGTTCATAATCTGGTTCATTCCTTTCACGAAAAAATCCGTGCGCATTACCAATAGCCACAGCCAAAGTATCGATACCTGTTTCTTGAATAAAATTCACTGCTTGATCAGGATCTGTCATATATTTTTCCCAATCAATATTTTCCATTTGCACTTCACCGAGATATGGAACATTTCCAAGTTCTGCTTGTACAGAAACACCTTTCGAGTGAGCGATTTCAACAATTTTTTTCGTTGTTGCGATATTGTCAGCGTATTCTTTGCGTGATCCATCGTACATCACTGATGTAAATCCCATATCCATAGCACGCATCACCACTTCAAAATTTTTTCCATGATCAAGATGAATACCGATAGGAATATCCGTGGCATACAATTCGGCAATGTTTTTCACCAAATGATAAATAGCGCGACCTCCTGCATAATCAAATGTCTTTTCTGTCATTTGTACAATAACGGGCGAACGAAGTTCTATAGCTGATTCTATAATAGCACGAGTGGTTTCGAGATTAATCGTATTGAAAGCACCAACGGCATATTTCCCTTTTCTCGCTTCTTCTAACATTGTTTTCACATCGACAATCATACAATGAATATTATCAATTATTTTTTTTCAATCTGCGTGTCGCTTCTTCTTCACAAAGATTCATCATTTTTACTATCTCATAAGGAAACAAACTTTCACGCCCCACAAGAACACCATTCATCTCTGTCAAGAAAGTTACCTCTGAAAGAAGAGAACTCTTCACTGAACCGCCGTATAAAAGAGCTATTTTCTCTGCTGTTTGAACATCAAACATTTCTGCAAGTACATTACGAATAATCAATCGTACTTCTATAATTTCGTTTGTTGTGGGAACAGTATCTGTGCCAATAGCCCATCTTGGTTCGTACGCTACGATCACCTTTTCTGCCTGCAATTTAGAAAGTTCTGAGAAAAGAGTTCGTATCTGTTGAATGATCACTGCTTCTGTTTTCCCTGTTTCTCTTTCATCTCGTGTTTCTCCAATACAGACAATTGGTATCATATAATACTTAAGCGTCGACAAAAGTTTTTCATGAATGATAGCATCTGTTTCTCCTGCATACATTCTGCGTTCACTATGCCCAAGAATAATATATTCCACACCGTCATTTTTCAGCATCAACGGTGAAATCTCTCCAGTGTACGAACCACTCTTTTCAGGAAACATATTTTGAGCTCCTTTTTTTATACTTTTTGGAAGATTATCAAATTCTGCGCTGTACAAAAATGGCGGAGCGATAATACCGGTCACATATTCATATTTCTTAAAATTTGCTTCTCTTCTGAAAATAGTGAGGTACTGCGTTACTTCTTCACGAGAGAGTAAATTCATTTTCAAATTTCCTACCACATAAAATCTATGCATAACGCTTTCTCTTCGGTATTAATTTTCGATATATTCTCGTAGATATTCTGCAGATACTTCTGGTTCAAGTGTAGAAACTTCAATACCTGTAGAAAGTTCAAATCCTGCCCATACAGATGTATGTGGTAATATCTCGATATGCCACTGATAATGTGCATAATCTTTTCCGTCACAAGGTGCTGTATGAATGTAAAAGTTATGAGCAGGATCACCGAGTCCTTTATGGATCGACAGAAGTGCCTTCTGCATCACTTCTGCTAAAGCCATTTTTTCTTCCCCAGTTATACGCTCAAAATACGGATTATGCCTTTTTCCAACAATCCATATTTCAAAAGCAACACGAGACGCATAAGGACAAAACGCAACAAAATGATCATTTTCATAAATCACTCTTTTTTTTGTTTCTCTCTCAAAATCTACCATCACACTATAAACATTGCGTTTATTTTGACGATAATATCTTTCTGCTCCAGAAAGTTCAAGGTTAATATAAGGAGAAATAACAGGTATTGCCATCAATTGTGAGTGGGGATGTACGATCGATGCCCCTGCCTCTTTCCCATGATTATGAAAAATTTGAATATAATTCACGCTTTTTTTCTTCATCAATGTAAGATAACGATCCTGATAGGCATCAAACACTTCAGCACACTGCCATACCGAAAGTAATGCTAGAGGTTTCTTCGGATCACGTGTCACAATAAGTTCATGATAGCCTGCACCTGTCATACCACTATATGGTCCTTCGACAATCTTCTTAGCTACTTTTCCACGAGAAAAAGCTGGGTATTTATTAGGAAAAACACGCAAACTCCATTCTCCATCTGGCAGACGGTAGACAAGGATGTCGTTTTCTTGGTTTTTTGCTTCCTCATCAGAAAAAGGATCTGAAGAAGGAGATTCCAGAGTATGTTGATGAGAAACAAATTCGTGTGGACGCTTTGCTCTTCCTGTTGCAATGACCACAAAATCCCCCGTCACAATATCTTGGCGGAGTTCTGAAACTGGCATCTTCTCTTCTATTTTTATTTCTTGTTCTGACATTTTTTTATTTCTTACTTTTTTGCTTTTATCGTTTTATTGTTTGGTATATTCACTGATACGATACGCTCCTGATAAGAAACGCCACTTTGTTTTGAACAAATCTAAGAGCACCTGAATAAAACCATTTGGACCAGTCAATTTTACTGTCGAACCTTCTTCATTCATCCAACGGACTGGCATTTGTTTCACTCGAAATCCAAGTTTTATCGCCAGTATCACCAACTCAAAATCAAAACCAAATCGATCAACAACCATTCTTTTTGCAATTTCTTCTGATGCTTCCGCAGAAAGCATTTTGAAACCACACTGTGTATCAGGATAATGCCACAATCCCAAAATAATACGAATCAACCAATTTCCTCCTTCCCCCATAATTTCACGATGTTTTGGTTGATGTATCTGAATAAAAGATCCTTCGATCTTCCGAGAGCCTATAACGACATCATACCCATTATCAAACTCTGGCAAAAAAGTATCAAGATGTGTAATCGAAGTCGATCCGTCCGCATCAAGAAAAACGCGGTATTTTCCTTTGGATTCAAGTAAACCCTGACGAACAACAAAGCCTTTTCCATGATTCTCTGGATTATCAATAACACGAATATGTGGTATTTGTAACGCATAATTACGCGAAACTTCTGCTGTATTATCAGGAGAACCATCAACGACAACAAGTATCTCATAACTATAATTCTTACTCTTGAGATACTTATCTATTTCAAGAAGATTCCTTCCAATACGCTCGCCTTCTTTATATGCTGGGATAACGACCGACAAGTATGGCTGTTCCATAAAAAAATAATTACTAAAAATCTTTCCTCGTCTATTATAGCACAGAAAAAATATCTCTGCACGAACTACTTTCCTCATTCTCAAAAGACAATTCTTCTCTTCCTATTGAAACAAACTCTTATAATTCTTTGACCAATACACAATCCCTTCATAATAATTTTTATTGAAAGTTCCAAGATAGCTTATAGAAGCAGATCGTATAACTGATGCTTTGTCTGAAGTTGCCCCAGCTCTCTTTAATTTGAGCGCCATTGCCATAACGCCATCAGTGAGATTCCACGGATCTGGTTTACTATGACCCGTCTGAGAAGCAATTTGTGAAGAATATCCGTTCCAAACATCAGACATAAATTGTGGAACACCCATCGCTCCTCCTTGTCCGATATAACTTGTTGGTGAACAAGAAACTTTTTTATTTTTACTATATCCAAGACGATCAACGAGATCGTAAAAAAGATTTTTTCTCGTAGAGAGAAGTTCGATCGATTTCTTGTATTTTGTTCCGTATTTCTTATATCTCGCGACAGATACTTTCTCTACTTCAGCGTATGTACATTGTCCTGTATTTGCACCAAGATTTGTTTCTTTTTTGAGAAATCCATAGAGAACGCCTTCTGGTACATCTGTGCGCTTACTCGCAAATTCTACCGCCTCGCGAATATCTTTAGCATTATACGACTTACCCGTTAAAAAATTCAAATCGTTTTGCAACTGACCCAACTCTTTCTTCAAACGAGCAATGATAGTCTGTTGATCTTCAATATCTCCTACTGTATCTTGTTGATTCGCGATAAGATTCTGTTTCTGTTTATTTTTAAGAACAAGTAGTGTTTCTTGATCTTTCTTCACTTCTTCCAAAACACCTTTCTCGTTCTTTACTTTCTCTTGCATATCACGAATCTCATCAATAACTCCTTGCATTTTCTCCTGAACAGAAAATATGTTATCGTTTTTTTGGAACAAGCTCAACATATTTTCACTGGAAAGAATAATTTCTGGTAAGGGAACATTTCCTTCTGCATACATCTCACGAATAAGTTTCTTCAACACTTCTTTCTCAAGTATCATCTGTTTTTCAAGATTCGTAATTTCTTGTTCCTTTTGACCAATAGTCTGTTTTGCTTCATTCAGAAGGACTTGTGTTCTTTGAATAATGACTTGAGTCGAAGTAAGCGAAGTATTAATCTGATGAAGATTTTGTTCAAGAGCCTCTTTCTTCTTGCTCGCACTCTTTAATTTCTTCTCGAGAGCATCGATCTGATCGTTGATACATTCTGTATCAGTATCAGCGCAATCACCAGCAAAAACAATCATTTTTTGAGGAAAAAGAAAAAAACACAGAAAAAAAACTGCACCATAAACTATACCTTTCATCATCATATATTTTTCCCCCATATTTTTTTTCAATCGCAAGTATTTTTTTATTATACCACACTCTTTTCTTTCATATAAAAAACAGAGCCTCTTTCGAGACTCTGTTTAAAAAAAATTCCTTCATTATTCTGTTTCTGCGCTTTTTTCTTCATTTTCTTCCGTCCTACCCTCTTTCGATTGTTTGAAAATAGATTGTTCAACTTCATTGGCGAGTTTCGTATTTTCTTTGAGAGTAGTTTTGGCATTTTCACGACCGACTCCAAGTTTCGCTTCACCAAACAAGAAAGAATTCCCTGTTTTTTTGATTACATTATACAGAACTCCCGTATCAAGCAAATCTCCAGAAAAAGAGATCCCTTCATTGTACATAATATCAAACTCTGCTGTGCGAAACGGTGCCGCTACTTTATTCTTCACTACTTTCGCTTTCACTCGATTACCAACAATCTCTTCTCCTTTCTTTATCTGAGCACTTCGTCTTACTTCAAGACGCACTGACGAATAAAATTTGAGTGCTTGTCCTCCAGTGGTAGTTTCAGGGTTTCCAAACATCACTCCAATCTTCATACGGATCTGATTAATGAAGATAACGACAACATTGGAACGAGCGATAATGGCAGTAAGTTTACGAAGGGCTTGAGACATCAATCGTGCCTGACGCCCCACATGCTGATCACCCATTTCTCCTTCAATTTCAGCTTTTGGAACAAGTGCTGCCACAGAATCAACGACAATTACATCTACCATATTGGAGCGTACCAATGTTTCAACAATATCAAGTGCTTGTTCTCCATTGTCTGGTTGAGAAATAAGTAAATCATTCACTTTCACACCAATGCGTTTCGCATATTCTGGATCCAGAGCATGTTCCGCATCGACAAATGCTGCGATACCCCCTGCTTTTTGAGCGTTTGCGATAATATGCAGTGAAAGTGTGGTTTTGCCAGATGATTCTGGTCCATAAATCTCAATAATACGACCTCGTGGCACACCGCCAATACCGAGTGCGATATCGAGTGATACTGATCCAGTAGGAATTGCTTCAACATCTACTTTATGAATATCGCCAAGCTTCATCATCATTCCTTCACCAAACTTTTCTTGAATCGCTTCAAGGACAACATTAATTTTATTTTTCTCACTTACTGTTTCTTTTTTCGCTTTTGCCATAGACGATGATTATAAATAATTTATAATTGTTTACTACACTTACATATTATCATATACAAAAAAATCTGTCTACTCCTTCACATTGTTATCATTTATTTTTTCTGAAAAAGGCTCTGTTTCAGGTAATTTTGTCTCATCCATCGGAATATCAGACTCAATAATAAGCGTTTCTTTTTTTTCTTTATCAAAACGATTGATCGCTGTTACAATCATAGTATTAAATCCCCGTTGCAAAATAACCGTATCAGAAAATCCTCCCTCGTTATCAACAAAGACAGACTGACCGTTAATAGATATTCGTGCACCTTTATCTGTTTTTCCTTGTACGACAATCTCACTTGCTGGTATTTTTTCACCATTACGAGGCATTGTAATAACGAGTCGTGGCACTCCAGCAAAAGATTCTAATTCACGAAAAAGATAGAAAAAAGAAAAAATCACAAAAAGAAAAATGACACTCATTATCATCGCTTTTGGAGTAATCACAAGCGCGGTAAGTTGAATGGCGTTTTTTTTATTTTTTTTCGATTTTGCTTCTTGATGGAGATTCTTCTGAATATGTCTTTCTCTTTCATAAGCATTGATAAATATCTGTTCATTGACATTCAAATACCGGGCATAGCTTCGAAGGAATCCTCGTACATACACATCTGCTGGCAATTTGTCGTATTCTCCATTTTCAAGAAACTCCAAATATTTTACTTGGATTTTTGTAGCCCTAGAAACTTCCGGCAAACTCGTGCGAAAATCATTCCGGAGTTTCTTTAATTTTTCTCCCAATGTTAGTGATTCAACTTTCTTTCTCGTAAATCCTTCTTTCATAAACATGCATCACTCACCAAATATAACTTACAACTGCCATTTATCACGATTGTTCTGATCAGATATCGGATCATCACCATACTGTGTTTGTGCATCTTCGGCTGATCCTATTGTGATATCTTCTTTCCCCATCAAAACAGTTTTCTTTCCATCAACGATACCAACAACTCCATTTTCTTCAAGAAGACGCATCAGTCGCGCTGCTCTCGGATAGCCAACGCCAAGTGTTGTTTGAAAAGCGGTCGTCGATGCTTTACCTGATTGAATCGTTATTTCTTTTGCTTTCTCATATAAAGAATCTTTTTCTTCTCCATCATCAAAAGCTTCCATCGCCGATGCGATATCATTGGCTGATTTTTCTTTTTCCAGTTCCATAGGAAGAGCTTCTTCCCCTCGTTGTTTTTTCTGATCAATCCAAAAATCAATAACTCTCTTCACTTCTTTATCAGTCACATACACGCCTTGAATACGCTTTATCTCTTTACCATCAGATGCGGAATACAGCATATCTCCATTACCAAGTAATTTCTCTGCACCGCTCGTATCAAGAATAGTTCGTGAATCAATATGTGAACGAAGTTGAAACGAAATACGCGCAGGAATGTTTGCTTTGATAAGACCAGTAATCACCGTCGCTTCAGGACGCTGAGTTGCAAGTACAAGATGGATACCGACCGCACGAGCAAGTGACGCAAGACGAACAATGAGTGGCTCTACTTCTTTCTGATGAGTAACCATCAAATCTGCCATTTCATCAATCATAATCACAATATAAGGCATTGCTGGAAAAGATTCTTCTTGTCCGGTTTCAACAGAATAATATTTCTTTCCCCTTTTTACCATTTCCCGATAATTTTCAATATCTTGTACGCCAGCTTTTTCAAGAGATTTGTAGCGTCTGTCCATCTCACCTACTGACCATCGAAGAACATTCAACACTTTTTTATTTTCAACAATAACCTCTGTTTTTATATGAGGAACACCATTATATCGTGAGAAGGAAACTCTCTTCGGATCAACTAATATAAGATGCATATCATCTGGTGAATTTTGATAAAGAAGAGAGAGAAGAAACACATTCATACATACACTCTTTCCCGATCCAGTACGACCTGCGATAAGAATATGAGGCATTTTTCCAAGATTTGCGATAATCGAGTTCCCTGCAACATCCGATCCAAGCACAACTTTAAGCGATGTTTTTTTATCTTTAAATTCATCACTTTCAAGAATATGACGCAACCTTACCATTGCTACGGAATGATTTGGCACTTCAATACCAATCAATGCTTTCCCTGGAATAGGGGCTTCGATACGAATTGATTTTGCAGATAATGCAAGTGTAAGATTGTCCGACAGAGCAGTAATACGAGAAAGCTTCACTCCAAACGCAGGACGAAAAGTGTATTGTGTCAATGTTGGTCCAACGAGAGCATCGCCCGGCTCTACATCAATACCAAAATGTTTCAATGTACTGCGAATAATTTCTTTGTTTTTCTCTATATCACCACTTTGTGATCTATCCATCGAATAATCTGTTAATTTGGTTGGTGGCAATTCCCACGGTTTTTTATCATCTGTATTTTTCTTAGGAATAATGTACGATGGGACGAGTACTGTTGTTTCTTCTTTGTCTTCTTTACTTTCTTCAAACGAAGAATCTTCTCTTGTTTCTTCAAATTGAATTTTTTGTATATTACTTTTCATTAAAGATAAAACCTCTTCTTTTGAAGGTTCACTATCTTTCCTGTCGATGTCCCGAGATGATTCTTTGGTAACAGATGCTTCTTGTTCATCTTCTGTTTGAGAAATATTTGATACATCTGATGATAGCGTTTCATCTGAAATGACATCGTTATTCTTCCTATATACCGACATCCACTTCTCTTTCAAATGCTCAAAAAATCGTATCAGAGAAACATTAAAAGAAGCAATGATGCCAATTATAAAGAGAGCTAAGAGAATTATTGTTCCTGCTACCTTGCCAGTAAAAGAAAGAAACATATACGCAAAAGCAAAGCCGATATAACCACCACCCTCTCCTAACTTCGCCACTTTGAGAAGTTCTCCTATACTTTCTCCGCTATATAAATGAGAAAATCCAAGTGCTGAAAAAAAAGCCAGTGTTAAACCAATAAATTTGACAGCATCAGCAAGTGTTGTTTTCCTCCTCTTGAGGAACATCAGACCTGCGACAACAAGCAGTAACGGCAAAAGCCATTTTCCGAAACCTAACAACATTCCGATGAGTGTGTCAAGCCATTCTCCAAAAATACCGGCCGAATGAAAATAAGCGAGAAAAAAAAGAAATGAAAGAAGGAATAAAACAACGGCAACAATACTTCTTTTGGCATCGCTGTGCAAAATATCTTCCCACTGAACCTCATTATCTGATGATGCATCAACCACTGCTTCTTCATTTTTTTTCTTTCGTCCCATAAATAATAGAAAACAATTTTTATCTCAATGTTTTGAGTATACCATAAAACCTGTTTTTTCTCACTCTCTGCTTTCCTCAAAGAAAAAAGAGTCCTCCTGACTCTTCCTTCTCATATTATACCACATTTCTTCATTTTTTACAAGAATAAGAGAGTGGCATTCTAGCTTTCTAATTGCCTGGTGGAGTGATTTCTTTCCAGCTTGATGTAACGCATTTTTGTGTATTACAGGATTCTAGTACTTCATTGTGAAAACAATTCGTATCACGCCTTATCCTCGTTCCTCCTCCACAAGATTTTGTACAAGTAGACCATTCGTAGATAACAGGCGGACAAACGACAGTGACATTTATTTCTTTAGATACAAAGCCTGCAACATTTTTACAAGTTATTGAATAAACCCCAGAATATAATGATACTGGCCAACTACCAGACAGAGGAACATCGTTATCAGATATAATAGGTGGTAATGGAGGTCTATAAAATGGAGCTTGTGATAATGTAGTAGTGCTACCACGAATAAAGAAAACATTTAGAGGTGTGACTGGAACGAGAGCAGAATCAGGAAGTGGTGGGGGTATTTCAGAAAATGAAGTAACATGGTCATAAGAGAAATTAGAACCAGAAATATTACACACCGTCGCTCCATAACCAGTAGCATCCCATTGAATAGTTTGAGTTTTTTCTCCAAATGGGACATAGAAATCTGTACTATTACCACCAATGGTGAAATTATTAATAACAGGTTTATCAACACACTGATTTATTGATCTATCGTATGCTCTTCCTAAATCACACGCACATTCTCCGGTGCATTGATTAGCAAGCTGATCATATCCTTTGAATGTGCAGCTAGTTACATTATAAGGCATAGGAGGAGCAGACAAAGGGGTAGCTGGACAAGTGCCATTGCATTGATATGTTTGTCGCCCGTCTCTAAAAAAATCTCCACAAGAGTTGGGCGATGAATTTGAGAAACATACTTGACCGTAATTGTTGTTGCAACATATTCCTCCTCTTCCGTCGTTATCTGGATCTCCAAAATATGATCGGCCACTAGTACAAGCACAATAACCTAGACACTGATCTGTTATTATATCCCAACCGATAGAATTACACCATGGTGTATCATATGGAATTGCTGGAGGACCAACGCTGCATACGCCACCACAAAGAGATGTTCCTCCATTACAACTGCCACAAACATTACACGACGAACAAGCAGTATAATCTGCTTCATGTCCAGAAGTACCTTCATAAGTAGTACCACAAGAAGCAGGAACCACAAGACCTGATATCTCTCCATTTGGCGAAGCATCAGCGATATTCAATTCTGAAGAAGTTATCTTTGGAGCAGTATTGTATCGCTCTATATGGAAAAATATATTGACAGCTACACCTCCTATTAAAAATATCAAAGATAAAGAAAGAAAGAAAAACTTATACTTCATCATTTTTCTCTTCAATTCACGACTTCTCTTAAAGAAATGTCTCTGCCATTTTTTATTATGCATAAAGATAAATAAATTTTTATTTCTTATGTAATGATACCACAATTTTTCATAAAAAACTATACTCTCCTATTTCAAAAGTATCAATCAATTTATCTCCCCTTCTCCCGAGACCAATCTTAAATTATGTTGAATGACACTCTTCGTCTCCTCAAGTCCTTGTTGATAAATAACAGGATTATTTCCAGGATATGACTTCCCCCAATCTTCAGGACTCATCATCTCTGCTATTTGCAAGGCTATTTCAAAATATTTTTTTGCCTCTTCTTTTTCGCCAAGATTCATCAATGCTGTTCCATACATATTATTAAGCCAAGGGCTCCCTGCACCTCTTTCAAGTCCTTTCCCGGCTATTTCCTTTACCTTCGCATAATCCCCTTTCTTAAAATATACCCATGCAAGATCATTATACCCTGCCCAATTCACATTATCACGCTTAATAAACTCTTCAAAACCGATACTAGCATTATCCAAATCACCTTGATACCCATACACGAGACCTCTGAGGTAATAAGCATGCTTAAACTCTGAATCAATAGCTAAAGTTTTATCTACTTCAATAAGCGATGACGCAAATTCTCCTCTAATAAAATAAATTCGTCCAAGTTGATAATGTGGTTCAAAGAGATTAGGATTGAATTTAATAGCATTAATATATGCTCGCTCAGCTTTTTGTATATCATACACTCTCCCTTGTCCAAAGTAGCTGTTACCAATCGCCAAAAAAAGATGGGGATTATTTTTATTGATAGATATTGCAAGATTATCTAATCCGACATTAGGCCAAAAAGAGTACCATTTTTTTACAAAAAAAGATTGGTAGAGAAGGATTACAATTATTACAAAAAAAAGAATAGAAACAATAAGATAATTTCTCTTACAGACTATTATTACGTTATTTTTTATTTTTTTATAAGGCATAATCTTTTAGAGTATACACTACATACTATAAACACACAATTTTCCTTCAATTATGCGTGCTATTTTTTCAATTTTAATGCAAATATCTCATTGGCAAATGTTGGTATGAAATATCTCTGAGTAGTAGGATCATACGCTATCTTATTAACAATTCTCTCTCTGGTATGAAAAATACCTGTCACAGTTCCTGTAGATGGATCCATTTGATACAAACGCGCATTATTTGAACCGACATATATCTTATTATCTACCATTATTGGAGTAGCAAATATTCTCGCACCTGTATCATATTTCCAAATAGGTGTACCTGTAAGCAAATCGAAACAATGAACACATTTATCGAAAGACGAACAGACAACCTTGTCTCCAACAATAAGCGGAGTGCTATACCCTCCAAATCCCATCGTATATTTTGAAACAATATCGCCTGTTTTAGTATCTAACACATATACAACTTCTCCGAATCCAAGCACTACTACAACACCATATTCGTCTGAGAAACAGGGTGCATATTTAATTTCTCCACCTGTCTCAAATTTCCATAATAATTTTCCTGTTTTTGCATCTAATAAATAAAAATAACTATCATTTGATCCACAACCAACAACACCAAACTTTTTCGAATAAGCTGGTGATCCATGAGTAAGTTTTTCTGATCGAAATTCCCATATTTTTTCTCCAGTTTCAACATTTATTCCAGAGACACCTCCTTGTTTCTTAAATAATCCATATTCCAATCCAATAAAAACCATTTTAATATCTTCTGCTACACAAGGTGAGGATCCTATCCAATCAGCTTCCATAAAAACCCATCTTCTCTTTCCTGTATTTTGATCTAGAGCATATAAATTACCGTCATACGAACCAAAAATAACCAAATCTTTATATACCGCAGGAGTAGAAAAAATAAATTTCCCTTGCGATCCAAATAAAATCTTATATGTCCATTGTATATCTCCCCTATCTGTTCCTAACGCAAAAAATGTCCCGTCATCAGTACCAAAAAAAACTTTATTACCACAAACAATTGGTGCAGATTTTGGAAAAACAAAAAAATAATTTGGTGATTTCCCTTGAAAATACCACACAGGATTTGATTCGAATGGATTTTGAATACCCTGATTATTTTCTATACTTTCTTTAAGATTAGAGATGAATAGAGTATCTGTAAAATCATCTAACTCAAAAAGAGAATAAAGAACTATATTCTTCTCCTGCAGAAACGAATAGTGTTCTTTATCTCGAAATCGAAGTATTACAAAAATCTCATCTACACGCCTGTTCAATTGATCTAAAACATCAATTTGCCTCAAGATGCTCGAACCTGAATTGATTAAATCATCAATAAGAATAATTGGCTCGTGAGTAATTTCACCTTCAATCATCTTCAACAAACCAGTTTTTTTTCTTGACTTCCTGATTATGAAACCATTTAGCTCTCTTCCGTGTTCATGAAATTTCATCAAAATAGCTGACACAAGAGGTATAGCAGCCATCTCTAACCCACCAATCTGAAAAGGCTTGTGATTATGATATTTCTCCCAAAATATTTCGCTAATAAGATTAAGGTAATTTGATTTCAAAATCATCATTCGGAAATCAAACAACCATTTCATATGAGGAAATGACTGACGTAGTATTTCATTATCATTAATTGTTTCAAAACATTGCTTTTCAATTTCTGTCTTTAAAAAATTCAAAGATGCATTTTTCATTTGCATAATCAAAGGTACAGATAGAAAAATAGGAGATATTATTGTAAACTCTCTACGAAAGATTTAAATGCTGGATATTTTGCAATCAATCGATCAACAATGATAACAGTATCAGGCTCTTTCTTAGAAGCAAAGTAACTATTTTTAAGGTATTGCGATAATGTTGCTTTACTGACCAAATTTTCTTTATCGATCAGAAATTGAACAATTTCCTGAGCCTTTTCTTCTTCTCTAGAAGATTTACCAATATCACTCAAAGCAGCTAACCACATAAATTGCCTAAAAACATTCTTCTTGCGATTTGTACGACATAAATTATCTGCTCGCTCAAAAGCATCAAAATAATTACCAAACTCATCAATAACAGGGGTGAGATTGTTTTTCTGAGACAAATACAACACAGAAGCAAACTTGGATTCCCCAGAACAATCTGTATCTGTAGAGGATAGATTCTTTGCATATTCTTGATATGAACGGAGAAGAGAAGAGACTGATTCAGCAGTCATCTCTTGAGGATAAAATGTCAAACCAATATATGCTGTCAGTAAATCTGTTTTCGAATTACCTAAAGAATTTATTTGTTTAGAATATTCATAGATCTCTCTTTCGGTAAAAGAATTTGGAGAAAATCCTTTTTCTAATTGCATACCAAAATCAAAAAAAGATCCAACGACCACTGTTCCTGCTAATAGCCTTGTTTTTGTGTTTATTTTTGTATCCAAAGAAACATCTTTTAATTCTTTTATTACTTCTACTTTGGATTGTGAAGAATCATTAAAACTATATAATTCGTTTTGTTTACCAAGAACATATGTTTCATCAATAGGTACAGATGGTTTCTTGAACTTGAAGAAGAAATATGCAAAACATACTAGAACAAGAATCAATAAAAAGAGGAGCAAAAATTTTATTTTATATTTATCCATATATAAGGAAATTCTAAAAAATTATAACTAAATTCCATCTCCTGCATCTCCCGAACACTCTTGCGGTGTATAAGGACATCCGCAAGGACTACAATATGGAACATCAGCATTCGCTTCTGGTATAAAGTTTACGGTAGATCGTGAGATACGCTCTTTATTATTTATGTTTAAAAAACTCAGCAAACTCAGAAGGAATACCCCTGAGACGAACAATGTTCTTTTCTTTATTTTGTACAACATACAAAAATATGTTAAAAAAATTAAATATAAAAAACTCCTTTCTTAAAATAACATAAATGAGTAAATATAGCAATGTCTCTCTGTGATAACTATCGTAAATGTGAGAACATCTGTCTTGAAAAACAAAATAAATCACCAGAATTCATAGATAAGAAAAAGCGTTTCTTTTTTTCGCTATATATAAGAATACTATCTTGACCAATACCCGTCAGGGAAAAACACGATTTTGTCATTCCTGTCACTATATCAATCTCAATGAGTAAATCCTCTTCTTTATAAATAAACATACTTGCATCTAGTACCACATAATTTACAGAAGTAACGCTGTTCAAAGAGTATATCCACCGAATCATTCCTGTCTTTAGATGAATGCATTGTATTCCCTTATTACACGAATATAAAATAATATATTCATTATATACAAAGAGAATAGATTGTTTATCAAATCCACGCGATTGAAAAAGCATTTCCGTGGATCCGTCTTTTGTTTTTATAGAATAATGCTTTCCATCAGTAGATAAAAAGAAAAGATCCTTTCCTGATTGATCAATAACTATCTGCCCGTCTATATTCTGATAATAACAATGTGTCCACTTTAATTTATGATTCTCTATCTGTACCGAAGAAACCTGCCTGTCACCCTCACGAATATACATAAAGTGATTCTTTTCATCATGTATCAAGGCTATTGATTGATCAATACTAATAAAATGTTCCCATCTCTTCTTACCAGTTCTCATATCTAAAGTTACTATTTTTTTTCTTCGTGTAAAAAGACCACCTGATGTAACAATAGATATACAATGGACATATTGATCAATAACACAAGTATCATCTTCTACATTTTCTTCAAGAAAAACCCATAAGCGATTTCCATTTTTTGCATCTAAGCAATACAGATTTCGATCGACTGCTCGAAAATATACTTTGCCTGCAGACACCTTAAGATAAGGAGATATATGATCCGTTTGGAAGGAAAAAACTTCAAATTTCCATACTATACACCCTGATAATTGATCTATTGCCATACAAATTGTTGCAGAACGCGAAACAATATAAGCGTACTGATCATCTACTGCTGTTACCACATATACACTATTCTTACCTTTACTGCTGCCTATATGCCATAAAACATTAAAGTATTTCTGAATCCGATCGTCTGAACCTCTATGCTCATTATGAAGAGATGTTTCATGCTCCGAAGAAATCTTTGTAGATAAACCACTAATAAATGATTGCTTCTTCGATAAATATTTCCACCGAATCTGTGGATTATCCTTGATTTGATTCATAATGAAATGATTTGTCTCTGTAAAATACTGATCATCTATATTGTTTGCACTGATCACATATGGTGTATTAAAACTTGATTCAGTATCATCAATCTTAATATTGTATTCTTTTGTTCTAATTGAAAAAAGCGTATTAGGTCCGAGATAAAACTGCTTAATCTGAACAGAAAATGGATCCATAAGTAATACATAACGCATTGTTTCCTTCATCCATTCAACAGAATCTCCCGGTAAACCAATCACAACATCTAGATGCAAAAGGATGTTATACTTTTTTAACCACTCTCTGATTTTCACAAAATGAACCACATCTTGTCTCCTTCTCATAAAAACCTGCAAAGACGGATTTACTGTCTGTAATCCAATCTGTATATACTTTACATTCATCGCTTTCAATATTTTTACTATTTCCTCGTTTATGCTTTCTGGTCTTGCCATAACGAAAAGATCTACTTTTTGTAAGTCAGGATTCTTATTTAATCGAGTTTGAAACTCATGTTCAAATTCCTCTAAGCGTTTTCGAGAATAAATAAAAGCGTCATCTAAAACAAAAAAATGATGTATACGGAAAGTATTAAATAAATATTCTAATTCATCATAAAATCGTTTTGCTGAAAAATATTGTATCTTTTCAAATTTTGTACTCCGAAAACAATAATAACAACCAAAACGACACCCTCGAGATGAAACGAGGAATGCTCGAAAATGTCCATTAGATATTATTTGTGATGATTGGAGAAAATTATCAAAAGTATGATTTAGGTACGGAGAAGGTATTCGATCAAGACTACCAACTGAAATAGTCTCTACGTTTTCTTTTGCCATAAGGAAAGACTGCTTCTTATAGTTCATTTCACCAAATTGTTTTTGATATCTCACTCCAATGACAGGCATTCTCAATAATATCTCGCTCAATTTTAGAAATAATTCTTCTGGGTCACCGATAATTATACAATCCGCTAAATTGTTATCTAACACTTGATCTATTTGTATTTGTTGAATCTTAAAACTCTGTAAACCAATAAATAATTTTGGGTTATTAGAACGAAGATTCTTAGCAATACTCTTTGTTCTTCCTAGTGCAAACACTTTACTCCATAAGACATTCTCTAAGAAGAAAAATACTGCGTATGGATGATAATATTCAATAAGTCGCGTACTTCTTTCAATATATTTTAGATGAGGATTAACAATCGAACCCTCTTTTCTATCAACAGATAATTCATAATCTAATTGAACGATATCAAAAATATACTCTGTTGATGAAAATTTCTGTTCTAAAATAGCTACAATATAACCTATATCTGTAGGAGTATAAGAAAAATGTGATACACCAAAATAACACAAAAGTATTCTTTTCTTTTCATTCATAAAAATATACCATTATCTTATATCTTAAAAACAATGACATCGCCATCTTGGACGATATAGTTTTTTCCTTCGAGGCGGAGGATGCCAGTATCACGGGCATTACTCCATGAACCCGCTTCAAGAAGTTTGCTCCAATGGATAACTTCAGCACGAATAAATTTCTCTTCAAAATCATTATGAATAGCACTGCCTGCTTGCGGAGCTGTCGATCCGATAGGTATTGTCCAAGCACGCGTTTCTTCGACACCTGTTGTGAAATATGTCATAAGCCCAAGGAGTGAGTACGCTGATTGTGCCAAATCACCAATATGCGAAACAAGTCCCATTTCTTGTATTTCCTCTGGCGACATCTCGATGAGCTCTTCTTCTATCTTGATATCAAGCTTCACATAAGGACGACTCTCAAGATCTGCATTCAATGGACGATCGATATCAGAGACATTGTATACATAGAGAAACGGTTTTGTTGTGAGAAGCTGTAAATTCTTTACCATCTTTGTTTCTTCTACAGAGAAAGTTTTGAGCAGAGTATGTGGCAATCGTCCTGCTTCAAACTCTTTCTCTAATTTCTCAAGAATGTTCATCTCTGTTACCGCCTCCTTTTTCCCTGCTCTAGCATCCTTACCTGTTTTAAGTTTGCGCTTCGTAATTGTTTCTAAATCAGCAAGAATGAGTTCAGTATTGATAATTTCTATATCATTTGTCGGATCGATTGCATTGTGAACATGAATAATATCAGGATTCTCAAAAACTCTCACTACCTCGACAATTGCATCAACTTCACGAATATTTTGCAAAAACTTATTACCGAGGCCCTCGCCTTCACTTGCTCCTTTCACGAGTCCTGCAATATCAACAAATTCTATCACCGCAGGAATAATCTTTTTCGTTCCTGACATTTTTGCAAGTTTTCCTAATCGTTCATCCGGTACTTCAACAATACCAACATTGGGTTCAATAGTGCAAAAAGGATAATTATTGATATCAACCACCTTACGCGTAAGTGCCTTGAAAAGCGTCGATTTTCCGACGTTGGGAAGTCCTACAATACCTACTTTAAGTGCCATAAAAGAAAAATAAATAATATATTCTATATTCGCAGAAAAAAGGCAATGCGTCAAAAAATGAGTATTCTTAAGGAAAATATGCTATAATAAAATGTATCATTCTTATCTATTTTCTGTAACTCTATGAAAAAAGAAATTTTTAAAGCCTACGATATTCGTGGTGTGTATCCAACCGATATCAATGAAGAAGATGTGTATACTATCGGCTGTGCTGTTGTCGCATATCTCAAATCAAAAAAGATAGGTATTGGTCGTGACATTCGTCCATCAAGTCCAGCGCTTTTTGAAAGTTTCGCTCGTGGCGTTATGGATAGCGGGTGCGATGTCGTCGATCTTGGCGTGATCAGTACGCCGATGGTCTATTTTTCTGCTGGTCATCTCGATGTCGATGCGGTAGTTTCCCTCACTGCATCACACAATCCTATCGAATACAATGGACTCAAAATCGCTCTTCGAGGCGCTCTACCAGTCGGAGAAGATTCTGGTCTTCGTGAAATTCGTGATATTGCCCTTCAGAATACATTGGAAAAGTCTGATGTATCCGGAACGATGACAACTTATGATATCCGTCCAGAATATTATGCAGAGTTTTCTTCTTTCGCAGAATTCGGTGAGAAAAAATTTACTGTTGCTATCGATACCGCCAATTCTATGGGCGTTTTCGAACTTCCAATGTACGAGAAATTTCCTGACAATCTTACCATCGTCAATCTCTACAATGACCTTACTCACCCCTTTCAGTGTCATGAAGCCAATCCTCTCAAAACAGAAACGCTTAATGAACTCTGTGCCACAGTAAAAGAAGTAGGCGCTGATCTCGGTATTGCTTATGATGGTGATGCTGACCGCGTCGGATTCACTGATGAAACAGGGACGGTTATTCCGATGGATCTCATTACAGGACTTGTTGCGAAGATTATTCTTCAGAAAAAACCAGGTGCAACTATTCTCTATGATCTCCGTTCTTCTCGATCTGTACGCGAAGTCATCGAAGAAAATGGTGGCACCGCCAAAGAATGTCGTGTTGGGCATGCTTTTATCAAAAGACAAATGCGCGCAGACGGAGCTATTTTTGCTGGTGAACTTTCCGGACATTATTACTTCGAAGAAAACTCTTTCGCTGAGGCTAGTACTCTCGTTGCCTTTCTTCTTCTCAATCTAATGGCGGAAACAGGAAAGAAAATATCTGAACTCGTTTCTGATCTTAGACGCTATGCACACTCGGCAGAAATCAATAGTGAAGTAACAGATAAAGACATCATCCTTAAAGCGTTGCAGGAGAAATACAGCGATGGACAAATCAGCACGCTCGACGGACTCAAAGTAGATTATCCTGATTGGTGGTTCAATGTTCGTCCATCCAATACCGAACCGCTCCTTCGTCTCAATCTTGAAGCAAAAACTATAGAAATGATGGAAGAAAAACAAAAAGAGATCCTCTCTCTTATACGCAAGTAAATCTCTTATGTATCCTATTCCTATAGCAACTCTTGACAAGATATTGTATATCTATCTTTTTCAGAGTATACTAGGTATCAAAATATGAGCAAGAAAATATTCAAAAAGAGAAAACTTATCATCTATTCTCTTTTTCAATTTATTTTCTTCTAAACCACCTACAAAGGTGGTTTTTTTATATCCCATTTGTTCATTAACATTTTTTTCGAAAGGACGCATAATGAATACATATCTTGAAAACTCAAGCATTATTACTCATTTGATATATCAAGAAAATCAAACAGAGAAGAAACCTCCTCTTCGGCTTCGCTGTTATTGCACGGCACTCACTGCACGATCATGGAAATTACACCATGGTAATGCAGAATGTGACGGTACTATTTGTGCACCATTTCGCGAAGAAGCAGAGAAAAGACAACACGAATAAAAAAACACCCGTATCAGAAACTGATCACGGGTATTTTTTTTATTCTTTTGCAAGAAGAAATCCTACTTTCTCTCTCACTTGTTTCATTTTTGCTTCCGCTCTTTCTTTGGCTTTTTCGGCGCCAGTTTTCAAAAGAGAGATAATTTCATCATCAGAAATATTTTTCATACGATCTTGAAATGGTATCAAGAAATTCACAATTACTTCAGCTAAATCTGTTTTGAAATCGCCATATCCTTTTCCCTGATAAGTTCTTTCAATATCTGCGGTTGTTGTATGAGAAAGAAGAGAATAAATATTGATCAGATTCTTGAGTGCTGGTTTATCATCAGAATAAACAATCTCACTTCCACTATCAGTAACTGCTTTTTTTATCTTCCGTCGTATTGCATCAGCATCGTCAGTTAAAGCAATAGAATTATATTCGCTCCGAGCTGATTTAGACATCTTCTTTGTTGGATCATCGAGTGCCATAATTACCTCACCCTCTTTCGATACTCTTCCTTCTGGAATAACAAATACTTCACCAAAACGCTCGTTAAAACGCCGTGCTAATGTTCGTGTAAGTTCGATATGCTGAAGTTGATCCTTACCAACAGGAACAATCTGAGTATCATAAAGTAAAATATCACTCGCCATCAGAACAGGGTAATCAAAAAGGCCGATGCCGACAGTTTCCTTTTCGCTTTTTGCTGATTTATCTTTGAATTGTGTCATCTTTTCCAAATCACCAAAGCGTGTAATAGTGTTCAGTATCCAAGCAAGTTCTGTATGTTCTGGTATATGCGATTGGACAAACATCACTGATTTCGTAGGATCAATACCCGAAGCCAAATAAATCTTAGCGATTTCTAATGTCTTTTGACGAAGCTCAATCGGATCTTGACTCACTGTGATAGCATGCAGATCAACGACGCAAAACAATGATTCATACTCATTCTGAAGAGTAACCCACTGAGAAATAGCACCCAGATAATTTCCGAGATGAAGATCGCCTGATGGTTTTATTCCAGAAAAAATTCGTTGTTTCATACAATTTTCCATTACTGATTTATCTTAAAACGAAACTGCTTTATATTTACTTCTTCACCGCCCAACCGAAAACATCACCCACCGCTCCTGCAATCAAATCAAACAGCGAAACTGTTTTCGCTCCGGTATAGATAGCATGTTGATCACTCGTTACTTCATTACCAAATCGATCTCTTGAAACGATTGTGTAGATATATGTTGCCGATTGCTCTAATCCAGGAAGGATCAAACTATGATTGGTTGTATAATCCGGTTCGTTCACTGTTTTCTTTGCTTGTGTTGTCCCTTTCCCATAAGAGATATCCGATTTTGCAAGTTTATTTGTTTTCCAGGTGATGATGAGTTTCACTTCCGGTTTATTCTTCTCCGTAAATGTCTCTCCTCGGATATTGGTAATAACGAGAGGATCAGGAGTGTCTTCACTCAAAAGAAATTGCGACTCTCCTCCGATAGCGATATCACCAATTCGAAAACTTTCACTTTCAAAATTTGCAGTGCCAAAAAATGAAGCAGTATCCTGTTCTGGAGCTGGTTTTGTTTCTATTTTCTTCATTGTTAATTCTTTTGGTTTCGCTTCTGTAACAGTAGGCTCTGGAACATCAGTTTTTGTATTTTTATTATAACGATAAAGAAACAACCCCAAAAGGAGTAAGATAACAACACTCAAAATAATAATAATTCTTTTAAACATAAAATATTTCTTTCTGTTTTTATTATACCACAAAGAAAGCGTTCTTTGAAAATAAAGAAAAGAAGTCCTTAAGAACTTCTTTTCTTATTATGATTAAACTTCAATCACCACTGGCAACACCATCGGGCGACGCTCAGTCTTCGTAAAAAGAAATTGCCCTACAACTTCACGAATCTGATTGCGTATGAGATCAAAATCAACCGAAGAATCTTTGGCAGTATTGTCTTTGACAACTTTTTCTACTTTGCGTTTTGTTTCATTGACGAGATCGAAGTTTTCTTTCACATGAATAAACCCTCGTGAAGTAATCTGAATATTACCAACGACACTTTTTGTTTTCGAATCGATAATGGTAGTGATGACGATCATACCATCTTGAGCCAATACCTGACGATCACGCAATACAACATGTCCGATATCACCGATACCGAGTCCGTCAATAAAAACATAACTCGTATCAGCCTTCTCTTTTCGTACCGAAAAACTTCCTTGATCATCGAGTTCAAAAACACTTCCATTATCAAGCACTGCTACATTTTTCTCTGGAAAACCCATACGATAAGCAATTTTTGCCGCTTCTTTCAGAAAATAATGATTGGCATATACAGGAAGAAAATATGTCGGCTGTACCTGACGGAGCATCTCTTCCATTCCCTGAGCAGTCGAATGTCCACCGATATGGATTTCCATAATATCACTATGGATAATATTGTCACACTTTCGATAAAGATTATCTTTCAATCGTTGAATCGTGCGCTCATTTCCAGGGATTACAGAAGAAGAAAAAACAATAGTATCATTCTTCTGAAGTTTAATAAATCGATGGTTGTCTGTCACAATACGAGAGAGTGCTGCATTCAATTCTCCTTGTGCGCCAGTACAGATAACGACCACTTGATCATCTTTGTATTTATGAATATCGTTTACACTGATCAGTGTTTCTTTCTTGACTTTGATATAACCAAGTTCTTTGGCTACTTCGATATTCATCTTCATACTATATCCTTCGAGCGCTACTTTCTTTCCAAGTTGTTCCGCATACTCAATAAGATAACTTATGCGACGAATCTGAGAAGCAAATGTTCCAATAATCAGTCTTCCTGGAACACTTCTGATAAGATTTTTCAAATTCTGATGCACTTCCTGCTCTGATGGTGGAAGACCTTTTTTCAAAGCTCCTAAACTCTCAAGCATCAATATTGTCGGCCTTGGTAGATTTGCCAGATGTTTATAAGAAATTTCTTTTTCTTCGATTGGATTATGAGAAATTGTCCAATCACCCATATGAATCACTGATCCAACAGGTGAAAGGAGAACAATACCAATAGCATCCATAATAGAATGTTCTACTTCAAAGAAACGAGCTTCAAAGGATCCAACACGAATACGATCAGTTATATTTTTTATCCGGACCATCTTGAGACGACTTCCTGCACCTTTTTCTTGATCCTCCACTTTATGTTTAATAAGAGCCAGTGTCAGATCACGAGAGATAATTGGAGGATATCCTAATTTTTTTAGAAGTAATGGGGCAGCTCCAATATGATCAAGGTGTCCGTGTGTGAAAATAACACCACGAATATTTTTCTCTTTTCCTTTCAGATAGTTCACATTCGGAATAATATAGTCAATACCTGGCATATCTTCCTCAGGAAATTGCAATCCCATATCGATCAGAACAATATCATTCCCATATTCAAAAACAGTCATATTGCGACCGACTTCTTCTTGTCCGCCAAGAGGGATAATACGGAGACGCTTCTCACCAAGAGCTGGAACATTGATACCGTTATGTGTCGATTCCAAACGACTCTTCATCGGCATCGGAAAACGACGATTATTTTTCTGGTTATTTTTTTTACCAGAAGACTTCTTCGGCTGATTATTTTGTTTCTTGACATCTTTTTTTGGCACATAATTCTTATGTGTTGCTTTGGGTGCTTGTGCGTTCGCAACAATACCCTCAAAAGACCCTGCCGAGAGAGGTTTACTAAAATTACTTTGGCCTTTCCTTCCTTGAAACGAATAATTCGTTTGCATATTTTTTATTCCTTTCAAAATATCTTTCTCACTTTTATCTCAAAAGTTGTACGATGAAAAAAATATTTGAAATACTGATTATTTTTTCTTGTGCATTTTTAATCACGAAGAAAAATGAATTAAATGACGAAAGATGAATCCTCTTCATAAAGAAGAGTATTATGTTTACGTTGTGCCTTAGGGGAGACTCGAACTCCCATGCTCTTGCGAGCGCTAGCACCTGAAGCTAGTGCGTCTACCAATTCCGCCACCAAGGCATTTTCTTTCTTTTTCTTTATCTCTTTTGAAAGAAGAAAAAATGCTTTTATAAAAGCAAAAAATGATCTATACTATCGCTCTATACAGCAGAGAAGAAAAATAGAATCTGATATATGTTCAGATTTCTCAGTTCTTCATTGTAGCATACATTATTCTTCTTGTCAAACATACACTCTATAATTCTCCCGGCTCACTTTCTTTGAGTTTTTCCACAATTTTCTTGACATCTTCGGCACGACCTCTTTTACAAACGAGAATACTCCCTTCTGTTTCTACGATAATCAAATCTTCCACGCCAATAGTTGTAATGAGTCTATTCTTCGTACTATATGTAAAAACATTTTTTGAATCGATATCAATATGCCTCACTGCAGAATTATTTCCAAAAATATCTGCCAAACTATCAAATGATCCAATATCACTCCAACCAAAATCCCCTACAATCATACCTACCTTTTTCGATTTTTCCGAAAGCGCATAATCGATAGATACTGATGGGATCGACTTGTATTTCTGAAGTACTTTCGCGTATGGAAGATCAAAAAAATGCGCTATCTCAGGAGCATATATCTCAAATTCCGAAAAAAATGTTTTCATAGAAAAAAAATACATCCCAGAGTTCCACAGATATTTCCCTGATGCGAGATATTTCTTTGCTGTTTTCAAATCTGGTTTCTCTTTGAATTCAAGAACAGGAAATATGTGTTGTGTTGATCTCTTTCCACGACGAATATAACCATATCCTGTTTCTGGTTTCGTGGGAACAATTCCAATAGTACCAATAACATCTTCTTTCGTTTCAGCAATCACACGCATCACATCAAGATATACTTTCTCATTGCCGATATAATGGTCAGATGGAAGGAACAATACTTTTTCTAATGGATCAATCTTTATTTTTTCTTTCAAATACTTCATCGCAAGCGCCATAGCAGGAGCCGTATTACGAGCAAACGGTTCGACGATGATATTCTTCTCAGAAAATTTCCTATCTATTTTTCGAATCTGATTCAAAACATACACTACGCTATCTTTATTCGTAATGAAAAAAATATGATCGGATGGAAGTAATTTATGGATACGGTCAAATGTTCCCTGTAAAAGAGATTTGTCCTCGTATAATTTCAAAAATTGTTTTGGAAGATTTTTTCGACTCATTGGCCAAAGACGTGTCCCAGATCCGCCGCACAGAATAACACTATACATAGCATTTCATTTTTTCAAATTATGCAACCAAAAGTTTCTTCAGAGATTCTACCATATCTACCGGAGTAGGATTTTGTCCATATTCGAGAGCAAGATAATAAGATGTAAAATCTGCAAGGAGAATACTTAAAAATATTTTCTGAAAAACGCTTTCTCCTATCATATCGAGAAGTAAAACTTCTACACCTTTCTCACGAAGAAGATCAGCGGTAATTTCAAAGCGTTTCAAAATTCGTGGATGTGAAAGAGTATCCTTCAGCATAAAAACGAAAAATTTTCCTTGTGGTAATGTCCATCCTACCATCTCATTGTGATTCATTTCTGGAAAAACGTTAAAAAAGGCTGGTGTTTTAGCATTCTCATTAAATTTAATTTTCCAAATCATAGCCACAGACTGATAATTTGGCACTGAATAAATCACGGGTGTTTTCCCGGATACTTTGAGAGAGAGCTGTTTTCCTTTTTCTTCAATAGAAGCTATTTGTTCTTTCATTACTTCTCCTTCCAAAAGGATTTCTTCGGTAGTATCACGCACTAAGCCCTGATTGATCAATACTTGGAGCATAGCACTAAAAAAATATCCTGTACCAACACGAGGTTGAAAACCAGAAAATGGAATTGGAAGTTTGATATGCGGAACATTATTTTCTTTACACATCTCTTCAATCTTTCCCCCACTCGAAAGACCAATACACGGCAGATGATTTGCAAGAGCTTCCTCAAAAGAAGCTATGGTTTCTTCAGTGTTTCCTGAATATGAACAAATAAAATTGAGACAATTCTTAAAAGCTTCTTTCGGCAGAGTATATGAACGATTTTGATACACAGCAAGAGGTGATTCTTGGCTTGGATCTTTTTTCGATCGTAAAAATTCATCATTCAAGTATGTGCGAAAAATATCAGCAGGCAGTGCTGATCCTCCCATTCCTGAGATCATAATCGATGTAAATGTCCCTGGAATATGGACATCTTTTGCAAGGTCGAATCCTGCTTGAAACTGAAGAGGGCTGTCAATAATCATCTGACGAAAATTGAATGTATCAAGTGGATGAAGCATATTCTTATTGTGTTTATTATGTATTATTTTTTATAAAAGGTGCATCTTCTGTGCACAATCATCTTTTCTCATCATACATCAAAAACTATTTCTTGACACGCTTGGTGTTCATATACCATTCTTTTATCATATTCAAATGAGAAGCTGTTTTATTGACATTTTGAATATGTATTCCTTGTACAGTATTGTTAGCAACATACAAATAATCAGCTGTATAGAGAAAAAGTGCCGGATTTTCTTTCTGTAAAATCTCTTGGAAAGACTGATATTTTTCTTGTTGTTTCTCTGTATCAAACTCTTCTCGAAGAGATACAAGCATATCATCCATTTCTTTATTATCAAAAAGAGCAAGATTAAGTCCTGGATCACGCTTCTGACTCGAATGCCAAAAAGAGTACAAATCAGCATTTATCATCGATGCCACGCCAATCAACACAGCCTCATATTCACGCGGGCGTGTCACACTCTGTTGCAAATCAGCAGAGGATACTTTTTGTATATTCACTCGCACACCTATCTTCTCCCATTGTTCTTTCAAAAGTTCTGCGGTTTCCAAAAGACCCATCCATTCAAAAGGAACAGAAAGGCTTATCTCAAGTACTGTTCCTTGTTTTGATCGAATACCATCTTCACCGCGCACCCAACCATTTTCATCAAGTAAAGCATTTGCCTTTTCAATATTAAAGATAGTCGCTTCATCAGGATTTCTATACCCCGTCATAAATGAAGTCAGCCCAAAAAAGACCGGCTGTCCTTTACCATTAAGAACGGTGTTAATCAGTTCTTCTCTCTCTGTTGCATATTGTAGAGCTTGACGGACTTCACTATGTGCTAGCGGAACACTCTTTGTTATATTAAAAAATACTCCAAAAATACGCGGGATGTGAAGACTATAGACACGCGTACTTTTCTGATCCTGCAATTTTTCTGCATTCTGCGGAGTAAGCGAGTGAATAGCAATAACTTCTTTTCTTTTATAAGCATCAACAAGACTTGATTCATTTTCATAAAATCGGAAAATGATTTTTGATATATATGCTGACCCTTCAAAATAATTTTTCCAAGGATGAAGTTCATAAGAAAGAATGTTTCCACTCGAATCTTTGTCCATATCAAAAAAACTATATGGTCCACTACCGATAGGCGAGAGGTTATAATCAGCCAAAAAGAAGTTTTCAGGAGCAACATTTTGCCAAATATGTTTCGGAAGAATACCTACCGTCAAATTATCCAAGAATTCAAAATATGGTTTTTGTAAAGAAAAAGAAACAGTGTATGTATCTATTGCTTCTACTGTTACAGATTGCCATGATGCTCGTAACGGACTTTTGTAAGCAGGGTTCTGAATTGACTGAATGGTATACACAACATCATCAGCAGTGAGTTCTTCTCCATCGTGAAATAGCACCCCCTGTTTCAAAGTGACCGTATACACTTTGTGATCTTCAGAAAGAGAATAATCACTTGCAAGACGTTTTACTAAATGACCTTCGTTATCATAATCAAATAATCCGCTATAAACAAGCTCAACAAGATCAGCATCTGCTTCACTGGTTTGAGAAAGAATAGGATTAATATATCTCGGCTGACCAACAATACCTTCAGTATACTCACCGCCAGATTTTGGAACAGGGACGGTAGAAACAACATAAAAAGCACCTATCCAAAAAACTGTTGCTATAAATAGAATAGCTAAAAAAAAGGAAACAATAATTTTGTCTCTTATTTTCAGAACCTGAAAAATATGGATCGGATTCATTTTTCTCAGGATAGCAATGGATTCTAGAATACGAATACGCGTATATTAGGAGTTAAGAGGCTTCCATACATTGACTATGGAAAGCACAAAGAAAATAACCGCAAAAAAAATAGTCGCATACAACAGAAACTTCTCCATTCCTCTTTTTGTGTAATATCCACCAAAATCACCACCAAAAGTTCCTCCCAAACCAGAGCCACGATTTTGAAGAAGAATAGAAACAATCAATAAAAGAGCAACAATGGCCTGAGCAATAAGGAATACCCTCATAATATGTCGATCAAAAAATAAAAAATTATTTTTCCTTATGAAACGATATCAAAAAGAGAAAAAATAATGCTCTGTTAAGCTTTTCTAGTGTAGCAAAGAAACGACATCTCGTCAATTTGTAAAATATGAAAAAATAATGAAAAAAGGCTCTATGAAAACATTTGAGTATAAAAAAATTATTCAAGAAAACTTCTTTCAAGAGAAATATGAAGATCGTGTTCATCTTGTTTTTTCTGGTATACATTCAGAAGTAGTCCTATAGCAAAAAAAGTAGCCACTAATGAACTGCCTCCATAACTCAAAAACGGTGCTGGGATACCTGTTACCGGCATCAGTCCGATATTCATACCGATATTGATAACAATTTGAGTAAAAAACATGGTAAAAACTCCAACCGAGACAAGATAACCAAAGTTATCACTCGCCAATTCACCAATACGTTTAATGCGATATAAAGTTACTCCGTATACCATAACAACAAAAAATCCACCAACAAGCCCTAATTCCTCAGAAATAACAGCAAATATAAAGTCCGTGTGTTTCTCGGGCAAGAAATTTAACTGAGATTGTGAACCATTTCCAATACCTTTACCTGTTATCCCTCCTGATCCAACAGCAACAATGGCTTGAAGAACATTGTAGCCACTCCCACGAGGATCAAGTTCTGGATGAAGAAATGTATCAATACGATCTTTCTGATAATCTGCCAAAACAGACCAACTCCCAAGAATAAGCATCGTTCCTAACAGAAAGAGAACAAAGAAATGCTTGAAATGTAATCCTGAAGCAAGAATCATACTCATCCATATAGCACCCAATACAAGACTTGATCCAAGATCTGGCTGTTTCAATACAAGAAATATGAGAATAATTGACAAAATAAATGAAGCGATAATTCTTGCCCATTCCCCTAACTCTGATTTCTTTTGAGCGATAAAACTTGCTAAAAAAACAATGAGTATTACTTTAGAAATCTCTACTGGTTGAACCTGAAAAAAACCAAATGATATCCATCCTGCTGTTCCATTGACAGTTCTTCCTAAAAAAAGTACGGAAAATAGAACAAAAAGCATCAAAAAATAAAGTGGGGTGCTATATTTCTTCATATGCCTATAATCCAGTATTGCCACAAAAAACATCACTACGATACCAAATATCACAAAGATGCATTGCTTAAAAAAATAATCAACACCAGAAATACTCGAGAGACTATAGAGTGTCGACAAACTCACTCCTAAAAGCAAGGCAATAGCCAAAATCAATATAAAATCTATTTTAAAAAATATTCGAAACACAAAAAAACATTAAAAAAGACAAAAAATATTCGTAGAAAAAAAATTATTTACCTGAGAGGTGTGGAAAATTTTGTTTTTTCGTTGGTATACTGATTGATAAAATTATCCGAATGATACACATCTGCATCAATAACCGTTTCGATGTCTTCCACTGTGCCAGGGAAAAATGTTGGCCAAGTCAGTCTAAAATCTCTATTTTCATTTGCACGCAAAGTGTTCATCACTGTTGAGTTTATAGCAAGAGGGATATCATCTTTATCACGAAGAATAACTTGAACAATAACAGAACGAAAATCGTATGGACTTTCATTTGATACAAGACCAGTTGCCTCACTAAAAATAGCACTCGATTGGAGTATATTGTAATTCTTTTGGTAAACATTTACAGCTGGTCTTTCTTGATAATGAGAGAAACGCTCCCATTCTATATTATCGATATGTATTGAAACATTCGCAGGGACAGTATTTGATTCAAGATTAAACTCAAGAATATATTTATTTTCAAATGGAAGAATATAACCCATACCGACACGAGATGCAAGCACTTGTTTCTCTGCGCCTTCAAGAACAGCTGTATATGAAAAAGAAACTGCCCCTATCTCACCATTTGGATTAAAGACTTTTGCAAGAATATCGTATGTATTTTTTCCACTGACAATAAAACGCGATTCTTTTATCTGAAGATCTTCACCAGTCACAATTTCTGGACAAGCAAGAGAACATACACCGCCACAATCTATGCCTTTTTCATTCTGGTTTTGTTTCTTGTCAAAACAAGTTTCTTTTTCCTTAACAAAACCATAATACACTATAATGCCAAGTAATACGGCTAGTAAAAAAATAATAAAACTGATAAAAAATTGTTTCGTTTTTCTTAACATAATATAAAAAAATCAACACACCCTATAAATATCCTTATTCATCTGTTTTTTTATTATAGCATACTTTTATTTGAAAAACATAACAACAAAAATACAGTCTTGTTCAGACTGTATATGAAAAAATATTTGAATTTGAAGAAGAATGTTCCCGGCACTGTCCTACTCTTGCCACTAAAGGCTACCATCGGTGCTGAAGTGCTTAACTGCTGAGTTCGGTATGGGATCAGGTGTGTCCACAACGCTAGAAGCACCGGAAACATTCCCCTCCAAATTTGTCTATCTATAATAGAATAAGATTCCCCTTTTAACAAGCACTCTTCACTGCTAACCGTAACTTCGATTCTTTTCTTGCGAAAAGAAAACAAGGTTAGAAAAAAAGAAAGTTGAATAAATTTATTAGTACTGCTTGACTGAATCCCTCTCAGGACTTACATCTGCAGCCTATCAACCTAGTAATCTTCTAGGAAATTTTGTATCAGTAAACTGATACTGTTGCCTTATCTTGAGCTTGGCTTCCCGCTTAGATGCTTTCAGCGGTTATCCTACCCGAACGTAGCTACTCTGCGATGCTCCTGGCGGAACAGCAGATACACCAGAGGTTCGTTCTTTCCGGTCCTCTCGTACTAGGAAAGAGTTCTCTCAAGCAACACACGCCTACAGCAGATAGGAAACCAACCTGTCTCACGACGGTTTGAACCCAGCTCACGTACCACTTTAATTGGCGAACAGCCAAACCCTTGGGAGCTTCTCCACCCCCAGGATGTGATGAGCCGACATCGAGGTGCCAAACCTTGCCGTCGATATGGACTCTTGGGCAAGATCAGCCTGTTATCCCCAGGGTAACTTTTATCTGATGATCTTCCACACTCCTACGAGTAATGGTCGGTTCACTAAATTCTACTTTCGTAACTGATCGACTGATCGGTCTTTCAGTAAAGCTCTCTTATGCTTTTGCGCTATCGGCCCGATTTCCATCCGGACCTAGAGAACCTTTGTAAACGCCTCCGTTGCATTTTAGGAGGCGACCGCCCCAGTCAAACTACCCACCAGGCACTGTCCCCCGACCAGATAATGGTCGTAGGTTAGAATTAAAATCTTTGCAGAGTGGTATTCCAATGATGACTCCACACTCTCCTGAAAGAGTGCTTCATAGTGTCCCACCTATGCTAGGCAACAAAAATTTTAAGTCAATACCAAGTTATAGTAAAGCTCCATGGGGTCTTTTCGTCTAGCTGTAGGTCGACGGCATCTTTACCGTCATTGCAATTTCACCGGGATGTTCGTTGAGACAGTTTCCAAGTCATTACACCTTTCATGCGCGTCAGAACTTACCTGACAAGGAATTTCGCTACCTTAGGACGATTATAGTTATCGCCGACGTTCACTGGCGCTTCGGGGATTGGCTTGCACCGCTCCCGTTAACGTTCCAGCACTGGTCAGGTGTCAGCCCCTATACTTCCCCTTGCGGGTTTGCAGAGACCTGTGTTTTTGATAAACAGTTGCTTGGAAAACTTTTGCTGCGGCCAACCTGACGGTTGGCAAGACATATTGCGAACTTACGTCTAGCTTTTTTGCCGAGTTCCTTAACGAATTCTCTCCCGTTCATCTTAGGCTACTCGCCCTGTCCACCTGTGTCGGTTTGCGGTACGGATACTTGTATACGAACCTTAGAAGATTTTCCTGGCACCCCGCTCCCTTTTCTTCACTTTACCGTAGTAAAGCTTCGTCATTCTTCTTGGATGAGTGTTATACGGATTTGCCTGTATAACATCCTCGAAGACCAAACCCCAATCCAATAAGGGGCAAAAGGTACAGAGATGCGTCTCTCCTTCGAATATACAAATAGTAGAGGAATATTAACCTCTTGTCCATCGACTACGCTTTTCAGCCTGGCCTTAGGACCGACTAACCCTGGGATGATCACCATGGCCCAGGAAACCTCGGACTTTCGATGTGAGGGGCTCTCACCCTCATTGCGGTTACTCATTCCAACATTCTCACTTCCATACGCTCCACAGTCGGTCACCCTTCTGCTTCAGCGCATATGGAACGCTCTCTTACCACTGTATCTTGCGATACAGTCCGTAGCTTCGGTATTGTATTTTAGCCCCGTTAAATTGTCGGCGCGAAGACTCTAGATTAGTGAGCTATTACGCACTCTTTAAAGGATTGCTGCTTCTAAGCCAACCTCCTAAGTGTCTAAGAGTCTTCACTTCCTTTCCCACTTAATACAAATTTTGGGACCTTAGCTGACGATCTGGGCTTTTTCCCTTTTGTGCTCCGAGCTTAGCCCCGGAGTACTGACTGCCTTGGTACATATCACGAGTATTCGGAGTTTGGTTGAAAACACTACGGTAAACCGCGAATTCTCATCCAGTAGCTCTACCCCTCGGATACAATTTACAAGACGCTAGCCCTCAAGCTATTTCAGAGAGAACCAGCTATTGCCAAACTCGATTGGAATTTCTCCCCTACACACAAGTCATCCCCTTGAGTTGCACAGCAAGTGGGTGCGGACCTCCACGTCGTTTTACCGACGCTTCATCCTGCTCATATGTAGCTCGTCTGGCTTCGGGTCTAGTCCACGCGACTCTTATTTCGCCCTATTAAGGCTCGCTTTCACTTTGTCTCCGGAATTCGTCATCCCTTAGACAGCCACGTAAAACTAACTCGTTGGATCGTGCTGCAAAAAGCACGCCGTCACCCTGAATAAACAGGGCTCCGACTCTTCGTTAGCATGGAGTTTCAGTTCTATTTCACCTCCCTTATCGGGATACTTTTCACCTTTCCCTCACGGTACTAGTTCACTATCGATCTGAAGCAATGTTTAGCCTTGGAAGTTAGTGCTCCCAGATTCAAACGGGGTTTCTCCAGCCCCGCCCTACTTAGGTACTTATACATCGTGGCATTTTCGTTTTCACATACGGGACTATTACCCTCTGTGGTTGTTCTTTCCAAAACATTTTGCTAACAAAAATGCGACGACCCCGATCAATCGAGTCTATAAGCCCTGCAACCCCACACGAGCAAGCTCGGTGGTTTAGGCTGTTCCGCGTTCGCTCGCCACTACTTACGGAATCTTTATTAATTTCTTTTCCTCCTGGTACTAAGATGTTTCAGTTCCCAGGGTCTGCTACTGTACCCTATGTATTCAGATACAGTTTTTCACTAAAAAGTGAAAGAGTTGCCTCATTCGGAAATCCCCGGATCAAAGCTTGGTTGACAGCTCCCCGAGGCTTATCGCAGCCTCCTACGTCCTTCATCGCTTGCTTCAGTCAAGGCATCCACACCATGCGTTAAGTAACCTTCTTTTTTTCTCTTGTCCGCAAACGCTCTAATCGAAACTAAAGACGCTCACGGACAATCGGTTAACAGTGAAGAATGTTTGCTCATTCGACGCACTGTTTTTTCTCGTTATGATTTGCTTGACCTTTTCTATTTAGACTATCTCAAAAAAATCTGATCACTTTCCGCTACCATATAATCTTCGATTCTTTTGAAAAAGACATAAGTTGTTAAGGCACTTCTGCGGAAATACATATTGCTCTTTGTAGAACCTCTTCATTACAAAGAGAAACACATATTTCTTCAGAACTGTTTGACAAATAACTTGACAGGAAAATCAACAGAATATTCTTGAGAAAAGAAAAAAGTACTGCAAAGCACTTTCTCAATTCGTACTCTCTATATTACAGAGTAGTTTCGAACCTGTCAAGTCCCAATATAATGACTCTTCTTCTATGATTTTTTTTCCTGTTATAAAAATCCTTCTTATCTGTTTTTTATGCTTATTTAAAAGGAAAAATAGATATAAAAAATCTTTCTTTTTCTTCGTTTTTTATTGTATGAATCAATCTGTGTCCGCAGTCTATTATCATCACAAAAAAATGATCCTTATTGGAGAATGACACTCTCTATTGTCCGACAGGCGCTGGAGCGCCAATCGGAGAGGTATAAGGTATATTCTCTGATACGCTTTCTGGTGCTTTCTCGCCATTTGCATTTATATTCCCTTTTCCGTTTCTCACATTCGTAATCATCTGTTCTATCTGATCTTTTGTCTGTGTAATCTTTTCGTTCTTTTCTTTTGGTAAATAATCTAAAATCTTATTATATTCTGTGATAGCAAAATCTTTCTTGTTCATATCTTCATACAATAAACCAAGGCTCAATCGAACATCAATCAATTTCTCATTGACAGACAAAATATCTTTAAACATTTTTTCTGCCCGTTTCTTATCATCATCTTTATTACGAATTTGATACAAAACACCGAGATTGTACCCATAATTCAAGTTTGTTTTTTCAAAAGCTACTGCTTGTTCTGCATTTGTTATCGCACCATCTATATCTTTCAGTCGAGAAAGAATAATGGCGAGATCATAATATGCAACAGCAAAATCTACCTTCTGATCAATTGCTTGTTGAAACAAATCTTTTGATTCATTATATAAACTCTCTTTCTCTGCACCTTCGGCTTTTGCATCGGCTAACAATTTCTTTATTTGACCTAATTTTACTGTATAGAGAGGACCTTGTGGCTCAAGTTCTTGCGCTCGCTTATAGATGTCTATGGCTTTCAGTAGCACCGTACTATCATACAAACCAAGATTTTCATAAATCATTCCCAAAGATTCTATTTGTGCTATATCATTCGGCATTTTTCTTCTTCCTGTTTCCCCTACGAAAATAGCTTGTTCTGCATAGTTCTTCATTACATCCATATTTCGTTCATTTTCAGGTTTACTCGCCTCTTTATTAGCGAGTGTCACATACTCTTGAGCTAATCGCATATAATAACGCCCTTCTTCTGGATACAAACTAATCGCTCGAGCAAATCTTGACAAAGATTCTGTATCCGGCTTTTCTGCAGAAATACGAACAGCTTCTGCCATAGAGATATCTGCTACAAATACCTTTCCTATAAACACAAAGAGATACGCAACCCCAGCGGATACTACCATAAAAGTAAATGCGAGTGTCAGAGCAAATTTTGGACTCGCCTTGAGTGATAATTGAATGTATTTTTCCTCAGAATGACTTTCACAGAACACCACACCAAAAGCCAATGTGGCAATAAGAACACCTAAGATGAGAAGAGCTCCGTTTATAGCAAGGGTGAAGCTCGCAAGAAAAAGCATCGCTACCATAGACCATAACCCCAATGAATACAATTTATTCTTCTGTTTCTCATACGAAAGAAGATACACACCGATTGAGAAAAACGAAAACCAGAGGAGAAGAAAAAGTATAGTACCAATCACGCCGATAGTTGCCAATGCCTCAAAAAAGAGACCGGTGCCTTGATAAAAACGCACTGTATACAAAGGAGTCAGATTATATTCTTTTGGATAAAAAAGTGAAAATACATAACTATAATTTGCCGTCCCCGCACCCATAAAGAAATTTTCTTTCAAACTTTCTTTGGTAATTTTCCACGAAAGAGTGGTGCCTGGAGTAGCTTCGAGAGGAAGTGCAATTTTTATTAAACCTAATTGATAATTTGCTATCATCAAAAACCCAAGTAACAATACAAAAGTAACCATCGGAACAAAAACAAATTTTTCATTTGGACGAACAATTTGTGCTAAAATATACACTAAAAAGAAGCCAAATCCACCAAGAAGCACGATCCAAGAAGCAAACGCGTTCAGCGCGAGGATCAAAAAGAGCGTCAAAAGAAGTGCAAGAAGAAGTGCGATTGTTCCTACTTTTCTATATGTTTTTCTCAATGAAAAATCTTGCCACAAGGAAAAAAGTGCTGTTATGAAAAGAGGGAGAAGAAGAGAAAGAAATACTCCTAAGTTCGATAAAGTGCCAAGAAGACTAACAGGAGCATACTTTTCAAAAGATGCTGGCAAAAAATGAATTTGCATCAAAGCAAAAAGACTCCAGAAAAGAACAAGAAAACCAGAAACAACGAGTGACCAGAACATCATCTGAAAGCGTTTCATTGTGAAATGACTTAAGATGAAATAGAAAGTAAGAATGAGTGCGGTTATTGAGATAAAACCGTGCGATGGATCTCCAAAAAATCCAAAGAAGCTATGCCAACGATCTATCGAAAAAAAAGAAGCGACTCCATAAAAGACCCAAAAAACAAGAATGGGGATATCGATAGGAGTTCGTCTGATCTTCAATTCTCCTAATATCACTCCTTTCGATGACCATGCAACTAACCCAAGGAGCAACCAAAAATAAAAATACATCTGCTTTTCAAAAGCAATACCTTGAAACGTCAGTCCAGTAAAAAAAAGCGGGAGACCAAAAAATAAACCAATCAGTGCAACGGATATAATACCATCTAATATATCTGCAGTCTTCGGATATTTATTCTGTCGATCAACTGATGGTTCTTCTGATTTGTTATTTACAAATGTTGGGCGATTATTCATCATCGAATAATTTTTCGTCTCTGCAAAATGTCTCAGCGATGTTTTTTCTGGTTCCATACAATGTAATGCGATTAAAAAAATAGAGTATTTAATCGTATTTTAGAACACATTTGCAAAGAGAGCAAGGAGAAGAGCATAAAAAAATCCCCAGAACAAAAGGTTTCTCTTTTTTCTTTTTCTCTTATTCCTCCAAACGACGAAGAATACCATCGAGATCTTCCGGAGAGTAGTATTCAATCATAATTTTTCCTCCCTTACCAGAAGGAGCAATCTTCACTTTTGTACCCAATATTTCCGTCAGATGTTCAGTACGAGAAAGAATCTCTGGATGTAACACGACAGAACTTCGAATATGTGATCCAACAGCGACACTCCGCACTTTGATTTCTGTTTCACGTACCGTAAGTCCTTCCTTCAAAATCAATTCAAATACAGCTCTTTGTTTCTCAGGATTCTCTATCGAAAGTAATGCTTTTGCATGTCCTTCACTAATTTTCCCTTCGGAAATGGCTCTTTGTATCTCGATAGGAAGATGGAGAAGTCTCAGAGTATTTGAAACGACACTACGGCTTTTGCCCATTTTCTTCGCTACTGTTTCTTGTCCCAAACCAAACTCTTCTTGTAAGCGTAAAAATGCTTTTGCTTCTTCGATAGGGTTCAGATCATGACGCTGAATATTCTCTATAATAGCCAATTCCAGTTTCTCTTGTTCCGTCGCATCACGCACCAATACAGGAACAGTATCAAGACCAGCTTTCTTCGATGCTTGAAAACGACGCTCTCCAGCAATAATTTCATACGTATCATTACCGGATTTTGTAACTACCAGTGGCTGAAGAATACCGTGTTCTTTGATAGATTCTGCTAATTCTGTCAATTTTGCATCATCAAACTGAAGGCGTGGTTGATGTGGATTTGGCACAATTTTCCCAAGAGGAATTTCTACCACGGAACGCTGTTTATTCTCTGTATCAAGATGACTTGAAGATGAAGAAAGAATGTTTTGTCCATCTGTTTCTTTAGTATAATTCTCTTGTATGGACTTTCTCTCTTCTTTCTGAGGAAACGGCATATTCGAAGGATGAATAAGAGTATCCGAAAAAGACTGCGAAGGAGTGTTATGCGTATCTGTATCTTTTTTCGGTGGTATCAGAGAAGCTAATCCTCTCCCTAGTCCATATTGTTGTGACATAATGTTGTTATATGAATGTAAAATATTTTTTTAGATATACGATAGAGAAACACATCTTGAGATTTATACATTACTTCCATTGATTTTTTTTTGTTCTTCTTCCTCAGCATCACGCCTTAATATCTCACGAACAACACTCTTGTACGCACGAGCGCCCTTAGAGAAAGCGTCGAAGTCAAGTATTGACTTTCCAAAACTTGGCGCCTCTGCAAGTCTGACAGATCTCGGTATAACTGTTTCAAAAACTGGTCCAGGAAAATGAGCTCTTACTTCAGAAATCACCTGACGAGCAAGGCGATTGCGTCTATCATACATCGTAAGAAGCGCTCCCATAATTCTTAATTTTGGTTGCAAATGTTCACGCACAAGTTCAATTGTTCCTAAAAGTTGCGACAATCCTTCAAGAGCATAGTATTCTGTTTGTACTGGTATCACCACTTCATCGCTTGCTACGAGTCCATTGATAGTAAGAAGACCAAGCGACGGCGGACTATCGATCAAAATATAATCATAATACGATTGAATATGACGCAATGCCTGATACAAACGAAACTCACGCCCTTCAATATGCACCATCTCAACTTCTGCGCCAGCCAGATCTTGTGCTGCAGGAATAATATGAAGACCTTCTACTTCCGTACGCAAAATAATTTCTTGAGGCAAATTACCCAAAATCATCACATGGTAAAGATTTTTCTCAAGACTCTTAGCGTTGATCCCTAAACCAGAAGAAGCATTCCCTTGAGGATCCAGATCAACAAGAAGAACCTTCTTCCCTGCTTCCGCTAAATATGTTGCAACATTAATTGTCGAAGTAGTTTTTCCTACCCCACCCTTCTGATTGATAAATCCAATTACTTTTGCCATATAAAAAAATCCGCAAATAAAACAATCTTATTTCTCTCTTTTTCTATTATAGTCTATCAGCAAATAACTATCAATCATTCAAATAATAAGAGGGGCAATTACCGCACTATAATAAACATACACAAAGAAAAAAGCGAGAAGAGTACTCTGACCCAACTCGCTTTCACGCATTCATCGAATTCCTTCTGCGATCGCACGCAGAATATCCGCTATCAGCCGGATAAACCAGCTGAGGATACCACGCGTCGCACGAAGCAAAACGGTTCCTAACCAGCGGTTCATCCTTCCCGCCAGGCAGGTTCCGCCTACTATGATCACCAGTCCGTTCAAAACGATGAACAGGACTAACGATTGAAATATCACTTGTTGCATTATAATCTCCTTATACCTCTACGCCGTACTCGATATGAGTCGTTCACGTATGAGGTAATTTAAAAAGAACATTCTTTCATTTAAGGGATTTTCATCACCTTAAACTAAGGTTCAATAATAGCACATATTATCTATTCTGTCAATACTTACAATGTAACTTTATAGTTCTTTCCAGAAAAACAAATTTCGTTTTGTCTTATTCCTATTGAAGTTCTGCCACACTACTTGAACACTTGGAAGACAAAACCACAAAGAAAAAAACCTTTCATTTTTAGAAAGAATCAAGAGCACACACATCTAAAAGCAAAGATTTTTTTGAGATTGTTAAACGAAGAGGATTTGTGAGAAAAAACAACATAGTAGCACTCCGTGCCACCCAAGTTCTGTTCCCAAAAAGCCAAAAAGTTTTGTCTTGGTGCCGAGGGAGGGACTTGAACCCTCATGATATTGCTATCGCGGGATTTTGAGTCCCGTGTGTCTACCATTCCACCACCTCGGCATTTTTATTTTCTCTTGAAGGAATGATAAAGAATCAATCATTCTTTGTCAATGAGCGAAGAGCCATATCAGTAACACGATCAAGAAGTGTTGCAACAGTAACTGGTCCGACTCCTCCTGGAACAGGTGAAAGGAATCGTGCTTTATTCTCAACTGTAAACCTCTCTACATCACCGACAATCTTATTCTCAATATGACTAATGCCTCCGTCGATAATAATACTATTCGCCTGAATCATATCACCAGTAATAAAATTTGCTTTCCCGGAAGCCGAAACAATAACCTGAGCTTCTTTTGTTTTCTCTCTAATAGACTCTTTTGATTCGTTACTCAAAATATATTCCGCTCGTAATCCCTCAAGAAGAAGCGCTTGTGTCATCACTTCTCCCATCAATACAGAATTAACAATAACAACTGCGTTATCAAACATACGATATCCGCCTGCAGACCGAAGAAGAGAAAGAATAGCTAAAGGAAAAACAGGACATGATTCTTTATCTCCTAAAAGGAAATTTTTTACCGTTTCTTTGTGAAATCCATCTGTATCTTTCGACGGATCGATGCGAGTAATAATTGCATCAGTATCAAATCCTTCTGGAAGCGGGAGTTGCACGATAATACCGTGTATGTCCTCTCGTATATTAAGCGTATCAATACATTCTTCGATCACTTTCTGATCGGCATCTTTTGAAAAAATATATTTCTCAAAATGAACACCGATATTCTGCGCTGCTTTTTCTTTGAGATTGACATACAGATGTGATGATGCATCATCCCCCACCAAAATCACTGCTAAACCAGGAACTATACCAGAAAGGACCATCTTTCTTTTTGTATCTGCAGAAATCATATCTGCTATCGGTTTTCCATATATGAGTGCCATAGATTATTTGATAGTAGATGAAAAATATTTTTGAGAGAAGATACTCCATATTTTCGGAAAGAGAGAAAAAAAGACAAGAGAAACAACTCCTCCAGAAATAAGAATGCTTCCTACAATATCAACACTGTGATGAATCCCCGCAAAAACTCTCGCCGTACCTACCATAACAGAAATGATCAGAAGTACTATACCGAGCCTTCGTTGAAAAAAGAAGATATTTATTGCGATAGCACTACTTAAAAGAGTGTGGTCCGAAGGAAATCCATTATCGTTTGCGTGTGCTAATAGAGGAGTGAAATGATCAACAACAAAAGGTCGAGCATTATAATAAAAAAGACTAAAAATCTTCGCTACAATATAAGTAAGAGGTAAAGCAATACTCATACAAAGAAGTATTTTCCACCGCATCTCTCGTGATTGACGCCATATATACAAAGACGAAAAAATCACAACAACAAGGTAAAGATATTCTGCGCCAAAAAGAATAAGAGTATTCATAGTGTTTAAAATAGTGTTCCAAGAGATGCTTCAGTAACAACAGGAGAATGTTCCATTTTAACAGATTCAAGGAGTTTCTTATTTCCGTGCAAATCAGCAATATAATCCCAATTACGAAACTCCGGGTATCTCTTCAATTGTTCTTCTAAAATTTCTACGGTGGCACGGACATCGCCTGCTCCTGAATGCGCATCGATATGATCCTTGTTACAATATAATTTATACGCAGCTGATAGATTTCTTGGAGCAAACATATCACGAGCTTCCATTTTATGATAGAGTACTTTGACATCAAGAATTTTTTTGGAAGAAAAATCAAATGTTTTCCCAACAGAAGCAAACTCCCCACGAAGAAATGGGAGATCGAAACCAGTAATGTTAAATCCACTCAAATCAGATCCTTCGAAAGAGCTCCAAAGCTCGTACGATAATTTTGCAAAACTCGGCATATTCACCACATCTTCATCGTAGATACCATTGATACTGCTTGAAACTTTTGGAATCGGTCTTCCAGGATTGATACGCTGACAATAAGGAATAATTTCTCCATTCGGTAGAATCTTTTCGTATGCCAATTCAATAATTTTATCTTCTCCAATACCAAGTCCGGTAGTTTCAAGATCAAAAACAATAAGTGGCTTCTCTAAAGTAAGATAATCAGTAATACTCGTACGCATTTTCGTTGTGTTAAAAAAAAGAATGTACTCATTGTATCATCATTCACACAGCGTGACCAGAGAAAAAAACATTCACACATTATATCTACAAAAACCTCTTTATTTTTGTTTGGGCAGTTTCAAGTGCTTCTGGTGTACCAATAGGAAACCAAACATTTGTTTTTTCTACTACAATGTTATATTTTTCTTTCATTTGTACGAGTGTCTGCGGAAGCCCATATTCTTTTTCGGAAATGGGCACGAGCGGATACTCAAAAAAATGCTCGTTTAAAATATACGCACCCGTATTCACCAGTTTGTATTCTGCTGGATGAGGTTTCTCCATAATTCGCATCAGTGCACCCGTTTCATCAGTACAGAGCACTCCAAACTGACTCGAATTTGAAACCTCACAACCAAGGACAGCAAGAGAGTGTTTCATAAGACGCTCTAAATCTTCCGTCAAATACAAATCATCACCCATAATCACGAGGATTGGGAAAATGAGCTGTTTTGATTCATACACTGAACGTATCGAACCACCCGTACCATCAAGATTTTTTTGATGAACATAACTTATTTTTCTTCCTTGCCACTCGTATCCAAAATATGTTTCGATTTGTTCGCCAAGATGTCCGATAGTAATAATAACTTCATCAATCTCTTCTGGAAGAAGAGCTATTTTCCACTCCAAAAGAGGTTTGCCTAGTATAGGAAGCATCGGCTTTGGAGTACATTCCGTCAATTTTCCCATTCGCACTCCTCTTCCCGCTCCAAGAATAATACATTGCATACAATATCTCTCTATCAGACAACAATACTCAATATTTTATCTGCGATATAAATTATTTTTCGAATTTCTTTGCCCTCTGTATACGCTTGTACTTTTGGATCTGCAAGCGCTTTTTCTTTCACTTCTCTTTCAGTACTTCCTGTCGCAAGAATCAGTATTGATCGCACCTTACCATTTACTTGTACAGCAATTGACGACTGTTCTTCAATAATTTTTCTTTTATCCCACTTTGGCCATTTTTCGAGAGAAAGAGACTTCTTATTCCCCATTATATGCCACAGTTCTTCTGTGATATGCGGAGCAAAAGGAGAAAGCATAGCAAGTAGTACCTCATAAACATTGCGTGGCAACGTCTCTTCTTTTTCCAAAGCATTCACAAGAATCATCAAAGTACTGATAGCTGTATTGAATTTTAATTCTTCGATATCTTCAGTAACTTTCTTGATTGTTTTATGGAGCAATCCAGACAGTACTCTTTGAGATGTTTTCTGTTGATTCTGAATGTCCACCTTTTCCTGTAACCGCCAAACTTTATCAAGAAATCTTCGTAAACCAATGACGCTTCCAGTATTCCAGCCTTTCATATCTTCAAGAGGGCCCATAAACATTTCGTACAAACGAAGAGTGTCTGCACCAAGTTCTTGTACAACGGCATCGGGATTGATAACATTTCCTAATGATTTAGACATCTTGCGACCATCTTCAGCGAGTACCATACCTTGATGACGGAGTTTGAGAAAAGGCTCATCAAATTTGGTATATTCATATTTCGCAAGTGCTTTAGTGAAAAAGCGTGCATACAAAAGATGGAGAACTGTATGCTCTGCGCCACCCATATAGAAATCAACTGGGAGGTACTTCGCGAGTTTCTTTGCGTCCGCAAATTTCTTCTTATTGTTTGGATCAGTAAAACGGAGATAATACCAACTGGAACAAACAAAAGTATCCATTGTATCAACTTCACGACGGGCATTCTTTCGGCAGATTGGACATTTCACTTTATGAAAATCTCGAGAACGAACCAATGGAGATTCACCAGTTGGCCTAAAATCAACATCTTTTGGAAGCTTCACTGGCAAATCTTTTTCTGGAACAGGAACCTCACCACAATCATCGCAATAAATAATTGGAATAGGAGCTCCCCAATATCTTTGTCTCGAAATGAGCCAATCACGGAGGCGATACTGTACGCGCTTGCCTCCCATTTTTTCTTTCTTCAACCATACTGACATCTGCGCTCTCGCTTCTTTTGATGTCATTCCTGTAAAAACTCCTGAATCAATAAGTTCTCCGTCACCCGTAAAGCATTCTTCTTTTTTCGCTTGCAATGGAATAATTGACTCAATAAGAGGCAATGCATATTTTTTGGCGAACGCAAAATCTCGTTCATCGTGTGCAGGCACCCCCATCACTGCGCCAGTACCGTATGTTCCCAATACATAATCAGCAACATATACCGGGACTTTATTACCATTAAAAGGATTGATCGCTTCTACTCCAATCAATTGCACTCCTGTTTTCTCTTTGTTTAATTCTGTTCGTTCAAGATCAGTTTTTCTTTTTGTTATGGCAAGATATTTCTGAACCGCTTCAATGTTTTCGATCTGAGATTCCAGTGTTTTTACTAATGGGTGTTCAGGAGCGATCACAACATAGGTACATCCAAATATCGTATCTACTCGAGTTGTAAAAACTTTTATCGCTTCTTCCGTATGAGCAAGAGGAAATATCACTTCCGTTCCTTCACTTCGTCCGATCCAATGTTCCTGTGCTGAAATAGTTGAAGATGGCCAATCAATCTTTTGTAATCCTGAAAGAAGACCAGAAACTTTTTTGCCACTTTTGGAACGCATATCTTCGACAAAATCAGTAATCTTGAAAAACCATTGTTCCAGATCTTTCTGCACCACAATATCACCCGAACGATCACATTTACCATCGATCACTTGTTCATTCGCCAGTACTGTATGACAGGCTTCACACCAATTCACTTTTGCTTTTTTCTTATAAGCAAGTCCGTTCTTATACAGAAAAAGGAACATCCACTGTGTCCATCTATAATACTCTGGATTCGAAGTATTAATCTCTCGTTCCCAATCATACGATAGCCCAATAGACTGCATCTGACGCTTAAAGTTCTTGATACATTCCAGTGTTTTCTTCTGAGGATGAATACCTGTCTTGATAGCGAAATTCTCAGCTGGTAATCCGAACGCGTCCCAACCCATCGGATGAAGCACATCGTATCCATTCATTCTCTTGAAACGAGCTACGATGTCTGTTGCAGTAAAATTTTCTACGTGTCCAACATGCAAGCCATCTCCTGATGGATAAGGAAACATATCAAGAATATAATATGTACCATTCTTGCCTTTTGTCTTTGGATGACCATTTTTCCTCCATTCTTTTTGCCATTTCTCCTCTATTTTCTTTGGACAATAGACTGATTGAATATTCTTTTTCATACAGACGTATATTACATATCACTTTCTTACTCTACCTGAAATGCCCTTTTTCTTCAAGGTCTGAACATCTTCTTTCTGAAATAAAAAAACAGACCGATACCGATCTGTTTCTGTTTCTTATCTTCCTGCTAAAGCGTCAAGAGTAATATCAACTACTTTTTGTGGATTAGTGATAGATTTTACAAGGTAATACTTTGCACTCCCTAAATCACTTACTTTTTGAAATACATCATCTTTATCAACATTACTCAAAATAACGACTGGGATGTCTTTCAAATCAATATCGTTTTTCAAAGCCTCCAAAACACCAAACCCATCGAGAACAGGCATTTGTATATCAAGCAAAATAACATCAGGACGCTCTTCTTTGATCACTCTGAGAGCCTCCTCGCCATCTTTGGCCATCACTACGACAAAACCTTCACGAGTAAACTTAGTACCATAAATCTCTCTTATCTCATTTGTATCATCTACAATGCACACTTTCTTTCTTGACAATTGATTTTCTTCTTCCATAAAGATAGCGTTTTTTATAAATAAAAGACATCTTTAGTATACTCTCAAATATTCTTTTCTTCAATATGTTTCGAAAAATGATCTATCCATTCTTGTAAGATAATGCGCGATGCTTCTTCGTCATTATTTTTAGAAACATGCTTTATCCCCTGTTTTATGAGATTTTTCTCCGCCATCTGAGTGGTAAACATTTCATCTTGATACACAATTTTAACAGGAAAATGTTGTAAAAGAGTATCTCCAAAAATCTTTGCTTCGTATTCTTTCGCAGGTGCTATTGTATATGTCGGAATACCAATAACTATCGTGCCGATATCTTCCTTCGATATAATCTCACCTATTTTCTTGAGTATCGTTTCATCATTTTTCAAAGTACAGTAAGGAAGAGCAACTTTTGTTTCAAAATGAGCAAGAGCAATGCCAATATTTGTTGTACCAAAATCTAATCCAAGATAATTCTGCATAAACATTTCAAAAATAAAAATAAGATTCTATCTTGAAAGAGGAAGTTTCGTCAAAATCTCTGCACCATTTTTTGTAATAACAACAGTATTTTCAAAATGTGCCGAGAGAGCATCGTCTGCAGTAATGAAAGCCCAGTCATCATCAGCAATTTCTACTTCGTGTGTGCCTGCATTCACCATTGGTTCGAGTGCTAATGTCATTCCTTCAACAAGAACAAAATTATTTATATCTCTTGCAATATAATTTGGAACTTGAGGATCTTCGTGAAGTTCTCTACCAACTCCATGCCCAACAAGATCGCGTACAACAGAAAAACCATTCGATTCAGCGTGTTCTTGAACGGCACGCGCATAATCAAAAATATGAGCTCCTGGACGAAGTGTTTTTATTCCTTTGTCTAAACATTCTTCAGTAATCCGTGTCAACTTCTCCGCTAGAGGAGAAACTGTGCCTATCTTTATCGTACGCGCCATATCAGAAACCATACCTTCATAACGCATACCAATATCAAGTTTCACTAAATCCCCCTCTTTGATAATCCTTTGTTTACTTGGAATGCCGTGTACCACTTCTTCATTCAAAGAAGTACACAGAGTCGCAGGAAAAGGGTGTCCCGACTCACCTCCATATCCTTTGAATATCGGAATCGCTCCAATTTCAAGCATTAATTTTTCACTCATTTCATCAATATCTCCTGTACTCATACCTGGACGAAGTGTTTTGATCAGAGTATCCAAAATACGCGCCAATTGTTCAGAAGAATGACGAAGACGATCAATTTCATCAGCTGTTTTAATCCATTCTTTATTCATAAAAATCATTCTCTTATTTCATTATTTATTCTGGTCGAACATATTTCAAAATGTCCTGAAACACTCGGTATGTTTCTTGATCACCGTTAATTTTGAGAAGTTGACCTGTTTTTTCAAAATAATGTATTACAGGCAATGTTTCTTCTTGAAAAATACGATGACGGGTACGCACGCCTTCTTCTGTGTCATCTGTCCTTTGCGTGATATGTCCACTACAATAACGGCACGGCGTTTCACTGTCGATCAAATTTTTACCAAGAATATAGCTCCGTCTACATATTGTACACGCATATCTTTTTGAAATACGATCAACAGAAATTGCTTCAGGAACATCAATGAAAATAACTTTATTGAGTGATCGATGTGCTGTATCCAATACCTCAAGTACTTTTCCTATTTGACTTTCTCTGCGCGGAATACCATCGATAAGAAGCCCAACTGTCTCAGGAACGAAATGCACTGCATCAAGCAATACCGAAAAAACCACTTCATCAGGAACAAAAGAATGCGTAACATTGATAATCTCATTTACTTCGTGTCCCAAAGGAGTATCCTGTGATGCTACAGCACGCAATTCTGATCCAATATCGATATGAGCAAGGTGAAGTGAACTCTTCAGGAGTTCGGCTTGTGTGCTTTTTCCACTTCCAGCAGAGCCAAGAAGAATATAAGTATCTTTAAGAGGCATTTTATTTTTTGATCTCTATTTTCTATTCCTTAGATATTCTTTATTCTCTATCTAAAAAATAAAATCGTGTAAGAGAAAAATTAAAAAATTATATTGTTTTATTTCTAAGACATTAGAAAGACTCGTAACTTCGCATCGTAAGTTGACTTTGAATATGCTTCACTGTTTCCAAAACCACTGATACAACAATCAAAATACTGACACCTCCAATAGAGAAGGAATTGATTCCTGTAATACCTTGTACAATGAAAGGTAATACAGCAATCGCTCCCAAGAAAAATGCTCCAGCGAGAGTAATCCTATTAATAATGTGATAAAGATATTCTGCAGTCGTATTTCCTGGACGAATACCCGGAATATATCCACCTTGTTTTTGCAAATTTTCAGCGATCTTTACAGGATCGAAAACAACTGCTGTATAGAAATAAGTAAAAAGAACGATAAGGAAAAAATACAAAGATCCATAAATCCACTGATTCTGAAGCCAAGCACTCACAGAAAGAGCTATATTCGCAATTTTCTCATGACTGCTCTGCGCGAGGAAATTTGCTACCATCGTTGGAATAAGAATGAGTGATACTGCAAAAATGATTGGAATCACTCCTGCTTGATTAACACGAAGAGGGAGATGAGTTGATGATCCGCCATATACCTGTGCTCCACGAACACGCTTGGCGTATGCGACTGGTATCGTTCTTTGACCTTCATTCACAAAAATCACACCTGCGATGGTAACAGCTGCCACCAAAGCAAAAAGAATATATGTAAAAATTTGCGCAGGATCCCATGTGGCTATGAAACGAGAAATGCCTGTTGGAAGAGCAGATACGATACCTGCAAAAATAATCATCGATACTCCATTACCTAGTCCTTTTTCGGTAATAAGTTCACCGAGCCACATAAGAAAGATAGTTCCTGCAGTAGCACTGATGATAATCACCGTCATTACAAAAGGAGTGATATCTCCCAAAATATTCTGAGAACGAAGGAGGGAAAGCATACTAAAAGACTGAAGCGCTGCGAGTGGAAGAGTGATCCATCGTGTCCACATATTAAACTTTTGTCTTCCTATTTCTCCTTCTTCTTTATACATTCTTTCAAGACTAGGAACAATCGTTGTCAGAAGTTGCATAATAATCGAAGCCGTAATATACGGAGCAACACCAAGAAGAACAAGCGAAATATTCGACAATCCTCCTCCAGAAAAAACATTGAGTAATCCTAAAAAAGCATTCTCTTCAAAAAGTTTTTTCAAAGCTAAAACATCTACTCCTGGTAAAGGAATATTTGCAAAAAGCCGATAGATAACAAGAAGACCAAGAATAAAAAATATCTTATTCCGTAATTCTTTTATTCGAAAAATATTGAGGAAAGTTTCACGCATGAAAGGAAATCGTTTTCTTTTTTAATGCAAACACTTACTTTTCAGTATATTCCCCTCTCTTCATAAAGAAAAGAGAAAAAATATATACAAGTATTATTTATCAATTTCTCCAAAAGCATTTTTTGCTTTTGCTGAGGCAAAAATACCTTTATCTAAAGTCAATTTTTTTGTCAGAGTTCCGGTAGCAACGATTTTTACTCCTCGAGAGAGTGCATTTTTTGGAGCAAGTTTTTTAGCGATCAGTGTATCAATCGATACTGTTTCTCCAGAAGCATATACTCTTTCTATATCAGAAAGTTTTACTGTTATTTTCTTCGCATGTACTGCTTTGAAACCGCGAACTTTTTTCAATCGTTCCAAAAATGTTGATCGACCACCTTCAAAAAGAGGATCGACAGAAGCTCCTGTACGAGATTTTTGGCCGTTACTTCCACGACCAGCTGTTGTACCGCGTTTACCTCCGCGTCCAATGCGTTTACAAGCTTTTTTCTTGGTAACAGAGAGTTGATGAATTTGCATATATTTATCGCTTACGAGATGACTTTAAACAATCTTAGGCTTCTTCTTTTTTATTTTCCTTTACTTCTTCTTTTATTGCCTTTGGAACGCGTGGTGCTTTGAGCATCGAAAGTGCTTTGACAGTCACACGAGCAACATTCAAAGGATTAGAAGCGCCTAAAGATTTGGAAACAATATCTTTCACACCAAGCAGGTTTACAACGGAACGCACTGCTCCTCCAGCAATAATACCCTGTCCTTCGGAAGCTGGTTTGAGAAGTACGCGAGCACTACCAAGCTTTGCAAAAACATCATGAGAAATAGTCGATCCAGCAAGCTCAATCGTTACCATATTTTTCTTTGCATCATTGAAAGCTTTTTGTATAGCATCAGACACATCTGATCCCTTTGCAACACCAACACCTACTTTTCCTTTACGATTACCAATAACAAGTGTGGCACGAAAACGGAAACGGCGTCCACCTTTCACCACACGAGTAACACGAGCCAAGTTCAAAAGTTTCTGATCAAACTCAGGCTTTTCTCGTCTTACTGCTTTTTTTCCTTGCTTTACCATAGTTTCTCGATTATTAATAGCCTAAAATATAAGTCCGGCAGTTCGAGCAGCTTCAGCCAGCGCTTTTACTTTGCCATGATAACGATATCCCGAACGATCAAACACTGCTTTTGTAATCTTCAAAGCGAGAAGATCGGTAGCGATTTTTGTTCCGACGAGTGTTGCTCCTTCAACAGTATTCTTCGCTTTTTTATCGATCAAAACAAGACTCGCACTCGCCAATGTTTTCCCTGCTTCATCATCGATCGCTTGTACTGAAATGTTTCTCAGACTACGGAAGACTGAAAGACGAGGACAATCACTTGTACCCGATATCTTTGCACGAACACGACGCTTTCGTTCAAATCGTTTCACTTTTTTCATTTCTCGCTTGAGCATACTCAAAAATATTTACACAAATTCATTAGGCAGATGCCTTTTTACCTTCTTTACGACGAACGATTTCACCAACATAACGGAAACCTTTTCCTTTATATGGTTCTACTGGTTTTAATTTTCTGATCACCGCAGTAAATTCACCTACTTTTTGTTTATCGATACCAGAAATAGTAAGGACATTGTTCTCGATTTTTGCCTCCAAACCCTCTGGAACAATTCGCTCTACCGGATGAGAAAAACCAAGAGCAAGAGTAAGTTTCTTTCCAGCAACATTCATACGATAACCAACACCATTCAATTCAAGTTGTTTCTGAAAACCAGTCGTTACACCCAGAATCATATTGGATATAATTTTTGCAGTTGTTCCCCAAACAGCGCGTGATATCTTCGTATCACCTACTTTTGTAACAAGCACTTCATTTTCATTTACAACCACTCTTGCTTCACGCAAATGAGAAAAATCGAGTGATCCCTTTGGTCCCTTTACAGAAACCTTATTAGCATTCACTGCTACTTCTACCCCACTTGGGATGATTACTGGTTTTTTTCCAATTCTACTCATAATGAATAACTTTAACTCGAGCAATTACCACACTCTACAAATATATTCTCCACCAAGACCACGACGAAACGCTTCTGTTCCTGTCATCACTCCTTGTGAAGTGGACACGATAGCGATACCGTATCCATTTTTTACTTTTTTGATCTCACTTTTCTTCACATAAATACGACAACCTTGCTTACTCACACGGGTCAATTCCTGAATAGCAGGAACCTTCTTTGTTGGAGAAACTTGTGTATATTTAAGCGTGATACAAAGTGTGTTATGTCCACTTTCTTCCGTCTTTTTTTCAACACGCCCTACAAATCCTTCGTGCTCTAAAATAGAAGCAAGAACAAATTTCATCTTTGAAGCGTGCATAGAAACAGAACTATGGCCAGCGAGCTGAGCATTTCTGATTCTTGTTAACATGTCTGCGATTGGATCTAACATAGTGTCTTCTAACTTAAATTTACCAAGATGACTTTTTTACTCCAGGAACCTGACCGCTATTAGCGAGCTCACGGAAACAAATACGACACACGTCATATTTTCTGAGATACCCACGTTTACGACCACATTTCCAACATCGATTCACAATACGAGTTGAAAACTTCGGGGTTTTGAGTGCTCTAGCTGCAGTAGATGTTTTTGCCATATAGATTTCGATAGATTACTTTTCTCTTATTACCTCTGTGCGTTGTAGCGGCAATCCGAGAAGACGGAACAATGCTTCTCCTTCTTTTTTATTTTTCGCTGTCGTTACAATATTCACTTCAAAACTGAAAATATTTTGAACTTTCTCTGCGACAATTTCTGGAAAAACGAGATGTTCTTTAATACCGATATTACAATTTCCATTTTGATCAATAGCACTTTGTGGAATACCTTGAAAATCACGAACACGAGGGAGAGCAACATTGATCAATCGATCAAGGAATGACCACATACGATCTCCGTGAAGAGTAACTCTCGCACCTACTTCGAGTCCTTCACGAGTCTTGAAACCAGCGATTGCTTTACGAGCCTTCGTTGCGATGACTTTCTGTCCAGTAATCGTTTCAAGAGAAGCAATAACATCTTCAACTCGTTTCGAATCTTTCAGAATCTTACCTGTACCAACATTCACAACAACTTTTCCAATTCGAGGAACAGCCATTTTGTTTGTGATACCAAGCTCTTTTTGCAGAGCATCAGCAATCTTCTCTTTATACCATTGTTTCTTCTGTAAAATTTTCATACGAAATATCTTCCTCTACATCGTTTGAATTAAATAGCTTTCCCTGACTTCTTACTCACTCGAATTTTTTCTCCACCTTCGATCTTGTATCCAATGCGTGTCAATTCTCCAGAGTGAGGACATACGAGCATCACATTTGAAATATGTATTGGAGATTCCTTTTCGATTCGCTGACCATTTTCCCCATCACGCTTCGCTTTAATATGACGCTTCAAAATATTCACTCCTTTGACAGTAACACGATCTAACTTCGGAAACACAGCAAGCACTTCTCCGCGTTTGCCAAGATCCTTTCCTGCGATAACTTCGATTTGATCTCCTTTTTTAATCTTCATAAGTATACTTTATAAAACTTCTGGTGCGAGTGAAACAATCTTAGAAAACCCTTTTTCGCGAAGTTCGCGAGCAATCGGTCCAAAAATACGAGTCCCTTTCGGATCAATCTTATTTGCATCAAGGATCACAGCAGCATTCTCATCGAAACGAATGTAAGAATTATCTTTACGGCGATATGATCTTACCTGACGAACAATAACAGCTTTTACAATCTCACCTTTCTTAACTATACCTCGTGGCTCTGCAGATTTGACTGATGCAATAACAATATCACCAAGCCCAGCGTAGCGACGACGCGTTCCTCCAAGCACTTTGAAGCACTTGATCATTTTTGCGCCGGTATTATCAGCGACCATCAATTTTGATTCAGTTTGGATCATAAGATTCTCCTCTTTGTTTGATTATTCAGAAACGATAGTATGGTGTTTCTCTTTACTCATCGGACGACATTCTTCAAATGTAACTTTATCACCAACAGCATATTTCTTTTCTTCTGTATGCACTTTATACCTTTTTGTTGATTGGTATTGTTTCAGATATTTCGGATGAGTTTTGAGTGTATTAACAGCTACGACCAATGTTTTATCCATCTTTGTACTAACAACAGTACCAGACAATCTTGGTGCGTGAGTATTTTTTTCACTTGTTGTGACAATTCCTTTTTGCATATACTTAGTCTACATTAATTGACAATTCTGATTCTTTTTTGAGAGTAATCAAACGAGCAATATCTTTCTTTATTTTTCCATACTCACTATGAATTTTTGTCTCGCGAGTTGCCAAATCAAAACGAAGTGTGCGTACTTTGTCTCTTAATTCGAGCAGAGCTTTCTCTCTCTCGCCTTCTGATTTTTCTCGCCATTCTTGTGCTTTCATACCTTCTTTCAACATTTATAATCTTTATAACTTTCTCACTTCTTTTTATTGTCGCTCGATAAATCGTGTCTTGATAGCGAGTTTATGAGATGCGAGTCTGATAGCTTCTTCTGCTGCTTTCTTTGGAATACCATCGAGTTCAAACAACATTCTTCCTGATCTTACCTTCGCAACAAAATGATCAACACTTCCTTTTCCTTTACCCATTGGAGTTTGTTCACCTTTCTTCGTCATTGGTTTATCAGGAAAAATACGGATCCAGATTTTACCACCACGTTGAATGGAATGAGTCATAGCGCGTCTTGCTGCTTCAATCTGACGAGCAGAAATAAGTCCTTCTTCGACAGCTTTGAGTCCAAAGCTTCCGAAAGATACCTTATCCCCGCTTGTTGCAGGACTTCCAGACCACCCTCCTCGGTGAATCTTGCGATGTTTTACTTTTTTTGGCATTAACATAAGCGTCTTTCTATTATTCGGTTGCTTCTTTTACTTCTGCAAATTTCTCTCCTTTATAAATCCATGTCTTGATACCAATTACTCCGTATGTCGTATGAGCTTCAGCGTGAGCAAAATCGATATCAGCACGCAATGTATGAAGAGGAATCTTACCACGCGAGAGCCATTCACGACGAGCCATTTCAGCACCACCAAGACGACCACACAATTCTATTTTCACACCTTCAACAATTTTATTTGCCTCTACTTGATCAAGCATTGTCTTCAATATTCTACGAAATGGCATACGCTTTTCAAGTTGCTCTGCTACTTGTTGACCCACAAGCATCGCATTTGTTTCAGGAGTCTTGATTTCTTCTACTTCTACTTTCAGATCTACTTTCTTTCCAGCGAAAAATTGTTTCTTTATAACACGAGCAAGGTCTTCTATGCCTGTACCGCCACGACCAATCAACACACCTGGACGAGCAGTAGAGATATACAATCTTACTACATTGGCTGAGCGATCAATCCGTACGGAAGCAATAGCAGCAGCTTTCCATTTCTTCATAATTAAAGAACGGATTTCTACATCTTTTCGAAGTTGCATACTATACATCTTCTTACTTCCAAACCAGCGTGATTGCCAGTCTGTTGTAATGCCGAGACGAATACCAGTTGGATTGACTTTATTGCCCATATTTCTATTTCTCTCAAATTAGATACTAACTTAAACTGATTTACGCTGAAACACTTTTTTCATCACCTTGCTACTTGCTGTTTTATTGCCGATATTTGACTTTGTCGATGCTTCGATTTTACCAGTATTCTTTATTCCTGTTGCAATATTTTTTTCATCTTTCGTTTCTGTCACTTCCGCTTCTTTGATTGATGGAGTAACAGGTTTCACTTTCTTCGCAACACGATTTTTCCCTTCAATCTTTTCTTCAAGAATAACTGTCACATTAGATCCACGATGGAGTAATGGTGTCGCTCTTCCGAAAGCGCGAGGAAGCCACCGTTTAAGACGAAGACCATCACCTACGCGTACCTCGAGCACATACAGGTTAGATTCATCAAGTCCGTTATTATTCACTGCGTTAGCCATTGCACTCTTTACGAGATCGTATAGTGGCTTCGAAGATTTCTTCACTTGTTTAGAGAGTTGAAGCAATGCTTCGCGAGCATCAACACCAACAAGTGAGTGAGTCACGAGACGCACTTTACGTGGAGCTATTCTGAGATTTGTGAGTGTAGCTTGTACCTTCATAACATTATTTACTTCTTACCTGCGGGAGCAGAATTTTTAGCGGCTTTAGCGGCATCGAGTTCACGTTGTTTGGCTGCAGTTTCAAGATCTTTCTGCATCTTTCCTCCGTGACGACGGAATGTTCGTGTGGGAGAAAACTCACCAAGTTTGTGCCCTACCATTTCTTCAGTAACGAAAACAGGAATAAAATCTTTTCCATTGTGTACTCCAAATGTGAAACCAGTCATTTCAGGAGAAATTGTACAAGATCGTGACCATGTTTTAATAACGGTACGATCACCGAGCTTTTTTCCTTCGAGCTTCTTCAGCACGCGTGGATCAACATATGGACCTTTTTTGAGACTTCGTGACATAGATTTTCTCTATTATAATACTATTTCTTCTGACGACGCTTTACAATATATTTACTCGTAATATTCTTTCGTTTTCTTGTTTTCTTTCCGAGTGCTGGCTTACCCCATGGAGTCTTCGGATGCATACCTAATGGTTGTCGTCCTTCTCCACCACCATGTGGGTGATCAACAGGGTTCATAGCTGTACCACGAACCACCGGACGATGATTCATATGTCGAGCGCGTCCTGCTTTTCCAATTCTTTCAGCACTGTGTTCAAAATTACTCACTTGTCCGATAGTAGCATAGCAATCTTTACTTATCAAGCGGATTTCCCCTGAAGCGAGTTTGATCTGCGCCATCGGTCCGTCAAGTGCCATCAGTGACGCTTGTGTCCCTGCACTGCGTACAATTTGTCCACCTTTTCCGATTTTCATTTCGATATTGCAAATAGCCGTACCAATGGGGATATTTTTGAGAAGAAGACGATTTCCATTCACAATCGGAGTGACTTCTCCTGAAAGAATCTCTTGACCCTGACGCATTTCATTGGTTGCCAATATATATCTTTTTTCTCCATCAGCATAATGTACAAGAGCAATAAGACAGGAACGATTCGGATCTTTTTCAATACTTGCAATACGACCAGGAATATTATATTTGTCTTGACGAAAATCAATGATGCGATACATACGCTTCACTCCACCACCCTGGTGGCGAACAGAAATCTTTCCTCCTGATCGGCCTGCTTTGCGAGGAAGAGGCGCAAGCAAAGATTTCTCTGGCGCTCTGTCAGTCACTCCTTCTGGTTTGACTACTGACATATTGCGTCGTCCTGCATTATTCTTTTTGTAGATCTTAATTGCCATAATATTTTTCTACCGAAGTTGAGATTACATACCACCTTTAAAAAGTTCTATTGTCTGTCCTTTTTTCACGCTAACGATAGCTTTCTTGATTGCAGATTTTGTTCCTATATTTTTTCCAAATACACGTTTCTGAGCAGGAAGCTTCACAATACGAACTTTCTCAACACTTACACCATACACATCTTCCACTGCTCGTTTTACAGAAGTCTTTGTCGCTTCTTTCGTAATAACAAAAACATATTGATTCAAAGCATTCAGAGCGTATGCTTTTTCTGTTACTCGTGGTCGAGAAAGAATGTGTCCTGCAAAAGAGCTTTGTTTCATACTCTTTGTCTTCTTTGAAGAAACTTCTTTTTCTTTCTTTTCTCCTTTCTCTTCAGTTGTAGCTTTACTTTTGAATAATGCCATACAATTATATTACTTGGTCTCTTGTTTATTCCACTGAGCAAAACGATGTTTGAGACTTTCTACACCAGCTTCTGTCATCAAGAGATATTCTCGATCGAGAAGACTCATAACACTCAGCATTTCTGTTGGAATATTGTCGATTTTTGGAATATTACGACTCATCACAGCCATAAATCGCTCATCTCCTGTCAAAGAAAGAACCATACTGCGTCCTGTAATACCAAATGCTTTCAGAGTCTCTGCAAATAATTTTGTTTTCTTCTCAGAATAATTCAAAGTATCAACAACAATCATTTTTTCAGAACGAATCTTTTCGGAAAGAGCAATCATTACTGCCTTTTGACGCATTTTCTGATTGGTATCTTTGCTAAAATTACGATCTTTTGTTGGACCAAAGGTTACGCCACCTTTACGCCACAAAGGACTCTGAGCAGAACCAGCACGAGCGCGACCAGTACCTTTCTGACGCCATGGTTTGATACCAGAACCACTTCGTTCACCACGATCTTTTGTGTGAGCGATAGGACTGCGTAGGTTGGCCGATTGAGCCACATAAATCTGATGCAAAAGAGTATCGTTTGAAGGTACATTGAAAATAAACTCTGGAAGTTCTATTTCTCTTACATCTTTACCTGCTATATTTTTTACCGTAATCTTTGTCATAAGTTCGCTTATTTCACACTCGTTATTTTGACAATGCGTCCGTTCACTCCTGGAACAGCACCTTTCACACCGATAACTCCTTCTTCTTTATTTACATAAACAATATGGAGATTCAAAGCAGTCATATTCACACCGCCCATTCGTCCAGCCATACGGCGTCCCTTCACCACATGTTCTGGGAATGTTGCTCCGATAGATCCTGGTTTGCGTAAATCGTGTTTACCACCATGAGTCTTGCGTCCACCTGCAAATCCGTATCTTTTTACTGGTCCTTGAAATCCTTTAGCCTTCGTCACACCTGCAACATTTACTACATCTCCTACTTCGAAGAGAGAAGCATCAAGTTTGGTATCAACAGGATATTTTTCAAGTTCAACTGCCATTTTAGGACGCTCTGATTCAATCGTTACCGCTTTATCAACACGAAACTCCTTACGAATAGTTTTCTTATTTGTCTTTTGTGTCTCCAATTGTACGGCAAGATAACCATCTTTTTCAAAAACACGATTCAGTTTCACGGTGTTTTCTTCGCAAGCAATCAAAGTCACATTCAAAGCACCCTTTGTTTCATCAAAAAGCGTTGTCATACCGAGTTTTTTTCCGATGAGGAATTTCATAACTGTACTACTTAAACAAATGTATTTGATAACAAAAAAACCGGCCTTCTTCTAAGACACAGCCAGTTCTTACAAACATGGCTCGCTTAGTATCCTTTCTCTTACTTACAAAGAAGAGAGGACTTGAACGAGTTTTTTATCTTTTTTTCTGAGCACTCTTTATACTACTACATTTTTATCTCTACGTCCACCCCTGCTGGTAAATCAAGATTTGTGAGGTTTTCGATAGTCTTAGCAGTAGGGTTCAATATATCAATCAGTCTTTTGTGTACACGCATTTCGTATTGATCTCTCGAGTTCTTATGTACGAATGTCGAACGATTGACAGTTACTTTGTGAATTTCTGTTGGAAGCGGTACCGGACCGGTAATCAACGCTCCGGTGCGTTCTGCTGTTTCAACAATCTTTCTCGCAGATTGGTCAATCACTTTGTGATCGTAAGCCTTGATTTTAATTCTCACACGCATCTCTTGCGTTGTTTCTGTCTTTTTCATTGCGTCGTTTTAAAGTATGTACATATTCTCTCTGAAGAGAATAATCGTGAGAGTAATCACTGCGATTACTCTTCACTCAATTCCCTGAAGGACTCTTCCTTCACTAAAAATCTATTTGATAATCTTCGTTACTACACCGGCACCGACAGTACGACCACCTTCACGAATAGCGAATCGCATACCATCTTCCATAGCTACTGGAGCGAGAAGTTTGATTTTCAATTTCACTGTATCGCCAGGCATTACCATTTCTGTTCCTTCTGGAAGTTCTACTTCACCAGTCACATCTGTTGTGCGGATATAAAACTGTGGTTTGTACCCTTTGAAAAATGGAGTATGTCGTCCACCTTCTTCTTTGGAGAGTACATATACTTCACCTTCAAATTCGGTATGAGGAGTGATAGAACCAACTTTAGCAAGTACTTGACCGCGTTCAACATCTTCTTTCTTGATACCACGAATCAGTAAACCTGCATTGTCACCACATTCACCACGATTGAGAGATTTGTTGAACATTTCGATACCAGTTACGACTGTTTTTGTTGTATCGTGAATACCGACAATTTCTACTTCATCGTTAAGATTGATAACACCACGCTCAATGCGTCCGGTTACTACTGTACCACGACCTTCAATAGAGAAGATATCTTCGATTGGAAGAAGGAATGGTTTGTCCAAATCACGAACTGGTTGTGGAATATTTTCATCGATCGCTTTCATAAGATCAGCGATACATTTTGCATCTGGATCATCAGCTGATTTTGCATTCAAAGCCTTGAGAGCACTTCCACGAACAACAACCGCCTTATCCCCATCAAATTCATATTTCGACAAGAGTTCACGTACTTCTGCTTCAACAAGTTCGACGAGTTCTTCATCATCTACCATATCAACTTTGTTGAGGAAAACAACAATAGCAGGAACACCTACCTGACGAGCCAAGAGAATGTGTTCACGAGTTTGTGGCATAGGACCATCTGTTGCGGAAACAACGAGAATAGCACCGTCCATCTGTGCAGCACCAGTGATCATATTTTTGATATAATCAGCGTGACCAGGACAGTCTACGTGTGCGTAATGACGAGAAGCAGTCTCATATTCACAATGAGCAGTAGCAATGGTAATACCACGCTCACGCTCTTCTGGAGCTTTATCAATTTCATCAATACCTTTTTCTTTTGCTAAACCAGTCAAACTTTGCACATGCAAAATAGCAGCGGTCAAAGTTGTCTTTCCATGATCGACGTGACCAATGGTACCGACGTTTACGTGTGGTTTACTGCGATCAAATTGCTCTGCCATATATGTTATCGTATGAGTTGCATAAGCCTTTCTACTAAAAGGCAAACGATGCGTTCTCCTAATGATTACAAATTATATTTATTACTCTTCTTTTTACCAATTTTCTTTCATAAAAAATGAAAGAAGCTTAGACAAAAGCATCACTCGCTATGATAGCAACTTGTATTCTCTCTGTCAAGTGCTGATGCTTTTCTTTTTCTTTTCTCTATTTTGCTTCACCAGAAGGAGTGCGAGAACCGATGATTTCTGTTGCTACATTGCTTGGAACTTCAGCATAATGACCAAATTCCATCGAGTAATTCGCTCGTCCTTGTGACATCGAACGCATCTGCGTTGCATATCCAAACATCGAAGAAAGTGGCACCTCAGCATGCAATTCTTTGACTGCCGAAGCTCCTTCACCACGAGCATTCATTTCTTTGATCACACCGCGTTTCGAAGAAATATCTCCTACAATATCACCCATAAATTGTTCTGGAGTAATCACTACTACTTTCATAATCGGTTCGAGAAGAACAGGGTGAGCTTTTCGACAACCATCTTTGAAAGCCATCGATCCAGCAATACGGAATGCAGCCTCAGATGAGTCGACATCATGATAAGATCCATCGAAAACAGTGGCTTTAATATCAACCATTGGATACCCTGCAAGAACACCTGTCAACATTGCTTCTTGGATACCTTTATCAATTGGTTTGATAAACTCTTGAGGAATAGCGCCACCCTTCACTTCATTGGCAAATTCGTATCCCATACCCGGTTCAGCTTGTGGTTCGACACGAAGAAAACAATGCCCATACTGTCCACGACCACCTGACTGTCTGATAAATTTTCCTTCGGCTTCTGCCGTGTTACGAATCGTTTCGCGATACGCTACCTGAGGACGACCAACATTGACTTCAACTTTGAACTCACGCTTCATACGATCCACAAGAATATCGAGGTGAAGCTCTCCCATACCAGACATAATAGTCTGTCCTGTTTCCTCATCAGTATGAACACGGAATGTCGGATCTTCTTCAAGTAATTTTTTCAAAGCGACACCCATCTTTTCCTGATCAGCTTTCGTCTTTGGTTCGATAGAAATATCAATCACTGGTTCCGGAAAGGTGATCGACTCAAGAATAACCGGAGCATCAGGATCACACAATGTATTACCTGTTGTCGTTACTTTCATACCGACCAGCGCTCCTATATCACCTGCAGTCAACTCATCGATTTCTTCACGATGATTGGCATGCATACGGAGAATGCGTCCGATACGTTCTTTTTCATTTTTTGTAGAATTGAGTACATAAGAACCTGCTTTCACAGTACCGGAATACACACGGAAAAAAGTTAATTGACCAACAAAAGGATCCGTAGCGATCTTGAAAGCAAGAGCAGAAAACTTTTCATCATCTCTCGTTTCACGAACGACTTCTTTGTCAGTTTTCGCATCAATACAAGCAACTGGAGGAATATCAACTGGTGATGGTAAATAATCTACCACAGCATCAAGCATCAATTGCACACCTTTGTTACGAAGAGCTGTCCCTACGAGAACTGGGTGAAGTTTCACTGATATAGTAGCTCTGCGAAGAGCAGATTTGAGTTCTTCTACGGTGATCTCTTCGCCATTTAAGTATTTTTCAGTCAAAGCATCATCTGTTTCAGAAATCTTTTCAACCATTTTTTCACGCCATTCTTTTGCAGTTACAGCATATTCTTCTGGCACCGCTATTTCCACTACTTTCTCTCCCATTTCACCCTCGAAAGTATACGCTTTCATCGTCATCAGATCGATGAGTCCATAAAAGTCACCTCGCAATCCCATCGGATACTGGATAGCTACGGCGTGTGGAGTCAAACGATTGATAATAGAATCAAGAGCTTCTTCGAAAACAGCTCCTTCTTTGTCAATCTTGTTAATGAAACACATACGAGGAACATTGTATTTTTCTGCTTGACGCCACACGGTTTCAGATTGTGGTTCAACGCCTTCCTTGCCATCAAATACTACTACTCCGCCATCGAGCACACGCAGTGATCGTTCTACTTCTACGGTGAAGTCTACGTGACCAGGAGTATCAATGATATTGATATGATGACCCTTCCAAAAACATGTTGTTGCAGCAGATGTGATAGTGATACCGCGTTCTTGTTCCTGCTCCATCCAGTCCATAGTCGCTGCACCTTCGTGTACTTCACCTATCTTGTGAGTGATGCCCGTGTAAAACAAAATGCGCTCCGTTGTCGTCGTCTTTCCAGCGTCGATATGAGCGATAATTCCGATGTTACGATAGTGATCGATAGGTGTTTTGCGAGCCATAAACAAAAAATTAGTATTTATATATTATGTAAAAAAAAGATTTACGATGCCGTGAGAAGAAAACTCCCTTGTTCCCATTCTTCCATTATCGTAAATCTCAAATATTCTTTAGGCAAAGTGAGCAAAAGCTTTGTTGGCCTCGGCCATACGATGTGTTTCTTCTCGTTTCTTCATAGCAGAACCGACTTTGTTCGAAGCATCAAGGAGTTCATCTGCTAATTTCTCTGCCATACATTTTCCTTTGCGCTTACGACAGACATCGCGTATCCAACGCATCGCGAGGACTTGTCGACGATCTCCTGATACTGGTACTGGCACCTGATAATTTGCACCACCGACACGACGAGATTTCAATTGTAGGAGTGGAGAAACATTCTTGATAGCCTGTTCAAAAGTATTAAGACCACCTTTCCTCGTGCGTTCGTGAATAATGTCGAAAGAATCATAAACAACTCTCTCTGCGACACTTCTCTTTCCGTTCCACATTATCATACCGACGAAATGGCCTACCAAAGAATTACCATACAAGGTATCTGGTTTCCATTCGCGTGTAAATTGTCGTTTTCTTCTTGGCATAATTTCGTTCTAAGACTTCAAAATAAAATTAATCTTTCTTCTTTTCTTTCTTCGCACCGTATTTGGAACGACTCTGCTTGCGTGCGACACCTGCAGAATCGAAAATACCACGTACAATGTGATATCTGACTCCTGGCAAGTCTTTCACGCGACCGCCACGAATCATAACAATAGAGTGCTCCTGAAGATTGTGCCCTTCACCAGGAATATAGGCAGTAACTTCCATACCATTTGTCAGACGGACACGAGCGATTTTTCGGAGAGCAGAGTTTGGTTTCTTCGGAGTAGTTGTAGACACCTTGATACACACACCTCGTTTGAAAGGGCTATCGTGAAGCGTATTGCGATTCTTGATACTATTGATAGAATAAGTCATTGCTGGTGATTTTGACTTCTTCACAGCAGAAGCGCGAGGGTGTTTGATGAGCTGGTTGATCGTTGCCACAGGAGTAAAAAAATTAAGATTATTTAAGAAAAAATGTTTCTCATAAAGAAACAAAAAAGCCTGTTGCTTTTCGTACTGTCTATACTATCGAAAAGCATTATCCTTGTCAACCCCATACCACAGAAATCACTCAAAAATGCTCTCTACCATACTTTTAAGAAAATCCTTCTACTCAGAGGAACTGTGGTATAATACAAACAAGTGAAGAGACATAACACAACTGTATAGAAACGACACTATGCTTCATTTTCTGCACCATAAAATATTCTTCATATTCCTCATCGGATCCGTTATCATCGTTGGAACTTTGTATTTCCACAATGATAAAAAACAAGAGGTGCACAAAGATATTTCAATTGCATATTTTCTTGGAGGAAGAACTTCTCTCTTATATCGAGCATACGCAGAGAATGAATTCGATACTGACAACATTTCCGTCCAGTTTATTACTCACTCGCTAAGAGATAATAGTAATTACTACATTCTTTCGAAACAATATGACAGTATAGAAAATAAAGAAAACGCTGCAAAAGCAACAGGTGAAGAATTGCTCAAGAAAATGAATGATGGGGAAGCGGAGGGATCGACACCAGGAGAAAGTTCTTTCATTAAAGGTATTATACAAGGCATAGATATGGTAGCAGTCGCAGAACTTGGACATGATGCAAAAGATCTTCCAGGTCACGCGATTATATTTCGAACCGGTGTCACTATAAAAAAACCTGAGGATATCAAAGGAAAAACATTGGTAACGAGAAGATCAGGACCAGGAGATGCGATATTTTTACGAGAATTTTTAAACTCTATCGGCATTCAAGAGAAAGATGTAACCATCAACGATCAAGTAGATGATGACGAATATAGAAATCAAATCATCAGTGGCGAAGCAGATGGTGGATATTTCCATCTCACACAATTTTACGATATGGTGGACAATGGACAAGCGTATATTTATCATAGACTCGATTGGGTTAATCCAGAACTCTCACACGCCCTCCTTGTTTTCCGTCGAGATTTTATCAAAGATCATCCGGAAATAGTTGAACATATCGTTCGAACATATATGAAGAGAATCCGATTCGAACAGAATATAACAAAAGAAAATAACCCAGCAATCTCAATAAAAGAAACTCGAAGCAATATTCAACTAGGGGAAAAATATGGTATGAATACCCCGCATTATGACCTGTACCCAACTGTATCGATCGATCTTCTCAATGAAATGCAGGATCTTATGTTCAAATACCACTCTATCGATAAGAAGGCTGATCTCCGTCAATATATAGACAATAGTTTCGTCGAGAAAATATACAATGAAGAGAGATAATAATCTCTCTTCATTAAGAATCCTTCACTGGTAAAAAAGATAAGACTCTTTCTTTTTCTCTGCATCTACTTAAGAATTTCTTTCAGTACTTTTCCTACAACATCAGTAGGAATATTAATATGAAGAAGATCAAGTATGGTTGGAAGTTGATCGATATGACTAATAGGATCAGTCATCTGATATCCTTGTTTTACACCAGGACCGGCAATAATAAACGGGGTCCACAATCCTTTTGTCGTTTTTGGATCTACTGCTTGTTTGTATCCTGTTGTTAACGGATTACCGAATATCTGCTGATTAGCATCAACTTCTTCCCATAGTTGATACCCTGGGGTAGCCTCAAGCACTAAATCTCCGATTCTGTCCGTTGGTAATTCAAGGAAAGAGGGAGCATCTTCCCATCGGACTACTTCTGTAATCGGGCTCACACCATTATCATCTTTTACCTCCTTTAGAGCATCTATCACCTCCTGACGCAATTTCTCATATTCTGGTCCTGATCCCCTTTTCCAAGGACCACCTAGTCCTTCTGGTTTGATGTAGACATATGCCATCTTAAGATAAACAACCTTACTATGCTCCCAGTCAATCGTTGGTTCTCCTGTTGTCTGATTGATAGTATATTTAAGCCAACCCTTTTGAGCGAAAAGATTATTAATTTTTATTTGTTTATAAATAGGGATAATGCCATGATCAGACGAAAGAACAATAAGAGCATTCTTATCAAGATGTTTCATCGCCTCTCCAAGAACATCGTCTAACTTTTTATACATCGAGTAAATATCATTCCACTCAGATGATGCAGAATCTTGTGTGTTATAATCCATTTTCTCACCAGCTATTTTCCCGTGCCACCACCTGCTTTCAAGCATCTGATTTGGGGTATAAGTATCTTGTATGAAAAAGTCTGGCTTGTAAGTATCCAACATAAATCCAGCTGCTTTCTTGTGCCAATCTAATGACATATTAGCTTCTTCAAGAAACGTATCTTTATCCTCTTCTTCATAAATCAGTTGAGCAGGCCAGTTGTCTACAAAATCAACCATCGGCCCAATCGCTGTTGTCATCTCTCTCGCTACAGAAGATGGTTCTGTAAGAAACTCATTTGCGTTATTGAAGAAAACACGAACACGGAAATTACCCGTATTCCACAGTTTGATAACCTTAATTTTCATATCGGAGGCCACTGTTGATTCCTTGAAAGTGAGCGTTACCGGTGTCCAATCACTCCACTCTCCTTGTTTCAATGTCGTTATCTCTGTTTTCTTATCAAAAGAGAATACAACAGAGTCATAGTTTATTTCATTATCATCAGTTTTATCTATCACAAGACCAAAAAGCGTCATACCATACACATTTATTTTCATCTCTATACTCGGACTGAATGATTCTGGTGAAAAACTCCATTCGGAAGGAGTATTTTTATCAATAAATTGCGTTAATTGTTGCCCAAGATAAAAAAGCTTAAATCCTCTTCCTGTGGATTTGCGTTCTTCTAGTTTCTCTTTTGGTTCAAAATTGATAGCAGGCGTATCAAAACCCCAAGGAGCCCAGCGACCACGAATTGTAATACCATTTTTTAATTCTGGCGGTGTTGATCCAGGAATAGAGAGAAGTGCTACTTTCTTCCCTGCTGACTCTAGTGTCTTCCAGATAGGATCCGTCTTTTTCGCCTGAGAACCAAAACCAGCAACAGAGGGTTTTTCGAGAGGATAACCTTCGACATGCATAGGGCCATCAGAGATACCATGTGTCACAGGATGCGTTCCAGTCATCAATGATGCCCAGTTTGTTGGAGTATGAGATGGAAAATCAGGGATAGAATATCCATAAGAGCCTTGATCCATTAATTTTTTGATATTGGGAAGTTTTCCTTCCTTTGCCCATTTATATATATTAAAAACATCAGGATCAGCTCTCATACCATCAGGAATAAACCAATACACTTGACTCACTTCTTTCTTTTGTAAAGAAGAAAAAAAGAAAACTCCCCCAAAAATAATCACAACAACAAAAAAAATAATTTTTTGCATATTCGTTTACACATTACTTATCAAGACAGATGAATGAATTCATCAATGCATCTATTGTATCAAAATTCTCAGATTTATCAATAAAATAAGAGAGTTTCACTTCTCGCCGAAGTTTCTCGCAATAAAAAATACCAACACCAGATTTATATTTGGCAATACTCTGATCACAGATACCGAAATTAAATCGATTACCTGCATAAGCCGTATAATAGTTTCCAATGGGCGTTTCCTTCTTCTGTGGCAAAAACTCATCAGCACAACCAGTGGCATTGGTAATAAGCTCTGGATATGGTGGCAATCTTTTATCGAACATACTTTCAAACACGGAAAATTGTGATCGAGCATACTCTTGTGCGCGCTCTCTTGTGAGATTTGAAATCAATGTAAGTTGGAGGATACCTGATTCTCCATTAGCAAAAAGAGCTTCTTCTTCATAATCAGAGAAATGACGAGGGAATCTTTCTTCAACAAAGAACTTCTCTCTTCCAGCTATTGAAAAGCCTAGATTCTTCAATGAATGTTTCTGATCATAATAAAATTGCCAGAAAATACTAGAACCAATGCCAATAAAAAGACTGATAATGATAACAATAAAAATTCTTTTATACTTCATACAATAGAAATATCATCGATATTGATCAAGCCACTTCTCTAATACAACTTTGAGCTTCTCTGCTTCTTCTCTTTCTGCGTCATAAAGATTGATGTTCTCGTTAGGATCATTCTCAAGATCAAAGAGTTTATATGAGATTTTTTCTACTGAAAAACCATCATTATCGAAGATAGTTTCTTTGATCAATTTCCATTTCTTGTCCTGAACAGATTCAGATGCAGTAGGAAAATCAAAATATCCAATCACATTACTCCTTTCATATTTGGCTCCTGAAAAACCATATTCATTGGTCGGATCACTCTGGAAGTTTGAGATATGAAGCGAGTGACCTTGTCGTATATCTTCCTGAGGATCTGTTATATCCAACATAGAAAGAAGTGTCGGCATAATATCCACTGTATTCACAATATCCTCCACGATGAGAGGTTCTGTTATTTTTGGATGCTTGATAAGAAGAGGAAAATGAAGAGATTGCTTATATGAGTTTCCTCTAATAGTGCCACCCCTCATAAACCGTCCGTGTTCTCCGAGCATCTCTCCATGATCTGCCATCAATACGATCACCGTCTTTTCTTCTAGACCAAGACTCTTGAGTTTTTCAAAGAAATTATTTAAATAAAAATCCATCTCTGCCACACGAGCATCATACAGAGCATTCATATAATCAACATCTTCCTGAGAAAGTCGCATCTTGAAAGGGCTTCTTGTTCCATCTGATGTCGTCATTACTTCCCAATATTTCTTTCCATTTTCATATAATGGCTCCGTATCATCGTATGTTGTATGACATACAGAAAAATCTACATCACTTTTCATCTTTTTAGTAAATTGCTGAGCAAATGGTTCGCGTGGACTCAAAGGACAGTGAGGATCATATCCCTGCAAGAAAAGAAAAAACTTTTTTTTATAATTCTGTTCCATCCAATCGGTTCCTAGCGGAAGAAACTCTCGAAGTGGAGAATAAAAAAGAGGGCCTGTCCCGATAGAAATATCTGCTTTTATTTTGAATGTCTTATAATTTGCTTCATCAAGGTAGAAATCAAACCCACGGTTGAGTCCACTGTATTTATTATTATAATCCCCTCCTCCTGTAAATGCCCCTGTAGTATAATTATTTTTTTTCAGCATCTCTGCCAATGTCAGAATTTTTCGATTGTAAATCGGATCAATTTCTCTTGAAATAATGTTATGTCGGTATGGGAAAACAGCAGTAAAGAGTGATAGAGCATTTGGGGTAGTCCAAGAAGTAGGCGCAACCGTATTTCTGAAGATAATTGAGTTCTTGAAGAATGCGTCAATATGCGGAGTAGTTTGTTTCTGATATCCATAAATACCCATACGATCAGGACGAAGAGTGGTAAGGGAGATAAGAATAACATTGCAATCAGAACAAGAGGGTAATGCACCTATCTTCTTCCCTTCTTTCGATTGGTCTATAGCGTTATCACTCTGAGCGAGTGTTGTGAGTCGCTCTACTGATTGCTCCTGCACATACATATTTACATCTCTTATTCTTTCAATAATTCCAGATTGTGATGATGTTAATTCAGTATTCTGCTGAATCATTCGGATATCTCCCAATTGTGAAGCAACCTTCCTAAAGATAGCAACGAACGCTTCCTGAGAAGCCTCCATATTTGTTATTTTTTGAGCAATCGAGAGGGTGTCTGAAATATGCTGAGAATATGCATCGATTGCTTCCCTTACTGACTCTTTTGTTTTATGAGGATCAGATTTAATATCATTTAAATCTTCAGATGTTAACGCAAGTAATTTCTCTATTCCTTGAAGATGCTGTGCTGTTTTCTGATAATCAAAAAATTTATTCCCAATAAAGATAGAAAGAAGAAGAAAACAAATATAGAGTATTCTTTTTTTGAGAAAAAATCTTTTCATCTCCATAGTTTCATTGCTTCCTCAAGTTATTTCTCTTTCTCACTGGCATATCTTCTGCTATCGCAATTATTCTATCAAAAGATAGAGATAATTTTCTTATCGTATACTATTTTGTCCCTGAAATTTCGCAGTGCCTCGTAAGCGAAGACGAAGGAAACGATCAATAGTACGAACTTCAGAAATCGTTGTCGTCACATAGCCAGTCGTATTGAGTAGTTGAGAATAGAGTGGCCCATAGTAATAATATTCACCGATACCTGTTACTATATCACCCTTTCCATCATCATTGAAGTCGCCGACGACAGAAATATGAGGGGTATTCACTTTGACCGACGGCCTGAGATCTGGTTCAAAAACAGATCGTATATCCGGATAGGCATTATCTGGGTACGCTCCATCATTATAAAAAACAAAGACACCATTCGCAACATCTGCTATCAGATCTGCCTTTTTATCAGCATTTACATCACCAACAGAAAGAGAAGATCCAAGATACGAATTTGATTCTGGTACCATAGTCACATTAGCATTGCTCGCGCTCGTAGGATATATACCCGTGGCAGTATTATAAAAAATATCAACACGACCAAAGTGATATGTAGTGAGATTCGCATCGATATCCATAGGATCTCTATCCCAATTCTGAAAACCATAATTGTAAGACCCAACAGCTAAATCAGTCTTGCCATCATTATTGAAATCACTAGAAACGAGTGCTGAACCAAAATATGGATCAAAAGCTGTACAAGAAAAATAGCAAGGCACAGGAAGTGTATATAAAGATCCTGTAATAGTAGCATTGGCCGTAGCAACAGTCGATGGAAATGTGCCAAGTCCTACATTGTAATAGAAAATATATACACGACCGGTATTTGAAGAATATCCAGGCGCACTCACTGCGACATCTTTCTTGCCATCTCTATCAAAATCTCCTGTAGCAAGAGCTGATCCGAACAAGATGCCTGTTTCACCAGTAATAATACTATCTGCCAGATCGGATGTTGCAGGATATACACCATCCGAATAAAACATATAAACGCGACCCGCATTTGACAAATATCCTCGAGCACCTACAACCATATCGGCCCATCCATCATGATCCATATCATCTGATGCTAATACTTCACCAAAATAATTATTGTCCGCCTCACCAACAATCAATGTATCTCTACCACTTGCAGACACAGGATAAACCCCTGTTCCAAGATTAGCAAAAAAGTATACACTTCCTTTACTTGTGCTATATCCACTCGCACCAACAACCAGATCCTGTTCTCCATCAATATTGAAATCAACAAGAGAAATCGATTTCCCAAATTGATCACCTGTCGTCTCGCCTGTGATAATGGCATCAGCCAGAAAAGCAGATGACGGAAGATGATTATCATTATAAAAAATATATACACGACCGGTATTTGAAGAATATCCGGGCGCACCCACAGCAAGATCTTTCTTCCCATCAGCATTAAAATCTCCTATTGCCAGAGCTGAACCAAAATAATTTCCTGTTGCTTCACCACTGATACTCGTATCATTTGTTGTATAAAGAGAAATCTTTCCTTTTCCATTAAAACCAATATCACTGATGACGAGATCTTGATATCCATCAGCATTCAAATCATCAAAAATAACCTGAGAAGAGTCCATATCATTTGTCATTGCTGGATAAGTAAAATTAACATCACTTTCTATTATTCCAGAGAGATTTGTCGGATACCCTGATCCATCATTGAGAAATACATCCAGATAGTGAGTACTAGTAACATCTCCTCTCCATACCAAAAGATCTTCACGATTATCTCTATTAACATCACCAATAGCAATCTTTCTACCAAGAAAACTATCTTGCCCACCAGCTATGATCACATCAGCACCCCCTGCATTTGCAGGATATATCCCAGAACCTTGATTATATATTAAATACATACGTCCAGAACAACCTTGAGTAATATCGTCATAACAATACGATTGCGTTCCAATAGCCAAATCTATTTTCCCATCATTATTGAGATCACCAGAAGCTATCGAGTAACCAAGTCCATCGATATTCATAGAAGAAATCACCTCACTCATAATCGTTACATCAGCATCACTAGCATTGCAGAGTGCTGGCGTTCCAACACAACTCGTTGTTCCAAAATTATTAGTCCCATCAACATAAAATATGTATACTCTACCTGTATTACTCGTCTGAAGGAAAGGCGCACTCACCGTCAAATCTGTCTTATTATCGGTATTAAAATCGCCTGTCACTATCTGATAACCAAAATAGGATCCTTCTGATCCGTTAATAATCACATCAGCATCCGAAGCCGTACAAGGAGATGTTGTACAGACAAAATTTCGTGTTCCGTTCGCATAATAGATATACACGCGACCGGTGTTCGTCGCTGTAAAAGCAGAAGTAGAATATCCGTATGAACCGATAACGAGATCTTTCTTCCCATCATCATTCATATCTTCCGAAACCATCGAAGATCCAAAAGCAGAACCTGAACTATAGGCTGTTTCTCCGGCAATAACAACATCCGCAGTAACAGCATCTAAAGGATATGAACCATCATTATAGAAAATATAGACAGACTCGAGATTAGATGTAGCAATGTCAGTTTTTCCATCATCATTAAAGTCTCCAGCGATAAGGGTGGTTCCTAATCCTGTCACTGACATTCCTTTGATCACAACATTCGCATCTGAACTTCTCACAGGGTATTCGCCATCAGCATAAAATATATAGAGAGAAGATGATCCGCTCGCTCCGACAGCGAGATCATTCTTCCCGTCATTATTGAAATCCCCTGATGCAAGAGAACTCCCAAACAACTCCGCATTTACACTACCAGAGATTCTCTGCTCTTGACCAAGCATATCACCTTTCATTGTCGCTCCTTCTGCGAGAGACAATGTTTGAGGATTCCATACAAAATTATCACGCGTTTCGAAAAATGATATCCGTCCTGCACCAACTGATAATCCTTCTCCCACAACCAAGTTTGTCCGACCATTAGCATTGAAATCTCCTGTAACAAGACTGGTACCAAGAAAAGAATTATTGCTCCATCCTTTAATAGTTACATCAGTCCCAAGAGCACCATCATTATAGAGAATACGAACAAGACCAACATAAGTTGTGCCGTCGTAATTTGGTTGTCCAATAACCAAATCTATTTTCCCATCAGCATTCAAATCTCCTGTGGCCAATGAAGATCCAAAATATCGTGGTTGTGCAGTGGCGGACAAGTCATTAACATCTAAGATAATATCTGCCGTATTAGCGGTCGTAGGAATAGTACTATCACCATAGAAAATATAAACCCTCCCAGCATCATAATAATTACAGGGATAATAAATAACGAAGTCAGCACTAGGATCATCAGTACACATTCTCGGAAAGAGAAAATCCGAATGAGTCCCTACCACGAGATCCGTACTATTGTCAGCATTGAAATCTCCTACTGCCAAAGCATATCCGAAAGACTGAGTTGTCTGAGATCCGGTAATCGTAAGACTGGCAGTCGTAGGGAGAGTACTCCCACTATTGTAAAACAAATAGACACGACCAGTGGCAGAACTATATCCCGTAGCCCCGACTGCAAGGTCGGTCCTATTGTCATGATTGAAATCGCCCGCTATCAGCGCTTTTCCAAACAAATCATTAACATTTTCTCCCGTCAGAGTAACATTCACTCCGCTAAATGGGGCATAGAATACAGATACACTCCCAGTATTTGAACTATATCCTGTGGCACCGATAGCCAGATCCATTTTTCCATCACTATTGAAATCACCCGTTGTGAGTGTTGTTCCAAACGACGATCCAATCCCAATGCCAGGCAATCCACCTGTAAGGATAACATCAGCATTGCTTGCGCTACAAAGCGTCGGAAAGCTCGAGGTACAAAATATTGTTCCAAAATCATTTGTCCCATCTGCATAGAAAACATATGTACTTCCAGTATTCAAAGAACTTCCTGGGGACCCGACCGCAAAATCAATTTTTTTGTCGCCATTGAAATCACCAGCAATCAATGAAAAACCAAAAAAATCATCTATCGCTCCTCCGTCAATAATCACATCAGCAGAACTGGCATCACGAGGATATGATCCTCGGTTATAAAAAAGATAGACTCGTCCGGTATTCGAAGAGTGTCCAGATCCAGCAGGTGCACCTACTGCGAGATCCGTCGTGCCATCAGCATTGAAATCTCCTGCAACCATAGCAGTGCCGAAAGCATCTCCTGATGCTTCTCCAAGAGCATACTGATTTGTGTTCACTTGTCCATTCTGAGAATAGAGGATAGATGTATTTGATCCATCCTGTGAATTTGTCACGATATCTGCTTGTCCATCACCATTCAAATCGCCTGAAGACACAATATGTGCCTTATTATAAAATACTGGTTGTCCACCAATACGCACATCAGCATTAGCCATATCCGCCGGATAATCACCATCATTATAAATAATATCTATACTTGAATAAAACCGATTTATTATCGCAAAATCAGCACGCCCATCACCATTAAAATCATTCCAAGTGGCACCATAAACAAATGCAGAAGCAATCGAAACATCAGGAGGAGTAGAAATAGTACCCGCATTGTTATAAAACATTGAAAGTTTTTGCGGACCGGTATCTATTGTCAAAATATCTACATATCCATCTCCATTGAGATCGACCACTCCTGAAATTTCTCTACCTAGCCCACCTGCTTCACCAATGATCACTCTATCAGCAGATAAAGCATTCTTTGTAGTGATAGAACCACCGTAGAAAATATATATTCTCCCTTGGTATGTATTATACCAACCAGGATATTGTCCAGTATTATAATACGATCCAAAAGCGGGAGCGCTCACAGCAATGTCGTTCTTGCCATCCGCATTGAAATCACCGACACCAAAAGAACTTCCGAAAGCACCTCTCAGATTTCCTCCATCCGTATCAGTGATGCCTGTGAGAGTCACTTGCGGGCCACTTGACAGAGGAATACCTGCATAATAGATATAGACCGAATCGGCTTTATAACGATTATTAGGTTCTCCTATTATAAGATCTTTTTTCCCATCATCATTCAAATCGCCTAAACCAATAGAAAGCCTTCCCCTGAAAGAGCTATTCTGAAAATCGGCATTGTTATAAGATCCTGTACGAATGGAGCTATTATAAAATATATATACGGCGTAGTCAGGATCATACCATGTTCCCCAACTTCCAAGAACGAGTAAATCAGTTTTATTGTCACCATCAAAATCTCCTGCAACTAGTCCAGCTCCAAATCCCACGCCATCATAAGAGGTACTACTGATAACAACATCTGCAGAATCAACACTTTTTGAAAAGGTAAAGCCACCGTAAAAAATCACTACCGTATCAGCTCCAACAGCCAGATCATTTTTCCCATCATTATTGAAATCACCAATCGCAAAGGACGAAGGACTCGATCCTGTTATCATACTCATCGAATTTGATTGACCCGGAGCAGTAAAAGAAAGTGTCGGATCAAGAGCGATCGGATACATATTTCTCTCTGGATCAAATTTCACTGAGAGTATCTGTTTATCAGCATTCCACTGCCATTCTGCATTGTGCTGTTCTCCGTTTTTATCGATATAATACGGTGCAGGAAGAGTAAAATCTGGATTATTCCTACTCAGAAGGATATCTTGACCTGTTTCTTTCTCCATTGCCCGCTGTGCTCGTGCCAAGAGATCAGGACTCACTTCTGATTTTACTTTTTCATTCTGAATTTCTTGCGTCCCAAAATAATAGACCTCTGCGATACCTTCAGCATTTATCTTAACCTTGGCATTTGAAAATTGGTATTGCTCTTGTTCTGTACCGGTACCGTATTCATAAAGAGTCCAATGTTTGAGTGTTTTCTCTCCAGTAGAAGGGTCTTTGATAAATGTGTACAGAAGTGACTTGCGTCCGTCACGACTCGTATAGTGAAGGATGGTATCTTCTGAAGGCGTTTTCTGAAAGATTTTCCGTATATCAATACCAAATAACTTCTGTTCAAGACTCTTACGAAATAATGATCTGTCAGGATTATTTATTGATGATGTAGAGAGATCATTTTTCTCTGGTATTTCTCGAGCAATAGTCGATACTGAATAATCACTCGTTCCAGAGAGATCTGTAATATCTATCATTCTCTCTGCATCAAGTTTTATATTGATTGGTTGAGAATAATTTTTTGGAAAATCGATAGAAAGAGTGGGTTTCTTGAACAGATCTTGCGGTTTCTTTTCTTCTCCATTTTGATGATCTTTTTGCTCATTCTGCTGATTATTCTCATCATCCTTGGGCGGTATGCTTTCGCTATATTTTGCATATTGAATACTGATATCTTCTATCGAAGAGTCAACTACCTGATATGTATTCTCTTTTTCTACTATTGGAAGAGTCGGGCTCTTGATAAGATCTTGCCTTACTTTCTCTCCAGCTTGTTCATATTTTTTGACGGTCTTTACGATCGTTTCTGGAGAAGACATTTGCCAAAAAATGTAAACAAAAAGAGGCACTACAAGGAGTGCTACATACAAAAGAATATTTTTTGGTGAGATACGAACCATACAACATTCTGTTAATCCTCTTACGACAATCTATCCATATATATAAACATATTTCTTCATCAAAAACAAACGACTATTTCCCGTTCTTTTCTTCGATAAGGATCCAATCGACTTTGGTCGGGACAGAAACTGGCGCCGAAAGTTTGATTTGGAAACCGACAAAGTCGTTGTGAGTATCTTTCGTTTTTTCTACCCAACTCGATCCTCCTGGATTATTCTTAAATGTTGTAAAAATACGCGATCCATTGACCATCGGAATCATCGCTTTGGTCATCACCTGAACCGATGTACCATCACGAGCGATGACGATAGGGTCCGTCATCGGAAGGAGTGAATAATCATCATTGCCATCAGCATTCGCATCGACAGCTACTGGCAAAATTTCAGCAGTACCGATCGTCGGAGCGAGTGGATCGACTACGGTGATAGCAAGTTCTCCTGTTTCAAGAATAACCGCTTTGAGTTTACCGCCAAGCGTTACCGGATTCCCTAAACTATCAACCGTCAAATCGACATTACCTGCAACATCTTTCATAAGACTCTTCCCAAGATCAAAACTTGCATAGAAATCCATAAGCGACTGTACCTGTGTTTCCAGCAGTGCTACTTTGGAAGTCTCGAGGGTAAGATCGCTACGCAGTGTTGCTGTTGTCGTATCAAGTGTCGTGAGATGAGCGAGATTATCTGCAAAATAAGTATCATAATCTACATTCTTTGCTTTCAAGAGAGACATCTCTGTACCAATCACAGTAAGTTGTGTATCGATCGAGGCTTGAAGACCTGCAAGTGTCGTGATGTTCTGATCAGTCTTCAAAGTGATATCGGTGATCTGTGATTGTTGTTCTTGTACCGCTTTCACGATGACCGGAATGAGTCCGATAGTATTAAGTTCCTTGTAACCATTTACATCCGTCACAACAAGTCTCGGAAATATTGTTTCTACTTCTTGAGCAATGAAACCGAAATTCTTTGTCTCGCCGTCCAATTGATATTTCCAATTATATTCTACCGGACGAAGAGAACTGAGAACACTGAGACTGCTTCCTAAATCCACAATATTTTTCTTCAAGCGTTCATCGGATGTACAAGTAATAGTACCTCCTGTAGCAAGAGTACAACTTGTATCATTCAAATCTGTAAACTTGGCAATTGGAGAACCTATGCCAGTAGTACCTAACACTTCGAGTGGGGCTACTGGAGTTGGAGTACCGATACCTAGATTTCCTCCCATAAATATCGCCGAATAATTCGTATCAGCATTAGATACAGCAACAGAAAGACCAATATTCTTTGATGTACCAGCTCCTGCGAGATCACCTGTCACGCTGATGAGTGATCCGTACGTATCAATTGTCCCTCCTGTCGCACCGGTTCTCGTTACTGTTGTATAGTTACCGTATGTCGTATCAGTTCCTATCGTAACAGCACCAGTATCTGTAAATTGGTTACGAATACCATATTCTGTTGCATTAGTCGTCGAAATAGAGTTATGTATCACATCAAGTTTTGCAAGAGGAGTTGTCGTCATACCAACACCCACTTTGCCTCCTGGAGTAATATTCAACAATGCATAAGACTGACTTACTACTGTACCGTTACCAATAATAAAGTTGCTCGTTGCTTGCTCACGACCCATAAAATAATCATTCGTTGCAGAATCAAACTGCATAGAAAGATTTGTGGCAGCACCTCCTCCTATCACAATTGCTCCTTCACTCGAATTTGATGAAACAATACTCAATTCACCATTACTTACTGACGAGAATGTTGTGTAATTCACATCATCGTATGAAAGACGAATTGCGTTCGATACTCCATAAACTTCCAACTGAACATCTGGACTCGTAGTGCCAATACCCACTCTATTATTAAATCCATCAACAGAAAATGTTGTTCCATCAACAGAGAAGCCGTTCACTCCACCTGAAAGAGCAAAATTTGTATCATTTGCAAGTGTCCATGCAGAAGAATTGACGGTTACGGTATCTATTGATGCATCACCGATCGTGAGATTAGCTGACAGAGAAAGATTATCTGCAATAGTGAAGCCTTGTCCTCCTGTGCCAGTTGCATCGAGGGTTACTGCTCCAGTCGACGATACTGATGTCGTATAATAATTCGAAGCATCATAAGCAACACGAAACTGTGGTACTGCTGCCCCTCTCACTTCAAGAGCATTGGTTGTAAGGTCAGTACCTGTACCAATACCGATATTTCCAGCAAAATAGTTATGATCATCTGATCCTGTCTGATACACACCATAACCTGTCGTTGCGGCAATATTATCAAGATATAACCCATATCCATTCGTTACTGTTGGACCAGAACTAGAGCCTCCATATAATGCATAACCATTAGTTATTGTTCCCGAATTTGCATCAACCTTTCCATACACACCATACGCGCTAGTCACCGTTTGTCCTATATTAGAAGAAGCAATACCATATGCTCCATACGCTATAGAACCCGTAACTCCATACGATTCACTCTTACTTCCATAGTTTACATCCGCTCCTATAGCATTTGAATACTGTCCATATATCGTACTTGTACCACCCGTACTCCCTGTTGCTGTTACATACGAACCATAACTATCGATTGTACCACCAGTCGCCCCTGTTCGTGTGAGAGAGGTGTAATTTCCATATGTAATGTCTTGATTAGAACCAACTGCACCTACATCAGAAAAAACATTTCTCATTCCATATTCTGTGCTTGATACCATCGAATTTGAACTATCAGCAATATCTAAGGTCGCAACGGGTGATGATCCTGTTCCAATACTCAAACGATCTTTCGTATTATCGAAGAAAAAATTCGCATTATCTTGAGTAAGTATCCCGGAAGCACCCGCAAAAAGTACTGATCCTATAGAAGGAGCGAACCATGAAGGAGCTCCTGAGGCTCCAGATACAAGTGCCTGACCAGATAATCCAACCGTAGAGAAGGCGTAGGAAGCACCATCCGAATAAACAACTCTCCCTGCCAATCCAACAGATGACTGACCTGTTCCACCATTGGCAATAGGCAGTACTCCAGTCACATCTGTCGCAAGATCAATCGATCCCAAAGTGATCTGTTGAG